>CAZXDK010000055.1:0-18340 GCA_964639585.1 uncultured Gallionellaceae bacterium | reverse complement strand
AAAAATCCGGCGTTGCTGTTTTCCGGCGGCAAGGATTCCATCGTGATGCTGCGCATCGCGGAGAAGGCTTTCCGCCCGGCGAAGTTCCCGTTCCCGCTGGTGCATATCGACACCGAGCACAACTTTCCCGAAGTGATAGCGTGCCGCGACAAGCTGGCGAAGGATTTGGGCGAGCGCCTCATCGTGCGTTCTCTGGAAGACTCGATCAAACGCGGCACCATCGTCATCAAGGACGAGAGCAAGCCGCGCAACCCGTTCCAATCGGTGACGCTGCTGGAAACCATTGCCGAGTTCGGTTTCGATGCCTGCATGGGCGGCGCACGCCGCGATGAGGAAAAGGCGCGCGCCAAGGAACGCATCTTCTCCTTCCGCGACGAATTCGGCCAATGGGACCCGAAGAACCAGCGCCCCGAGTTGTGGGATACCTACAATACCCGCGTGCATGCCGGTGAAAACATCCGTGTGTTCCCGATCAGCAACTGGACCGAGATGGATATTTGGGAATATATCGGCCGCGAGAAGCTGCACATTCCGAACATTTATTTTGCGCATGAACGCGAAGTGATCCGTCGCGGCGGCAACGTGATTCCGGTGTCGCATCTGGTGCAGCCCAAGCCGGGCGAGAAGGTGGAAGTGGCCACCGTGCGTTTCCGCACCGTGGGCGATATGACCTGCACCGCACCGGTCGAATCGACCGCACGCACGGTGGAAGAAATCATCGAAGAGACGGCAACGACACGCATCACCGAACGCGGTGCGACACGCATGGACGACCAGACTTCGGAGGCGTCGATGGAGCTGAGAAAAAAAGAAGGGTATTTCTAAAAACAGTCGCTAGTCGTTAGCCGCTAGGCGCTAGTTGGGTTTGCCTGCTTTCGCAGGCTGAATAAATACCCGCGAAGCGGACAACATCAACTAGCGACTAGCGTCTAACGACTAACGGCTATAAAAGGTAAAAAAGTATGGGCACCAACACACAACTACTACGTTTCATTACCGCCGGTTCGGTGGACGACGGCAAGAGCACCCTGATCGGTCGCTTGCTGCACGACTCGAAATCCATTTTCGAAGACCAGTTCTCGGCTATTTCCAAGACCAGCGAAAAGCGCGGCATGGCCGCGGTCGATTTGTCTTTGCTGACCGACGGCCTGCAAGCCGAGCGCGAGCAGGGCATCACCATCGACGTGGCGTACCGTTATTTCGCCACGCCCAAGCGCAAGTTCATCATCGGCGATACGCCGGGGCACGAACAGTACACGCGCAACATGGTGACGGCGGCTTCCACCGCCAATCTGGTGGTGATTTTGATCGACGCGCGCAAAGGCGTGCTGACGCAGACGCGCCGCCACACCTACCTCGCCAGTCTGGTCGGCGTGCCGCACATCGTGCTGGCCGTGAACAAAATGGACATGGTGGATTACTCGCAGGCGCGCTTCGACGAGATCGTCGCCGAGTACAAAAAATTCGCCGCGCAATTGAATCTGCACGATGTGCATTGTATTCCGCTGTCCGCGCTGAACGGCGACATGGTGGTGGATCGCGGCGACAATTTGAACTGGTACCAAGGCCCCGCGCTGCTGGAATTGCTGGAGACGGTCGAGATTGACCACGACGTGAACACCAGCGACTTCCGTTTCCCCGTGCAATGGGTATGCCGCCCGCAAACCGAGGAGCATCACGACTTTCGCGGCTTCATGGGGCGCATCGAAGCGGGCGAAGTGTCGGTGGGCGACGAAGTCACCGTGTTGCCGTCGGGACGCAGCTCCAAGGTTAAAGAGATCGTCACCTACGACGGCAACTTGCAAAGCGCTTTCGCGCCGCAATCCGTGACCATCACGCTGACCGACGAAATCGACATCTCGCGCGGCGACATGTTCGTGAAGAGCAGCGCGCATCCGCCCAAGGTGGAGAAAGAGTTTGAAGCCATGCTGTGCTGGTTGTCGGAAACGCCGCTGGACAAGAACCGCAAGTATCTGGTCAAGCACACCACACGCACGGCGAAGTGCCTGTTCTCGCGCTTGGACTACCGTGTGGATGTGAACACGCTGGAGCAGCATGCGGCGGAAAAGTTGAACATGAACGACATCGCGCGCGTGGCGCTCAAAATCCAGCAGCCGCTGGTGTTCGACAGCTACGAAACCGACCGCGCGACGGGCAGCTTTATCGTGATCGACGAGGCGAGCAACAACACGGTGGCGGCTGGGATGATCGCTTGATTTGAAAACCGGAAGACCCGCAGGGCACGTCGCGCCGTCAAGGCCGTAATCCGGCGGAGGTAACCATGTTTTGAAAAGGCTTGCTTCTCAATGAGGGCAAGCCTTTTTCGTGCAACGCAGATAAATGCCGGGGCGCTAAAGCGGGCGCTGGTGAATTGCGGGGAAGTGCTTGGGGCGTTGTTCGGCTGGGGGGAATTGAACGGCAGCACTTTGGCCTAAGCGGACGCAGAAGTTAAGCCGATCAACTTCTGCATCCGATCCGAAGCGGTCATCTGATGAAGGGTGCAATAAGCGTAGCGCATTGCACCGAGAAGCTCCATGCGGCGCAATGCCCGTTGGTTATTGCGCCCTACGCGGGCTACTGTCCTACAACGAGCGCGTCGAACATGCGCTGCAAAAACTATTGGCCTCGCGCGTATGGACCGGGCCGCAGCGCGATTGGCTGAAAAGAATCGCAGCGCAAACCAAAGCCAACTTGCTAGTCGATCACGCCGCAATCGACGACCCCGAGCTGATCTTCAAGCGCGAAGGCGGCGGCTTTACCCGGAAATCCATTACCGAAATATTCCCCCTGCAAGGGGGAAGGGACTGTTTAGCGCTATAGACAGTATGGGTTGAATGCATTGCTTATAAGTGATATAAATCACGGTATATACCAAGCGAGAAAGGGGTCTCACCATGCATACCGCCAAGCTATTCAAAAATGGCCGCAGTCAGGCTGTGCGCCTGCCTGCTGAGTTCCGCTTCGAGGGTGACGAGGTCATCATCCGGCGCGACAAGGTGACCGGAGAAGTCATTCTGAGTCCGCGCAACCGTAAACTTGAAGCTTGGCTCAAGCTGCGCGACGAGCTCTTGCCGTTGATCCCGCAGGAGGATCTCGACTCCCTCGATAATTTGCGCGACCCCGGCGCTGCCGTGGAGCGCGATTGGTTATGAGCGTGTCGCTGATGCTGGACACCAATGCCGTCACGGCACTGATCAAAGATAGAGCCCGGACACTGAGCGCAATTCTGACCGAGCGCCCCGTCTGCATTTCCGTCATCACCGAGGCCGAGTTGCGCTTCGGTTTGGCCAAGCGCGCCATCAATGCCGACCTGCGCCGCATCGTGGAAAATTACCTGTCTGCCGTGGACATTCTGCCGTGGACATCGGCCAGCGCCGAGCGCTATGGACTATTGCGCGCCGAGCTGGAAGCGCTGGGCAAGCCGCTGGCATCTATGGATTTGCTGATCGCCACTAATGCAATGGCCTCTGACTGCACGCTGGTCAGTGCCGACCGCGCCTTTGGGCAAGTGCCCGGCCTGCGCGTGATCGATTGGTCTACCTCTGCACTTGAATAGATAAAACACATGACCACCCACGACATCGTCGGCAAATTCTGGAACTTCTGCAACGTCCTCAAAGACGACGGCGTTACCATCATCAATACGTCAAACTATTCCGCCTCACCCAAGGATTAGCCACCGAACTACAAGGCGATGCCTTCGATCTTGAAAAGCCGTTACAAACGCTGATCGAGCACAACCTCGATTCGCATGGCTTACGCGGGACGCGGTAATAAATAGCCGTTGTGGAGTTAAAAGCTCTGTGAGCCAGTGAGTTGACGCTCGTAGTCGGCGATGCCGGCGGCACTTGCTTCGTTGACGGTTTGTAGTGTGTTCGCTGCGTGTGTTGTTGGGGCGCATTGCGGGTGCATGCGATAGAGCGCTGTCGCGTGCAGGGCACGCTCCTACTCCCACTTCGTTGGTTCCGGCTTGTCCGGTTTAGGGGGAAGTGGGCTGCACTTTCCCCCCTGCAAAGGGGATGGATTCAACTCCGATGGACATACGGGTTTAATCCGGATTATCCATTAGACCCCGAAGCCCCAGTAGGAGCACGCTCGCTCCTACTGGGCGGCAGTTGCCAATGAACTATTTCGATTTAAATTTGCGGACAGCGATTTTCAGGTTCTAGCTAGCCTGCGCTGTTCACGCCCATCATCCCCTGTGGTATCGTTCGGGCTGGTTACGTCACCCGATATTGTCATGATCCTGCTTTCGCTGATTGTCGCTTTTTTATTGGAGCAACTTCACCCTTTGTCCACGCGCAAATATCTGTTCAGATGGATGGATAGTTATGTGGATTTTTTTCAGCACCATTTGAACGCGGGGGAAAAAAAACACGGCAGGGTCGCCTGGGGCGTTGCGATGGCCTTGCCTTTGCTGCTGGTGTCGCTGGCGTATTGGTTGCTGATGAATATTCAGCCGGTGCTGGCTTGGCTGGGATGCGTGCTGGTGTTGTATCTCACTATGGGGTTCCGGCGCTTCAGCCACTATTTCACCGATATTCACCGGGCGTTGCGCAAAAACGATCAGGATGGGGCGCGCAACTTGCTGTCCGAGTGGTGCGGCAAATCTTGTCAGGAATTGACCGCGCAGGAGTTGGCCCGCGTCACCATTGAGCAAGCGCTGCTGGCATCCCACCGCAATGTTTTTGGCGTGGTGATCTGGTTTGTGATTTTTATGACGCTGGGACTGGGGCCGGTGGGGGCGATCTTGTACCGGCTCGGACTGTTTTTGAACTCCCGCTGGGGCGCGATGCGTAGCGAAGAGGCGGGCAACTTCGGCGAGTTCGCGCGTCAGGCGTACTACATGATGGAATGGCTGCCGTTGCGTTTAACGGCGATCACTTTTGCGATTGTGGGCGATTTTGAGGACACCGCCTATTGCTGGCGCACACAGGCGCAAAGCTGGCCCGATCCCGAAGAAGGCGTACTCTTGGCCAGCGGCGCGGGTGCGTTGGGGGTGCGTCTCGGGCAGACTGTCGTGCAGGATACGGTTCCCGTGTTCCGTCCAGAAATCGGGACGGGCGATGATGCGGATGTGGATTTTATGCAGAGTGCGGTCGGCTTGGTCTGGCGCGCTATCGTGTTCTGGATGATTTTACTGCTGTTATTAAGCCTCGCTAATCTGGTGGGGTAAACATGTCGCATAGCGGGGGTGATGGCGCACAGGCAAGTCCTCGGCAGTTGGCGCTTAGGCATCATCCTTCCGGGCTGAACAATTCTTTCCTTGCTGCGCCATCTTCTTTTTCCGAATACATCCGTCTTTCCCGCGAGATGATTGCCCGGGCGCGCGTTGCGCTGCCGGTGGAGAATTCGCAGCGGATCGTTGACGGTAATGCGCCGTTTGACTTGACTCCCCCGGCGGGCTTTACGGCGGGGAAAGAAAAGGCCTATCGGCGCGGCATTCTGCTGGTCCACGGTTTGGGCGATTCGCCCTATTTCATGCGCCACCTGGGCGCATTTTTTCAGGAGCAGGGTTTTCGCGTAATGGCAGTGCTGTTGCCCGGCCATGGCACGCGCCCCGGCGATTTGCTCGATGTGCGTTGGCAAGAATGGGTCAAAGCGGTTGAGTTTGGGGTGGATAAACTGGCACTGGAGGCCGATGCGGTTTATCTGGCCGGATACTCTACGGGCGGTGCGTTGGGCGTGTATCAAAGCGCTTGCGATCAGCGGGTGCGCGGATTGTTTTTGTTCGCTCCCGCGTTAAGGATCTCATCCAAAGCGGCATGGGCCAGCCTGTATAAAATTTTTAGCTGGCTGGCGCCATCGGCGAATTGGTTATCCATCCTGCCGGACAGCGATATTTACAAATACGAGTCTTATTCCATCAATGCCGTGGTGCAGGTGTATGCATTGACGCGGGCAATTCGGGCTCAGTGGGAGCAGGGGAAGGTGCGGATACCGGTGTTCGCCGCGGTGAGTCAGGATGATGCGACAGTCGATACGACGGCGACAGTTGCATTTATGGCGCAGGCGGAAAATCCCGCCAATAAGCTGGTGTATTATTTTTCCGATGCGGGGAAAGTCCCGCGTGGATTTCCACCGGCTAAGCTGCACGCGCTGGATAGCGTATTGCCGGAACTAAATATCATCAGCTCGGCGCATACCGCCATAGTGTTGCCAGGTGACGACGGGTACTACGGCGCGCATGGCGAGTATTGCAACTGCCTGCATTACTACACGGATGAGCGGGAAAAACTGGCGGCGTGCAAAGACGGTTCAGCGCATGTCATGCTCGGCGAAATCACCACTGAAAACCTCAAAAAAGGCACAATCCGACGTCTTATGTACAACCCCCACTTCGCCGCATTAAAAAGCTCAATGCAAGAGTTCATCGACGGTTTGCCGGATTGAGTCAGCCTGTCGTTAAACAGCGGAGCGGATACTGCAGAAATTCAGTATGTCCCCAAGTGCATTTTCGGCTTCAGTCATGGATTGAAAAACGCCGAGATATGTCGATTCGCTGTCATAGAGCCCGCGCCGGGTTTGTGGATCTATTGTGAGAAATATCTTTAACATGATCATCTCCCTTCAAATTCTTTATCGGGGATTCTTGGGTAAACTTGAGGGGAAATAAAACGGGAGGCAACATGACTACTGAGATGGAAGTATTTATCAAGCTGATTTCTTTGGCGAAATGCCTTAATGGCTTCGGTTTGGACGATCTGCGCGACCTGCTCAATATTTCATCCAAAGCGACTTGGCGGACAGGCGAGTCTGTTTTTATCGAAGGCGACCAAGGGCGGGATATGTACATCATTTGTTCCGGCAAGGTGAATATCTGGCGCAAAAGCGGCGGGCAGAAAGTGAGTCTGGCGAACCTCGCCGAAGGTGAAAGCTTTGGTGAAATGGGGCTGATACGCGGAGGTGAACGCAGTGCGGGGGCGACTGCATTGGAAAATACGGTGGCGTTACGCATCAGCTTCGAGAAATTGCATCAAGCGCCATCAGCCGCTGCCGCACTGTATAAAAACATCGCCAAGGAATTGGCTGAACGATTAAAAATTGCCAACGACATTATCGTATTTCAATCGCAGTCGGGAGCCGGTCAGCCGCCATTGATGACGATAGGCAGGCGGCAGCGGGTCAAATAACACGCGGATATTTGTGCGGCGTTAGCTCAAATCTGTCTCCAGCGTTTGCGGCAGCCGAGGGTCAAAGAAGCACACTGTGTTGCGCCCGCAATCTTTGGCCTGATACATTGCCATGTCGGCGCATTTAAGCAGTTCATCCACCGATTCCTCGTTGCCGCAATACAAACGCACACCGATACTCGGCGAGCTGTGATGCTCGTTTCCGTCGAGGCAATAAGGCACACGCAGGGCGGCGCGAATTTTTTCCGCGATCAGAGCCACTTTCTGCGCCGCAGTTTCGGCCTGCTCGTCGATTTCTTCGAGCAGCACCACGAATTCGTCGCCTCCGAAACGCGCCACGGTATCCATCTCGCGCACGCAGGACTGTATGCGTCGCGCCACTTCGATCAGCATCAAGTCCCCGTGGTGATGCCCGAACGTGTCGTTGAGTATCTTGAACCTGTCCATGTCGAGGAATAGCACCGCGCCATAGGTTTGCTTGCGCGCCGATACCGCGAGTGCCGAGCTGAAGCGATCCAGCAGCAAGCGCCGGTTGGGCAGATTGGTCAGCGCGTCATAGAACGCCAGATTGCGTATCTCCTCTTCGGCCTGTTTGCGCGCACTGATGTCGCTGAATATGGAGACGTATTGCATGGTCTCGCCGCGCTCGTCCTTCACTGCGCTGATAGTCAGCCATTTCGGATAAATTTCGCCGCTCTTGCGTCTGTCCCATATCTCGCCCGCCCAGACACCGTGCTCCAGCAAGTGCTGCCACATCGCGCTATAGAACGCCTTGTCCTGCCGTCCCGAACTCATCATGCGCGGATTCTTGCCTATCACCTCCTCGGCGCTGTAGCCGGTGATCGCGGTGAATGCGCGGTTGACACGGATGATGTTGGACTGCGCGTCGGTGATGAGAATGGCATCATGCGTCTCGAAGGCCGCAGCAGCCACGCGCAAGGCCTGCTCGTCCTGTTTGCGCCGGGTGATGTCGCGGCAGAATACGAAACATTCTTGGCTGTCGGGAAGAAATGTGGTCGATACCTCGATGTCGATTAAGCTGCCGTCCTTGCGCCGGTGTTTTGTCTCGAAACGGTCATGACCCTGCGCCATCAGTTTCTCGATGTGCGCTGTGACGTCCTCCGGTCGTTCATTCGCCTCGAGTTGGCTGATGTGCATGCCCACCAATTCCTGCATCGTGTAACCCGACATGTTGGAGTAGGCCTCATTGGCCTCCTCCAGAATGCCCTGCGCATCGGTCATCCAGAAGCCGTCCATGGCCGTTTCGAGCACATGCTTGTGGCGTTGCAATTCGGCCTGCGCGCGTTTGCGCTCGGCGATTTTGTGCGCGGTGATATCCTCGACTGCAAGCAGACAAAAGCGTTTTTCATCATCGGCAAGGGCACTGACCGAGGCGTATAGCGGCAGTTTCAAGCCCAGACTTTTATTGGCGCGCGCCTGATCGAAGATTAGCTCGCACGTTTTTCGTGTGCCCGATTCGAATACCTCTTTCAAATACCCGCGAAACACCTCGCTCTTGTCCGCGGCCACATAGTCGCCCAGAAAATGCCGTGTCCATGTGCGCCCGTTTGCATGGTGCGGGCGTGTCGCGGCAAATTTGGCGTCGCATATCCGCCCCTCGCGATCCAGAAAAAAGTAGCCGTGTTGGGATGGCGGGTGGGGCGCTTCTCTCCCGGCGACTTGCTCCCTGAGCCGCTTGAACTCCTCGCTTAATAATTCAATTTCGATCTGGTCGATACGCAACTCGTAAAGCTGGCGCCCGACATCGCGCAGTTGCGATACATTGTTGATCGCCAGATATTTTTTCAGCCGGTCTTCGGCATGTTTGCGCAATCTTTGATGAACGGACTGAGATTGCTCCACGGTAAGCGCTTTGTTCATGATCCTCTCCGCGCGCTAGGCCGCCGTTGTCGGGTGATGCGGCGGCTTGGTTGGTAGTTTCATCATTCTTGCAGCGTCGTTAGACATTCGTTGCGCCACAGGCAGTCGGATCGTTTGCACACCCGGTTATAGGCAGACGCGCAGCAATCCAAATTGCCTTCCAGACGCTGAAACTTTCTGATCAATTCGATTTTTGCGCTATCGCTCACCTGCAACCCCGTTACGGTTGCGAGGTGAACAGAGGGTTTGCGTTGTTGTACCGTCATAACGGTGGCATTGAAAATACTGCCGTTTATTGGTGCAGGCTGGCGTATGCGGGCGATTCCGCCGCATCTTCACGGGAGCGGGTTTTCATCAGCAGTTCAAGATACATGCTGTGCGTCAGGTGATAGTTCTCGCCCAGACTTGTGTTGCAGGATTCCAATAATATGGCGATGCGGCGTTCCAGTCTGGCGCTTTTCTCGCACACTTCGTGGTCGAGCATGCTACGGTAATGCGCGAGTTCGGCTTCCACGGTCTTGCGGGAAGTAATATCGGTCATCGCGCCTTGCAGGAATAAGGGGCGGCCATGTTTGTCCATGATGACGTTCGCCTTGTCATGGAGCCAGTGCGGGGTGTCGCCTAGCGTATTGATACGGTATTCGCACTGGAACGGCGTGCCGGTTTTGTAGCTGTGCTCAAGCGCTTTTCTGACGATGGGGCGGTCTTGGTCGTGGCACATGCGGTGATGCAATTCGGCATCGTTTCCCCACTGGTCTGCGGAGAATCCCAGCGCCAGGATTTGCGGACTGATACGCACGTCATGCCGGCTTCCTTGCAGCGACAGCCGGTAAAACGCAACGGGAATATGATCGGTGATGGTTTGCGACACGGAGGCAGTTTGGTGCAGTGCGT
This sequence comes from uncultured Gallionellaceae bacterium, assembly GCA_964639585.1. Taxonomy (GTDB): domain Bacteria; phylum Pseudomonadota; class Gammaproteobacteria; order Burkholderiales; family Gallionellaceae; genus PALSA-1006. The sequence goes on along the minus strand of CAZXDK010000055.1, from coordinate 8,432 downwards.
TCAGCACTTGATGTTTCGCATAGATTCGCGCGGCCAGTATGGGCAGCAACGCAAAATGTTGCTCCCCGCTATCCTTGGGCAGATAGGCATATGCCCCCATCTTCATGGCCTGCACGCCCGCTTTGCCTGTTCCAGGATGCAGTAATGCAATCACCGGAATTTTTGACCGACCGTATTTTTGCTTGAGGCGACCGAGGAATTCCAGGCAATCCATATCTACAATGCTGTCCCAGAAAATAATCAGTTCAATCGCAGTGCGCCCGACCGTTTGCAAGGCCATCTCACCGCTCGCGGCTTCCAGATAGGCGGCGGCGAAATCGGGATGCTGCGATAGCGCGTTACACATCGCCAGTCTTTCCCGCTGCTCTTTCCCGATCAGCAGGATGTGGAAACGCTTCTCTCCTGCATGCGGAGCCGCTTGCGCAAATGGCTGGTCAGTTTCGGGAATGATCCGGGGGGCGTGCTTGTGTCGTGAGAGGAGGCGGACGCTTTTCGGCGCGCGATAGAATGAGCGCAATTTATCGGTCTCAATCAGGCCGTTGTGCGGGGCTGTTTTTTTACGGCGCGTTGTGACTGAAAACAATGAATTGGCGGTCATTATTTCCATTCGAGCCTCCTTGGGGGCTAAGGTTGAATTTGAATTGCGGCACTAGCAGTGTCGCTTGGTCGCGGGCGATACTGGCGTCAAGGCTGGGTTGGAGCCAGAACGGTTCGTGTTCTCGAATGGAAGCACGACTCCGCTGTCGGTTGACAAGCTTTTTGGGGGCTGCCCGGTCTTATTCAGATACAGGGCGCGCCGTAGCGAGAACGTTCCTGTGGTTGCGGATAAATGCTCTGCGGCAGCGGCCTTTGATCCATCGGCATCGGGCAACAAGCCTTCGTTAAAGCGGGCGAGAGTATTCATAATTGGGCTCCAATTGCAGTGGGTGATTTCGGGGGGTATTTTGGAGATACAGCCGCGATTAACATATCGGCGCTTTACTTAATCTGCGCTAGGTAAATTCGGGAATTTGCCATCGGTGTTTGTCCTATGCCGCGTGCCCGTTAAACTCGGTAAACTGCTTTCCCCGATTGCAGCAAACGGCTCACCCACTCGGAACACACTGCCCAAAAAACGATGACTGAAACTCAAACGATTCCGGCAGGCCGCAAGGAAAAAACCAGCCGTTTCCAGCATGGGGAAATACTCGCCTGGAAGCAGTTGCTCTTCTTTGTCCTCTTCACCATGCTTATCACGACGGGCGGCTATTTCGTTTTTCACCGCTACAAGGGCGAAATAAAAACCGACAAGCAAAACGAACTTGCGGCCATCGCGGAATTGAAGGCCGGGCAAATCACCAACTGGATGACGGAGCGCAGGGGCGACGCGCAATCCATGCGGGACGACAACCTGTTCGTGTCCACAGTGGATCATTGGCTGCAACAAGGAAGCCCTGCGGGAAAGATCAAATCGCAACTGGCTGTGCGTCTGGTCTCCATGCAGCAAACCAACGCGACTTACGGCTATACCGCTATCAGCCTGTTCGACGACAAGGCCGTGTTGCACCTGTCCACCGCTGCGGATGAAGAACCGATTCAGGGGCTGGACAAAATGCGCCTGCTTGAAAGCATGCGCAGCGGACAGCTCGCCTTTTCCGAAATCCACCGGGAAAAAACCGCGTTGTCGGATAAGCTGGAGATTGAACTCATGGCGCCGCTGGCGCTGCTTGAAAACGGAAAAGCGCGTATCGTCGGCGCGATCCTGTTTCGCATCGATCCTGGCCGCTTTATCTTTCCACTCATCCAGCACTGGCCGACTCCCAGCACTAGCGCCGAAAGTTTGCTGGTACGCCGCGAGGGCGATATGGTTGTTTTTCTGAATGAGCTGCGCCACCGCAAAAATACGGCACTGGCCATGCACTTGCCGCAGAGTAACGGTGAATTGCCCTCGGTGATGGCGGCCTTGGGGCAGCTAGGCATGGCGGAGGGGGTAGATTACCGGGGCGTGCCGGTGGTGGCCGTATTGAACAAGGTTCCCGGCACCGCATGGGTGATGGTTAGCAAAATAGACCAAGCGGAAATTTATGCGCCTATCAATAGTCTGTCCAGATGGACAGTGGTGCTGATGCTGGCTTTGATCGGTGCGGGCGGCGGCGTGACGGCCTATTGGTGGCAAAAGCAACGCCAAAATATCCGTATGCTGGAAACACAACATGCGCAGGAACTGGAAAGGCAGGCGCTCGGCAAACATCTGGACTATCTTGCCAAATATGCAAACGACATCATCCTGTTGCACGACGGCGCGGGGAAAATAATCGAATTCAATGACCGCGCGCCTGAGGCCTACGGCTATAGCGCCGCCGAATTTTCAGAATTGAATATGGCCAATATCAGGGCGGCGCAACTGGCTCCTTCGTTTGCGGATAAACGCAGGGAAGTTGATCTCGCCGGAGCGCTTAGATTCGAGTCGGTGCATGTCAAAAAAAACGGGTGCCATTTTCCGGTCGAAACCAGCGTGCGAAAAATCGATATTGCCGGGAAGTCGTTTTATCAGGCCATTATTCGCGACATCGCCGAACGCAAGCAGGCCGAAGTCGAACTTGCCCGGCAAAACGATTTTATCCGGCTGGTCATAGACAGCGACCCCAATTTTATTTTCGTCAAGGATGCCGAAGGCCGCTACCTGCTCGCCAACAAGGCGATGGCGGAGAGCTACGGACAGACGATAGAGGGCATAGTCGGCAAGCATAATTCGGACTTTGTGCATAATCCGGAACAGATCGCCGCATACGAGAGTGCAAACCGCGAGGTGATCGCAAGTCGTCAGGAAAAATTGGCGTTGGAAACAGGATCGTCGGTCGACGGCAAGTCCCATATCTACCAGACTCTCAGAAAACCTTTGATACAAGCCGACGGCTCGGTCAATGTGCTGACCATTGCCACGGATGTAACACAACTCAAGCAGGCGGAAGAAAGCCTGCGCAGGCTCAACCGTTCGCTTCGTTTGCTGAGCGAATGCAATGCGGCAATGATACATAGCGGGGAAGAAGAGAGTTTGCTGGCGGAGATATGCCAACTGATTGTTGAGGTGGGTGGCTATCGCATGACGTGGGTCGGTTTTTCCGGGCAGGATGTCAATAAAATCGTGCGTCCGGTGGCGCGTTACGGTTACGGTACGGACTATCTGGATAGCATCGCGATCAGTTGGTCGGACGATGTGCGCGGGGAGGGGCCGACAGACGCAGCGCTCAAAACCGGCCTGACGCAGGTCAATATTGATTCCGATACCAATCCCGCGATGGCGCATTGGCGCGATGCCGCATTGGCGCGCGGTTATCTGTCCAGCATTGCGCTGCCGCTCAAGGTGCAAGGGAAAATGATAGGCGTGTTGACTATCTATGCCGCACAAACCGATGCTTTCCATACCGAAGAGATAATGTTGCTGGAAGACCTGGCGGATAATTTTGCTTTCGGGATAGCAGCGCAGCGCCTGCGTGCCGAGCGCAACCGGGCGGAGGCGCGGCTCGAAAGCGAGCGCGCTCAATTGCGCACGCTGGTGCAGACCATTCCCGATTTGGTCTGGCTCAAGGATGTCGATGGCGTCTATTTAAATTGCAATCTCCAGTTCGAACGGTTCTTCGGCGCGAAAGAAGCGGACATTATCGGCAAGACGGATTACGACTTTGTGGATGCCGAACTCGCCGACCATTTTCGCCAAAAAGACCGTGTAGCCATGGCTGTCGGCAAGCCGAGCATCAACGAGGAATGGATCACCTATCCCGACAACGGGGAGCGCGCATTGCTGGAAACCATCAAGACCCCCATGCTGGATGAGGCCGGCGCGCTGATCGGCGTGATGGGTATCGCGCGCAACATCACCGGGCGCAGGCGGGCGGAAGAGGAATTGCACAGACAGAAAACTTTCATGTGGCAGGTCATCGACGCCGATCCGAACCAGATATTTGTCAAGGATGCGCAGGGTAATTTCCTGCTCGTCAACCGCAGCCTGGCTAGCGCTTATGGTTTGAGCCCGAAAGAGATGGTCGGCAGGAATAATGCCGAAATCAACCTTCTCCCGGAGGAGGTGGCGGCATATTTGGCGGCGGACCGGCAAGTGATTGAGGATGGGCGCGAGATTAGTCTGGTAGAGCCGCTTACGCTGCCGGATGGCGAGCAGCGCTGGTTCCTTACGCTCAAAAAACGGCTGGAAATGCCGGACGGAAGGCTGAGTGTGCTTGGTATTGCCGTGGACATCACCGAGCAGAAACAGTCCGAACTGAAACTGGCCGAGTCCTACAAAAAACTTCAGCGGCTTTCCATGCACCTGGAAAATATCAGGGCGGACGAACGCGCCAGAATCGCCTTGAACCTGCACGACGAGATGGGCGCTACACTGGTTGCCATCAAGATGGGCATCGCCTGGCTGGCATCCAGATTGCCTGCCGATACACCGCAGCTTGCGTCCGAGGTAGCTCACCTGAGCGAGCTGGTTGCGGGGGGCATCCACACCATGCGCCAGATCGTCACCGAATTAAGACCCAACCTGCTGGGCGATGTCGGTCTGGCGGCGGCGATAAAAGATTACGTGAAGAAATTCCGCCAGCACTCGATTATCGAGTGCGTGCTGGTATTGCCGGAGCGGGAATTCGCGCTGGATGCGGAGCAGTCGCTCACGATTTTCCGTATTCTTCAGGAGTCGCTGAATAACGTGGCAAAGCACGCGCAGGCCAGCCGGGTGAACATTCGCTTTACGGAGCGGGAAGAGGGGCTGTCGATGGAAATAGAGGACAATGGTGTCGGGTTTGATTTGTCCACGCCCAAGGAGCATACCTTCGGTTTGCTCGGGATCCGGGAGCGCGCTCTGATGGTGGGCGGGAAAGCCCGGATATTGAGCGCGCCTGGCAAGGGGACTTGCGTGTCGGTGAGTATTTCATATGCTTCGTCCAGTCTGGATGGGAGGGATACGCATGAGGCATAAGCCAAGGGCACCTCTAAAAATCCATATTTCATCCCAACTGTTGCGTTGCGGAAAAAAATTTCTTGCTTACATATCATCCATATGCGGCGCGGCGAAATTTTTTCCGCGCCTTGCATTTGGGCGAAATCTGGATTTTTAGAGATGCCCTCATATCATTTCATTTTGGGGAGAGCGCTGTGATCCGCGTACTGATCGTTGATGACCATGCCATCGTGCGCCACGGGCTGCGAAGAATTCTGGATGATGCTCACGGCATGAGCGTTGTGGGCGAGGCCGCCAACGGATTCGAAGCCCTGAAGCTGATGAATACGGAAAAGTGGGACATTGTCCTGCTCGATATTTCCATGCCCGAAAAAAACGGCATCGACACCCTCAAGCAAATCATGGATCGAAGCAAGCTCGCCAAGGTGTTGATCCTGAGTATGTACCCGGAAGACCAGTATGCTGTACGCCTGATGAAAGCGGGGGCTTCCGGCTATCTGACCAAGGAAACCGCGCCGGAACAACTGGTCGATGCGATCCGCACGGTGATGGCGGGCAAGAAACATATCAGCCCCAACCTTTCCGAATTGTTGCTACAGGAATGCGGAGCCGCTTCGGGGAAGTCGCCGCATGAAATGCTCAGCGACAGGGAATATCAGGTATTGCGGCTGATCGGCTCCGGCAAGAAAGTGTCCGAGGTCGCCGAAACGCTGTCGCTGAGCGTAAAAACCGTCAGCACCTATCGCACGCATATTCTTGAGAAAATGAAGTTGCGGAATAACGCCGAGCTGACGTATTACGTGATGCAACATGGCTTGAAGGAGCAACTGTCTTTGAAAGATCAGACTGCCGTCGATTAAGCTGCGGCGCCCCGGATGCAAGCCCGAACAACCGCGCAAACCCCCCGCTATTCGGTGCATTGGAATGTCTGTGTATCGGGATAATGGCGCCATGCTCCGCTTACCCCCATAAGACTTTTTCCTACAAAGTCCGCGCAACAACTTCCTACGCAATAAATAGCCATACTCCGATTTTCCCTGCACGGCTCCCCGCGCACAATGCAGCCATCGAAACACGCAACGCATTGAGCCCAAGGAGACGGAAATGAACGCACAGCAACTGCACGAGGAAATCAAGGAAGCCAACCTGTCCTACATGATGTTGGCCAAGCAAATGATCAACGACGACAAGGCCAGCGCCATTTTCCGCCTCGGCATCAGCTCGGAAATGGCCGACCTGCTGGCCGGGCTCACCCCCGCCCAACTGCTCAAAATGGCCGCCTCCAATATGCTGTTGTGCGCCTTCCGCTTTGACGAACGCCTGTTGCTCAACATGGTCACCGACTACAACAAGGACCGCATGATGTCCCAGGCACACGCCACCATTTTGATGGCCGGACGCCCCGTTGAAAAACTGGCGGCCTGAGTCGCGAACTTATTGAGGCGGAGAAATTGAACCAAACGCTGTACTTCTACGAAGTTGTTTAACTACTGCTAAAGGAGAATGCCATGCAAATCCATCAACCCATACCCCACGGCTTGCTCTATTCCGTTGAGCCTCAAGACTTTGCGCAACTGCATTTGAGCGACCAGGCGATACACGACGATTTTGACTGGGAAGAATACGAAGCGGAGTATGCCGAAGAGTCGCTCGCCAATAACGTCCTTGCTTTTCTGAAAGAGGTCGCCGGTAAGTAAAAACACCAAGGGCAAGTCGGCGGCTTGCCCTTTTGCTTTGTTGCACTACGCTCAAATCCACTATATCCGCATGGCGCTCCCCGCGACTTCGGGTTGCATCGGGCTATCGGTTGTGCGGCATATCCTTCATCCTGAAATAAGCAGTTGAGCCACGGATGAACACGGATAGACACAGATAACAACTGCTTGCATCAATACCTTCATGCTACCCATGGGAGAGACGCCAACCCCGCGTAACTCAATGGTTTATCCGTGTTTATCTGTTCTATCTGTGGCTAACCGAGGTTTTTAGGTTCATCACGGGACTTGAAACTTTGCTTGTCGCCCTCATTTGGGGCTGGTCAAGGCGTGCGTGGTAGACTGCGCGCCATTCCGGCAATGTCATTTTGGAGGCAAGCAATGAAACGAATTTTTCTGTTTATTCTGACTAATATCGCGGTACTGGTAGTTATCAACGTCACCCTGAGATTGCTGGGGGTGGATCGCTGGATGGAGCATAACGGGGGCATCAACTTTACCGCGTTGCTGATCATGTCGGCGGTGATCGGTTTCGCGGGCTCGATTATTTCCCTGCTTATGTCCAAATGGATGGCCAAGCAATCCGTCGGTGCACAAGTCATCACCAATCCGTTCGATCCCACCGAGCGCTGGCTGGTGGAGACGGTGCGCCGTCAAGCGCAGTCTGCCGGTATCGGCATGCCGGAAGTGGCGATTTACGATGCGCCCGATGTCAATGCGTTCGCCACCGGCTGGAACCGCAACGACGCGCTGGTGGCCGTAAGCACCGGACTGCTCAACAGCATGAGCAAGGACGAGGTCGAAGCCGTGCTGGCGCACGAGATCAGCCACGTTGCCAACGGCGACATGGTGACGCTCGCGTTGATACAAGGCGTGGTGAACACCTTCGTGGTGTTCTTCTCCAAACTGTTCGGCTATTTTGTGGATCGCGTGCTGCTCAAAAACGATAGCCGCGATGGCCCCGGTATCGGCGCTTTCGTGGCCGAGATCGCGGCGCAACTGGTGTTGGGTGTGCTGGCCAGCATCATCGTCATGTGGTTTTCGCGCCAGCGCGAATTCCGCGCCGATGCCGGTGGTGCGAACTTGGCCGGACGCCAGAAAATGATCGACGCTTTGGAGCGTCTGAAAGCCAATCATGAACAGGCGGCGATGCCGCAAAACATGGCGGCGATGGCCATATCCAACAGTGGCGGATTTACCAAACTGTTCATGACGCACCCGCCGCTGGATGAGCGCATCGAGGCGCTGCGCGCAGGGCGCTAATGTTGGCTTGCGCTTGCCCGGCTAACGCCACCCGTTTTCGCGCTTACCGCATCTGCGAAGAAAACGGTCACTCCGCCGGGCGTTTTATCGGGTTGACGTTGGACGACCTTGATTCCGGCGAGGTCGTCATTCAGGCGCATTATTCCAGTGTGAACTACAAGGATGCACTTGCCGCGACTGGCGCGGGCAAGGTTATCCGCCGTTTCCCCTGCGTGGGGGGCATTGATGTGTCCGGCGTGGTGGTAGCTTCGTCGGATGTGCGTTTCAAGGCCGGTGATGCAGTGTTGGTTACGGGCTACGACATGGGCGTGGCGCACGACGGCGGCTATGCCGAGTATGTGCGCGTCCCGGCGGATTGGGTTGTGCAGTTGCGACACGGTGCGGCGGAGCCGTCTGGCGCGGGAGCAACTGCGGAGCGCCCCCACCCGCAATCCGGCTTGACTGCGAACGCATCGGGGGCGCAGTTGCGACACGGTGCGGCGGAGCCGTCTGGCGCGGGAGCAACTGCGGAGCGC
>CAZXDK010000054.1:0-18974 GCA_964639585.1 uncultured Gallionellaceae bacterium | reverse complement strand
GAAAACGAAGTTTCAGAGTAGGCTTACCTTTAGGTTAGCCGGAACTAAATTTTTTTCCGCAACGCAGCATAACCAGCCACTTGCCCGCTTGCGGGCTTAGTGGAATGGCTAGTAGTTTCATCAGTTGGGCGAAATCTGCATTTTTAGAAGTGCCCTTAAGCCGAATTAACCTCAAGGAGTCGCGCCATGTCCTCAATCACCTCCGTTGCCTCCTCGCCCGCCTCGACTTTTTTGACGGTCGGAAAAATGCTCGCGGCAAATGCCGTCGCCAAATCCCAACCGGCAGCCAGCGCAACACAAGCTGCCGACAAGGTGGTCATTTCGCAAGCGGCGCGCGCTGCGTTCGCGGCGGCGGAAACCAATTCAGGCGCCAATGCGACAGAGCGCAAGCTCGCCGAGATCAAGGCCAAGGATGCGCTAAGCAGGACACCGCAAGACATGGAATACCTGATCGCGAACGACAAGAAATTTTCCGCGATACTGGACAAAGAAAACAAGGGTATCGGCCTCACCGCATCCGAAGTCGATTACATGCAGAAGACCACCGGCTTCGTGAACTCGTTTGCCTTGTTGAGCCCCGCCGAAAAGGATTTATACGATCAGGCAATCGCCAGCGGAAATAAGGAGGCTGCCGCCGGCATCGGCATCATTGCGCTCACCAGAACGATGGGCCACATGGCAGGTGGGGCAGACGGAACGACATACGATCCGATCAACACGGAAATTACCGCAGCGAATGTCGAAAAATTTTTCCGTCACTCGGTCAAAGACCCCAGCGGAAAAATGCAGGCTCAATTTCAGGCGCTGATCCAGTTCCTGCAAACCAATCCGGCCAAACCGGCTACAGAGCATTCCGCAACAGGCACAGCAAAAACCTGACGACTTGCCCGTCCTGCCCGCAGTGCGCCCAAGCCCTGCGGGATAAACCCGGATTATTCATTAGAGCCGCGCCGGGTTGCGAAGCTGCATCCCCCCCTTTGCAAAGGGGGGCTAGGGGGGGGATTTGAATTTCATCTGAGTGCAAAAATCCCCCTCAATCCCCCTTTACAAAGGGGGAAGTAGGCAGCATTTCCTAATGGATTATCTGGGATAAATCATCGCAAAACCGCCTCGTATTCGGACTTGTGACACGGGCTACCACGCCAGAATAAATGGAAATAGCAAACACCGCAAAAGACACCACTAAAGAATTTCAGTAGCAGTCCGATACCTTATGCAGATAAGGAGGCCGCCTGATGAAAATCGAAAACTCGACGGTAAATTTGGCCAGCCAGCGCTCCAGTTCGCTGCAGGTCAGCGCAGAAGAGTCACTGCGCGCTTGGGTTGGCCAGCAACGCCCGGATTTTGAGGGGCGCAATCTCAACCTTCCCGTTCCAGAATCCACTACGGTCACAATCTCGGCAGCCGGGAATCAATCCGCTTGCAATGCCCAAGCTTGCGACCAAGCAACGGCTGCAAGCAGTCAACAAGCCGCTGATCCCAGGATAATATTTTTAATCGCTTTGATCGAAGCTCTAACCGGGCATAAAGTAAGGCTGTTTAATCCCGACGACCTCAAGGTGGCTGACTCCCCGCAAACCCCATCTACAGCCGATGCGCCCTCATCCGAAACCTCCACAAGCACTGCATCCGGGCGTCATGGATGGGGAGTTGAATATGACAAACACGAAGTCGTTTATGAAGCCGAACAGACTTCATTTGCGGCCCGGGGGCTCGTGAATACGGCGGATGGGAAACAGATTCAGTTCAATGTTGCTTTGAGCATGCAACGCGAATTCCATCAGGAGACTAATGTGTCTATCCGCCGGGGAGACGGCGTTAAAAAAGATCCGCTGGTGATCAATTTTAACGGTTCAGCCGCCCAGCTCACCGACACCAAATTCAGCTTCGACCTGGCTAATAACGGCAAGGCCGAGAAGATGTCGTTCGTCACTTCCGGCAGTGGATTTTTGGCGCTGGATAAAAATTCCAACGGCATCATTGATAATGGCGGTGAGCTATTTGGCGCGCAAAGCGGCAATGGTTTTTCCGACTTGGCGGCTTATGACAGCGATGGCAATAATTGGATAGACGAGAACGACCCGGTATATTCCAAGCTGTTAGTTTGGAGCAAGGCTGGCGACGGGACGGATACACTCAATACGCTGGCGCAGCACAATATCGGCGCGCTGTATCTGGGCAATGTTGCCAGCTCGTTCGACTTGAAAAATACGGCAAACGAACTGCGCGGACAGATACGCAGCACTGGAATTTATCTCAACGAAAATGGCAGCGCGGGAACCTTGCAGCAGCTTGATCTGGTCGTGTAACCGCGCACATCCCCGCTATAACGCAACTTACACCGCGCCATGTGACATCATCCGCGGCGCAAGCAAGCCGTAATGTGGTGGCCGACCTAATTTGGATCGATAGCCCCCATGTCGATCAGAACGGTAACGCCCCCGTTAGCAGTAGCCAGTGCGCGGACACCGTTGAGCATACAGCGAGCCGCCAGTAAGTCCGGCAAAGGATGGAGTTCATTCAGGCTCAAGTCAGATAAGGTGACCGGCTCGGAAACCAGTATTGAATAGTCTGCGGGTGCATGCCTGATGACCAGAACCCGCCTGTTTTCAGAATCCTGTCCTGCGGCCAGACCCAGCAATTGTTCCGCGCGTATCGCTGTGTCGTTTTTCGTCGCGGCTTGCTGGCTGCGCACCCATGAGGCTTCTACGGCAAAGCGACAGCCCCCCGCCATGAATGACACAACAGGCAAGGTTTGCTGAAACGGCGGGGTGTCGGTTACGCTTTCGTTCATCCCAGTCCGCTGCGGTAATTTTCAAAAATACGCTTCAGGTCAAGGATGGCAACCGGCTTGTCTTGGTGTTTCATCAAGCCGGTCACAATCTGGCGCATGTGTTCGGGCAGCTTGGTATGGGGCGGCTGGATGGCGCTTTGCACCACGTCCAGCACATCGATTACGCGATCCACGCGGATGCCGCTGCGCATGCCGCCGCCGTGCCCGCGCAGGATAGATGAGGTGGCGGTCACTTCGGTGGCGGGTTTTCCCAGCAATTCGGATAAGGTGATGACCGACTCGATGTCTCCGCGCACATTGATGACGCCTTCCAGAGTAGCCGGGCATCCCGGCACAAAAAACACTTCGACCTTGGGCAATATCTCGCTGATATTTTCACCGGGGAAGGCAAACCAGTCGCCAGCCAATTCGAAGACCACCAGCTTGATCGACTCTTCATCGACATTGATGATCTCGGACGATAATTCGCGGCGCAGACTAAGCATTTGATTCAGGTTATTCTGATTTTGCTCCATACGGGCTCCGTGTTATTGGGCGTGGACTAGCACAGTGTTGCGCCCCTGATGCTTGGCTTGGTACAACGCTTTGTCTGCCGCTTCGCGCAGGGTTTCGACATCGCCGAAAGCGGGGTGGCAGGCGATTCCGCAACTGAAGGTGCAGGAAAAACTGGTGTCGCCGGAGTGGAACAAAACATGGCTGAAATCCACACGCAATTGATCCATGATTTGCTTTGCGCCCTCTTGTGCGATACCCGGCAGAATGACCGCAAATTCTTCGCCGCCATAACGCCCGACCAGGTCTGAATTGCGCAAGCGTTGCCGCAACACGCGGGCCAATGCCAATATGACCTGGTCACCCACCGGGTGCCCGTAGGTATCATTGACGGACTTGAAACGATCCAGATCTATCATGGCAAAACTGAGCGCAGCATGCTCGCGCTGCGCTACGGCAATTGCATTTGCGAGCAACTGCGTGGTGGTGGTGTGATTGAACAATCCGGTGAGGCTGTCGCGCGCCATAAGAGAGCGCAAAGTGCGCATGCGATCGGCGCGCAAGGAGACCGAGTTGATCAGTTCGTCAGCCTGTATCGGCTTGGTCAGAAAACCGTCCGCGCCTACACTCATGGCCGAAATCTGTTTTTGCCGATCCGTTTCACTGGACAGAAAAATGATAGGTAAGCTGACAAAATCGGGGATCTGTCGTATCAGTTTCGCCACATCGCGCCCCGTGCATTTGGGCATGTACATGTCCATTAACACCAAGTCCGGGCGAAAGTTGCCGACCTTTTCCAATACTTCAGCCGGTTCGTGTATGGTCTGGACTATCATGCCGGCGCTTTCCAGAATCAGCTTGTGATATTCGGCAATGCCCTGCTCGTCATCAACCACCAGCACCTTAAAGGGTTCCGGCTCTATTTTCCGTGTCAGCAGATCAAGCTCGATAACCATATCCATGGGCTTGATCGGTTTGGCGAAATAAGCTTCTCCTCCGGCCTGGATTGCGTTCAGCCGCGCATCGAAATCGTTGCGCCCGGACATGAATATCGCGGGAAACTGCAAGCCCTGGGCCCGCAACCGGGCTAATACATAGGTGCCCTCGCTTGCCCCTTCAGGAAACATGATATCCATGATGGCGACAGCGGGTTGCCGGCGCTCGACCGCTTGCAGCAGATCCGCAGTATTGTTGAATATCTCGGGTCGGTAGCCAAAACAAAGCAATTGATCCATCAATAATTTTGCTTGCATGACATCATCGTCGCAAATGTAAACCAGCTTTTCATCGCCAGTCCCCGGCGTCTCGGCAAGCGCGGGCTTTATTTCGTAATGAGGAGATAGTCCCGCCTGGGCTGGCGACACATCTGCCGATTGCATGGACAGGCTGGCCTGTTCTACGGCCGCGAGCAGCCTGTTCAGTTCCGGCAACAGGGTCGCGGCGCTAGCCTTGGACTCTTTGAGTTGCACGGCCAGATGTTCGCCCTCGCCCGCAATCGCAGCCACCTGTTTGAAGCCGAACGAGTTTCCGGTTCCCTTGATGCTATGCAGTATGCGATGCAACTCGGAAACGGCGTCAACATCATCGGGGTTGGCCTGCAACGCGGTCAGGAAGCGTCTCGCCTCGCTCAGGCGCTCTGGAAACTCGGCAACAAATGCTTCGCGCAGTTTCGCGATTTTGCTGCGCAATGTGGAGGTGCGTTCGTTCACATCAGTACTCCTTGTCAAACATCGGCTGGGCACATACCCCACCCTGTATTGAATTAATGTTTGTGGCGTTCAAGCACGGCGGCGATCATTTCTGGCAATGACTCTTCCAGCGAAAAATCCTTGAGCAAACAACCGTCCAAGGCCGGTTCCTCGGCACTAGGTTTGTCCGGATCATCCCCCGTCAGCAAAATGAACGGAAGCCCGTTTCCCTGGGCGCGCAGTTCGCGAAACAAGTCGATACCGCTCACCAGCGGCATGTTCAGGTCGCTGATGATCATCTCAATGACCGCGTCGGCAGCGACCTTTTCCATGGCATCTATGCCGTTTTCAACCAGCACAATTTCGTGCCCCATATCTTCGAGGATAGCGGCGGTCATTTCGCCTGCCATGCTGTCGTCGTCCACTACCAGAATGCGCATATTATTTCTCCCTATACAGTTTCGCAGGGTGGGCAGGTTCTTTTGCCCACGCGGTGTGCGATATAAGAATCCGCGTGGGCACAGAGCGTGGTTGTTGCCAACTTGTTGGCTCTACAACCACGGCCTCCCCCTTGCGAGGAGAAGCGTGCCCGCCCTACGTGTTACCCCAGCAAATTTCTCAACGTATCGACCAGTCCGCTCTGGTCAAAATCGCCCTTCACGATATAGGCATCCGCGCCCACCTGAATACCGCGCCGTTTGTCTTCTTCTTTTTCCCGCGACGTGATGATGACAATGGGTTTATCGCGATAGTTTTCTTCTTGCCGCAACCGCTCGGTCAGCGTGAAACCATCCATGTTCGGCATCTCCACATCGGTCAGCACTGCGTCAAAATTGGCGGACTGAGCCTTGCGCAATCCATCCAGGCCATCTTCGGCCAGGGTGATCTGATAACCGTGCGCTTCCAGTACATCCTTCTCGATTTCGCGCGTATTGAGCGAATCGTCCACCACCAGCACATGGTATTTTCGGGCGCCCGCGGAATCTGCTGCGGCTCCGGTCGAGCGCTTCTCGCCGCGCGCGCTGCGCGCCATCTCCAGTAATGCCGGCACATGCAGGATATTGACCAGTTCGTTCCGGCCCGTGGTCACCATACCGGAAATCATGCTCAGTTTGCGCATATGCTCCGGCATGGATTTAATCACCATGTCGCACTCGTCGAGCAGGTCATCCACCACCAAAGCCAGTTTCTCACTGCGCACCCGCAACACCAGCAACAGCAAGCCCTCATGCTTGCTGTTTGGCGCTTTTTTGCGGATATGCCGAGGTGGAATATGCAGCATGTCGCTCAGCGCGATAACGGGCACAAACTCGTTGCGAATAGTGATCGCGCACCGGTCCGCCACGTTCATGAATGCGCTCTCCGATACGCGCAAAAGTTCGGCCACATACTGCGCGGTAAATCCAAACGCGATACCCGCCACTTCCACCAGCAGCACGCGCATCACCGCCAGCGATAACGGCAAGCGCAACGCAAAAGTGGTGCCCGCACCGGAACAGGTATCCACGCTGATGACCCCTTGCAAATCGTCCACGATGCAGCGTTTCACCACATCCATGCCCACGCCGCGCCCCGAAATGTCGGTGATGATGGCGCTGGTGCTGAAACCGGGAAGGAAAATCAGGTCGATGACCTCCTGCTCACTTAATGCGGCTATTTTTTCCGCAGTCAGAAAACCTTTGCGCAGCGCTTTTTCGCGCACGGCGGCAACCGGAATGCCGCCGCCATCGTCGGTGATTTCGACAACCACGCAGCCGCCGTCCTGCCGCGCCGACAGCGTGATCTTGCCGCGCGCGGGTTTGCCGGCAGCCCGGCGCTGGGCAGGCATCTCAAGGCCATGGTCAACCGCGTTGCGCAGCAGGTGAATAATGGGATCGCTGAGCTTGTCGATGATTTGCCGATCCAGTTCGATTTCCGAACCGCTGACGATGCACTCCACATCCTTGCCGAGCGTATGCCCCATTTCTCGTATCATGCGCGCCACCGAATCGAACACAATAGCCAGCGGCAACATACGCATGGTCAATGCCTTGCCATGCAATTCATCCATGAGTAATTGCTGGGCAAGCACATCGTCGCGCAGCGCCTGGGAGAATTGATGGAGCTTCTCTTTTAGTCTGATATGCTCACTGCGGTCCTGATTCATCGCAAGGGCTATGCGCTCAAGTTCACGAACCTCGGTCAGGCGCTGGCGTGAACGCGCGTGACTGGATACCACCTCGCCCATCAACTTGATCAGTTCATCCAGCTTGTTCAAGCGCACGCGCACCGTATCGGGCGTCTTGAGTTTGGCTTCCAGCCCGTTTCCGGAAACGGGAACAGCATCAGCGGCGGGTTGTACGGTGACGGATTCTGCCAATAGCGCGGCCGCCGCTGCCGCTTGAATATCCGGTATGGTGGGCACACCTTTGGCGCCCACGCGGGCAGCAGAGCTTGTTTCCGCGTGGGCAACAGAACCTGCCTCCCCTACTTCCCCCTTTGCGGCGAGAGTCAATTCCTCGCACAGCGCTTCATCTGCGGCGGGTAATTCCGCTCCCTCGTCCAGCCGCTCGATCAGCGCGGCGATAGCGTCTACGCCGCGATATAGCACCTGTCCCAACGCCGGGGTATAGGGCAAGTTGCCATCGCGCATCACGCCGAGCACATCTTCCAGTTTGTGCGCCGTGTCGGTGATGGCGTTCAGCTTGAGCATGCGCGATGAGCCCTTGATGGTGTGGGCCGAGCGAAAAATCATGTTGATGTTTTCCCTGTCCGCAGGGTCGCGCTCCAGTGCGTCCAGCCCGTCACCCAGACGCGCAATATGATCGCGTGCTTCCTCGACAAATCGTACTATGAATTTTTTAATATCCAGCGCCATGGTCAACCCGTCGCCAGCTTGCTGCCGCTTAGCCTGGCCAGTTGATGCTCGCACAAAAAACGAACTTCGTTGGCGGGCAAACCAAGCTGAATAACCGCGCTACCGTCCGCCGGATTGGGTTGCGAATTCAGCAACTGCAATGCCACGCGATAGGCACGGCTAGCCGGCTCCACACGCCGCTCAGCCCGGTACAGTTCGGCCAGATAATAATGCGCGGGCCAACATTGCTGACTCGCGTATATAGCCTGCTTGAACCACTTGATGGCATTCTCGTTCAAGTTGCGCCACTTGGCTGCCAGTCCGAGCAGCACTGCGGCATCCACCGACCAGGCTTGAATTTGCAGTACGGCTTGTGCGATTTCGTCAACCGCGGCATAGTCCTTGCGATTGAGCAGGACTTGGGCTTTGAGCAAGCGTGCGGCAACATCGTCGGGACGTTGTGCGAGGACGGCTTCCAGAACCGTTATCGCCGCATCGTAATTTTTTTCCCGTATCAAACTCTGGGCGCGTTGAGTGCCGGTATCGGTTTGAACCGCCTGTTTTAATACCGGCTGTCCATTAGTCAGTTTCTTGTCCAGAGAGCTTATGGACGGGCGCCCGTAGGAGCTAGCTCCTACAGCGGTATCCCGCGCCAATGGATATTCCGACTTTAAGCGTACTTTGCTTACATCCGGGCGCTGGTGACTCATCTGCTTGCCATGCAGTCTTGTGGCGATAGCGGGTTGTTTGGTGAAGTAAAACATATTATTTTCTTCGGCCAGGTGCAGAACCCCCAGATCATTGGCCAGCGTTTCCGCGATGCCTACAATCAGCACGCCATCGTCTTTCAGCAGGGATGACAAGTGCCGCTGAATGACTACTCGCGTCTGCTCGTCAAAGTAAATGGAAACGTTGCGGAAAAAGATCACGTCAAAATTGTGCATACCCTGAGGATAGTGTTCCGCCAGCAAATTGAGCTGGTGGAAATGCACCTGATGCCGCACTTCGCTGCTGATCGTCCATCCCCGCTTGCCATGTTGCTCGAAATGGCGTTCGCGCAATGCGGGCGAAAAACCGCGAAAGGAAAATTCGGTGTAGCGCCCTGTGCGCGCCCTGTCCAGCGCGTCCTTATCAATGTCGCCGCCGGTCAGGGAAAATAATCCCATGGCCGCTGCACCGTATTTTTCGCGTAGCGCAATGGCGATCGAATAGGGCTCTTCGCCCGTCGAGCAGCCCGCGCTGAGTATGCGCAGCGGAGCGTCGTCCTGTTTGTTCGCCAGCCTGCGCGGAAGCAGATGCTCAACCAGAAAATGCAACTGTTCTGCTTCTCGATAAAAATAGGTTTCGTTGATGGTGAGCAAACAAATCAGCTCGTGAAACTCCTGTTCATCGCTGCCGAGTCTGCCCAGATAACTTCCGGCACTGCCGATGCCTGTGGCCGTCATGCGCTGGCGCAGTCCATTAGTTAACGGTTTCTCGGCAACGCCCTCAAAGGTCAGGCCGCAACGGTGTTTGATCAGCTCTTTGAACGGCAGCAAGTTCATGTCAATTTATTGCCCCTGACAAAAGTTTCAGACTGCACATGGCTTGCGGAATATTATCCAACGGCAGTATTTTTTTTGCGCCGCCGATATCTATGGCTATTTTATTCATGCCAAAAATTACGGAACTCGCCTCATCCTGCGCCAGCGTGTCGCCCCCCGCCTCGCGTATTTTCAACAAACCCTGCGCGCCGTCGCGCCCCATTCCGGTCAGGATGATACCGAGAGCGCGTTGCCCATAAACTTTTGCAAGCGAGTTAAACAGGACATCGCAAGTGGGGTGATAAATTTCACCGGGAAGCCGCGGTATAAGCGCAAGACGATGTTGTGCCGTCACGGCCAAATTGGATTCCGAGGGGGAAATATAAACCGTCCCCGGTGTGATCGCTTCACCTTCCTGGGCCAGACGCACAGGCAAGGGGCTGATGCTTGCCAGCCAGTTTGCCATGCCTCCGGCAAATCCATCGGCAATATGTTGGGCGATCAGTATGGGCCATGGAAAATCGTGGGGCAATTGCTTCAGGATGAACGCAAGCGCCTGCGTGCCGCCGGTTGACGAGGCGATCCCTATCAGTCGCAGCGGAGCCGCAGCGGCAGATTCGGCGGATTTCTGTGCGGGCGAGGTCGTTCTGGAAACAGCGGAAGCGGCGGGAGCTTTAAGCGCCTCGCCATTTTTGGAATAGCGCGAACGGATGTGGGTAATCACCGCGACCCTGGACAACAATTTGACCTTGGCGATAAATTCGGCAGCGGCTGTTGCATCGAATTCCGGCTTGGCCACCACATCCAGCGCGCCATGCGCCACCGCAGCACAGGCTTTTTGCGCATCGGCCACACTGCTTACCACCAGAATGGGAACGGCCTTGGTGGCCATGATTTCAGTAATGGCTTCCATCCCGCCCATCACCGGCATCTCCAGATCCATCGTGACGATATTCGGCCTGAGTTCGCTGCAAAGCCGCACGGCCTCCGCGCCATTTTTGGCTTCACCGACAACCTCGATTTCGCTATCGCTTTGCAAAAAGCTGCGCAGCAGATCGCGCGCAAGCGCGCTGTCATCCACGATGAGGACTTTAATTTTTGCCATTGAATTATTTTCAGCTGACATGCGCTGGTACAGGATCAGACATTGGTGGTCAGTTTGAATTGACCGACCAGCTTGCTTAGCTCTGCTGACATGTTGCTCATATCCTCGCTGATCTGAGAAATGTGGCTGATGGACTCGGCGGTATGCGAACTGGCCGAAACGATTTCCCGCAACGCGACCACCACCTGATTGCTGGCCGTTTTCTGCTGCTGGGTGGATAGCGAAATTTGCTGGGCAGCACTGCTGGTTTGGCTTGCGGCGCCCACCAGATCCGCAAGATTGCCTGCGGTATCGTTGCTGGCCGCCATGCCTGCGGCAATGGTGGTAGCGCCTTTTTCGGAAGTGATCACCAGGCGGTTGATGGAGTTCTGAATCTCTTCTATCTTGCTTTCGATTTCGCTGGTGGAATCGGTTACGTTATCGGCTAGTCGGCGAATCTCCGCTGCCACCACGCTGAAGCGTTTTCCGGCCTCGCCTGCGCTGGACGCTTCGAGAGCTGCGTTGAAAGCAATCAGCTTGGTCTGATCGGCGATGGAATTGATGATTTCCATTACCTTGCTGATTTCTTTAGACTTGCTGCCAAGTTCGACGATTTCCTTCAGATTGTCCTGATTGTCGTCACGAATGCCCTCCATTCTGGACAGCAACTGCTGCATAGAGTCCGCCCCCTGCTTGCTCTTCTCCCAGGTATGGTTGGCGATGTCCACCACCGACCTGGAATGATCGGCGATCTGGCTGGAGGAGGCAGACAACTCCTCCATGGTCGAGGTGATTTCAGCCACGGTTGAAGACATTTCTTCCACCGCCGCCGCCATTGAATGGCTTACGTCCTGCTGGCGTAAATTATTTTGCGCCTCCAATCCCGCGGTCTCGGCAAGCCTGGTGGCTGCATCTTCCAGTTTGTTCACGCTGCTGTTAACGTTGCCGATAATCCGGGCAAGGCTGCCTTGCATGTTTTTCATCGCGGCCAGCAGGCTGCTTTCTTCGCCTGCGCGGGTTTCGATGTGGATGTTGAGATTGAAGTCGGCAATGGCGCGGGCTATTTTCACCGCATATTCGGGCTCGCCCCCCAGACTGGCAAGCAGGCTACGCATGATTATGGCTGCAAATGCAACGGCCCCCCCCAGAGAAACGAGCAGAATTGCCAGCAACAATTGGCTGGCGGACAGGATGCTCGCCTTTGCATCAGCCTCGTCGTTTGCGTTGCGTTTCCCGGCGAGCTCCACAACCTTGTCGATAGCCTTGCGGTGAATTTCATAAGCGGCTTTCATTTTAGCCATCGCCTGTGTTGCCGCATTCCTGTCATCTTTTTTAACTGCGGGTATATATTCGTTGAAAGCGATGCGGTAGAAATTGACGGCCTGAGGATAGGACTCGTTCAGCAAAGCCTCGGTCAAATTATTGTCCAGCGTTTCTTTGCTCCAGAAGGCATGGCGCTCGTCGTACTCCCCTTTTAACTTTTTGAGCCGTTCGATCAGGCTATCCTGCTCGGATTTGTTATCGGTCTCGGAGATTTGCAGAACAACGAGATAGGATTCGATAATATATTCCGGCGGCGGCAGAATATCCGCGATCAAATCCTTGCCCTGAACGATATGCTGGTAGATCGGGCCATTGACCTTGAGTTCGTTCAGCGTTTTGAAAGACCAAATTCCGTAGGCGACAAAACCGAGAGCGAACAGCCCGATTAATATTGCGAAACGATGCAACAATTTGAAGCTGCGAAACCAATTCATACACTCCCCTGTCTGGCGGGATTTCACCACCATTAAATTGAACACCCGGCAATCTGGCAAATATGGCGCGCACCAGATCGGTGCTGCAGGCGAATATTCACACCCCAAAACAGGGCGCACATCTCACATCCCCGTTCGGCGGCGTGCCCTTAACACTTACCCCTCCCGCATATACGGGCATAGCAAATCCCATAATGGCGACCACTGGTTTTCCGTGCAAGGTATAAAGCGAATACTGTGCCAGTACAATTCAGCGTACCGCTGTGGCTAGCCGCTAAAAATTCGTCTCACCGGCGCAGGCCGGTATCCAGTTCATAAAATAGACAGTGCGATGCACTGACAAAAAAGCATTTTATTTAAAACCACTGGATTCCGGCATGCGCCGGAATGACAAAATCTGAATTTTTAGAGGCGTTCTTAAGTCAAGCGTAGTTCACGGGGCGTGAACCGTCGTTTATCTCGCCATCACCCCGCCCAAGCGTCCGCCACCAAGAAATTGAATCGGGCTTCGGGCGGTAGTGCAGGCGCTGGACTTGCGCGTGGCGTGTGCGAGTATTCCGCAACCGGGATAGCTGCGAAAGGCCAAGTATTTACTGCGCATCGTGTTGCCCCAAGCCGGACGAGCCGGAAGCAAAAAAATTGCACGCGGAGACGCGGGGAGCGCGGAGAAAACAATGTGGGCGTAAGCCTATGTTCTCCGCACCCTCCGCGTCTCCGCGTGAGAAATTCTTGTCATTTTTTGACATCATTTGACTTATAAGTGACTAATAATGCTAAGAAAATAGACGCGCTTACTTGGCTACGCTGTCAGTTCCCAGTCGTTCCGGCAGAAGTAAAGGCTTAATTTGCGCCAACCAAATATTCAGGCGCTCATCGGTCAAAAAAGCTTGCCCCCGTTGATCCAGCACCAACCCCACAAACTGGTTATCAATAATCGAATCGGAATGTTCAAACTGATAACCTTCAGTACTCCAACGTCCGACTATGTCCGCACCATAGCCGTAAAAAAACCGATATAGCTGAATGAGCGAACTCGCAAAACGTGACGCATAGCGCTCCTGATGCCCCAAGCCAAACAAAGCCACCCGCTTGCCGGAGAAATCAACGCCATCCAAATGCGGGACAAATTCCGCCCAATTTGCCTCTTGACACCCCACTGCCAGGCCGGGCAAATCACCGATACCGTAGCTCGGGGTGCCCAGTATCAAAGCGTCATACCGTAATAACTCTTCGACACGGGTTCGATTGATGTTTTGGGGCTTATCGGCGATCTCCTCCCCCAAAATACTATAAATTTTTTTGGCGACAAGTCGGGTGCTACCGGTATCTGTGCCAAAAAAAATGCCAATTTTGCTCATAAAATTACCCTCTGGTTTATATTGTTTGGACTATGTATTTATGCTTCAAAAAAATTGAAGCAATTTCCAAACCAGAGGGAAAAAAACAAACCCGGCGCGCGGCGCCAGTCCTGTGTGTACGGGTAATATGGATGCGGCCTACACGCCGGATTGTCTATCCCAAAGTGTAGTCGCGATGCCGGAAGCGCTACGAAGCGGGGTAAACAGGCAATCTGCGCAGCAGATGCTCGCAAATTTTCCCACACCTTGCATTTGGGCAAAATCTGGATTTTTAGAAGCGCCCTAAATCAGCACCCCTATTTTGTTGTCGCCAGTTCGGGAAGTTTGCATTTCTTTTCAGCAGACACCTTCTTGATTACATCAATGTCTTTTCTCAGATCGGCAAGATTCTGCTCGGCATTTTCAGAATCGTGCCAAGTAAAAAAACCGATTCCGACAACTGCCATGGAAGCTGCGCCGATCACATTTGTAGTGACGGTGTTGTTTTTCTCTTTTTTAATTTCCTCGACAAGCTTTTGTTCGGCCTCGCGTCCACTTTTATATTCGCCAGACAACTCCTTGCAACTGGCACTGCGGGCGGCCGCCAAAAAATCCTCATCCTCGCCTGCAAAAGAAATAGAGGTGCTTGCGCAAAACAACACCATCGCGGTCAGAATGAGTGTGGGCCGATAATTCGCTGTTTTTTTCATGGTTTCCTCCTGGATAGTCGGTTGGATAAACTTCCCGGTTGTTGTAAACGGAAAGGTCGGGTCTTGCAATTGCCTGTCCTGCTAAATTATATAAATCCAGACCACAAGGTAGCGGCCCCCTCATTCTAAAATCTAATACGCCGTCAAAATAGCAATTTTTTGCTAATGCGAGGAAATTATTGCAACGAGGGGAGCTAGCTCTATCAGGTGAAAAACGATGTTGCGTAAACTTGTTTGGTCGGTTCCAAACAAACTATCTGCTTGCTATCGCGTATGGATGCGCGCCATGAGTTATGTTTTTAGTTCAGCCATGAAATCGGCATGTTTCGTCCTCGGCGCATGAGGATTGAAGACGCGTCAAGTCCGCATTGAATTTGGCCTTGTCGTAGCGTAGACAGACTACCCTCAGCCTGTCTACTCCAGAAATGCGATGTCTGTGAGCGGATGCCCGCTCTCCTGCAACCCGACGAAATTACTGTATCCTGCGGATATGCTGGGAGCTACCGGGCCCCGTATCCACCTCGTACAAACTGACGCCATCCGTTGTGATACCTTCAGGCCCATAGAGCAAAGCGGCTGAACCGGTTCCATCTACAACCCCATACTTTCCAGTGAGCGAGCCGGCTAAAGTGGAGACTTCTCCCGTTGAGATGACTATCTTGCGAATTGTGTTGTTACCATGATCCGACACGTACAGATTACTTCCGTCCGAGGTAATTTCTGTTGGCCCCCATAAAGTCGCTTGTGTACCAACCCCATCACTTCTCCCCGTTTTTCCGTTGAGCGAACCGACAAAAGTGGTGACCTCTCCCGTTGCGAGCACGATTTTCCGTATCCTGTTGCTGGCGGTGTCGGCAACATATAAATTGAGTCCATCCGTGGTTATTCCCTGAGGGCCATCAAACGACGCAGCCGTACCGTAACCGTCCATGTTTACAACGCTAATGCTGCCATTTATGGGGCCCGATCCCGCGAGGGTGCTCACTTTAGCGGTGGCAATCTCGATCTTGCGTATCCTGTGATTGCCCGTATCCGCCACATATAAATTTTTCCCGTCGGTCGTAATACCGCGTGGACCACGGAATGCGGCTGCCGTGCCGACGCCGTCGATATAACCTGTGCCAAATGAGTCGTCTGTTCCGCCCCCCCCTGCCAGCGTGGTTACGGTGGCGCTGGCAATCTCAATTTTGCGGATATTGTTATATCGTATATCGGTTACATACAGATTCACGCCATCGGTTGTGATTCCCCAAGGCTGGAAGAATTTTGCGGCTTTGCCGACCCCATCACCTTTACAGCAGGTTCCACCGGCCAAAGTGCTAACGTTCCCTGTGGCAATCGAAATCTGGCGGATGGAAAAATCTTCTGCGACATACAGATTTATGCCGTCCGTCGTGATCTTCCCCGGCTGGCTGAACGAGGCTGAAGTGCCTGTTCCGTCCCTGTGGCAGCATGCACCACCCCCGGCATATATCGTCACTGCTGCGTTCAGGTTGAGAGCCGTTCCTTGCATTGCCCCGCCCATTTGTTTTTTTGAAGTAGCGCCTGCGGTTCCAGTCTGCGCGGTTCCAGTCGGTGTTGTAGTCCCAGTCGGTGTTGCAGTTGCTGCCTGAGTTGCCTCCCATGCGGTGATAGCGTCCGCAAAAGATGCCACCGGCCCTACGGCAGCAATCTCGTTGTCGCTAATCGGTCCCAGCACATATATCACCCCGGAAGTATCGACCGCCAGATAATTTCCGCTACCCGGATAGAACCGGTAGTCATATTGTTCAAGTTGACCTGCCTCCGGCGTCCCCGGAAAATATTCGGAATAGTTGGCTTCCGCCCAAGCGAACACTTGCGCGTCCGTGATGGCCAAAGCCGATGCGGAAAACAGCGCAAGCAGCAGTGCGAGCAACAGTTTTATTTGATTCATGATTACTCCCTACACATTTCGAAAATAATTTAGATTTACCGACTTGCTGAAAATCAGCGAGCTTAATTTTAAAGTTGCTCGCGTATTTTGACTGATAGTATATGGCACGATACACCTTTCATATAGTCCATTCAGACTATGCTTTATCTCGCCAAGACAATGTCCCACACTAAAAATTACCACTGGCGCATCGCCGGATTTTATTTTTTCTACTACGCCTTCATCGGGATGTTTTCGCCCTATTGGAGCTTGTACCTGCAATCCATCCACTTTAATGCCATCGAGATTTCCATCCTGCTGTCGATCCAGCCGGTGATGCGCATGCTCGCGCCCGGTCTGTGGGGCTGGCTGGCCGACCACACGGGCAAGCGGCTGCTGGTGGTGCAGGTGGCGGCCACGTTGAGCGCGGTGTTCTACATGGGCGTGTTCGTCACCACCAGTTTCTGGGGCATGTTCCTCGTGCTGATGCTGATGGCGTTTTTCTGGAGCGCCTCGATGCCGCTGGTGGAAGCGACTACGATGACCTACCTCGGCAAGAACACCGCGCATTACGGGCGCATCCGCTCCTGGGGCTCCATCGGTTTTATTCTCGCCGTGGTAGGCTTGGGCTTCGCTTTCGATCACATCGCCATCGCGTGGCTGCTGTGGGCGGGGCTGGTGTGCGAAGTCGGCATCCTGATTTTTTCGCGGCAGATTCCCAAGACCGAAGTGCTGGCGCACCACACCGACAGCCAGCCGATCAAACAGATCGTGATGCAGCCGCGCGTGCTGGCTTTGTTCGGTGCGTGTTTTTTGATGGCGGTGGCGCACGGCCCTTACTACACCTTCTTCTCTATTTATTTGGTCGAACACGGCTACGCCAAGAGCGCGGTGGGCGGGCTGTGGGCGTTGGGAGTGATTTGCGAAATCGGCGTGTTTTTCATCATGCCCGCGTTGGTGCGGCGCTTCGGTTTCACGCGCATTTTACTGGTCAGCCTCAGCGCGGCGGTGCTGCGCTTTTTGCTGATCGGCTGGACGGTGGACGTGGTCGTGTTGCTGCTGTTCGCGCAAGTGCTGCACGCGCTCACCTTCGGCGCGAACCACGCCGCCTCGGTGGGCTTGGTGCACGAGTTCTTTCAGGGGCGGCACCAGTCCAAAGGGCAAGCCTTGTTCGGCAGCATCACCTACGGCGCGGGCGGCATGCTGGGCGGCTTGGCGAGCGGCCCGGTCTGGCAGCATTGGGGAGCTTCCGCGCTGTATTCGATGAGCGCGGCAGCGGCGTTGCTGGGGCTCATGTTGATGGTGTGGATGCGGCGTGGTCAGCGGAGTTGAGACAGTGCATCCCATGTTGCCAATGGTGTGTTGGATTTATTGACAACATCCTGGCCTGTTGTTATTGTCTCCAACATGAAAGCCCGCGAACTATTCAATCGCCGCGTACCGATCACGGAACAAGCATTTGCCGAACTGGTGCTGTGGGAGGTGCCCGAGCAAATTGCGGGCAGCAAGCATAGTTACAAATATCGGCTTGCGTTTGTGACCGAAGGGGAATGCGTGTTGCGTTATGACAACGAAGCGGGCAAAGGCGACCACAAGCATGTGCGCGGCAAAGAAGTGAAATACCGTTTTGCCTCGGTGGACAAATTGGTGGCAGATTTTTTTGAAGATGTGAAGAGGTGGCGCGATGAAAACAGTAACGATTGACGTACAACCTTTGGCTGACACGCTTGGTGACTTCACCCAAGCATGGAAGAGCGGCAAGGCCTCCGCGCCGCGCATCAGCTTTGAATCGCCAGAGCTGCTGTTTAAAACCTTATCCGGAAAACGCTGGGAACTGCTGAATGCCATGACGGGGGCAGGAGCTATGTCCATCCGCGAGGCGGCACGGCGCGTGGAGCGCGATGTCAAAGCAGTACACGGCGATGTCACTGCTTTACTTAACGCGGGGCTGCTGTCAAAAACAGACGATGGGATGATCGTCTTTCCTTACGATGCCATCCATGTGGACTTCATGCTCAAGGCGGCTTAAGGGCGGTTTGATTAAGTTGGGTAAACCCCCGGCTATGCCGGGGACTCAACAAGGTTTGACCTATGCGGGAGTCGAATCCAAAGTTGTGCCGACAGCAGCGATGTAACAGCCCCCCTTTTTAAAGGGGGGGATGGGGGGATTTGCGGCAGGATGATTTTTTGCAGTCCGCTAAATCCCCCTCCCGTCCCCCTTTAAAAAGTGGGAAGCATATGGCGAAACCTCCTCGGGCGGCGCATGGTTCGATAGTCCCTTTGAGCCGCGCCCAACCTACACCACCAGCCTCCCCACCAATTCCGACATACTCGAATAAGTGATAAACGCCTCGTGCGTCGCTCGTGTGATAGCGACGTAGGTCAGGCGGATGTCGTCTTCTATATCCTCCGCCTTCTTCAACTCACCCAATCCGCCAATCGCCACGCAAGGGAACTCCAGCCCTTTGGCGTTGTGCATGGACAGTAATCGCACCGCATCGCGCTCCGTCTGCACGCGGTTGTGATGATCCTTGGCTACGTCCACAGGCACGCCGTGTTTCGCCAAAACCTTCTCGAATAACCCGCCGATGAAATGCCGTGGATACAGCACCGCCATCTGCCCCCATTGATACCCGGCGGCCTTGCGTCCGAGTAGCCATTCCGCAATCGCATGGGCTTCGCCGTCGTAGCTCACGCACTGGCGCACCACCGGCTCCACGCCCTCGCGCCCGCCGTCTTCCGGCATCAGGATCGCGCTCTCGTCTCCGGCGCATACGCCCGGTGCGCCGATCACATCGGCGGCAAACTTGCGCGCGAAGCGCAATATCTGCGCGGTGTTGCGGTAATTCACCTTGAGCA
>CAZXDK010000053.1:0-19011 GCA_964639585.1 uncultured Gallionellaceae bacterium | reverse complement strand
ACTCCTGACCCCTTGGTTCGTAGCCAAGTACTCTATCCAGCTGAGCTACCGGCGCATTTTTTATTACTTAACTTCTATGTGGCGGAGAAGGAGGGATTCGAACCCTCGATACAAGTTTAAGCTCGTATGCGCCCTTAGCAGGGGCGTGCCTTCGACCACTCGGCCACCTCTCCGAAGGCCGCGAATGATACTGATTAGCAGCTTACTGGTCAAATGATTTATGCGTCTTCCTGGTCCAGATCGAAGGCTTTATGCAATACACGGACAGCAAGCTCCAAATACTTCTCGTCTATCACGACAGAAATCTTGATTTCAGAGGTGGAGATCATCTGGATGTTGATGCCCTCTTCCGCCAGCGTACGGAACATCTTGCTGGCAATGCCCACATGCGAGCGCATGCCGACGCCCACCACGGAAACCTTGGCAGTTTTGTTGTCGCCGATGACATCTCGTGCGCCTATATGAGGCTGCACTTTGTTTTTCAAAATATCCATCGCATGGGCAAACTCATTGCGATGCACCGTAAAAGAGAAGTCGGTGGAAGCATCCACGCCGACATTCTGGATTATCATATCCACGTCGATATTGGCCTCGCTGACCGGCCCCAAAATCTGATAGGCAATACCGGGCTTATCCGGCACTCCGCGCACGGTGATTTTTGCTTCGTCGCGATTGAACGCGATCCCCGAAATGATGGCCTGTTCCATTTTATCGTCTTCCTCGAAAGTGATTAGCGTGCCTTCGCCTTCTTCGGCAAAGCTGGAGAGCACACGCAGTTTAACTTTATATTTGCCGGCAAATTCAACCGAGCGTATTTGCAACACCTTGGAGCCCAAGCTTGCCATCTCCAGCATCTCTTCAAAAGTGATGCTCTTCAGACGGCGCGCTTCCGGCACCATGCGCGGGTCGGTGGTGTAGACGCCGTCTACGTCGGTGTATATCTGGCACTCGTCGGCGCGCAGCGCGGCGGCAATAGCAACACCCGTAGTATCCGACCCCCCCCGCCCCAGCGTGGTGATGTTGCCCGCCTCGTCCATGCCCTGAAAACCGGCAACCACAACCACGTAGTCACTCGCCAGATCCGCGCGAATATTTTGCTCGTCTATGCTGACGATACGTGCTTTGGTGTATGCGCTGTCCGTAAGTATCTTGACCTGCGCACCGGTATAGCTCTTGGCCTTCATGCCATGCTCGATTAATGCCATAGATACCAAGCCTATGGTCACTTGCTCTCCGGTGGAGACAACCACGTCGAGTTCGCGAGGATCGGGATGTTTTTGAATTTCTTTGGCCAAGCCGATCAAGCGATTGGTCTCGCCACTCATCGCGGATACCACCACTACAACCTGATGCCCCTGCGCCTTGTATTTTGCCACGCGTTGCGCAACGTTTTTAATCCGTTCCGGGCTGCCGACAGAAGTGCCGCCGTATTTTTGAACAATTAATGCCACGATATCCCTGCGTCGTTTTTAAAAGTGGTTGGCATTCTAACTTAACTAACAATAAAAACGAACCACTGCGTCTGCTAAACTAGAAAGCTATCAATTTCCCCTTCAGCCAAATGCCACAACTTCTTGACCGAAGCTACGACGCCAATGCCAGCCAACAACTCATCGCAGCAGGATTTACGCCCTTGCTTGCGCGAATTTTTGCAGCCCGCAACATTAGCGACTCCTCGCAATTGGATACGGGCCTCAACAAACTGTTGCCGTTTACGCGGTTAAAAAACATTCAAGAAATGGCGCGCTTGTTGGCCGATGCCATTGCAGTAAGAAAAAAATTTTTAGTCATCGCCGACTACGATACCGATGGCGCAACGGCTTGTGCTGTCGCCGTGCGCGGATTAATTTTTTTCGGCGCACATGTGGATTTCATCGTACCCAACCGCTTTGAATATGGCTACGGCCTAACGCCGGAGATTGTGCGCCTGGCCGCTCAATCAAAACCGGACATCCTGCTCACCGTGGACAACGGTATCTCGAGCGTGGAAGGCGTGGCGGAAGCCAACCGCCTCGGTATGCAAGTGCTGGTGACAGATCACCATTTGCCCGGCGCTGTGTTGCCGGATGCGCTGTGTATCGTCAATCCCAACCAGCCCGGCTGCTCCTTTTCCAGCAAACATCTGGCCGGTGTTGGGGTGATGTTTTATGTGCTCTTGGCCTTGCGTGCCGAACTGCGTGGGCGCGGCGCCTTCCACGCGCAAGCAGAACCCAATCTCGCCCATCTGCTCGACCTCGTGGCGCTCGGCACGGTGGCCGATGTAGTCAAGCTGGACGAGAATAACCGCATCCTTGTGCAGCAAGGTTTGCAGCGTATCCGCGCCGAACGGGCGTGTTACGGCATCAACGCACTATTGCAAATCGCCAGGAAAGATCTGGCGAAAACCGGAGCTTACGAACTTGGCTTCATCGTCGGGCCGCGCCTCAATGCGGCGGGGCGATTGGACGACATGAGTCTGGGTATTCGCTGCCTGTTGACCGACGATGCCACGGAAGCCGCCGGGATCGCCGCCAAACTGGATGGTTTAAATCACGAGCGTCGCAGTATCGAGGCCGATATGCAACATGCCGCCCTTGCCGCGCTGGAACACATCAATCCCGCCGCCGGATATAGTCTCGCGCTGTTCGATGAAAGTTGGCATCAAGGGGTGATAGGCATACTCGCATCACGCTTGAAAGACCAGTTCCATCGTCCCGTGATCGCTTTTGCGCGCAGCAAAGATGGCGAGTTGAAAGGTTCCGGGCGCAGCATCAAAGGGCTGCATTTACGCGACACGCTCGACCTCGTCGCCAAGCGCCATCCGCATATGCTGCAAAAATTCGGCGGTCATGCCATGGCGGCAGGCTTGAGTCTGCGCGAAGAAGACTTTAACGAATTCCAGCTCGCCTTTGAAAATATCGCTCAAACCTTGCTCACTCCGGCAGACCTGATAAAAGTGATCGAGACCGACGGTGAACTTGCGCCCGAAGATTTTTCGCTGGACGTCGCCCGGACGCTGGAGCAACAAGTGTGGGGACAAGGTTTTCCTGAACCGCTATTCCAGGGGGACTTCCGTGTGCAAGCCCAACGTGTGGTCGGCGAAAAACATCTCAAACTCAAACTTGTCAACGCAACTGCAAGTTTTGAAGCGATGCATTTTTTCTCGATTGACGCTATGCCGGAAAACATTCATGCGGCGTACAGCCTGAGTGTCAATGAATATAACGGCAACGCCAATTTGCAGCTCATTTTAAGGCACTGGGAAGCTGTATAAGCGGGATAGTCAGGCAATCTTCCGGATCAAAGCGAGCGTCCGATCACCACCACTGCCAAGGTCAAAACACCCAATAATAGATTCAGTGCCACGATTTTGCGTATCACCGCCAATATTTCTCCGGCCTTCATCCAGTCCTGGGCGGCAACAGCCAGATTGAACCGCACATATTGGCCAAAAAACAGGTATACGAAGACTGTGCCCATGCACAAACCCAGCAGCAACATCGCGTAAACATAGTGCGGCACATGCAGCAAACCGCCGTGGCGATAGATCATGTAAAGGCCACTGACCAGCGTCAAGAAAACAGCCAGCCAAACCCAGTTGAAAAAACGGCCCAATACGCAGTCCCACAATTTCAAACGTTCCGCTGCTTGCAACACCGCAGCAGCGCAGGGACGCAATATCATATAAGCGAAGAACATCCCGCCCACCCAAACGACGATAGACAAGAGATGAATAAGTTTGAACAGCGCCATGCTATGCCCCCCCCTGCATGAGTTTGCGCACCGGGGCAAAACTTTTCCGATGCACCCCGGAAACGCCATATCGTTGCAACGCCGCAATATGAGCTGCCGTGGGATAGCCTTTGTGTGCGTCGAAACCATAATGCGGTAGGCGTTCGTGCATTTCCAACATGGCCGCATCGCGTGCGGTTTTTGCCAGTATGGAGGCGGCGGAAATCTCCGCCACGCTGCTGTCGCCCTTGACAATAGCGCGACTGGGCAAGCCCGTGTCGGGACAATATAGCCCATCCACCAGCACCTCTTGCGGTTGCAGCGGCAGCGCCTCGACGGCTCTGCGCATGGCCAGCAGACTGGCGTGCAGAATATTGATCGCGTCGATTTCTTCCACCGAAGCCTGGGCAATAGCCCACGCTTTGGCGTATCGCCGAATCTCACGGGCAAGTTGTTCGCGTTTTTTTTCGCTGAGTTTTTTTGAATCCGCCAATCCCGCAATGGGGTGTTGCGGATTGAGAATCACGGCGGCGGCATACACCGGTCCCGCCAAGGGGCCGCGCCCTGCTTCGTCCACTCCGCAGATAAGATGTATGGGGCTCATCAAAATCTGTTAGCCACGGATACTCACGGATAAAATCAAACCGGAACTTGGCATTGTTAAATGATTTACCTGTCGTTCATCCGCGTACATCTGTTTCAATCCGTGGCCAAGTGTTTTTGATTTCACGCGGGCGCGGTGAGATCGGTCAAAAAAGGCAATATCGCTTGCGCGGCTTTATGCGCCGTATCCTGCTTGAGTTGCGCGTGAAAATGAGCGAACAGGATTTCCAGTTCTGCCACGGCATTTTTATCACTTACCAGATTCAGCAAGGCTTGCGCAAGATTATCCGGGGTCGCGTCATCCTGCAAAATTTCCGGCACGACAAACTTTCCCGCAAGGACATTGGGCAAACCCACGTAGGGCAAGTAAGCCTTGCGCTTGCTCAACCAATACGTGAGCGGCAGCATCTTATAGGTGATGACCATCGGCCGCTTGAGCAGCGCGGCTTCCAGTGTGGCCGTACCCGATGCGACCAGCACACCATCGGCGGCGACCATGGCATCGTGCGCATGCCCGAACAGCATGGTGAGAGGCAGTTCCTGCGCTTCCAGTTGCCATATTGCATATTCAAAAATGGCGCGCGTTTCGCGGCTGGCCAGTGGCACTAAAAATTGCGCATCGGGAATTTTTTGCAAAATAAGTCTGGCCGTCTGAATGTAGGTCTCGGCCAGATAGCGCACTTCACTTTGCCGACTTCCGGGCAACAAGGCGAATACTTTTGCCTGTTTAGGGATGCGCATCTGCTCGCGCATCAGGTCGCGTCTGGGTTGTTCCGGCAAAAAATCCGCCAGCGGGTGCCCCACATAGGTGACGGGGACGCCTGCTTGCTCATAGATAGGAGCTTCAAACGGAAATAAAGTCAGGATATGGGAGACCGCACTCTTGATTTTGTGTATTCGCTCTCCGCGCCAAGCCCAAATTGAAGGGCTCACATAATGCACGGTGGAAATGCCGCGCTGCTTCAACGCCAATTCCAGATTCAAATTAAAATCCGGGGCATCGATGCCGATAAAAAGATCCGGCGGATTTTTGATGAGCGACTCGCGCAATTTATTGCGGATACCGACAATCTCGCGATAGTGCCTTAAGGCGTCGATATAACCGAATACCGCAAGCTTCTCCATCGGGAACATGATTTCCATCCCTTCGGCCTGCATTTTGGGGCCGCCGATGCCGATGAAACGCACATGCGGCAGAGCTTGCCTGAGCGCTGAAATCAGATGGCTGCCCAGCAAGTCCCCCGAAGCTTCGCCCGCCACGATGGCAATGATTTTTTCAGTGCGCTTCATGCTGACTAACGAACAATACCGCGTTGCGCAATATCGAGAAATTCGGCAAGTATTTTCAATTCGGGATGCGCGCCGACTTGAGCGCTGATGGCTGCCTTGGCCTCATCCAGCGACAGTCCCGATTTATACAAGGTCTTGTAAGCATGCTTGATAGTAGTGATGGCCTCAGCGCTAAATCCGCGTCGTTTCAATCCTTCCGAATTGATCCCGTGTGCCGCAGCGGGATTATCCGCCGCAGTAACGTAAGGCGGTAAATCCTGTGACAAACGCGTTTGAAACCCCGTCATCGCATGTGCGCCGATACGCACGAACTGGTGCACACCGGATAGACCACCCAAAAAAGCCCAATCCCCTATGTGGACATGGCCACCCAGCGTCGCACCATTGGCCATGATGGTGTGGTTTCCCACTTGGCAATCGTGCGCTATATGCACATAAGCCATGATCCAGTTATCGTCGCCGATACGTGTCACTCCGGCATCTTGCAGCGTGCCGGTATTGATGGTGCAAAACTCGCGTATGGTATTGTTGTCGCCTATCTCCAGCCGGGTCGGCTCACCCGCATATTTTTTGTCCTGCGGCATCGCCCCCACTGAGTTGAACTGAAAAATACGGTTGTTCTTGCCGATGCGGGTATGTCCTTCGATTACGACATGCGCCCCAACCCAACTTCCCGCGCCGATCTCGACGTGTTCGCCGATCACCGAATATGCGCCCACCTCAACATCATCAGCGAGCACGGCACCGGGATGAATGATAGCAGTCGGATGGCGCATCATTTATCCCGCATGGTGCACATGAGTTCCGCTTCCGCGGCCAGTTGCCCGTCCACTTCGGCGATGGCGCTGTATTTCCACAGGCCGCGCACATGGCGCTGCAACTTGACCTTGAGGATCAACTGGTCTCCTGGCACGACCGGACGCTTGAATCGCGCCCCGTCGATACCAACGAAGTAGTAAACCTTGCTCTCGTTCTGTTTGCCGGCAATGCCGGTAAATGAAAGTATGGCCGCGGCCTGTGCCATCGCTTCAACAATGAGTACACCCGGCATCACCGGATGATGGGGGTAGTGTCCGGGAAAAAACGGCTCATTAATGGTCACATTTTTGAGCGCCACGATCTCCTTGTCGGGATCGACCGACAACACGCGATCCAGCAGCAAAAAAGGATAGCGATGCGGCAAGTGTTGCAAAATTTCACTAATGTCCATCAGGGTACTCATCAAGCTCTCCTCTTTAATACTTCGATTTCTTTTTCCATCAGTTTAAGGCGTGCAGCCATCTCTTGCAGATGGCGTAAATGAACTGCATTGTCGCGCCAGTCATCGTTTTTACTGAACGGGTATATGCCGCAGTAGCTACCCGGCTCACGTATGGATTTCCCTATGAGCGTGAACGCGGAAATCTCCACATTGTCCGCAATCGTCAAGTGCCCGAGTATCCCCGCGCTGCCACCGATGCGACAATAACGCCCGATAGTTGTACTGCCGGCAATGCCCACACAACCGGCGATAGCCGTATGCGCCCCAATGCGCACGTTATGTGCGATCTGGATCTGGTTATCCAGCTTCACGCCATCTTCGATTACAGTGTCATCCAGGGCGCCGCGGTCTATGGTCGTGTTTGCGCCGATTTCCACGTTATTGCCGATGATCGAACGGCCAATTTGCGGTATTTTCAACCAGGCGCCCGCCTCCATAGCAATTCCGAACCCATCTGCGCCAATCACGGCCCCGGAATGTACGATGCAATTATTTCCCAATACGCAATCGTGATACACCACCACACGCGGATACAGGCGGGTGTTTTCCCCCACAGAGGCATGCTCTCCTATGCTGCAACCGGGCATGATGATACTGGCTGCGCCTATGCTTGCTCCCGCCCCTATAGTCACCTGCGCGCCGATATGCGCAGTTGCGGCAACCTGCGCACCTTCTCCTATGACGGCGCTGGGATGAATTCCCGCTGCAAAATTGGGCAGCGGGTTGAGCCACGCGGAAAGTTTGGCGAAATACGAATAGGGGTTGTCGCAAACTATGCGCGGCAAAGTCGTTGCATCGGCCTCTTGCGCTGCAACGATGACTGCCGCGGCTTGGGTCGCCTCAAGTTGCTTGCGATACTTTGAGTTAGCCAAAAAAGCGATTTGGCTTTGGCTCGCATGCTCCAGTGTGGCAACCTGGGTGATTTCGGTCGTATCATCCCCCAGGACTTGACCGCCAAACTGCGCCACGATGTCCGCCAAACGGTAGGCTGTACGCTTCATCAGTTAATGACTATCTCTATTTGTTGTTTTTATCGTCGGCCAAAAACTGCAAAACCTTATCGGTGATATCGATCTGCGGATTGCGATATACCGCTTCTTGCAACACCAAGTCGTATTTTTCACTTTCCGCAATCGCCTGTATCGCTTTATCCGCGCGCGCCAATACCTGAGCCAGCTCTTCGTTTTTGCGCAAATTCAAGTCTTCCCTGAATTCGCGCTGCAACCGTTGCAAATTGACATTCAGGTTGGCCAATTCGCGTTCTTTACTGCGGTGCTCCGCATCGGGTTTGGCCCCGTCTTTTTCCAAAGCCGCCTGAATTTCCTTGGCTTGCTTCATCATCTGCTTGATTTCCTGGTCGCGCGCGGCGAATTCTTTTTCAATTTTTTTCTCCGCTTTCACGGCGGGAGCCGACTCGCGCAAAATGCGTTCGGTATCAACCACCCCGACCCGGAAATCGGCGGCATGGGCACAAACAACACTGGCCATGAACAGCAGAATTATTCCCGCAATTTTTTTCATCCATCCTCCTTTTGCCCAACGCCGATTAAACAGTCGCATTAAAACATCGTGCCCAAAGTAAATTGGAAGCGTTGCAATTTATCCTGTGGCTGCACCCAAAGCGGAACGCCATAGCTCAGCTTGAGGGGGCCGACTGGCGAAAACCAGGTTAACGCCACCCCCGTAGAATAGCGCAAACCCAGTGATGCGGGAACTTGTGTTTCATCGCCAAACACACCGCCTCCATCCACAAACACGCTTAAGCGCACCGATTTTTCTTTATCAAAGCCGGGCATGGGAAACAATAATTCGGCATTGCCGACCACGCGACGGGTTCCCCCCAATGAGTAGCCGTTAATGTCGCGCGGGCCCAATGAACTGGGCTCATATCCCCGTACAGATCCCACGCCACCGGCATAAAAATTCTTGAAGAACGGCAATATCTGCCCGCCATATCCACTCGCGGCGCCCGCCTCGCCGTTCATCATAAACGTGATGTCGCGGTTAACCGGATGAAACCACTGATGCTGATAGGTTAACTTCAAATAACGTTGATCGGAAGCGGGCATACTGATCTCCGTAAACGCGCGCTGCACCACCCCTTCCGTCGTATAAATAGCGCTGTCACGGTTATCGCGACTCCACCCTATCGTACCAATATAGTTTTGTGTCGTATCGCCAAACGTATTAACGTAATCTGAAAATCGAGTGGGGCTCAATGCAGTCAAACCTATGGTCGTCTGCTCTACGGCAAGCCCATAGTGGATCATTTGATCTTCATCCAACGGGACGGCAAAACGTATTCCGCCGCCCATATTGGCGGAAGTGTACTGACTGACCGCAAGTTGCGTTGCATTCGTCCTGCGCTTGTATACATCGAAGCCGCGACTCACCCCGTCATCCGTGTAATACGGATTAGTGTAAGAAACAGAATAAATTTGATTGATCTGGCTCGTATTCACTTGGGTTGACAAGCTGTTTCCGGTGCCGAAGAGATTGCTTTGCGTAATGCCGGCCATCAGGACCAGCCCTTCGTTGCTGCTGATACCGGCGCCCACAGAAAGGTTTCCGGTAGATTTTTCCTCGACCGATACATTCAGGTCCATTTGATCTTTCGTGCCCTGCACGGGGACTGTTTCAATATTCACCGAGCTGAAGAAGCCCAGTCTGTCTACGCGTTGCTTGGATTTTTTTATTTTCTCGGTCGCGAACCAACCGCTTTCCATCTGCCTGAATTCACGTCGTATCACCTCGTCGCGAGTTTTGGTGTTCCCTGAAATATTGATGCGCCGGATATACACCCGCTGAAACGGGTCAACCATGAAGGTAAATCCAACCTGATGCTTCTGTTTGTCAATTTCAGGCGCCGCATTCACGTTTGCAAAAGCATATCCGGCGTCGCCAAAGCGCTCCGTAATTTTCTGCGTAGTTGCCGTTATCGATTTGCGCGAGAACACATCACCCGGTTTCACGTCTATCATTTTGCGGATTTCATCATGGGAAAATACAGTCTGTGAGCCTGCCACTTGCACGGAGGAGATCGTGTATTTGGGGCCTTCGGATATGTTCAGCGTGATAAAAATATCCTTTTTATCCGGTGAAATGGACACCTGCGTGGAATCAATGGAAAACTCCATGTAACCGGAATCCAGATAGAAAGTACGGATCGTTTCCATATCCGCAGACAATTTCTGTTTTGAATACTGGTCGTTTTTACTGATCCAACTCATCCAATCGGGGGAGCTCAGCTTCATCATATCGAGCAATTCCTCTTCACGGTAAACGCTGTTTCCCACGATATTGATTTGCCGGATTTTGGAAACCTCTCCCTCGACCACATTGAAACTCACAGACACTCGATTGCGTTCCAGCTCTTTCACTGTGGTTTTGACAGATACGCCATATTTTCCGCGCGCGACATATTGGCGCTTGAGCTCCTGCTCGGATTTTTCCAAGGCCGATTTATCGAAAATGCGCCCTTCCGCCAAGCCGACCAGTTTAAGATTGTCGCGTAATTGATCCTTGGGGAAATCTTTCACACCATTGATTTCGACGCTGGCGATCGACGGGCGCTCGCGCACCGACACGATCAGCACGTTTTGATCTGCCTTCAGGCTGACATCCTTGAAGAAGCCGGTGGAAAATAAAGCGTGCATCGCTGCTGCCGCCTTGTCGTCATCCAGCGTGTCGCCCACTCTCACCGGCAGATAACTAAACACCGTTCCCGCTTCGGTGCGCTGTATGCCTTCAACACGGATATCTTTGATGACGAAAGGTTCTGTTGCCCATACCGTAGCGGCATACAACAGCGGGATAAGACCCGCCAGTTTCTTGAAATCCATTAGTTATTCAACCTAAAATCAGACGACTTATATCGTTATACAACGCGAATGCCATCATGGTAACTAGCAGCGCTATCCCTACATTCTGTCCGGCTTCCCACAGTTTTTCAGAAACCGGGCTGCCCTTGATCAACTCGACCGAATAATACAGCAAATGGCCGCCATCCAATAAGGGGATGGGCAGCAAATTCAGCACGCCAAGGCTAATGCTGATCAGCGCCAGAAATCCAATATAGGCGCCCAAACCGATTTGCGCGGATTGCCCCGCATAGTCGGCGATGGTGATGGGGCCGCTCAAATTTTTTAGCGACACTTCGCCCAGCACCATTTTCCACATCATTTTCAAACTTACCGCCGACGTTTCCCAAGTCTTGCGCACTGCCTCGCCTAGCGCCGCCAATGGCGGGTAACGCACTGTAGTCAGCAGCGCATCGAAAGCTGCACGGTCTATCTTCGGCGCCGCACCGATTCGCCCCGTGCTCTTGCCGGAGTCATACACCGTGTCCGGCGTGATATTCAGCTTTAACATCTGTCCGGCACGATCCACTTCGACGTTTAACACGCGACCAGGATGGCTGCGCACGGCATCCACAAAAGCATCCCAGTGAGGAATGGCCTGTTCGTTCACACGCAATATTTTGTCCAGCGGCAGCAACCCTGCCCGTTGCGCCGCGCCATTTTCGATAACGCTGCCTATAATGGGATAAAGCGGCGGTTGGTAGGGTTTCAGT
Organism: uncultured Gallionellaceae bacterium; assembly: GCA_964639585.1. Lineage (GTDB taxonomy): Bacteria > Pseudomonadota > Gammaproteobacteria > Burkholderiales > Gallionellaceae > PALSA-1006. The sequence goes on along the minus strand of CAZXDK010000053.1, from coordinate 7,573 downwards.
CCGAGTTTATCCAGAAAATCGCCATCCAGATCGGACGCCGTCAATGCGCCCATATCCAGCACACGGAAAAGCGTAGCGCCTTCAACGCTACGCAACTCGATATTCGCCGGGCGTTTTTGCAACACCAGATCAAGCAATACCCAGCGCACCTCTTGCCAGCTTGGCGTCGCCAGCCCATTGATGCTCACGATGGATTCCTGTGTGTGCAGTTGTGCCGCTGCCGCAGGCGTTGATGGCGGCACCGCCCCCAAAATCGGTTTTATCCCCGGCACGCCGTGAATAAATAAAGCCCAGTACAAAATAATTGCCAGCAGCAGATTGGCGACAGGCCCGGCTAGCACAATAACCATACGCCGCAACACCGGTTGACGGTTAAATGCCCGAGCCAACTCAGCAGCCGGCACCTCGCCTTCGCGCTCGTCCAGCATTTTGACATAGCCGCCCAAGGGGATGAGGGAGATGACCCATTCCGTTTCGCCACCGGCAAATTTCTTAACGTACATAGCCTTGCCGAATCCCAGCGAGAAACGCAGCACTTTTACGTTGCATAGCCGCGCCACCCAATAGTGTCCCAACTCGTGGAAAACCACCAGCACCACAATCGCCACGACGAAAGCCAGCAAGGTCATAGTCTAGCGACCCATTTCTGCGCGGCATCACGCGCCTGTTGATCGGCCTGCATGACATCTTCCAGAACCTTCACCTCATGCGACGGCAGCCTGTCCAACACATCCGCGATCAAATGGGCGATGTCCAAAAATGCAATACGCTTGTCGAGAAACGCTGCTACCGCAACTTCATTGGCGGCATTCATTAATGCGGGGGCAGAGCCGCCGGTGTGCAAAGCGCGATAGGCCAATTCCAAGCAGGGGAAACGTTCAAAATCTGGCTCCATGAAATCGAGTCGTGCGATTTTGAATAAATCCAGTGGCGCAACACCGGCGTCGATGCGATCTGGATAAGCCAAACCGTAAGCGATAGGTGTGCGCATATCGGGGTTGCCCAATTGCGCCAGCACCGAACCGTCCACGTATTGCACCATGGAATGGATCACGCTTTGCGGATGCACGACGACTTGAATTGCCTCAGCGGGAGCGTTGAACAGCCAGTGCGCCTCGATAACTTCCAGCCCTTTATTCATCATGGTAGCGGAATCAACCGAAATTTTTCGCCCCATGCTCCAATTCGGATGATTGCACGCCTGCTCCGGTGTGACCTGCTGCAAATCGGCCAGCGGCGTATTTCGGAAGGGGCCGCCGGATGCGGTAAGTAAAATTTTGCTTACCCCGCGACCGTTCATATCGCCTGAATACTGCGCCGGCAAAGCCTGAAAGATGGCATTGTGCTCGCTGTCTATGGGCAACAGAGGAGAGCCACTTGACTTTACCGCATCCATGAAAATGCGCCCTGCCATCACCAGCGTTTCCTTGTTTGCCAACAGGATGCGCTTGCCCGCTCGCGCCGCAGCCAAGGTGGGGCGCAGTCCTGCCGCCCCGACAATTGCAGCCATCACGGCATCCACCTCCGGCGCAGCCGACACTTGCTCGAGCGCGCTGATACCGCACAACACCTCGGTCTGCAAACACGCTTCAGTAATTTTCTGCGCCAGGCGTTTACCGGCTTGTTCGTCCAGCATCACCGCAACACGGGGGGCAAAACGGCGGCATTGCTCGAACAGCAATTCGTCCTGCCGATTCGCGGTGAGCGCATAAACCCGATATTTGTCGGGATGGCGCGCAACGACATCCAGCGTACTCTTGCCGATGCTGCCAGTTGAACCCAACACAGTGAGATATTGCAGTTTGTCCATGTTCACGCCAATTTATGGAACACCAGCGCAAGTGCGGCAAACGGCAACGTTGAAGTCAGTGCATCAATACGGTCCAGCAAACCGCCGTGTCCGGGCAACAGCGCCCCGCTGTCTTTAACTCCGGCTTGGCGCTTGATTGCCGACTCGAACAAATCGCCGATCACTGATAATCCCACCCACCACCAGGACGCCAAGATAATTCCCGGAAAGACCGGATAATTCTTGAATAAGCCACTGCCCCACCCTACCAGCAAAACATATAAAGTCACCACGAACAAAGCGCCATACACCCCTTCCCAGGTTTTTCCCGGGCTGATCGCCGGAGCCAATTTATTTTTGCCGAATTTTCTGCCGGAAAAATAGGCTGCTGTATCCGCCACCCACACAACCGACATGGCGCCCAACAACATCCACGGGCTTTCATTGCGCAAATCGATCATTGCCAACCCGGTCGGGAGCAGCAACACCCCGCCCACAAATCCCATCAGCCAGGGATTTTTTGGTTGCCAATTGGCGATCAGCCAAGCGGGCACGACCAGCACCCACAACACCACCGCCAGAAAATACCAAACCAGATGCAATGTCAGCAGCCGTCCGGCAGACACGCTGCTATCGAGCCACAACATTCCCAGCAGCAATAGCAATACGGAAATGCAATACAGCGTTGCCGTCCGGCCCACTACCCCGGACAGCCTTGCCCATTCCACAGCCCCTTGCCAGATAACAAGCGCCACCACCGTTGCCCAGCCCAATTCAGGCAGCGCAAACACGGCGGCAAGCAGCAAAGCGAATAAAATAATTGCGGTGATGATGCGTTGCTTAAGCATCTGTTTTATTCTCGTAAAGTTGATCGCTGGTGCGACCGAAGCGCCGTTCGCGTTTTTGGTAAGACTCGATTGCCGCATCCAATGCGGCTCGGTCAAAGGCCGGCCAGAGCGTGTCGGTAAAATATAGTTCGGTGTAAGCCAACTGCCAGAGCAGAAAATTGCTGATACGCTCCTCACCTCCGGTGCGAATAAACAAATCCGGTTCCGGTGCATAATGCATGGACAGATAAGGCTCCAAATCTTCTTCGTTGAATAAGCCTGACATTTCAGGATGCGCCTGCCACAAACCTTGCACAGCCTGCATAATGTCCCAGCGTCCGCCATAGTTGGCGGCGATGGTTAACGTCAAACCATGATTATTGGCGGTCAATTGCTCCGCGTCCGCAATATATTGTCTGAGCTGTCCGTCAAAGCGACTGCGGTCACCGATGATTTTCAGGCGCACCTGATTTTCGTGCAGTTTGCTGACCTCGCGCTCCAACATCTTCACGAATAGTTGCATCAGGAAAGAAACTTCGTCGGCTGGGCGCCGCCAGTTTTCGCTGCTAAAAGCGAATAAGGTCAAATATTCCACGCCCAGTTGACGGCACGCTTTGACCATTTCGCGCACCGTTTCAACACCGCGCTGGTGACCGGCGACACGCGGAAGCAAGCGTTGCTTGGCCCAGCGCCCATTTCCATCCATAATCACGGCGATATGACAAGGAATCTCGGAGGATGTCGGGATGGTACGGGTGGAACTTTTGAATAGCGCCATTACAAATCCCTAGAGTTAGGATTGAGGACTGAGGAGTTAGGATTGAGGGGAGCCGCGAAGGTTTTTACTCTCAATCCTCAATCCTGAATCCTAGCGCCTAATCAGACTGCCAACAAATCCGCTTCTTTGGCTTGCAGCGCCTTGTCTATTTCGGCAACGAAGCGGTCAGTGTATTTCTGTACCTCATCTTGCGCGCGGCGTTCTTCGTCTTCGCCGACTTCTTTGTCTTTAAGCAATTTCTTAAGGTGCTCGTTGGCATCGCGGCGGATGTTGCGCACCGCCACTTTGGCATTTTCCGCCTCGTTACGCACCACCTTGATCAAATCGCGGCGACGTTCCTCGGTCAGCATCGGCATCGGCACACGGATGATTTCGCCATTGGTCGAGGGATTCAAACCGAGATCGGAATCGCGTATCGCCTTTTCGATGGGGCCGATCATATTTTTTTCATACGGCTGCACGCCGATGGTGCGCGCATCGGTCAGCGTGACGTTCGCCACTTGATTCACCGCTGTCGGACTGCCGTAGTAGTCCACCATCACATGATCCAGTATGCCAGTATGCGCGCGCCCAGTGCGCACTTTGCCGAAGTCCGCCTTGAGCGCCTCCAGCGATTTGCTCATTTTTTGTTCTACGTTTTTCTTGATATCAGCAATCATCTCTAATTCCTCATCAATCGCAATGCACCAATGTACCTTCGTCCTGCCCCATCACCACGCGCTTCAATGCGCCAGCCTTGAAGATACTGAACACAATGATGGGCAACTTCTGATCGCGACACAAAGTCAGCGCAGTCGCATCCATCACTTTCAAATCCTTGCTGATCGCCTCATCAAAACTCACTTTTTGATAGCGGGTCGCGGTCGGGTCTTTCTTCGGATCGGCGGTGTACACGCCGTCCACCTTGGTCGCCTTGATGACGACTTCGGCATCCATTTCCACGCCGCGCAATGCGGCGGCGGTATCGGTCGTAAAGAACGGGCTCCCGATACCGGCTGCAAAAATCACTACTTTTCCATCTTCCAGATAGCGCAGCGCCTTGCCGCGTATGAACGGCTCGGCCACCTGTTCCAGGCTTAATGCGGACTGCACCCGGCATTGCAGCCCGGCACGCCTCATCGCATCTTGCAGCGCCATCGAATTCATCACCGTGGCCAGCATGCCCATGTAATCGGCGGTCGCCCTATCCATCCCCGCTGCGGCCGGAGCCACACCACGGAAGATATTGCCGCCGCCAATCACCAGCGCCACCTCGACACCCAGCTCGGTCACTTCTTTGATCTCCGCCACGATGCGTTTGACAACAGCGCTGTTGATACCGTAGCTGTCATCGCCCATCAGGGCTTCGCCGGAAAGTTTGAGCAGAATGCGTTTGTAGGCGGGGGCATTGGACATAGGCTTAGTCTTTCTTGATAGCGGCAATAGTGGCGGCAACCTCGGCTGCGTAATCTTCTTTAACCTTCTCGATGCCCTCGCCGACCACGAACATTTGGAAGCCGACCACGGTCGCGCCCTTGCTCTTCAGCAATTGTTCCACAGTTTGCTTGCCGTCTTCCGCCTTGACGAATACTTGACCCAGCAGGGTCACATCCTTGAGGAACTTCTGCACGCTACCTTCGGCGATCTTTTCCAGCATGGCTTCCGGCTTGCCGGCTTCCTTGGCCTTCTCGATCGCGATGCGGCGTTCGGTTTCGATTTCTTCCGCGTTCACGCCGGTAGCGTCAACCGACTTCGGCTTGCTCGCAGCGATGTGCATCGCCAGATCGCGGCCCATCGCGTCGTCTCCGCCGGTGTAGCTCAACAGCACGCCGATGCGGCTGCCGTGCAGGTAGCTGGCCAGCTTGCCGTTACCGGCGTCATAACGCGCGAAACGACGGATCGTCACGTTTTCGCCCAGCTTCATCACCAGCGCCTTGCGGGTTTCTTCAACGGTGGAACCGGCCATCGGCAATGCCAGCAACGCATCGACGTCAGCCGGATTGGACTTGGCAACGATTTCGGCAACGTTCTTGGCGAATGCCACGAAGTCGTCGTTCTTGGCCACGAAGTCGGTTTCGCAGTTTACTTCTGCCACCGCACCGGCTTTGCCGTCGGCAGTGATGAACGCGCCAACCACACCTTCAGCGGTCACGCGCGATGCAGCCTTGCTGGCCTTCGCGCCGCTCTTGATACGCAGCAGCTCTTCCGCCGCCTTGAAGTCGCCGTCAGTTTCAGTCAGCGCCTTTTTGCATTCCATCATGCCGAGACCAGTTGCCTGGCGCAGCTCCATAACCATTCCTGCGGTAATTGCCGCCATATTGCACTCCTAACAAATTACATTTATAAAAAAAGGGGCTTGCGCCCCTTCGTCCAGGAGAGGCTGCTTACGCCGCACTCGCCTCGACTTGCTCGGTCAACTCGGTCAGCGCGTTGGCACGACCTTCCAGAATCGCATCGGCCACGCCGCGTGCGTACAAGCGAATCGCTTGGCTGGAGTCGTCGTTACCTGGGATTACGAAATCCACGCCTGCGGGACTGTGGTTGGTATCGACCACGCCGATCACCGGGATGCCCAGCTTCTGCGCTTCAGTCACAGTACCCTTTTGGTAGCCCACGTCGATTACGAAAATCGCGGATGGCAAACCTTGCATATCCTTGATTCCGCCCAAGCTGCGCTCCAGCTTTTCCAGTTCGCGGCGCAACATCAGGCCTTCTTTTTTGGTGACTTTCTCGATACTGCCATCTGCCACCATTGTTTCCAATTCACGCAAACGCTTGATGGATTGCTGCACTGTTTTGAAATTGGTCAGCATACCGCCCAGCCAGCGGTAGTCTACATACGGAGAACCGGCGCGAACCGCTTCTTCGCGAATGATCTCGCGCGCCTGACGCTTGGTAGCCACGAACAGGATCGTGCCCTTCTTGGCGGCAAGCTTGCTTACGTGCTTCAACGCATCGTTGAACATCACGCTGGTTTTTTCCAGATTGATAATGTGAATCTTGTTGCGATGACCGAAGATGAACGGAGCCATCTTGGGATTCCAAAAACGGGTCTGGTGTCCGAAATGGACGCCCGCCTCCAACATTTGACGCATGGTTACAGCCATAATTACTCCACAGTGTAAGGGTTAAAATCAGCCACCCGCCAGCTTGACCCTTGCGGGCACCCCAACATGAACGGATGGTAGAATTTGCTCGCTTGACAACTTGCCAAACAAACAGGGCGCGCATTGTAACCGAAACGCCCCCCCAACTCAACCGCAACTATGTAGCCCTGTTAGCTCAATGTGGCTCCCCCCTTTTACTCCCAAATAGGAAAGGAAGCCCGACTTACAGGAAGGGTGGCGACAATTGCGCCAGCTGCTAGAGAATGAAATTAAAAACACTCGCCTGCATGGCGTGAATCACTATGTCAACGCGATGACCGTATATGTATTTTGTTCAATTTTGCAGCACTACGTTACCAGCCCGACTCGCGCTCCGGCGTCGCCGTGATCTTGTGTATACTCAGATCAGCGCCATTAAACTCTTCCTCGGCATCAAGTCGTATGCCTATCGTCTTTTTCAGCGCGCCGTAGACTATAAAGCCCCCGGCCAGTGCGATGGCTATGCCGAGCAAGGTGCCGATGAGTTGCGACATAAAGCTGATGCCGCCGATGCCGCCCAATGCTTGGGCGCCGAAGATGCCGGCGGCAATACCGCCCCATGCGCCGCACAGTCCGTGCAGCGGCCATACGCCCAGCACGTCGTCTATCTTCCAGCGGTTCTGCGTGAGGGTAAACATCCACACGAACAGCCCCCCCGCGACGACGCCGACAATCAGCGCACCCAGCGGGTGCATCAGATCCGAGCCAGCGCACACCGCAACCAGTCCGGCCAAGGGGCCGTTATGCACAAAACCAGGGTCATTCTTGCCTAGCCACAAGGCGGCCAACGTGCCGCCGACCATCGCCATCAGGGAATTGACCGCAACCAAGCCGCTGATCTTGCCGATTTCCTGCGCGGACATAACATTGAAGCCGAACCAGCCCACGGTCAGTATCCATGCACCCAGCGCCAGGAATGGAATACTGGACGGCGGATGGGCGGAGATGCGCCCTTCCTTGTTGTAACGCCCGCGCCGCGCACCAAGCAGCAGCACTGCGGCGAGGCCGATCCAGCCGCCCACCGCATGCACCACCACCGAGCCGGCGAAGTCGT
>CAZXDK010000052.1:0-19081 GCA_964639585.1 uncultured Gallionellaceae bacterium | reverse complement strand
GTGCAAAAATCCCCCTCAATCCCCCTTTACAAAGGGGGAAGTGGGCAGCATTTCCAAATCGATTATCCGTGTTCATCCGTGGCTAAATTAAAACCTCACTATTCATGAACACCAACCGCATCCTCACCGCCGCCGCCGTGATGGCCGCCACCATCATGCAGGTGCTGGACACGACCATCATCAACGTGGCGCTGCCCAATATGGCGGGGCAACTCGACGCCACGCCGGACAACATCAGTTGGGTGCTCACCTCCTACCTGATCGCCTCGGCCATCATCATGCCGCTCACCGGCTTCATCACCGACCGCATCGGGCAAAAACGTTTCCTGCTGATCAGCATCGCCGGATTCGTCATCACCTCGGCGCTGTGCGGCATGGCCGCCTCGCTGTTCCAGATGGTGCTGTTCCGTTTTTTGCAAGGCGTGTTCGGCGCGGCGCTGGTGCCGCTGTCGCAATCCATCATGCTGCAAATCTTCCCTGGCGAGCAGCGCGGCAAGGCGATGGCGATCTGGGCCATGGGCGTGATGGTCGCACCCATCATGGGCCCGACCCTGGGCGGCTGGCTCACCGAAACCGTCAGCTGGCGCTGGACGTTTTACATCAACCTGCCGGTCGGCATTCTTTCCTTCATCCTAGCCATGCGCCACGTGCCCAATACGCCGTCCAAAGAGCGGCGCATGGACTGGCTGGGCTTCGCCTCGCTGGCGCTCGGCATAGGCGCGCTGCAACTGGTGCTGGACCGGGGCAACGAGGACGACTGGTTCAGCTCGCAGACCATCGTCGTCGCGGCCATCGTCTCGGCAGCCTCCTTCCTGTTCTTCCTCGTCTACACGCTCACCGGCAAACACCACCCGCTGTTCGACCTGCGCATCTTCCGCGACCGCAATTTTCTGGTCTCCACCCTGATCATCACCGCCACCAGCATCGGCTTCTTCGGCGGCATGCTGCTGCAATCCCTGTACTTGCAGAACTATCTCGGTTACCCCACTTTCGAGGCCGGGTTGTACATGGCGCCGCGCGGGCTGGCCTCATTCCTGATCATGATGATGGTCGGCAAGCTCAGCGGCAAGATGCCGCCGCGCAACTTCATCTTCGCGGGCATCTGCGCCAGCGTGCTGGGCAATTACCTGATGACGAATTTCAGCGGCGACATCTCCGCGCACGAACTCATCCTGCCGACGATGCTGCAAGGCATGGGGCTGGGACTCATCTTCGTGCCCATCTCCACCCTGGCCTTCACCACCCTGCCCAAGGAGACCTCCGCCGAGGCAGCGGGCATCTACAGCCTGATCCGCGCCGTGGGTTCATCGTTCGGCATCGCCATCGTCGCCACCTATTTCTCGCGCAGCGCGCAACAGAGCTGGAGCCTGCTGCGCGGCAACATCACGCCCTACAGCGAGGCGCTGCGCGACTACCTCGCTCCGCTGCACTTGGGCGCGCAAGACCCGCTTGGCATCGCCATCGCCGCCAAGGCTGTGATGCGCCAGGCACAGGGGCTGGCCTACATCGACGCCTTCTGGTTCGCCACCGCCAATTTCGTGCTGATACTGCCGCTGCTGCTATTGGTGCGCACACCGCCCCAAACCACACCTGCACACACCAGTTCTGAATGAAGGCCGTTACCCGCCAGCGCAATAACGACAGCAACACACAGCCCCGTTATTGACACCAACCGCCCTCCTCCCCTAGAGTTCATCCCGCTTGCGCAACCGCCGCAACATACCATCCCGCAATTGGAAAACCCTGCAAATTTCCCCGCTCGCCGGGTTTCAATACCACCACGGCGAAAGCCTGCTTAGCGTTTGCCAGAAACCTCTCGCAGGGCGCATGCCACGGCTCGCAAAGCCGACATCAGCGAACCGCTATCTGCCGCTAGTCTGGCCCACAAAATGGCGTATCATATGACCATAATTTTATAACCATGGAGAATGCAATGGAAATTTCAGCCGGAGAATTCAAAGCCAAGTGCCTCAAATTGATGGACAACGTAGCGAGCACCCGCGAGCCGCTGGTCATCACCAAACACGGCAAACCCGTCGCCATGATGGTGCCGGTAATGTCGAAGCCGGACACGCCGCTATTCGGCTACATGGCAAACACCGCAGTCGTGCGCGGAGACATCGTTGCTCCAGTCGATGTGGAATGGGAAGCGGAAAGCTGCGCATGACATCCGCAGCCCAGTTCCTGTTGCTGGACACCCACGTCTGGCTCTGGTTTGCCTTGGGCGATGCCGAACGCCTCAGCGCCCCGGTACGCAAAAAAATCGTGGCAGCCACGCATGGCGGCACACTTGCTGTTTCAGCCATTTCGGTATGGGAAATCGGCATGCTGGAAGCCAAGGGGCGCATCGTTCTCGGCATGCCCTGCGAAAAATGGACGACAACCGCGCTGGCTTTGCCCGGCCTGCGACTGATCGGTCTGGAACCGGAAATCGCCGCCGCCAGCTCCCGCCTGCCGGGTGAAATACACGGTGACCCGGCGGATCGCATCCTTGCGGCAACCGCCAGAGCACGCGACGCAGTGCTGGCAACGGCGGACGAACGCTTGGTGGAATACGGCAAGGCCGGATTTATGCGAGTGTTGGACGTAAGGTGAAAATCATCACCTCGCAGTCAGCCGCAAATCCGCCTGATCGACACCGCGCAGCAAGCAGACTTTGCCAACGCCTCTGCCAGCAATTCAACTAACACGCGAAACCGACAACCCCTTTGATGATCGCGCCGTGCGGGTGAATAGACAAAACTGCAGGCTGGGCCACATCTCCGGGTTGGATAACGCAGCCGTGTCACAATTAATGGATGGAGCGGAAACGCTGGAAGCTAACGACAGCAACACTCAGTCCCGTTATTGACACCAACCGCCCTCCTCCCCTAGAGTTCATCCCGCTTGCGCAACCGCCGCAACATACCATCCCGCAATGCACGGGATAGACACGGCGAAAATCAGCATAGGAGGCTGGCGCAAAATCCCTCTGCTTCAACTCCCTCTCCCACCGGGGGAGGGTTGGGGTGGGGGTAATCCCGCACACAGCGGGTTTGTTATTAAGGGAATAGCAGTGCAAGCCTCCATTCACTTCGTCAGCGTGAAATCCGTAGCAAGGTCGACGGAATACTCGGTCACATTGACAAATCCAATCTCATTCACTGAGAAAGTGTTGCGTCACCACAACGCAGCAGGCTCAGTTTGCGACCGAAAAGAAAAAGAGCCGCATATAGCGGCCCCTTCATTTGGTGCATCGAAATGCTTGTTAGCGTTCAGAGCACAAATCCCAATCTACTGGTGGGGCGCATCGTAGTCGGCGAATCGAATCCAGTCAATAAAAAACCGCAAATCACCTCAAGGAAAGATCACCATGTTCCAAAAAATGCGCTACCGGCTTGCTCTAGACCTAGGCTCAACCTCGCTTGGTTGGGCAATGATTCGGCTCAACGCCAACAATGCACCGTGCGCCGTCATCAAGGCTGGCGTCCGCATCTTCTCCGATGGGCGCGAGCCCGCAGGAAAAGGGCAAATCGGAGCATCATTGGCAGCCGTTAGACGGGAAAAGCGTGCCATGCGCCGTCGCCGTGATCGCCTGTTGATGCGCAAGGAAAGCATGATGCGCACTCTCATCGAGCATGGCTTCTTCCCATCCGATGAAATGCAACGCAAGGCACTCGAAACGCTGAACCCCTACACGTTACGCGCCAAGGGACTAAATGAAGCGCTCACGCCCGCCGAGTTTGGTCGCGCACTGTTTCATATTAATCAGCGGCGTGGCTTCAAGAGCAATCGCAAGACAGACAAGAAAGACAACGACAGCGGCGCACTGAAAATCGCAATCAAGAAACTATGCGAAACCCTCGAAACTGAGAACTGCCGCACCGTCGGAGAATTGCTCAACAAGCGCCTGACAGACACATCAAGGCCACCCCAAGAGCGCACCGTACGAGCCCGCTATCGCCAAGACAAGGTACTCAAGGACGATGGCAAGACGAAGATCAATAAGTATTACGACCTTTACATTGATCGCTCCATGATCGAACACGAATTCGATGAGCTATGGAAAAAACAAAGCGAACTCAACCCCGTTTTGTTCAACGAAAAAGCGCGCGCGCCCCTAAAAAATGTGCTGTTGTTCCAACGACCGCTCAAGCCGGTCAAAGCGGGGCGTTGCACCTTCATTACCGAAGAGGAGCGCGCCCCGCTTGCCTTGCCCAGCACGCAGCGTTTTCGCATGTATCAGGAAGTAAACAATCTGCGCATTTTGCGCGAAGGACTGAAAGAAGAGCCGCTGACCCTGCAGCAGCGGGATGATTTGATTGCAGCCCTAGAAACCAAGAGCAAGCTAACTTTCACACAAATCAAAAAATTGCTGGGTGTGGGAGGTGCTGCGCAATTCAACTTTGAAGATCCAAAACGTCAGGAATTCAAAGGCAACACCACGAGCGCAATCTTGAGCAATGCCGATCTCTTTGGTGCTACTTGGTTCAAGTTTGACGAAGCGCAGCAAGATGCCATCGTGATGCAATTGGTAAAGGAAGAGAATGAAGCCACGCTGATACGCTGGCTTCAAGATGAAACGAGCGTGGATGAACAGTGTGCAGAAGCGATTGCCAATACTGGCCTGCCTGAAGGCTACGGTAGCCTCTGCGAAAAAGCCTTGGCGCGTATCCTGCCAGAATTGAAGCGCGATGTTGTCACCTTCGACAAAGCGGTTCTGGCCGCCGGTTTCGAGCACCACAGTCAAATTGGAGGATGCCCGATTATCCCTGGACGAACATTCGATACAGGGATTGAACGCATCAATAAGCAAACGGGAGTAATCGAAAAACTGCATGCTTTCCATGAACTCCCCTACTACGGCGAGTTTCTAGAGCGTCACGTCGGCTTTGGTAGTGGCAAGCCAGAAGATGTACCAGAAAAACGCTACGGCAAGATCGCCAACCCCACAGTACATATCGGCTTGAATCAGGTTCGTCTGGTGGTCAATGCACTCATTGAGCGTTACGGGCATCCCAGCGAAGTCATTGTCGAGGTGGCCAGCGAGTTGAAGCGCCCCGCAGACCACCGCAAAAAAGAATTCAGGGTTGGCAAAATCAACAAAGAAACCATGCGCCGCTACTGCTCTTGCGCTGGCTGTGTGAATGTAAGACAGGCCATCAACCAAGAGTTAAACAAGGAGCTTCGTGCCACAGCTTTCAAAATTCTCGGCCGCAACCCAGGCGACTATGACATGGAAAAAATGCGCCTATGGAAAGAGGCGATGGAACTCAATGGCAGTGTAGTTACTTGCCCATATAGCGGGGAAACATTGGGCATAGAAAAAATACTCACTGCTGCCGTGGAAATTGACCACATTCTGCCTCACTCAATCACCCTAGATGACGGAATGGCAAATAAGGTTCTTTGTTTGCGAGAGGCCAACCGGATAAAAAAGGAGCGTCCACCCACAGATGCAAAGGATGATTTTCTTCGGCTGAACGACTGGAAATATGAGGACATCCTTGCGCGAGTGAAAAACTGGCCGGAACAAAAACGCTACAGGTTCGGCGATGATGCCATGGAAAAATGGAAAGGCAGAGCTGACACCTTCCTAGCTAGATCGCTCAACGACACCCGACACCTGAGCCGTATAGCCAGCGAATATTTAATTTTGATCTGCCCTCAAGCTACCCGAACCATCCCAGGCCAGATGACCGCCATGCTACGCGGCAAGTTCGGCCTGAATGATGTGCTAGGACTGCATGGTGAGAAAAATCGCAACGACCATCGACATCACGCCGTCGATGCTTGCGTGATTGGCGTAACCGACCAAGGCTTACTGCAACGCTTCGCTAAGGCCAGTGCCAGTGCACGGGATCAGCAACTCAATCGCTTGGTAGACAATATGCCGCTGCCGTGGGATAGCTATCGTGAGCATGTGCAAAGAGCTATTGAAAATATCTGGGTCAGCCACAAGCCAGACCATGACTATCAGGCTGAAATGTTTGATCAAACGATTTACAACGCAGATGGCTTCAGCAAGATCGCCGCCAAGTTGCGTACAGTTATTCCTTTCAATGCCCGCCAGGGCAGTTCCAGCGAACAGCGACATAGGGATAAAGATGGGCAATCTAAACCCTATAAAGGGTTGCTATCCAACAGCAACTACTGCGTCGAAATCGTGCGGACTGAAGACACTTGGGAAGGTGAAGTAATCCCCACATACAAAGCCTACGAATTTGTGCGAGAGTTCAAAAAACAGCATCGTGGATGCACCGAAAATCAGGCCTTTACTGCTTTGCGATCACCGACTCGAAGCATAACGGGAAAGCCTCTTGTAATGCGCCTCAGCATTGACGACACGATCCGTGCAGAAATTGACGGTGTAATTGAGACCCTTCAGGTTCTGAAAATTAATAGTAGTGGCTCTATCACTTTCATCAGAGTAAATGAAACCAATATTCCTGGCCGGTACAACGCAAAATTGGCTGCTCAAAAATTGGCTGCAGAAGGAAAGGAGCATGATGAAGGTGCTCTGAATGATGAATTCTTTCAGAAAGCAGTTTCTGCAAACAGTCTGCGTGAGCTGAAAGCTCGCCGCGTCACGGTCTCGCCCATCGGCGAACTGCGCGACCCCGGCTTTAAGGAGTAAAAAAGATGATTGGCCGCATCGTCGAAGTGGCAGATGACAAAAGGCATCTGTTTCTCTCGCGCGGCTTTCTGGTGGTACAAGACACTGAAGGCGAGCGCAAAGAGTTGGGGCAAGTGCCACTCGACGACATCGCCGCCGTCATCGCCAATGCGCATGGCTTGAGCTACACCAACAACCTGCTGGTGGCACTGGCAGAACGATGTGCTCCCTTCGTACTGTGTGCCGCCAACCATAATGCTGTAGGCATGGTGCTACCCATTGAAGGTAACTACCAACAAGCCAAACGATACGACGCACAGATTGCCTCCACCCAGCCACTCAGCAAGCGCTTGTGGGCGGACATAGTGAAATCAAAGTTGCAACAACAAGCAGCAGCACTGGAGGCAGCAGGCTCTCCCCACGTGCCACTGCAAGCCTTGGTACGGAAAGTGCGTTCGGGTGACCCTGATAATTTTGAAGCACAAGGCGCCCGACGATATTGGGGACTGCTATTCGGCGAAACATTCCGACGCGAACAGAATGGGGACGGATTGAATGCCCTGCTCAATTACGGCTACACCGTGTTACGCGCCACCACTGCCCGCTCAGTGGTGGCGGCTGGACTACACCCCACTATCGGCCTGCATCACAGCAATGAAGGCAATGCCATGCGACTAGTGGACGACCTGATGGAACCCTTTCGTCCGGTGATCGACCTGAAGGTGTGGCAACTGAATAAACAGGGCGAAACAAATGTTACGCCAGAAACCAAGCGCGCTCTGGTACGCACACTCTATGACGACATGCAGACCAGTGCTGGAGCCACCCCTGTCATGGTCTGCACGCAAAAGCTTGCAACCTCCTTGGCTCAGGTCTTCATGGGTGAAAAAGACAAGCTCGACCTGCCCTTACCAGGACTACCCATTAGTCTTGCGGCCTCATTGCAAGACGACTAACCCAATATGCTTTCGGGATACAGACTGATGTGGATCGTGGTCATGTTTGATTTACCGGTTGTCGAAAAAGCGGAGCGCAAAGCGGCGACAGAATTTCGCAATGCCTTGCTGGATATGGGGTTTGAGATGTCTCAGTTTTCCGTTTACATGCGTTTTTGCACCAGCCAAGGGCAAGTTGACACCTACTGCACACAAGTAGAAAAAAGCTTGCCTGCCGGAGGTAAAGTGAATATCTTGCAGTTCACCGACAAACAGTACGAACGCATCATCACCTTTCGCGGAAAAGCCAAACAACCAAGCAAAAAATCTCCCGACCAGTTCGATCTTTTCTGATGAAACCACTATTTCCCACCCGCCAAAAACACAACAACCACCTAGTAAATCAGGTGGTTGCCATGCTGCGAGTTTAGCAGATTGGGATTTGTGCTCTGACCGGAACATGCAATCAGATACACCATCAGTAACTAATAGTTTAGCAGATTGGGATTTGTGCTCTGACCGGAACGTGTTAAAGCATATCCATTCCGTATGGCATAGTTTAGCAGATTGGGATTTGTGCTCTGACCGGAACAAGATTCCCGCCGTTGACAAATACAGTCACAGTTTAGCAGATTGGGATTTGTGCTCTGACCGGAACACGGTTCCGCTTTGAAGCTATTCAAGGTGAAGTTTAGCAGATTGGGATTTGTGCTCTGACCGGAACACGACTGCGGCTTTTGTTTTATGCATTCAGAGTTTAGCAGATTGGGATTTGTGCTCTGACCGGAACCCACTCTCGATGCGTGAGCTGGAAAAAGGGAGTTTAGCAGATTGGGATTTGTGCTCTGACCGGAACAGTAAGTTGCCATGGTGCGTTCTTCGCCGAAGTTTAGCAGATTGGGATTTGTGCTCTGACCGGAACGGGTGTAGCTGCCGGAAGAACCGAAGGCCGAGTTTAGCAGATTGGGATTTGTGCTCTGACCGGAACAACTGTACAAATCTCATACAAAAAGCGGCGAGTTTAGCAGATTGGGATTTGTGCTCTGACCGGAACGTGTTTCATCCCCAGCCTTATCCCCAGAAAAGTTTAGCAGATTGGGATTTGTGCTCTGACCGGAACTCTTCTGAATATTTACCACGGCCTCTATGCAGTTTAGCAGATTGGGATTTGTGCTCTGACCGGAACCAAGACGTGCTGGCGTTACCAGTATTTTTTAGTTTAGCAGATTGGGATTTGTGCTCTGACCGGAACAACGCCGTGCATCATAGCTTTGGTTTTTAAAGTTTAGCAGATTGGGATTTGTGCTCTGACCGGAACAGTAGTTTAATGGAGCATATTCAGACTGTGAGTTTAGCAGATTGGGATTTGTGCTCTGACCGGAACCTAATGCGTAGTCGCTTGTTAGGTTTGATTTAGTTTAGCAGATTGGGATTTGTGCTCTGACCGGAACTTCTCCATCGGTATCGAGTTTGTACGTGGCAGTTTAGCAGATTGGGATTTGTGCTCTGACCGGAACAGGCTAAGGTTGGTTTAGGTTGGTGCGAGGAGTTTAGCAGATTGGGATTTGTGCTCTGACCGGAACAATACGACATCGGCTGTTCAGATACCCATTAGTTTAGCAGATTGGGATTTGTGCTCTGACCGGAACGTTAACACGGCAGATAAAAATCATCAATATAGTTTAGCAGATTGGGATTTGTGCTCTGACCGGAACACCGGCCCATCAAGTGCGTCAGCGATGACGAGTTTAGCAGATTGGGATTTGTGCTCTGACCGGAACAAATGCGCCAAATGCAAGCACCTAGCCAGCAGTTTAGCAGATTGGGATTTGTGCTCTGACCGGAACGATAGCCTCAAAGATTTGCGCGCAACCGACAGTTTAGCAGATTGGGATTTGTGCTCTGACCGGAACCTTGATCGCATCCGGCAGGTTGTCGTATGCAGTTTAGCAGATTGGGATTTGTGCTCTGACCGGAACAGATTGCATTCACAGACGAGGCAAAGACACAGTTTAGCAGATTGGGATTTGTGCTCTGACCGGAACTGCTGGCATATATTCCAGCACGTCAGTTAGAGTTTAGCAGATTGGGATTTGTGCTCTGACCGGAACAGGAGTGAATCATGGCAGGAGTAAACGTACAGTTTAGCAGATTGGGATTTGTGCTCTGACCGGAACTCCAACTGTTGTTTGCTGTCAGCGCGGTCGCAGTTTAGCAGATTGGGATTTGTGCTCTGACCGGAACAACAACATTGAGGAGGGAGTTTTATTGTGAAGTTTAGCAGATTGGGATTTGTGCTCTGACCGGAACCCACCCACGTTCCACCCGCCTGCATCAGCAAGTTTAGCAGATTGGGATTTGTGCTCTGACCGGAACGGTTACTGCGTATTCATCAAACAAGGGTAAAGTTTAGCAGATTGGGATTTGTGCTCTGACCGGAACGCTGTTGCGTTTTATACCGCTGGCACGCATAGTTTAGCAGATTGGGATTTGTGCTCTGACCGGAACGATACCGCGAAATGGAATACGCCCGAACAGAGTTTAGCAGATTGGGATTTGTGCTCTGACCGGAACGTAGAAAAGATTCAATATTAAAGAATGCTCAGTTTAGCAGATTGGGATTTGTGCTCTGACCGGAACGAAGATGAGCATGGATTGCTTGTGCTTGATAGTTTAGCAGATTGGGATTTGTGCTCTGACCGGAACATTTTGGCACTAGCCCGCATGGGCTGGGGGAGTTTAGCAGATTGGGATTTGTGCTCTGACCGGAACAGTGCAGAAGCATAGTAAACTAAATTTTTAAGTTTAGCAGATTGGGATTTGTGCTCTGACCGGAACAAATCTCAGGCGACAAATCAAAGGACGCAGAGTTTAGCAGATTGGGATTTGTGCTCTGACCGGAACACCCGTCCCATCGTGTAACGGGCAGTGCTCAGTTTAGCAGATTGGGATTTGTGCTCTGACCGGAACTAAATGGAACTAGGTTTGTTTTTTTTGCTAAGTTTAGCAGATTGGGATTTGTGCTCTGACCGGAACGATTCGACCATCCGACGTGTGAGCCACTACAGTTTAGCAGATTGGGATTTGTGCTCTGACCGGAACGCTATCGCGCTAACGTTGAAGACCGCGAATAGTTTAGCAGATTGGGATTTGTGCTCTGACCGGAACAAGCCACCTATTCTGGTGTAGTCGCTGCTCAGTTTAGCAGATTGGGATTTGTGCTCTGACCGGAACGGTTACTGCGTATTCATCAAACAAGGGTAAAGTTTAGCAGATTGGGATTTGTGCTCTGACCGGAACATGTAGTGTTTCCAGAATTCTTTTTTCTTCAGTTTAGCAGATTGGGATTTGTGCTCTGACCGGAACAGAAAAAATTCATGACTAAAAAGCCTTCCAAGTTTAGCAGATTGGGATTTGTGCTCTGACCGGAACAGCGAACCAAACACCCTGCAAGTTTTCATAAGTTTAGCAGATTGGGATTTGTGCTCTGACCGGAACGTGCTCTAAGCGCTCGAATTGCCCTCATGCAGTTTAGCAGATTGGGATTTGTGCTCTGACCGGAACAGTCGGCATATTCACCTTAGCTTGAATGCGAGTTTAGCAGATTGGGATTTGTGCTCTGACCGGAACCTTCGGTTGGTTCAACCATTGGGGGTGGCAAGTTTAGCAGATTGGGATTTGTGCTCTGACCGGAACCGTAGTGAGGTAGGCGTGATAGAGCGAGGTAGTTTAGCAGATTGGGATTTGTGCTCTGACCGGAACGCCGTAGCCAAACTGAAGGGCGACAACCACAGTTTAGCAGATTGGGATTTGTGCTCTGACCGGAACAGCGTGTTTGACACGGCAGATGAATGGCTTCCCCCGCACACGCGGGGATAGTCCCTTTCCATCCCCAGCCTTATCCCCAGAAAATGTGGACAACAAAAAAGCCCCCGAAGGGGCTTTTAAGGTGGTTTCATTTGGCCGGAATTAATGTTTCAACAGAATTCCAACTAACAGCGCAATTTGTGTAAGACCTAGTCCGACAAACCACTTTAGTAGGTCGTATTTCATTTCCAGCAAGTCGTTTTTTGTCGCTATTTCCTTGGTCTTGGCCAGCTCTTCAAAAGCTTCGCTCTGTGCCTCCGCAAATGCTTCAGCCGTGGCTTTAGACACTCCCGCGCTTTCGAGTTTCTTTGCGAATTTCAGCGTATCAAATGTAACTGCGTTCATGTTGATTCCTTTCAAAGTTGAATTAGTTTAACTGATCTTCTTGTAAATAATCTATAAACTCTTCTGGGTAATTACTAGATTGTATGTATTGGCTTCCCCCGCACACGCGGGGATAGTCCCTCAATACGCCTCGTCCACGTTG
Source organism: uncultured Gallionellaceae bacterium (assembly GCA_964639585.1). Taxonomy (GTDB): domain Bacteria; phylum Pseudomonadota; class Gammaproteobacteria; order Burkholderiales; family Gallionellaceae; genus PALSA-1006. The sequence goes on along the minus strand of CAZXDK010000052.1, from coordinate 7,197 downwards.
ATCGCTTTTGTCTTGCCCGACTGGCCGCATCGAGGCACTTTAACCCTGCGCCCGTCCGCTTGCTCTTTTGCAAAATCTGCTGGAGCCGCGCCCGCAGAAACCGATGAGGGCTGCACGCTGGAAGGTAAATACGACATCGGGCGCAGCTTCACCGAATTGCGTTTGCCCAACGATCTGCTCCTGCTCATCAGCAATGCCGAGATTAGCGGCATAGTGAAAAAATAATTGTTGTGATAGGGGGTACGGAATTATTTTGAGGAGCAGTGAAATGGAATGGCGCAACCAGACTGTTACCCCCCAACCCGTCGAGGCTATGGATGAAGAAAATTTGCTGCGGCAAATGGTGGAAGAATCGTCCGAGAAAGGTCGCCGGAAGCCATTATTTTGTTCGGCTCCCGCGCACGCGGGGATGCTCGCGCCGATTCCGATGTGGATTGGCTGATGATGGAAAAAGAGCCGTTCTCTCTGCAACGCAGCCGCCGCAAGGAGATGGCGCATTTGCAAATGGCATTGCGAGACTTGCCGCTCGCAAAAAATATTCTCTATTTATAGCCGGGAGGAGTTCGAGCATAGGCGGAATTCGTTGAATCATTTGGCGGGTCGCGCGGGACGTGAGGGAAGGTTGTTGCATGGCCGACGCTGAACATGCCCGCGCCATGTTGCGCATGGCACACAAGGATTTCAACGCGCTGACGGGCATGCAGGATAACGCTTTGTTCGCCGATGTAATTTTCGGCTTCCATGTTCAGCAGGCGGTGGAAAAAGCATTGAAAGCTTGGCTCTGCATCTATGACATTGCTTTACCCTCCGACGCACGATCTGGCGCGCTTGCTGACCTTGCTGGAAAAAGCAGGGGCTGATGTTGAGCAATTCTGACCGCTGGTTCAATTTACGATTTTTGCGGCTCAGGCGCGTTATGAAGAGGGGCTTACCAATCTTGACGAGCAGTTGGAACGAATTATTGAAATCGAAAATGCTCGTGCTTTGTTGGCGACTGCGGGAAAATCCATCGCGCAAGACACCTTGTAAATGCGCGAGGACTAAAAAATCAGCGTCGCCCAACCCAGTATCCGGGGCGGCGGCTGTGATGGGCTATGGCGATGATGCTTATCGCATCGGCTTGCAGCTGGTAAATCAGGGAATAAGGAAAGCCATGGAGCGGCAACATCCGCGTATTGTGCAAACCGGCCTCACCCAACTCCGGGAATCGGGCCAGCATATTCATTGCCTGCTCGATCTCGTCGAGAAAATCATCCGCAGCGATGAATGCGCTTTCGCCGATGTACCATTCGACAGCGGCGTCGGCATCCGCCTCTGCCTCACGGCTAAAGCTGACAGGGTGCTGTTTTGGCAGCATTGATCTTTGCGCGAAGCCGCGCCATAGCCTCGTCGGCAGGTATCCATTGCGTGCGCCCGGCATCCATATCCGCCACGCGCCTTGCGATCTCTTCATCCCATGCCTGGGCAATCGCTTCCGGCGTATCCGCTGGTTCGCCTTCAAGGCTGACGATCAGGCGATGGATCAACAGTTCGCGTTCCGGCGGAGAGAGTTGCAACGCTTCGTTTTCCAGTTTTTCCAGAATTTGTGTCATGAAATTCTCCAGCAAACTTGATGATTCAAGCGGCATCATAACACTATCACCATGAGCGAAGCAGACGCCCCCATCATGCTTTCCGCGCTCCAGCACTGGAGCTATTGCCCGCGCCAGTGCTATCCGAGGTGATGTGCAAAGCGCCGGAGATGGCGATGGCGATGGCGATGGCGATGGCGATGGCGATGGCGATGGCGATGGCGCTCAAGCATGAACAAGTTTCTCCAAACAGGTAAAATGCCGTCTTTGTTTATGACTCATCGCATTGCTGCGCACTAATCAATAATGAACCAAACCATGCTGAAAATCGTGCAAGGGGTTGAACGCCTCTACCCGCACAAGCTCGAACAACAGTTTCCGCGTATCGCGGAAAAAATCGTCGAAATCTGGGAAACCCCGCAGATCGACGCCTTCCTGACCGATTTACTGGTCAGCGGCCGCCCCGGACGCCAAGGCTTCCCGCCAGATGTGGCCAAGGAAATTTATTATCTGGGGCAAATCCGCGAACGCACACGTCCGCAAGTAAAAAATTCCGGCAACGTCTGGGACATTGAGACCGTCCAGCAGCGCGTCATTGAATCCAGCGGCTATGAGTGCACCCCCAAAGGTTTTCTGCGTGCTGCCGAAGCGGGCGACCGCAAAATCGTCGGCGTATTTCTGAGCGGTGGCGCAAAAATTGACGTAACCGACGAGCGCGGCTGGTCACCGCTGATGATCTCCTCATTCAACGGCAATGAAGAAATCGCGCAACTGCTCATCGCCAGCGGAGCCAACATACGCATCAAAGATAAAACCGGCTACGGGCCTATGCACTGGGCGGCATTCAACGGCTACACCAACGTGGTGAAGCTGCTCATATCCAAACTCGCCGACGTGAATGCGCAAAGTTTTCACGGCTGGACACCGCTGCTGCAAGCCGCTACTCGCGGCCATACCGACAGCTGCAGGGTGCTGATCGAGGGCGGCGCCAACGTCAATACCGAGAGCAATGACGGCTGGACAGCGCTGCACAAAGCCTGCGCCAACGGACATATCGAGGTCGTCAAACTGCTGCTCGCCGCCAAAGCGAATCGCGATGCGCAACAAGAAGCGGGCGTCACGCCGCTTTCTCTTGCCATCAAAAACAACCATCTTGCCATCGTCGCGCTGCTGCAAATCCCGTAGCCATGCATCAGTATTTTTTCGCTTAGGACCACGCCAGCGTTTTATAATCCGCACTTCGTTATCCCTTGCCATCGGAGCCACACGCCATGTCCCACAACCTGTTCGATACCCGCAAATCCTTCAACCTCGCGTCCGGCAAACAAGCCACGCTGTATTCCCTGCCCGCGCTTGAGCAAGCCGGGGTCGGCAACATTTCGCGCCTGCCCGTCTCCATCCGCATCGTGCTGGAGTCGGTGCTGCGCAACTGCGACGGCAAGAAGGTGACCGAGCAGCATGTGCGCGAACTGGCGAACTGGAAACCGACCGCCGCGCGCACCGAAGAAATTCCGTTCGTGGTCGCCCGCATCGTGCTGCAAGACTTCACCGGCGTGCCGCTGCTGGCCGACCTCGCCGCCATGCGCGATGCCGCCGCCAAGGCAGGCAAAGACCCCAAGGTGATCGAGCCGCTGGTTCCCGTGAATCTGGTGGTTGACCACTCGGTACAAATCGACAGCTACAACAACCCGAACGCGCTCAAGATCAATATGGAACTGGAGTTCGAGCGCAACACCGAGCGCTACCGCTTTATGAAATGGGGCATGCAGGCATTCGACACGTTCAAGGTCGTGCCTCCCGGCATCGGCATCGTGCATCAGGTGAACCTAGAATATCTGGCGCGCGGCGTGCTGCAAAAAGACGGCGTGACTTATCCCGATACACTCGTTGGCACCGACTCGCACACCACCATGATCAACGGCATCGGCGTGGTCGGCTGGGGCGTGGGCGGTATCGAAGCGGAAGCGGGCATGCTGGGGCAGCCCGTGTACTTCCTGACACCCGATGTGGTCGGTGTAAACCTCAAAGGCAAGCTGCGCGAAGGCGTGACCGCCACCGACTTGGTGCTCACCGTCACCGAACTGATGCGCAAGCACAAAGTCGTCGGTAAGTTCGTCGAGTTCTTCGGCGAAGGTACAACCGCCCTCACCCTGCCCGACCGCGCCACGATTGCGAACATGGCACCGGAATACGGCGCGACCATGGGCTTCTTCCCGGTGGACGATGTGACCGTGCAGTTCATGAAGAACACCGGACGCACCACCGACGAAGTGGATGCCTTCGAGTCTTACTTCAAAGCGCAAGGCCTGTTCGGCATCCCCAAGGCGGGCAGCATCGACTACAGCAGCGTGGTGGAACTCGACTTGAACAGCATCGTGCCCTCGCTGGCTGGCCCCAAGCGCCCGCAAGACCGCATCGCCTTGCCCGCAATGAAAGACACCTTCAACACCCTGTTCAGCAAGCCCATCGCCGAGAACGGTTTCAACCAGCCCGCCGACAAGCTGAACACACGCTATGCAACTGGCAAAGACGGTTTAGAAATCGGCAACGGCGACGTGCTGATCGCCGCGATTACAAGCTGCACCAACACCTCCAACCCCGGCGTGCTGCTAGCCGCCGGTCTATTGGCGAAGAAGGCCGTGGCGAAAGGCTTGAAAGTTGCGCCGCACATCAAGACCTCGCTCGCGCCCGGATCGCGTGTCGTCACCGAGTACCTGAGCAACGCCGGTCTGCTGCAATCCTTGGAACAACTGGGCTTCAGCGTCGCCGCCTACGGCTGCACCACCTGTATCGGTAACGCCGGCCCGCTAAGTGTAGACATCGACAAGACCATCACCGATAACGGCTTGGTGTGTGCTGCCGTGCTCTCCGGCAACCGCAACTTCGAGGCGCGCATCCACCCGAACCTGAAAGCCAACTTCCTCGCTTCGCCGCCGCTGGTCGTCGCTTACGCCATCGCGGGCAAGATGAACATCAACCTCGACACCGAACCGCTGGGTACAGGCAAAGACGGTCAGCCCGTTTACCTCAAAGACATCTGGCCGAACAGCGCCGAAGTGCAGACCGTGATGAAGTTCGCCGCCGACCCGGCGGTTTACCAACGCCTGTACAGCGACCTGACCAAAGACCTGCCGCTGTGGAACGCCATCCAAGCGCCCACCGGCAATCTGTACCAGTGGGACGATTCCACTTACATCGCGCGTCCGCCGTTCTTCGACAACTTCCCTCACCCCAACCCTCTCCCGCAAGCGGGCGAGGGAGCAAACGGCTCGCTGCGCGAGGCTCAAACCCTCCACGACATCAAAGGCGCGAAAGCACTCGCGCTGTTCGGCGATTCCGTCACCACCGACCACATCAGCCCCGCAGGCAGCTTCAAACCCACCACCCCGGCAGGCAAGTATCTTCAAGCGCACAAGGTCGAAATCAAGGACTTCAACAGCTACGGCTCACGTCGCGGCAACCACGAAGTGATGATGCGCGGCACCTTCGCCAACGTGCGCGTGAAGAACCTCATGCTGCCGCCCAACGCCGACGGCAGCCGCATCGAAGGCGGCTATACCCTGTACAAGGGCGAACAGATGGCCATCTACGATGCCGCGATGAAGCACATCGCCGACGGCACAGCGACCGTGATCTTCGCGGGTGAAGAATACGGCACAGGATCAAGCCGCGACTGGGCAGCGAAAGGTACACAGTTGCTGGGCGTAAAAGCCGTGATCGCCAAGAGCTACGAACGGATCCACCGCAGCAACTTGGTAGGCATGGGCGTGCTGCCGTTGCAATTCAAAGGCAGCGACTCGCTGGCGACACTGAACCTCACCGGCGACGAAACCTTCGACCTGATCGGCATCAACGACAATCTGAAACCGCAACAGGACGTGACGCTGACCATCACGCGCAAGGATGGCAGCTCGCAGACCGTTGCGCTCCTGCTTCGTATAGACACGCCGATTGAAGTGGACTACTACAAGAACGGCGGTATCTTGCCGTTTGTGTTGAAGGAGTTGGTGGCACATTAATTGAGTCTTAACTCAGGCCGCGATCTATTCAAAACCGCATTCGGCAGCATGAAAAAAACATTTCTGATCTGCGTGCTCGTCCTGCTCAGCGCTTGTGGCTCCGCGCCACAGCGCAGTGCGCCGCAAGCAAGCATTGCGGACGACAAAATGAACGACGTGGTGATGTACGCGATAAGCCTTGCCGACACGCCGTATCGTTATGGCGGCGCCACTCCCCAAAACGGTTTCGATTGCAGCGGCTACGTGGGGCATGTTTTTCGCCATACGCTGGGTGTCGCCCTGCCTCGCACCAGCGTCGAAATCAGCCGGGTGGGCGACCCGCTGGATACCGACCAACTCCGCCCCGGAGATCTGGTGTTTTACAACACGCAACGCAGTGCGTACTCGCACGTCGGCATTTTCATCGGGGAAGGAAAGTTCGTGCACGCGCCCAAAAGCGGCAGGCGCATCCGCACGGAAAAAATGAGCGAAAAATATTGGGTCAGCCGCTACAACGGCGCCCGCCGCATCAGGGAGTAGCGCTGTAAGCGTTGCGCAAGGCCTGCGCCAGTTGGAACACCGACATCGCGTAAAAATTGCTGTTGTTGTACAGCGTAATCACGCGAAAATTATCGTACGTCAGCCAGTATTCCTTGCCCGCTTCAACCGTAAAATCCAGCAGTCCGGCAGTAGTTGTCTGCCCTTGCGACTCCAGTTCAGGCGTCACCCCTAGCTCGGACCATGCGGCAAGGCTGCGCAATTCTTTGGACACTGCCTGAAAAGTAGCATCGCTCAACTTTGCCCGCTGCGCGGTCGGCTCGCCCGTCTTCCAGCCGTATTGCTTCAAATAGTTGGCGACACTGCCGATCGCATCTTCCGGTTCGCGCAGCAAATCCGTCTTGCCATCGGCATTAAAGTCCACCGCATATTTCCGGTAGCTACCCGGCATAAATTGGGGTATGCCCAGTGCGCCCGCATAAGACGCCTTGATTTCCAGCAGATTGAAATCCTGCTCGCGCGCCAACAAGAGATATTCCGCCAATTCATTGCGAAAATAAGCGGCGCGGCGCGGATAAGCAAACGCCAGCGTGGTCAGCGCATCCAGCGTGCGATGCTTCCCGGTTCTGCGCCCGTACAAAGTCTCCACGCCGATGATCGCGACGATCATTTCCTGCGGCACACCATATAGCTGTTCGGCGCGCTTAAGGGACGCCGCATGCTGTTGCCAGAATTCCAATCCGCCATTGATACGCTGGGCGTTAACAAAGGCCGCGCGGTATTCCAGCCACGGTTTGGCCGTCGCCGGTGCGGAGATCGCCGCGATCACATCGGGGCGATATTCGGCGCGCTGAAACACATGCACCAACTCTGCTCGTTTGAATTGGTGCTGCGCCACCATCTCGTCAATAAATTGGGGGATGCCCGGCAAATCAGCGGCATTGGCATTTCCACAGAGGGGCAGCAGGAACGGCAATAAAAATAGGTAATATTTCATGGCGCGCGCATTTTACTCGACAGGCTTAGCCCGCACTGATAAATTTCGCCAACTTGCAACCACTCCGAAAGCGACTCATGGAAAAAGCCACCCAACATCACCGCCTGATCATACTAGGGTCCGTCCCTGCCGG
>CAZXDK010000051.1:0-19086 GCA_964639585.1 uncultured Gallionellaceae bacterium | reverse complement strand
GCGCCAGAGCGCGATCTTCGCCCGCGCCGAGGCGCTGGTGATGGAAAGCGCCGCGTTGTGCCGCAGTCGCGCCGCGCGTCTGGTCGAGGCACAGGATGTCGAAGCGGCGCTGCGCGCGCGCATCCTGCGCCACGATTACCCCGACCAGCGCTTGCAGGAAGCCATCGCCGAAGGCGATCTCATCATCACCGTGCATGGGGAAAAAGTGGGGCAACTCAACGGACTGAGCCAGGTGGATTATGGCGACTATCGTTTCGGTTTCCCGACCCGACTTACCGCGCGCACTTATGCCGGAGAAGATGGCTTGCTCAACATCGAGCGCGAAGTGGAAATGTCCGGGCCGATACACGACAAGGGCGTGTTCATCCTGCACAACTATCTATCCGCACTATTTGCCCGCAACGCCCCGCTGGCGCTCAATGCGTCCATCGTGTTCGAACAGGAATACAACGGAGTGGAAGGCGATTCCGCCTCCTGCGCCGAACTCTATGTGCTGCTCTCGGCATTGTCCGGCTTGCCGCTCAAACAGGGTATCGCGGTGACCGGCGCACTCAATCAGCACGGCGAGATATTGCCGATAGGCGGGCTCAACGAAAAAATCGAAGGCTACTTCCGCGTCTGCGCAAACGCCGGACTGGATGGCAGTCATGGCGTGCTGCTTCCGCAGCGCAACCGTCGCCACCTGATGCTGGAACGCAAGGTCATCACCGCGGTCGAGCAGGGTCTGTTCCACATCTACACGGCAGAACACGTGAGCGAAGGCATCGCACTGCTCACCGGCGTCCCCGCCGGAATCGCGGACGCAACAGGCGACTATCCGCGCGACAGCGTGCTGGGCTGCGTGCAGAAAACCTTGCTGGCCTATCGTCGCGCCTGCCATACGTCCGGGTTACACAAGACAGAACACAGGCATTTGCGCTAAGTATCCGCTGGCGAGGCTAACCCTCTGCGCGACAAAGTGCGCCTACCCATCCGCGACAGCTGCTCCGCTAGTGCAGTGACCGCTCCCTCCCCGCAAACGGCGTTATTCGACTAAGGAAATCCCTACTATTTCGCGCCCGTTCCTGACTAAAAGATCAGCATCTCCCGATAGCACAACCTTGCCTGCATCAACATAATTCGCCCCGCTTAAACTGCAATTAATTCAAAGTCTTAATCATGAAGACATCAACCGGCAAACATGAAGTCCGATTGCCAACCTAAAAGGGGAAATATCATGAGCCACAATCTCTCTCAACCTGAAGAGGTCGAGTTAGTTCTGAAGGACATGGCGGAACACGACATACCGGCAGCCATGCCAGATACAAAGCGTAACAGCATGCCTCAGGAAATCTGGCCTAGCGGTTACTACGTTTCCGCCTATCGTGCAGCACATATCAAATCGGCCACCATGCATACGACTCTCAATGACAGATGCCCATGCGTGGAGTTGTCGGAGTGATGCCAGTACTTATTTCATTCAACCGAAATTGCAAATTACGAGAGACCTCTTATGAAACTTGATCAAGTGCGCGCTATCGCCAAGTCGCATGGCATTTCCCCCGGAAAACTTCCCAAAGCCAGCCTGATTAAATCAATCCAGCTCAATGAAGGAAATCTCGATTGTTTTGCCAGCGCGGCTAGCAGCGAATGCAATCAGAAGGATTGTCTGTGGAAGGACGATTGTTTGGATGCCACTCAAAAAGCGAAGTGAATCTCGGCTCTATTTACCCATAAACAAAAGGTTTACATAAGTAGTTGTGTACAAAGCTAGCGGGAGCTTTTCCCGTTCAACAAGAAGGAGCAAATAAAATGGCAATCGGCACTGTTAAATGGTTCAACGACGCAAAAGGTTTTGGTTTTGTCTCGCCAGAGGATGGCAGCGATGATTTGTTCGTACACTTTTCGGCGATCAATATGGGCGGTTTTAAAACGCTCAAAGAAGGCCAAAAAGTCAGTTTTGAAGTAATACAAGGCCCCAAAGGCAAACAGGCAGCCAACATCCAAACAGCCTGAGTTTTTTGATGTTTTATCTGTCATTTTCGCCACCTTAGCGAGGAGAAATATCATGAGTAACATCACACGCTTTAATCCAACAAATGAACTCGCACGTTTTGATCCACTTTTTAACATGGACGATGTGTTAAACAGGTTCATGATGCGATCGTTTCGGGACGGAATGGAGATCGAGCCGCAGATCAAAATGGATGTAAAGGAGTCGGACGGCAAGTATCTGGTCAAAGCAGAAATTCCCGGTGTCACCAAGAACGATATCAAGGTGACTGTTGATGGCAACCGGGTTTCGATTAGCGCTGAAGTCAAACAGGAAAAGGAAGAAAAAGAAGGCACGCGTGTAATCCGCTGCGAGCGCAGTTACGGTATGACTTCACGCAGCTTCACCCTTGCCGACGAGGTTGATCAAAGCAAAGTCGAGGCCAAATACAACAACGGTGTGCTTGAGTTGACACTGCCCAAAAAGCCCGGATCAACCCGCAAGGAAATATCCATTTCTTGATCGAGACGGGCAGGAGCTTCTCATCATGCGGGAAGATGAAATCATCGGCGTGATTGAATGATGAACAACCTTCCTTGCCCGGAGGCTCACTTCTATTCTCACCACGGATGCGATGAGAACGCAGCGCATCCGTGGCGATATTCAAGAAAAACCCGGGTAAAAATATTTAATCAGCCAAAGCTGCGTTGACGACGAGTCACTCAACCGCCTCTGATCACTCACCGGCACGATGGCATCCTCCAAAAGCATATCCATGATGCCTGTAAAGCAATCTGCCCGCATGCCATCGCATTCACGACCATTACCCTGCCGATTTTCTTGGCTTAAAAGGAGACTTCTTTAAGTCCCGCCGCGACGAAAAATTGTTGACTCAAACAGCTTAGAACGTTCCGCGTGGTCGCCAATACCCATTGCAATCGCTCCTCAACCAAAAGCAAGAAAAAATCCGGCAGTGTTAATACTTCAAGATAAATGCACGAGAGTCCATCGTTTCTATGAGATAAAAAAACAGGGACGCTCAAGCGAAAAAATGCAGACAGCCAGTATTGTGTTTCATCAAAAGAGAGTTTATCGTGAGCCATGCAACCACCTGTTCCGGCTTACTGTTTTGAAGACGTATTGAAAACACTTCGTCGCCAATGTGTAGCGAAATCGGGAACGCATGATGAGCGAATGTAAAATAAAATGACCGCCAAATTGTTTCCTCTCCGATGGTGGCTGATCTTGTTGTTGACTCCCGTTTTAAGCTGGGGTATCGCTGCCGTTGCTAGCGCAGCAGTTCCCGCGCAAGCCTCCTCCACAAATACTTCCGCGCAACCCGCCGACATTGAAGCCTTCGTCCGCGTAGGCTGCCCGCATTGCGCCAAGGCCAAAGAATTTCTAACCCGACTTCGAGAGCAGCAGCCGGGATTGCGTATCGTGGTGCACGATGTCATTCAGGAATCCGCTGCCATGGAACGATTGCAACAGATTGCCGGGAGCCGGCATTCGGCTACAGTACGAGTGCCGGCGTTTGTAGTGAGAGGACAGTTGATCGTCGGCTTTTCCGAAGAAGCGTCCACTGGCCAACTCATTCTAGACAGCCTTGCTAATGCGCAGCCGAAAAAACAGGCTGCCAGCGATGCTGCGGCAAGTTGCGAAGCAGAAAGCAAGTTGTCTTGCGCAGCCCCCGCTGCCGAGCCCAAAGCGGAGACATTTGCCATCAACCTGCTGGGTTTCAACGTATCGCTGGATCGGGTCGGCCTGCCGCTGTTTACAATAGCGCTGGGTTTGCTGGACGGGTTTAATCCCTGCTCCATGTGGGTGCTGATTCTGATGATTTCGCTGCTGGCCCCCTTGAATAACCGCCCCAGAATGTTCGCCATCGCGGGTGCGTTTGTCGCCGTGGAAGGCATAGCCTATTTCGTATTCATGGCGGCGTGGCTCAATCTTTTTTTGTTGATCGGCCTCTCGCGCGCATCGGAAATCGTTATCGCCGCGATTGCTTTGCTGGCGGGCACGGTCAATCTCAAAGACTTCTGGAATTTCGGCTGGGGCGTTTCGCTCTCGATTCCCGCTGCCGCCAAGCCCGGCATTTACGCCCGTATGCGCCGCATCTTGCAGGCTGAAAATCTTGCTGCGGCCATATTGGGCGCCGTAGTGCTCGCGGTGCTGGTGCAAATCGTCGAATTCATGTGCACATCCGGATTCCCCGCGCTGTTCACGCGCATTCTGACCCTGCGCCAGCTGGATAATCTGAGCTATTACGGCTACCTGCTGCTTTACGATCTGGCCTATATGCTCGATGACATGATCGTTCTGGCCATCGGTGTCGTCACACTCAGCCAGCGCCGCCTTCAGGAAAAAGAAGGGCGCTGGCTAAAGTTGCTCAGCGGCCTGGTCATGCTGGGGCTGGGCTTATACTTGCTGCTGTTCCCGCATTGAACGGTGATACGTGAATTCATACTGTGCATAGCCAAACATGAACAACAAAACTTGCTCCCCCAACCTCGGCACGGTTGTTTCCGTGCGCGGCAGCGTCGTGGATGTTCGCTTTGCAGAATATTTGCCGCCGATTTATTCCTTGCTGCATGCTGGCAAGGACAGACAAGTCGCCATCGAGGTGCTGACACAGCTGGATGCGCACCGCGTGCGCGGAATCGCGCTGACGCCCACACAAGGCCTGGCGCGCGGCATGGAAGTGGAAGACAGCGGCGGGCCGTTAAAAGCGCCGGTGGGCAAGGCCACACTGTCGCGCATGTTCGATGTTTTCGGCAATGTCATCGACCGCCAACCTGCGCCAACCGAGGTCGAATGGCGCAGCGTGCATCGCGCCCCTCCCCCTTTGGCGCGGCGCTCCATCAAGTCCGAAATATTTGAAACCGGCATCAAGGTCATCGACCTGCTGGCGCCGCTGGAGCGCGGCGGCAAGGCGGGTCTGTTCGGCGGCGCAGGCGTGGGTAAAACCGTGTTGCTCACCGAGATGATCCACAACATGGTCGGACACCACGAGGGGGTGAGCATCTTCTGCGGCATCGGCGAACGCTGTCGCGAGGGCGAAGAGCTGTACCGCGACATGAAGGACGCGGGTGTGTTGCCCAACATGGTGATGGTGTTCGGGCAGATGAACGAGCCATCCGGCAGCCGTTTCCGCGTGGGACATGCGGCGCTGACCATGGCCGAATATTTCCGCGACGACGAGCATCGTGATGTGCTGTTGCTGATCGACAACATTTTCCGCTTCATTCAGGCCGGCTCGGAAATATCCGGCCTGATGGGGCAAATGCCGTCGCGTCTGGGTTATCAGCCGACCATGGGCACCGAGTTATCGAGTCTGGAAGAACGCATCGCCAACACCGACACGGGCGCGATCACCTCCATCCAGGCGGTGTATGTGCCGGCGGACGATTTCACCGACCCGGCCGCGGTGCATACCTTCTCGCATCTGTCCGCCTCCATCGTGCTGTCGCGCAAGCGAGCGAGCGAGGGGCTGTATCCGGCCATCGACCCGCTGCAATCCAGCTCCAAGATGGCCACCCCCGGCATCGTCGGGGAGCGCCACTACCTGCTGGCGCAGCAGATCAGAAGCACGCTCGCGCAGTATGAAGACCTCAAGGACATCATCGCCATGTTAGGTCTTGAGCAGTTGTCGGCGACCGACCGCGCCGTGGTCGCGCGCGCGCGGCGGCTGGAGCGTTTCCTCACCCAGCCGTTTTTCACCACCGAGCAATTCAGCGGCATCAAGGGAAAACTGGTCAGCCTCAAGGATGCGCTGGACGGTTGCGAGCGCATCCTGCGCGACGAGTTCAAGGATGTTCCGGAAAGCGCGCTGTACATGATAGGAGCTATCGACGAGGTGCAATTAAAATCACCGGATGCGCCCCCCGTGACCCGGCCTGGTTCTGCGCAGGAGGTCGCACATGAAGCTTAAAATACTGCTGCCGTTCCAGGTCTACACCGAAACAGACGGGGTGCGGCGTATCGTGGCGGAAACACATCAGGGCTCGTTCGGGCTGCTGCCGCGACGGCTCGATTGCGCGGCAGTGCTGACTGCGGGAATTTTGACTTATGAAATCGCAACGGGAGAGGAAATTTACGTGGCCGTCGATGAAGGGGTGCTGGTCAAAACGGGAGCGGAGGTGCGGGTCTCGGTGCGCAATGCCATCGGCGGCATGAGTCTCGGACAACTGCGCGAGGCGGTGGAACGCGAGTTTATCAATCTCGACGAGGGTGAAAAACAGGTGCGTGCGGTGCTGGCGAAATTGGAGAGCGGCTTCGTGCGCCGCTTCGCGGAATTTCATCGTGGCTGACATACCGAAACCCAAAACGGGCGAGACCGTGTTTATCCGTCAGGTTGGCGCGCAGGAAGCCCGCAAGCTCAAAGCGCAGCGCAAAGTCACCCAGACGGTCTGGTCCGGCCTGGGCATGATGGGCCTGGTTGGCTGGTCGGTGGCCGTGCCCACTTTGCTCGGCGCGGCGCTGGGTGTCTGGCTGGATAAGCGTTACCCCGGAATTCATTCGTGGACGCTATCGCTGCTGATCATCGGCCTGTGCATCGGCTGTTTGAACGCCTGGCATTGGGTGGCCAAAGAAGACCGGGCTATGCGCAAAGAACTGGAGACGAAAGATGAGTGATGTGCTGCAACTGATTCCGGTCTGGCTGGCGGGCATGCTGCTCGGCATGTTGTTTTTCGGCGGCTTGTGGTGGACGGTGCAAAAAGGCCTCGCTTCGCCCAGACCGGCGACTTGGTTCATAGGCAGCCTGCTGTTGCGCACCGGCATCACGTTGTCCGGCTTTTATTGGGTTGCGGGCGAGGACTGGAAACGCATGGCGGCCTGTCTGTTTGGGTTCATCTGCGCACGCCTTATCCTCACCCGCCTGACTGCAATACCGCTGAACAGAGAGGCCAGCCATGCACCTTAGTTCCGACGAAGTCATTTTCTGGCAATACGGCTTTTTCAAGCTCAACGCCACTATCGTCACGACCTGGATATTGATGTTCATTCTGGTCGCGGGCGCCAAGCTCATTACCCGCAATCTTGCCCACGAAATACATATCTCGCGCTGGCAGAGTCTGCTCGAAATCATCGTAAGCGCCATACGCAAACAGATTGAAGAAGTCGGCCTGAGCCATGCGGAAAAATATCTGGGCTTTCTGGGAACGCTGTTCCTGTTCATCGCGCTATCCAATCTCTGCACGATTTTTCCGGCCTACGAACCGCCGACCGGATCGCTCTCGACGACAGCGGCGCTATCGCTGTGCGTGTTTGTGGCGGTGCCGATGTTCGGCATTTCGGAGAGCGGCTTGAGCGCTTTTCTTCAGTCTTATCTGAAGCCGACCGTCGTTATGCTGCCGTTCAACATCATCAGCGAACTCTCGCGCACGCTGGCATTGGCCATCCGCCTGTTCGGCAACATGATGAGCGGTTCGATGATACTGGCGATATTGCTGACCATCACGCCCTTCATTTTTCCGGTCGTCATGAGCCTGCTCGGCCTGCTTACCGGCATGGTGCAAGCCTACATCTTCACCATCCTCGCCACGGTGTATATCGCGGCGGCAACCAGAGCCCGGCAGGAAAGCGAAGAATAAAACACCAGTAAATTTAACCACCCCAGGGAGATCACATGGACAGCAGCACACTTATCGCAATAGCTTCAATCGTCACCGCCGGACTCACCATCGCCATCGGCGGGATCGGCCCTGCGCTCGGCGAAGGACGGGCGGTCGCTACCGCATTGAGTTCGCTGGCGCAGCAACCCGATGCCGCCGTCACCATCACGCGCACCCTGTTCGTGGGCTTGGCGATGATCGAATCCATAGCCATCTACTGTTTCGTGGTCGCGATGATTATCATCTTCGCCAATCCGTTCTGGAACCACGTTATCGCACAAGCGGCGACAAAGTAGCCATGCTCATAGACTGGTTCACCGTCATCGCGCAAACCCTCAATTTCCTCATTCTGGTGTGGTTGTTGAAGCGTTTTCTGTACCGGCCCATCCTCAACGCCATAGCCGCGAGGGAGCAACGCATCGCCGCCGAACTGGCCGATGCCGCGGAAAAAAAAGCCGAAGCCCAAACTGAACGCGAGGAATTCAAGCGCAAAAATGACGAGTTCAACCGCCAACGCGCCGCACTGTTCAACCGAATCACGGAAGAGGCAGCCGCCGAACGCCAGCATCTGTTCGACGCAGCGAGAAAAGATGCGGACAATTTGCGCAACAAGCAACACGAAGCATTGCGCAACGAGTATCAAAATTTGCAGGCCGAAATCGCACGCCGCACCCAAGCGGAGGTATTTGCCATCGCGCGCAAGACGCTGGCTGATCTTGCCGGGACTAGCCTGGAAGCGCAAATGACGGACATGTTTGTGCGGCGTTTGCGCGAATTGGATGCCGAGGAACAGGATAAACTGGCATCCCTGTTGTTATCGTCACCCATCCCCGCCCTGGTGCGCAGTGCATTCGAGTTGCCACCGGCGCAACGCACCCTGATAGCAAGCGCTGTCAAAGAGGTTTTTGCCACGGCGACCCCGATCCGCTTCGAGACCGCCCCCGATCTGATCAGCGGCATCGAACTCACCATGCAGGGACATAAAATTGCCTGGAGCATCGCCGACTATCTTGCCTCGCTGGACAAGACTGTTAATGAGCTGCTTAAGGTGCAGCTTAAAGCGGAAGCAAAATGAATACTCCGGACAGCAATCTGCAAAGCGTCTTCGATCGCACCTTTGCCAACATCAGCCAGGCGCGTGAGACTCGCACGCCGCAACTGAGCCCGCGCGAAGTGGGCACGGTCACCAGCCTGTCCACGGGCATCGCCAGAGTATCAGGTCTGCCCGGTGTATGTTTTGAAGAGGTGGTTAAATTTCCCGGTGACTTGTACGGCATTGCATTCAACGTCGATGACGATGAAATCGGCGTCGTGCTGCTGGGCAATTACTGGCAGTTGCAGGCGGGCGATCAAGTCGAACGCAGAGGGCATGTGATGGATGTGCCGGTGGGCAACGGCTTGCTCGGGCGCGTCATCAATCCATTGGGGCGACCGCTCGATGACAAAGGGGCGTTGATCTCCGCTCAGCGCTTGCCCATTGAACGCCCCGCGCCGCCCATCATGGATCGCGCCCCCGTCACCGTGCCGCTGCAAAGCGGCATCAAAGTTGTCGATGCGCTTGTCCCCATCGGGCGCGGCCAGCGCGAGTTGATCCTCGGCGACCGGCAGACCGGCAAAACCGCCATCGCCATCGACACTATCCTTAACCAGCGCGGCAAAAATGTGTTGTGCGTGTATTGCGCCATCGGTCAGCGCGCATCAGCCGTGGCCAAGGCGGTCGCCGACTTGCGCGAGAACGGCGCGATGGAATACACCGTCGTGGTGGTGACCGAAGGCAATGACCCGCCCGGCCTGTCCTATGTCGCCCCCTATGCCGCGACCAGCATCGCGGAATATTTCATGGAACAGGGGCGCGATGTGCTCATCGTGTATGACGATCTCACCCACCATGCGCGCGCCTACCGCGAACTATCGCTGCTGCTGCGCCGCCCGCCCGGTCGCGAAGCTTATCCCGGCGATATTTTCTACATCCATTCGCGCCTGCTGGAGCGCGCCACGCATTTGCGCGATGAACTCGGCGGCGGCTCGCTCACCGCATTGCCCATCATCGAAACCGAAGCGCAGAACATGGCCGCGTACATTCCGACCAATTTGATTTCCATCACCGACGGGCAGATCTACCTTGCGCCGAAATTGTTCGAGTTGGGCATACTGCCCGCCGTGGATGTCGGCAAGTCGGTTTCGCGCGTCGGCGGCAAGGCGCAACTGGCGGCCTATCGCGCGGTAGCGGGCGATCTCAAACTCGCCTATGCCCAGTTTGAAGAGCTGGAAACGTTTGCCCGCTTCGGCACCCGGCTGGACGAGAACACCCGCAACATCATCGAGCATGGGCTGCGCATCCGAACCTGCCTCAAACAAGCGGAATTTGAACCTGTGAGCGTGCCCGGACAAATTGCCATCTTGCTGGCACTGACCGGAAAACTTTTTGACAACATCGCACTTGACCGGATGCGCGATGCCGAGCTTGCGCTGCGCGCAGCCGCGACAAAACTGCCGCCGGAGATCGGGCAAAACATCAGTTCCGCCAGCCCATTGAGCGACGCTGATCGCGAGGCGATTTTACAAATCGCGCGCGCAACACTCGCCCCCTTTCAAAAAAACTCCCCCTGAATTGAGCCATGAGCGAAACTTCCGAAAGTTTGCGCCGCAAACTTGATGGCGCCACCGAACTCGGATCGGTGGTGCGCACAATGAAGGCATTGGCCGCATCGAGCATCACGCAATATGAGCGCGCGGTGCATTCGCTGGACGATTATTATCGAACCGTGGAACTGGCTCTGGTGGCCTGGTTGCGCCAATCGGGAGCATCGATTTACACGGCAGGAGTTGCGCAGGCCAATGCCGGGGCGATAGGCGCGGTGGTGTTCGGCTCGGATCAGGGACTGGTCGGTCAATTCAATGAGGTGCTGACGGACTATGTGGTAAACACACTGCGGGATATGCCGGATCGCAAGCATATCTGGGCCGTAGGCGAACGCGTGCAAGGACATTTGGCTGATACGGCATTGACGCTGGCGGGCAGTTTTCCCGTGCCGAATTCCATCGCCGCCATTACGTCTCTGGTCGGACGCATCCTCATCGAAATTGACGAGCAGCGCAAACGGGGAGAGATCGCGCAAATTTATTTATTTCACAATCGCCCAAAATTCGGAGCACTTTATGAGCCGGTAATGCAGCGCTTGCTGCCGCTGGATAATGTCTGGAAACGCGAACTGACCGAACTTCCATGGCCCACCAATCAGCTACCCGAGGTTATAAATCGTGGCGAGTCTACGCTGCAAGCATTGATCCGCGAATATTTGTTTATCTCGCTGTTCAGAGCCTGCGCCGAATCTCTCGCTAGCGAAAATGCCAGCCGCCTGGCCGCAATGCAGCGCGCCGAAAAAAATATCGACGAACTGGTGGAAGAACTCAATCAAACTTTTCATCATCTGCGCCAGAACAGCATAGACGAAGAGTTATTCGACGTGATTGCCGGCTTCGAAGCGCTGACTGCGCCCCGACCTCGGATTTGATTTGAGGATGGAGGCCGCAGCTCACCACCTGCCTACAGCATGGTTAAGCTTTGCCTGTTCAACCTCACTTCCCCCCGCGCTTGCTGTTCAGACTGATGATGAGCGACCGCACCTTATCAAAGAGTACGGCCCCCGCCTGCACTCCGCACCATCGATTTGTTAATCTGGCTCTGACCTCGTCAACCGCCAATCAACACGTCACCTGATTTCTGCCGTGTCTCTTTGATTCGTACATTTTCCCGTCCGAAATTTCGATCATCTTTTCGTAGGGAATTTCGAACGGCGGCGCAAAGGTCACCACACCGAAACTTGCCGTAACCCGGTGTTGCTTACCGTTAAATTCGAACTGCATTTTTTCGATTTCCTGGCGTATCAGCTCAGCTTGCGACAGCGCGACTTTCTGCGATGCGCCTTTCAGCACCAGCAGAAATTCTTCACCGCCCAGACGGAAAGCAAAGTCGGTGGCGCGTTTTGTTTCTATTGCGATACGCGCCACCGCGGACAGCACCTGATCCCCCGCCGCATGCCCGAAGGTGTCATTCACTGTTTTGAAATAGTCTATATCGAACATAATCAACGAAAGCTCGTAATTCCCCGCCATGGCAATCGTGAGTTCGCGGCGAAATATCGGGCGCAAGGCATGGCGCGTCAGCATGCCGGTCAGCGCGTCCTTGTTCAGCGTATGCACCAGCGAGTTGGTGAATGCTATCGTCACGACATTGGTTAGCATCAAAGCCAGTTTGTAGATGCTCATCAATTCCTGATACAGGGGCAGCACCTCCTCGTAACTGCTGCGCTCCAGAAAATAAAAAATGTTGCGCGCGTCCGTTTCCATCCGGGTTGCGATCTCGGTCACGTAACCCATCAGCATCTGGTCGCCCTGCGTGGCAACTTTGATTGCATCGAGCACCTCCGCCGGAAGATTCAGCGCGGGAGCCGCCGCGCGATTCTCCACCTTGATCGCAAAGATGACATTCTTCAGCCAGATCATGCGCTCGGTCGAAAGAGAAATATCCACCTCGGCCGTGCGCTCCACTTGGGCCAGATACAAATCAATATCGCGAATATCCGCATTCAGCATCCTGTTCAGATAGCCCTTGGCGGTATAGGCGCGAATCATCTTGAAGAATTGCGCCGTCGCATCCAGCAACTCCAGCGGCTGCCCGAATTCGGCGATAGCATGGGCGAACCCTTCCTGCAAAACATTGATGCTCGCCATGAAGTCCACATAGGGAAGCTTGAGGTCGTAGTGCCTCTCCCCCAGCATGAGGTAACGCGCTTTCAACTCCTCGTTGCTTAGCGTGATCGAGTCCAGCAAAAATTGCTTTTGCCGGACAACCAGCGACTTGACCTGCTCCTTGTCTTTGAAGAAGCCGGAGAAGTCCTTGTCGGACAGCATCACGTCATAAAACTTTTCAAAAACAGCGTCCAGATCCAACTCGGCATATTTGTGCAGTAGCTCTCTCATAACAACCTCCGCAAGCATAATTTTGTGCTTTCATTATCCGCCCAAGTGCATCAAATTTGTCGCTTTGGAAAGACGATTTTTACTTGAACACGCCTCAAGATTGAATGCAGTTCGTCAATGCAAACGAGTCCGTCTCAGCCTTCTTTTTTGCTATTCAAGCTGATCACCAGCACCCCGCTCAACACCAGCGCAGAGCCTGCAATCTGCAACAGCGAAACGTGCTCGCCCAAAAATACATACGCCATGTAGATGGTGCTGACCGGGCCGATGGAGCCGATCAGCGAAGCGCTGCCCGAGCCGATGCGGCGAATGGCGAACGAGAGCAAAAACACCGGCAATACGGTGGAAAAAATCGCCATGGCGATGGAGAGCTCGTACACACGCAAGGGCAAGGCTAGCGCACTCAGCGGGCGCATCACCACGAACTGCAACAAGCTGGCCGCGCTCGCCACCACCATTGCATAGGCGGTGAAACGCATCGCACCGATACGCGCGATGGCATGCCCCGCGCCCACCAAGTAGATCGAGTAAGACAAGGTGCTGGCGAACACCAGTGCTGCGCCCAGCACGACGCCGCCCTCTTTCGCCCCCACGTCATGCAGGAACACCAGCGCGATGCCCGCATAACACAAACCCATCGCCGCGCTCACTTTGCGACCGATGGCGCGCTGGTAGATCACGGCGGAGAGTATCACCGTCATGGTCGGGTAAAGAAACAGGATCAAACGCTCCAGTCCGGCGGAGATGTATTGCAGCCCGAGAAAATCGAGAAAGCTGGAGCAGTAGTAGCCGATCAAACCCAGCCCCAGCACCAGCAAACGGTCATGCGTGGTCAGCGGCGCGGCATGCTGCCGCCGCGCCCAGATCGCTACGACTATGAAGAACGGCACCGAGAACACCATGCGCAAAGCCAGCAGCGTCACCGCATCTACCTTGTCGAGATACGCCAACTTCACCAGGATCGCCTTGGCCGAAAAGCCGACCGCGGCGAGCAGCGCGAAAACGACGCCGAGAAACACATCCCGATTTGCTGTGGTATTGCCTGTAGAACTTGCCATGATGTTAAGACCCCGAGTGATGGGCTGCTGCGGGTCTAGTGCTGAAGCAACTACGGAAGACCCGCAGTTGCCCTGTTAAAAATGCTGACGTTAAAACAGGAACGCGCTGCGGCTGTGGGCGGACATGGCCAGCCACAGTCGTTTGGCGTGATGATATTTGGCGGAGATGAGTTGCGTTTGCATGGGACGGAATATACGGGGTCAGATTGAAAGCGTCAATTTCCCCCTGAAATAATTTCGGCGCTTAAGCATTCCTTAAGCTTGATTCTCTATTCTGCGCACCACAGGAAATAGGCGATGGGTTCGCCTGACTGCCCATTGAAAAAGGAGGTTGTTATGTTGCTCGATTATCGAAATTTTCTCAGGCTGTCCGCCGCTGCCGTATTGCTGCTGGGCGCAAGCGCATCCATAGTTCATGCGCAAGACGACGATGGGCGTATGCCCGGCGCAAGCAATAGCAAGTGGCAGAGTGAATGCGGCGCTTGCCACGTGGCTTTTCCGCCGCGTTTGCTTCCCGCCGAATCATGGCGCGCGATGATGTCCGGGCTGGATAAACACTTCGGCAGCGACGCGAGCCTGGATGCCGCCACGTCACGCGAGATCGGCGACTTTTTGCAAAAGAACGCCAGCGGCGGCAAGTACGCGAAATCTGACAAGCCGCTGCTGCGCATCACCGAAACGCGCTGGTTCATCCGCGAGCATGACGAGGTGGCGCAACACACTTGGACAAACCCCAAGGTGAAAAGCCCGGCCAATTGCGCCGCCTGCCACATCAAAGCGGAGAGCGGCAATTACAGCGAAGACGATATTCGCATCCCCCGATAATCAGGAGAATGCCATGACACAACGCATATTGGTTTGGGACATACCGACGCGGCTTTTTCACTGGCTGCTGGTCATCTCTTTTGCTGGCGCGTTCCTGACATCCGAGTCGGAACGCAATCAGGATATTCACGTCGTGCTCGGTTACACCCTGCTGGGATTGCTCGCATTCCGGTTGTTGTGGGGTTTCGTCGGCACGCGCTATGCGCGGTTCCGCTCCTTCCTGTTCAAGCCCGGCGAAATTGCGGGATATGTCAGCTCACTGCTCAAGGGCAAGCCCACACATTATCCGGGACATAACCCGGCAGGCAGCCTGGCCATCTACGCCTTGCTGGCACTGGGCATCGCCTCCAGCGTGAGCGGAGTGATGCTGTATCGGGAGGTCGGCGGCGAAGCGCTGGAGGAACTGCACGAGGCCGTGTCTTACGGCATGTTGGCGGTGGTCGTGCTGCATATTGGCGGCGTGCTGGTGAGCAGCGCACTGCACCGCGAAAACCTGGTGCGCGCCATGATTAGCGGTTACAAACCGGCACAGCCCGCCCCTCTCGCACCCAATGCGGAAACCGGCGATGCGTCATGCGAGCCCAAACCTGAGGCAGGCATCCCTCGCACGCACATGTGGCTGGGTGTCATAATGCTCGCGGCGGTCGTGGCGTTCTGGCTCGGCTACCCGGCCATCGGGCTGGTGCAGCCGGGCGGCATGGCCTTGCAGGCTGCACAGCACGACGATGACGATTGAAACGAGCGATGATTCAGGCAGAAAAATGCGCGTACTGCTAATCGAAGACGATGCCCTGTTGGGCGATGCGATACAGGCAGGCTTAAAGCAGGCCGGCTATGCAGTGGACTGGATGCAGGACGGCGTGTCCGCCGACCATGCGCCCGGCGTCGAAACTTATGCGGCGGCGGTGCTGGACTTGGGGCTGCCGCGCATGTCCGGCCTGGAAGTGTTGCGCCGCCTGCGCAGCCGCAATGTGCCTCTGCCCGTGTTGATTCTCACCGCAATGGACACGGTGGACGACCGCATCAAAGGATTGGATGCGGGAGCGGACGACTATCTGGTCAAACCGTTCGATATGGGCGAACTGGCGGCTCGTTTGCGCGCACTCATCCGTCGCGCCAGCGGCAAAGCCTCGGCCGCGCTGCAAACCGGCGGAGTCGAACTGGAGCCTGCCGCGCATCGCGTGCTTTATCGCGATCAAACCGTCGAGCTCCCCGCCAAAGAATTCGCCGTGCTGCACGCACTCATGCTCAACGCGGGCAAGGTGCTGTCGCGCGCGCAGATCGAGGAGCAGCTTTACGCGTGGGGCGAGGAAGTCGAGAGCAACGCGGTCGAAGTCTATATCCACCATCTGCGCCGCAAACTGTTTCCCGAATTGATTGAAACCATCCGTGGCGTGGGCTATTTGATCCGCGATGACAAACATGATTGAGCCCAACCGTCGAGCTTCGTTAAAACAAAGGCTGTTGCTGCTGGCCATCTCCACCGTGGTCGCAGTCTGGATAGCGGCAACAGCCTTCACCTACTTCGATGCGCGCGAAGAGTTCGACGAGATACTCGACGCCCACCTCGCCCAGTCCGCCACGCTGCTGGCCGCGCAGGCGCACGATCTCGACGAGATCGAAACCGAACATGCTCCGCTGCTGCACAAATATTCCCTGCGCGTCGCGTTTCAGGTGTGGGAAGACGGTCGCATATTGCGCCTGCATTCCGCCAATGCCCCCGGACAGGCGCTGGCAGGTGATGCGCCGGGCTTCAGCGACAAGATCATCGCCGGGCAGCGCTGGCGCGTGTTCAGCACCTGGGATGATGCGCACCGGAACCTGATCCACGTTGCCGAACGCAGCGAGGCGCGCGAAAAACTCGCGCGCGGTATCGCGGGCAACCTGCTCGAACCGTTGTGGTTCTCGCTGCCGCTGCTGGCGTTGTTGCTCTGGGTCGCCGTGGCGCGCGGCCTGCGCCCGCTGGTGAAACTGGGTGATGAACTGGCGCAGCGCGCACCGGACAATCTTGCGCCGCTGGATGCCGGAAGCGCACCGCGCGAAGTGTTTCCGCTCATTGAGCGCCTCAACAAATTATTCGTGCGCATCGACGCCTCCCTGCAACAAGAACGCCGCTTTACCGCCGACGCGGCGCACGAACTGCGCACCCCGGTCGCGGGAATCAAGGCGCAGGCGCAAGTGGCCCGCAGCGCCAGCAACGAGGCGGAACGCATCCATGCGCTGGACAACGCCATCCTCGGCTGCGACCGCGCCGCCCATCTGATCGAACAATTGCTCACGCTGGCCCGCATCGACACATTGGGCGATACGGCGTCCGAATCATGCCAACTCAGGAATATCGCCGCAGAAGTGATCGCCGCCATCGCCCCCGCCGCGCTGGCGCAAGATGTCAGGCTCGAATTGACGGAAGGCGAAGATATGGTGGTGCGCGGCAATCCCGCGCTGCTGCGCATATTGCTGCGCAACCTGATCGACAACGCGGTGAAACACACGCCCGCCGGAACAACGGTGCAGATCAGTGTCGCGCAAGGTGACGGACAAAGCCGCTTGACCGTCACCGACAACGGCCCCGGCATCCCGGAAGAAGAACTGGCGCGGGTGTCCGAACGCTTCTATCGCCCCGTAGGCACACAGGCCAGCGGCAGCGGCTTGGGGCTGTCCATCGTGAAGCGCATCGCCGAGATACACGGCGCCTCAATGCAGCTCGCGCGAGGAAAAGACGGGAACGGATTGAGCGTAACGGTGGGTTTCAAATGCCGAGCATAGCGTTCCCCCAAAAAACTATCTGGAATACACCGCCGTAATCTTCGCCGTACCCAAGCCCGTCGCGTGCAGCATAAAGCCGATCAACGCGGCGCTGGCATCTTCCGGCACTTCGAGCTTGTCCACTTTCAATGCGTGAACGGTGAAAATATATCGGTGCGGCTTGTCGCCCGGTGGCGGGCAAGCACCGCCGAAGTTGCGCGCACCGGAATCGTTGCGGCCTTGTTTCGCCCCCTCCGGCAAAGCGACTTTCACCACGGCGGATGCGGGTAATCCGGTCGCCGTTGCGGGAATATCGTATGCCAGCCAATGCCACCACCCGCTGCCCGTGGGCGCATCCGGGTCATACACCGTCACCGCGAAACTGCGCGTGCCTGCCGGGGCGTGTTTCCAGTTCAGCGCAGGCGAGAGATTGCCGCCCGTGCATCCGAATGTATTGGCGATCTGCGCGGCATTCAGCACCTTGCCCTCGGCCACGTCCGGGCTGGACAACTCGAAAGCCCAGGCACTGCCCGCCAACAACATGGATGAAATAACACCAACAAAAATACGCTTCATGAGTTTCTCCTTTGAGTGATTACGACGGTAGCAGTGTAGTGCATGACGATGATGCGAATCGCTCAACAAGATACGCGAATCGCTCAAACTATGAGTGCCGTTCATGTTTCGACAAGCTCAACACGAACGGCATCAATCACTTCAACAACTATTCGCCACCTCCGCCGGATCAATTCCGAAGCGCTCGATGAAGTTGCTGCGAAAACTGGGAATGGAACGGTAGCCGTGATCCAGCGCCACCGCCTTCACTGCCTTGCGCGTAACCTGCAACTGTATCAACGCAGAATGCAGCCGGGCTTCCTGAATCAAGGCGCGCAGCGAAGCCCCCTCCGCAACCAGTCGCCTGCGCAACGTTGCGCCGCTGATACAAAATGCTTCCTCGAAATGCGCTGAAGTCCACTCGCGCGCGGGTTCGGCTGACACCGCCAGCCGGATGCGCGCAGACAAGCTTGGATCGTGCGCCTGAAGGAACTGAACATGTCCGGCGCGAAACAGCGCCAGCAAGATGCCGAGCAAACGATAGTTGCGCAGTGCCGAGTCTGTCGCATCCGCATCCCCGATGTAGGCCAGCAGCGACTCCATCACTGCCGACAACTCGCCTACACTCACAGCCGCGCCCTGCACCGGCACCACCCCGAGCAACAAGCTGCGCGCCATATTCACCACCTCCCACGGGAACGGCACCGCCCACGCACGATACGGCCCGGCGCCGCCGGGGATATTCTCAATATCGGCCTGCATGGCGAAATGTGTCATCAGGAATTGTCCCGTAGCGCATTCCCATGTCGCGCCACCTGCATGAAAGCGTTTCACCCCCGCCAAAGGAATCATCAGCAACGGTATATCGCAAGCCACGGCATGCAGCCGGTAGCGATGCAGCGCAACTGTGGCGCTGGCGGCGAGATTGGATTGTTCAAGCGCGGCGGTGAGTTGCTGAATAGCTTGGGAGGATTGTTTATCGGTATGGGAAGGCATGAAATTGCTATTGGAAGATTGCCTTAAAATTGCGCCGGGAACTAGCGATGTTTAAGACGCTGAACAACTTGGCGCGCATCATTCACGCGCCCCGTCGCCACATCAGCCAGCCCCCTGCCTGCTTCAGCAATCAGATGCAGGCGAATGCGTTCGCACTCCGAGCGTTGATGACAATCAAGTCGCACTGCGTCCTTCAGGGCAGCATTAATTTCGGCATCAGGAATAACCGTTTTCATGCTTGATTAAATCAGGCGTAATGCTCGTTGGTTATTACCCCCTACCCCGCCAACCCCACATAGACATTCTGCACATCGTCATCCTCGTCTATCGCTTCGAG
>CAZXDK010000050.1:0-19135 GCA_964639585.1 uncultured Gallionellaceae bacterium | reverse complement strand
CGATGTCGGTGGCGCACAGCACTTGCAGCTTGCCGGTCTTGAATTCGGCCAGCGCGCGGGTACGGGCGGCCTGGCTCTTGTTGCCGTGGATCGCCATCGCGCTGATGCCGTCCTTGTTCAAAAACTCGGCCAGATTATTCGCGCCGTGTTTGGTGCGGGTAAATACCAGCACCTGAAACCAGTTGTGCTCTTTGATGAGGTGCGTGAGCAGTGCGCGCTTACGTTCCCGATCCACCGGATACACACGTTGCTCGATCAGTTCGTTGGCCTGATTGCGGCGCGCCACTTCGATCAGCGCCGGATTGGTGAGCAGGCCATCGGCCAGCAGCTTGATCTCGTCGGAGAAGGTGGCGGAGAACAGCAGGTTCTGGCGCTGCTTGGGCAACACGGCGAGCACCTTTTTGATGTCACGGATGAAGCCCATATCCAGCATGCGGTCGGCTTCGTCCAGCACCAGAATTTCGACGTGCGACAAGTCCACGGTCTTTTGCTGCAGGTGGTCGAGCAGGCGTCCCGGTGTCGCCACCAGAATGTCCACGCGGCCATGCAGTTGTTTGATCTGCGGATTGATGTTCACTCCGCCGAACATCATCATGGAACGGAGCGGCAGATATTTGCCGTATTCGCGCACGCTTTCTTCCACTTGGGCGGCGAGTTCGCGCGTGGGGGTGAGCACTAGCGCACGGATATGCGCGTGTTTCAAAGGATGATTTTCACGTTTGCCCTTTCCCCCGTCGGGGGAAAGTTGGATAGAGGGCTCGCCTGCAACGGGCTTTTCCATCAGGCGCTGTAACAGCGGTAAGGTGAATCCGGCGGTCTTGCCGGTGCCGGTCTGTGCACCGCCCATGAGGTCGCCGCCTTTCAGGATGACGGGAATAGCTTGCGCTTGAATGGGAGTGGGTTCGGTATAACCGCGTTCGGAAACGGCGCGGACGATTTCTGCGGACAAGCCGAGAGCTGCAAATGTCATGTATTACTTTCTATTGGATTACTTCGGCCTGCCACGCTGAGGCGTGCCAGTCTTAGGCTGAATGGGGGAAAAACAAACCGGATTCGGTAGCGTGCAATCAAGACTGAAGCAATTGCCGCGGGCGCATTGTAACAGACTGCGCGCCGCGAGTATCGATCAGGCATCTTGGATTCATATTTGATTACAAGCAATTGCCCCGGCAGCGAAGATAAGTCGATATGCAAAGCTGTTTTTCCTGTTGTTGTTTTAGCCCGAATTGTGCATGATGTAGCCCATGCTTAGGTAAAGGCTTGCTTATGAAAAAATCGCCAGGTGCTTCAGGAAATATGTACACAGAGTTATCGCAAGATGTCACTGAAAAAGCATTACTCGGTATCACCATTCCACCTTGTCCCGCCACGCTCACGTCTATCATGCGTGAAGTAAAACGACCATCGGCTGATTTTCACAGCATTTCGCGCTTGATTAGTACGGATGCTGGGATCGTAGGCCCGCTGCTGAAATTGGCCAATTCGCCTTTTGTCGGCTTGAAAAGCAAGGTGACCTCGGTCTCTCAGGCGGTCAGTGTGCTGGGCATGCAGAACACGCTGAACCTGGTGCAAAATATTGCCCTGCGACAAAGCATGGGAGGGGGCGCGCAAAGTTTTGATAAATTTTGGGAGCGTTCCAGTTTGAGTGCAAGCATCGCGGAAAAGGTAGCCGCCAAATTTCCTAACGTTTCCAAAGACGATGCATACATCGCGGCACTGTTCCACGATTGCGGGATACCGGTGTTGATGATGAAATATCCGGATTATCGCGAAACCGTGATGGCGGAATGCAAATTGGGCAAAGCTATCTGCGATGTCGAAAATGATATTTATTCCACCAGCCACACGGTCGTCGGTAATTTGCTGACGCGTAGCTGGACGCTGCCGGCAAATGTAAGCAAAGCCATTTTGTATCACCACGATCCGACTATTTTCACATTATCCGGTGAACAGGTTAGCACTGAGGTCTGCAATCTGATCGGCGTCATACACATAGCGGATTGCATCGGCGACGAATACTTGAACGTCCGGGAAAAAGACTGGCCGCTGTATGAGCAAATTGTGCTTAAGCATTTTGACCTGTCGGCGCAAGAGTTCCTGGAGCTCAAAGGCGATATTCTGGCTTTTCTGAACGGGGAATAATCTTTTAACCATGCACCAGCTCAATCCGGGGCAATTGACGGATGCGCTGCACGTAGTCAGTCTGGTTATGAACGCTACCCGGTGTATGCCGTGTGCCTATTCTTGGGGGCCGGGGGGAGTCGGTTGAGCGGCAAGTCACTTCGTGCGGGGTTTCTTGACTCCTGCAGCCGCTTAATTACAAAGAGCAGAATATCAGGTTGAAAGTCACGTCTTTTTGATAGAGCGTGGTTTTTGCGGCGTAGTCGGCGGTGACAAAACGGATGTTAAACGCATATTTGTTGGCGCTGACTTCGGGAATACAGGGCAGTGTATCCTCAAGGGCGATGCGCAACATTTGCGCGACTTTGCCGCCTTGCATTTGCTGGAAGCCGCCTTGTGTGGTGGTGAATTTGTGTGTTTTGCCGCTTTCACGCAATAGCCTGAGCACGATGGACAGGCTTACACTCAATGGCAGCATGGGGCTAAGCCAAGTACGCAGATGTTTGCGTCTTGCGTCCTCGCTTTGGTGTTGCCAGTAGTGGTAGGAGGGCAGGTCAAATTCGCAGACTCCGCCGGGAATGCAGGCGCGTTGTTTGATGCCCATGAGCCATTCGTTATCGCGTAAATGTTGGCCTATTTTTCCGCTCATCGACAGTAAATCCGTGCTTGAGCTGTCTATCTCGTTCAGAATGGCATCGAGCGCGTCCTGAGAAATTGCAGGGTTGCTATGTAACGCGAAGAGGACTTTCTTCTGGCGTTCGAGTTCTTGCAGCAGGTCGGACTTGAGATCGGCCCGTGCAGCGACTTCGAGAATTTCAAAAAGGACGCCGAGCGCGGCATGGTGGTCTATGCTATCGCTGCGTTCGATAAGAAGTTCTATCCGTGCAAAAAGATCCTCCAGTCGCAACAGAGTACGCACACGTTCATTCAGAGGAAACTCGTAGCTAATCATCTTGCAATGCCGATGGGGTGGAAATAACGATTGGGTTGGAACGATATATCGAGTGGGGCATGTCGTCAATCTCCAGGCGATGCCAGTTTCAGGTAACGATTATGCAGCACCTCAACTTGTTTCGATAGTGCGGGCAGATCGCTTTCGTTGTGAATGAGGTCATCGGCCAATTTTTGGCGCTCATGGCGTGCCATTTGTTGGGAAATGATGGCGCTGACGACGGATTTATCGAGCCCGCTGCGTTGCATGGTGCGCTCGATTTGCACTTCTTCCGGGCAATCGACAATCAGGGTGCGGCCCAGCCAGTTGCGATATCCTTCCGCTTCGAACAACAAAGGCACGCTTACCAGCGTATAAGGCGCGCTGGTGCTTGCTTCGGCCAGCTGTTTGGTTTGCGCAAGAATGAGCGGATGCAAAATCGCCTCCAGCCGTTTTTTTTCCGTGGCATGGAAGAATATCAGTTCCCGCATCTTGGCGCGGTCGAGCGCGCCAGTGGCGTCGATAAAATGGGGCCCAAAAGCGTCCCGAATTGCCGCGATGGCTGTGCCGCCAGACTGGGTGAGCTTGTGCGACAGTTCATCGCTATCGACGATGCGTGCGCCAAGCTGTGCAAATAACGCGGCGACAGTGCTCTTACCGCTACCGATGCCGCCGGTGAGACCGATGAGCAAGTGCTTGGGGGCTGTGTCTGGAGTAATTCTGCTCACGGTGTCGCCATGAATTGCAGATAGTTTTGAGTTAAAGGTGTGCCCCATAACAACGCGATCAAACCTCCTCCGGCGAGGTAAGGGCCGAAAGGAATGGGGATGTCGCGACCGTGTTTGACTGCAACGATCAGGGTGATGCCGACCACCGCGCCTACGAGGGATGAGAGCAAAATAACCAGCGGCAGCATTTGCCAGCCCAGCCATGCCCCGATGGCGGCGAGCAATTTGAAATCACCGTAGCCCATGCCTTCCTTGCCGGTAGTGAGCTTGAATGACCAATACACGCTCCACAGTGAAAGGTAACCGGCGATAGCGCCGATCACCGCATTGGGCAAGCTGGTAAAAGTATCCGACAGGTTGAGCAATAATCCCAGCCAAAGCAGCGGCAAGGTAATGTCGTCGGGCAAAAGCTGGGTGTCAAAGTCGATAAAAGTCAGCGCGATGAGCGCCCAGATGAACAGTATGGCAGCGATCCCGGCCAGTCCAAAACCAAAATGAAACGCGGCGTAAGCACTGAACACGCTGCTGATTAGTTCCACGGTGGGATAACGCAGAGAGATAGGAGCGTGACATTTTTTGCATTGGCCGCGCAGCATCAGATAGCTGATAAGCGGAATATTTTCCAGTGCACCGATGGGGTGATTGCAATGCGGACAGGCCGAGCGGGGTTTGAGCAAATTGTACGGCTCTTCGGTTTTAAATTCGGCGCCGGATAATTCAGCGCACTGAGCCCGCCAATCGCGTTCCATCATTTTGGGCAGGCGATGAATGACGACATTCAAAAAGCTGCCGACCAATAGGCCGATGATGCCGGCAAGGGTGATGAACAAAGGCGGATAGGCTTGTAGGTCTTGAAGAAAGGTCATTGCAAAATCAGGTAAGTTTAATAAGAAGCGCCCCCTTATTATTGGGGGCGCTTGCTGCCGAGCGCGGTGGTTTTAGCCGACGGCTTGTCCCATCTTGAAGATAGGCAGGTACATCGCCACCACCATGCCGCCTATAAGTGTACCCAGCACCACCATAATGATCGGTTCCATCAGACTGGAAAGCGCTTCAACCGCATCATCCACTTCGGCTTCGTAGAAATCCGCCACCTTGGAAAGCATGCTGTCTATGGAGCCGGCCTCTTCGCCGATGGCGACCATTTGCAGCACCATACTGGGAAACACGTTGGTGTTCTGCATCGCGACCGTCAGGCTGCTACCTGTCGTCACCTCGCGTTGAATGGCTTTGGTGGCATCGTAATAGACCGCGTTGCCCGCAGCCCCGGCGACAGAATCAAACGCCTCCACCAAGGGAACCCCTGCCGCAAACATAGTGGATAAGGTGCGCGTCCAGCGCGCGATGGTTGCCTTGCGCACCAGCCCGCCAAAGATAGGGAGTTTAAGCATTACTCTATCCATGGCGTGTTGTAATGTCTTGCTGCGCTTCAAGGTATAAAGGAACCAATAAAGGCCGCCGCCGATGGAGCCAAAAATTGCCCACCACCAGGTGACGAAGAAATCCGACATCGCCATGACCACCAGAGTGGGGGCGGGCAAGTCAGCACCGAAGTTTTTAAACATTTCTTTGAATGCGGGAATAACGAATATCATGATCACCGCGGTAATGACAAAGGCGATGACGATGATGGAAACGGGATAGAACAAGGCGGATTTGATCTTGCTCTTGATCGCCTGGATCTTTTCCTTGTAGGTCGCCAAACGATCCAGCAAGCTGTCCAGAATACCGGCTTGTTCGCCCGCGCCGATCAGGTTGCAAAACAGGTCGTCGAAGAACAGCGGGTATTTGCGGAAGGCCTGTTCCAGACTGCTGCCGGTTTCCACGTCGGTTTTGATGTCGAGCAGCAGGCGCGCCACGGCGGGATTGTCGTGTCCCTTGCCCACGATATCGAAAGCTTGCAGCAGCGGCACGCCGGACTTCAGCATGGTGGCAAGTTGGCGGGTAAATAGCGTGACATCTTTTTCCGATACGCTGCCGCCCCTGCTGGAACTCTTTTTGATTTTGGTAACGGTGATGCCTTGACGGCGCAGGTGTGCTGAGACAGCGGCTTCACCGGCGCTACGCATTTCACCTTTCGCGATTTTCCCGGTTTTATCCTTGCCCTCCCAGCTGAACAAGGTTTCTTTTGCTTTTTCCGTTTTACCAGCGGTAGCCATACTGTTTCCTTAAATTGCAAGAATCACAACAGCGAATGAATTGAACCCTTAACAATACTGATTAAGGTGTCAGATTATAACGGTTTTTGCATCATGCTTGGCTTTGCTCGCTTTGTAAAGCACCTAAGCGGAATCTGATTTGGCGGCGGGAACAGTGAAAATTCGTGCAACCTTTACCACCCGATCCTGGGTTTGTATGATTTCGATAGGGTGGCCACTGATCTTCAGGCTGGTGCCCGCTTCGGGGATGTCTTCCAGATGCTCCAAGATCAGGCCGTTCAAGGTCTTCGCCCCATCCAGAGGGAAATTCAACCCCATCTTGCGGTTCAAGTCGCGCAACAGGGTGCTGCCTTCAATGAACAAACTACCGTCTTCCTGCCGAAAATATTTGCCTGTTTGCGAGGGCGATTGGGTGGTGAAATCACCGACGATTTCTTCCAGAATATTTTCCAGCGTGACCAGTCCCAGCAGCTCTCCGTATTCATCCACGATCAGGCCCAGGCGCGAATGGCGCTCCTGGAAGTGTTGCAACTGGGTAAGCAGCGTGGTGTTGGAGGGTATGTAGTATGGCTCCATGAGCAGCTCGCGCAGATCCTCGCCGCTGAACTCTTCGCGCTGCAACAAAGAAAGTGTCTTGCGTACATGCAAAATGCCGACGATGTTGTCGAGTGTGTTTTCGTAGACTGGCTGCAAGGTATGGTGACAGGTGGCCAGTTGTTGCTTCAACATATCTGCTTCGGCGCCAATATTCAGTGCCTCTATCTGGTTGCGCGGCACCATCACGTCATCAACGACGACGTGTTCCAAATCAACCAGATTGAGCAGCATTTTTTGATGTTGTCTGGGTAAGAAATGCTCGGCTTCCAAAACCAGCATGCGCACTTCTTCCAGACTGACCTTTTGCTTGCTGTGGTCGGTTTCCACCTTGATGTTCAGCAGCCTGAGCATGGCGCGCACGATGGCCGTGGCGATAGATACAACGGGATTAAACAGTCTGATAAAGAATGCCAGTCCATAGCTGGCGGGCAGTGCGACGCGCTCCGGGTGGCTGGCGGCAATAACTTTGGGCATGATCTCGCTGAAAATCAGAATCACAAAAGTGATGCTCAGCGTGCCGACGATGAGCGCGGTGCTGTTATCGTGTCCGAACATGCGCAGCACGATGATTTCGGTGAGCGTGGCCGCCGCCACGTTCAGCAGCGTGTTGCCAAATAAAATGGAGCCCAATAATTTGTCGGTCTGGGCGAGCAATTTCGAGGTGAGCTTGGCGCTTTTACTGCCCTTGCGCACCAGATGATTCAGGCGATGGCGGTTCAACGCCATCATGCTGGTTTCGGAGGATGAAAAAAAACCGGAAAGAAGAAGGATGACTACAAGGGCAAAAAACAGCGTGCCCAGCGAGAACTCGTCCAAAGTGCAATGCCTATACTAATGAGATGGGGGAAGTATCGGGGAGGGATTCCTGAGTGTCAAGAAAACAGGATAGGCAGAAAGCAGGATTGAGGATCTAGATGAAAGCTGGGCTGCAGATTTGTCTCAATCCTCGCTCCTCAATCCTCGCTCCTGTTTATAAGCCCACACCATCATCGCGATCCCCGCGATGACCATCGGTAAGCTTAACCATTGCCCCATGCTGACGCCGAACGTCATTAGTCCGAAGATGCCATCGTCTGGCGTGCGCGCGAATTCGCCGAGGAAGCGGAAACTGCCGTAGCCGATCAGGAACAAGCCGGATACCGCGCCAACCGGACGCGGCTTGCTGGAATACAGCCACAGCAACGCAAACAATGCAACGCCTTCCAGCGCGAATTCGTACAGTTGCGAAGGGTGGCGGGGCAGGTTATCCACGTTGGGAAACACCATGCCCCACGGTACATCGGTCGGGCGCCCCCACAGCTCGGCATTGATGAAATTGCCAAGTCGTCCAAAAGCCAAACCCGGCGGAACAAGTGGCGCGATAAAGTCCATCAGTGCCAGCCAATTGATGTTGCGGCTGCGCGTGAAAATCACCATCGCGACCAGCACGCCGAGGAAGCCGCCGTGGAACGACATGCCGCCCTCCCACACCGCGAGGATTTTAGCCGGATGCGCAAAATAATAAGCGGGGTTGTAAAACAGCACTTCACCCAAGCGTCCGCCCAAGACCACGCCGAGCACGCCATAGAACAACAGATCGTCGAGGAATTTGTCGTCAGGAATTAAAGGCTGTTTTTCACGTTCGTCCCCTCTCCCGTGAAGCGGGGGAGGGTTAGGGAGGGGGCTTGGGTCGATGCGAAGCGTGCGCAGGCGCTTGCGTCCCAGCCAGATAAAGCTGGCGAAGCCGAGCAGATACATCAGCCCGTACCAGTGTATGCCGAAGGAGCCAAGATGGATGGCGACGGGATCGAATTGCGGATGAACGAGCATGGGGCGAATCGGTTAGAATTGGTTCTCGGATTATACGTGCTTAATTTTTTTGCGAGAGACATCATGCCCCAATACCGTTCCCGTACCTCCACCCACGGCCGTAACATGGCCGGTGCTCGCTCGCTGTGGCGCGCCACCGGCATGACCGAAGGCGACTTCGGCAAGCCCATCATCGCCATCGCCAACTCCTTCACCCAGTTCGTGCCTGGCCACGTGCACCTCAAGGATATGGGGCAACTGGTGGCGCGCGAGATCGAGAAGGCGGGCGGCATCGCCAAGGAATTCAACACCATCGCCATCGACGACGGCATCGCCATGGGGCACGACGGCATGCTGTATTCGCTGCCTTCGCGCGATCTGATTGCCGACTCGGTGGAATACATGGTCAACGCGCACTGCGCCGACGCGCTGGTGTGCATTTCCAATTGCGACAAGATCACGCCGGGCATGCTGATGGCCGCGATGCGGCTGAACATCCCGGTGATCTTCGTTTCCGGCGGGCCGATGGAAGCGGGCAAGGTTAACTGGCAGGGCAAGGTGAAAGGCCTGGATTTGGTCGATGCGATGGTCGCCGCCGCCGACAGCCGCGTGAGCGACGAAGAGGTGGATGCGATTGAGCGTTCCGCCTGTCCGACTTGCGGTTCTTGTTCCGGTATGTTCACCGCGAATTCGATGAACTGCCTGACCGAGGCGCTGGGGCTGTCTTTGCCCGGCAACGGTTCGCTGGTGGCAACGCATGCCGAACGCAAGCAGTTGTTCCTGCGCGCAGGACGTTTGATTGTCGAACTGGCCAAGCGTTATTACGAACAAGACGACGCGACGATTCTACCGCGCAGCATCGCGACCTTCGAGGCGTTCGAGAACGCGATGACGCTGGACATCGCGATGGGCGGCTCGACCAACACCGTGCTGCACCTGCTGGCCGTTGCGCGCGAAGCGGGTGTGGACTTCACCATGAAGGATATGGATCGCTTGTCGTTGCATGTGCCGACCTTGTGCAAGGTCGCGCCGTCGTCCGAGTACCACATGGAAGACGTGCACCGCGCGGGCGGTATTGTCGCCATTCTGGGCGAGCTGGATCGCGCCGGTTTGTTGCACGGCGAAGTCGGCAGCGTACACAGCAAGAACTTGCGCGAAGGTCTCAAACAGTGGGACATCGCGCAGATGCAAAGCGAAGAGGTAAAAAAATTCTATCGCGCCGCGCCCGGCGGCATCGCCACCACCATCGCGTTCTCGCAATCCATGCTCTATTCCGAACTGGATGCCGACCGCGCCACCGGGTGCATCCGCGACAAGGCGCACGCCTACTCGCAGGACGGCGGCCTCGCCGTGCTGCACGGCAACATCGCGCTGGACGGCTGCATCGTGAAGACCGCCGGCGTGGATGAGAGCATTTTGAAATTCAGCGGACGCGCGCGCGTGTTCGAGAGCCAGGACGCGGCGACCGCGGGCATTCTCGCCGACCAGATCGTCGCGGGCGATGTGGTCATCATCCGCTACGAAGGCCCCAAGGGCGGCCCCGGCATGCAAGAGATGCTGTATCCGACTTCGTATTTGAAATCGAAAGGTTTGGGCAAAGCCTGCGCGCTGCTCACCGACGGGCGCTTCTCCGGCGGCACCTCCGGCTTGAGCATCGGCCACGCCTCGCCGGAAGCAGCCAGCGGCGGCGCGATCGGTTTGGTGCAGGAAGGTGATCGCATCGAAATCGACATTCCCAACCGCACCATCAATCTGGCGATCAGCGATGCCGAGCTGGCAACACGCCGCGCCGCGATGGAAGCCAAGGGTAAGCAGGCATGGAAACCTGCCGCCGAACGCCCGCGCAAAATATCGGCGGCATTGCGCGCCTACGCTGCTATGGTTACTTCGGCTGATAAAGGTGCGGTGCGCGACGTGTCGCAGGTTGAAAAGTAATGCGGCAGCGTAGGGCTCTGCTGCCGGGTCGCATCTCCACTGACGTGGAGCCACTGCTTCGCCGTCCGCAGGCCGACGCCTTCATGGTGACTTCGGCTGATAAAGGTGCGGTGCGCGACGTGTCGCAGGTGGAAAGGTGATGTGGCAGCGTAGGGCTCTGCTGCCGGGTCGCATCTCCACTGCGTGGAGCCACTGCTCCGCCGTCCGCAGGCCGCGCCTTCATGGTGATCAGCGCGGATAAAGGTGCGGTGCGCGATGTTGCCCAAGTTGAGAAATAGTTTTAAACAGGGAAAATAAAATGGAAACCATATTAGTGGCCAATCCCAAAGGTGGTAGCGGCAAGACCACTTTGAGCACCAATATTGCCGGATATTTGGCATCGACAGGCAAGTACGTGGCGATGCTGGATCTTGACCGGCAGAAATCCGCCAATTTGTGGCTGGCGCAACGCGACAGCAGTCTGCCTATCATCTGGCCTATCCATGAAGAGCGGGAAAAAGCCGAACAGGCGGATGTGCTGGTGATTGACTCTCCGGCAGGGTTGCACGGCAAAAGTCTGGATCAGGCTATCAAGTTGGTGGGGAAAATTATCGTGCCGATTGCCCCGTCTCTCTATGACATACAAGCCAGCCACGATTTTTTACAGGAGTTGAGCGCAGAAAAAGCGGCGCGTAAAGGGCGTGTTCAGATCGGTGTGGTGGGGATGCGCATGTCGCCGCGCACCCGGGCGGCGGTGACATTGGAGCAGTTTCTGGCGCAACTCGATGTGCCGGTTCTGGCTTATTTGCGCGAGGCACAGATCTATGTGAATGCGGCATTCGAAGGCAAAAGCATTTTCGATGTGCCGCCGCATCTTGCGCAGCATGATTTGGAGCAATGGGGAGATTTGATTAAGTGGCTGGAAGGGTGATGGCGTGTCAACCTGCCGACCATTGGAACGTTAAAGCCTTACCACTCCCAAAAGTGGGTTTGCAAAGTAGGCGGAGTTGTTTAGAATGCGTGCGGGGTGGCAAAAATCCCATATTTCAACGGTGGTTAATTTTAATTTATTAGGGAGAGTAATTATATGAAATCTATTTTGGTAAGCATGATCGCTGCGGCAGGTCTGATGGTTGCTGGTTCTGCAATGGCTACAGATATGCCGGCAGACGGCAAGGCTAAATGCGGCGCATGCCACAAGATCGAAGGAAAGCTCGTCGGTCCGGGTTGGAAAGATGTTGCGGTAAAATACAAGGGCAATGCTGATGCAGAAAAGACTTTGGTTGAGCACATCACCAAAGGTGGCGAATTTGGATGGAAAATGGGCAAGATGCCTGCCAAGGGTTTGGGCGCTAATGATGCGCAGATCGCATCTCTGGCAAAATTCATTTTGACTTTGCAGTAATTTGCTTTTGCATCAACACTAAAAAAGCCGACGCAAGCCGGCTTTTTTTGTTTTCCTGTTAATGCGGCAGCTTGAAAGCGCTGCAACAAACATTATTATTATAAATAGTGGAGAGTATGTTGAAAAAATATGAGTTTTTTTTAACGGCGCTGTGTATTTTCATCTTGGGCGGTTGCGATAAAAGCGGGGAGAATACAAAAGTTGAAAAATTCTCCGGGGCTGTTGTCGAGCGGCAGCC
Source organism: uncultured Gallionellaceae bacterium (assembly GCA_964639585.1). GTDB lineage: Bacteria > Pseudomonadota > Gammaproteobacteria > Burkholderiales > Gallionellaceae > PALSA-1006. Next base: position 7,254 of record CAZXDK010000050.1, on the reverse strand, counting down.
TGCTTTGTTGGTGACTGCCAGTAATGTATCTGAAACGGCGGTGATTGCCGAATCCGGTATGCCGATGTTGGCCAGAAAATATAATTGCACAGCTTGTCATGCAATCGACCAAAAAATTGTTGGCCCAGCCTGGAGCGACGTTGCGAAGAAGTATAAAGATGATGCCTCGGCTGAATCCAGACTGATTTTAAAGGTGTCCAAAGGCGGCTCCGGTGTGTGGGGAACTATGCCCATGCCTCCCAATGATCAATCGGGAACCAGGCAAGCCGATATGAAGGAGTTGGTGCAATTTGTTCTGAAGCTGGCCAAGTAATTTAATTGAGTAGCGTTCCCAAAAATTGGCTTTTGTCCTAAATTAACAAGGGATAAGGGGATGCGCGTGATCCCTCCGTCCTTTTTCAACGGATTTTCAACTATGTCGTTCAATAAAACTTCCTTGTTCTGTGCGTTGGCATTTCTGACCATACTGGGCGGTTGCGGTAAAACAGACACGCAGACAGTTACGCCTAAAGACGCGGCGGAGTTAGTGGTTAAAATCGGCGCCTCCGCGCCACTCACCGGCCCGCAAGCCCACATCGGCAAAGACAACGAAAACGGCACGCGCATGGCTATCGACGATGCGAATGCCAAGGGCATCACGATTGGCGGCAAGAAAGTGCGCTTCGAGTTGCTGAGCGAAGACGACCAGACCGACCCCAAAGCCGCGACCATCGTGGCGCAGAAGTTGGTGGACGCCAAAGTGAACGGCGTCATTGGCCACCTCAATTCCGGCACCACCATTCCCGCCTCGCGTATCTACAGCGACAACGGCATCCCGCAAATTTCCCCTTCCGCCACTGCCGTGGCCTACACCGCGCAGGGTTTCAAGACCGCCTTCCGCGTGATGGCCAACGATGCGCAGCAGGGCAAGGTGCTGGGCGAGTATGCGACGCAAAAATTGGGCGCGAAAAAAATTGCGGTGCTGGATGATCGCACCGCTTACGGCCAAGGCATCGCGGACGAGTTCGTGAAATCCGCGCAAGCGGGCGGCGCGCAAATCGTGGCGCGCGAATACACCACCGACAAGGCCGTCGATTTCGCCGCCGTGCTGACCGCGATCAAGGGCAAGCAACCCGACCTGATTTTCTTCGGCGGCATGGATCCGCAAGGCTCGCCTATGGTCAAGCAACTGCGCGGCTTGGGCATGAAGACGCAATTTATGATGGGCGACGGCGGCTACACACCGAAGTATATCGACAACGCCGGAGCCGCCGCCGAGGGCACTTACGCCTCCTTGCCCGGCGTACCGTTGGACAAGATGCAGGGCGGGCGCGATTTCGCCAGCCGCTACGAAGCACAGTTCAAACAGCCCATCCAACTCTATGCGCCGTATTGCTACGATGCCGTGAACGTGATGATTGCCGCGATGCAAAAGGCCGGTTCCGCCGAACCCGCAAAATATTTGCCGGAAATCGGCAAGACCGTGCATGACGGCGTGACCGCCAAAATCGCCTTCGACGAAAAGGGCGACCTCAAGGGCGGCGCGGTGACGCTGTATCAAGTGCGCCAAGGCAAATGGCTGGCAGTGGAAACGATGGGCGGTACTGCGCCGGTTGTCGCCAAGTGATGTGCCGCTACCACTTCCCCCTTTTTAAAGGGGGATTGAGGGGAATTTTAGAGCGGCGGAGCAACTCTCAGCTTTTCAAATCCCCCCCACCCCCCTTTTACAAAGTGGGGCTTTGTTAGAAACTCCAAACGTGGACATTCTCCTCCAACAAATCATCAACGGCCTCGTGCAGGGCAGCGTGTATGCGCTGGTCGCGCTGGGCTACACCATGGTGTACGGCATCCTCGGCCTGATTAATTTCGCGCACGGCGAAGTGGTGATGGTCGGCGCGATGGTGGCGCTTACCGCGCTGCAAACCTTGCTGGCCGCCGCCTTCGCGCCCGTGCTGGCCGTGCTGTTCAGCCTGATGCTTGCCATCGCCGCGTGCATGGCGCTGGGCTACGGCATCGAGCGCGTCGCTTACCGCCCGCTGCGCAATGCGCCGCGCTTGGCTCCTCTCATCACCGCCATCGGCGTTTCCATCGTGCTGCAAAATTTGGCGATGATGATCTGGGGGCGCGAGTACCACGCATTCCCCATGCCGTTCACTAACGATCTGCACGCGCTGAATGGCGCGATCATCAGCGATGTGCAAATCGCCATCGTGCTGATCGCGCTGGCGATGATGGCGGGCTTGATGCTGCTGATCCACCGCAGCCGCTTCGGCCGTGCCATGCGCGCCGTGGCAGAAAATCCGTCCGCTGCCGCGCTGATGGGCGTGGACATCAATCGCGTGATTTCCGCCACCTTCATGCTGGGCTCCGCGCTCGCCGCCGTGGCGGGTTTTATGGTCAGCGCCAACTACGGCATCGTGCATTACTACATGGGCTTCATGCTCGGCCTGAAAGCCTTTACCGCCGCGGTGCTGGGCGGCATCGGCAACCTGCGCGGCGCGATGCTGGGCGGCGTGGTGCTGGGGCTGATCGAAAGTCTGGGCGCGGGCTACATCGGCGACCTTTCCGGCGGCTTCTTCGGCAGCAACTATCAGGACGTGTTCGCCTTTTTCGTGCTGATCGCGGTGCTGGTGTTCAGACCGTCGGGTTTATTGGGAGAGCGTGTTGCAGAGCGTGCATAGAAATTATTTTGTAGGTCGGGTTAGTGTTTTTTGCGTAACCCGACAATGCTCATGTTGGGTTACGCGATGAAGCCGCTAACCCAACCTACAAAATCTGTGCCGAAAATGGCCGCGATTTCTATTGCGCTGCTGGTGCTGCCTTTCATCATCGACTCCCTGCTCGGCCACGGCTGGGTGCGCATCGCCGATTTCGCGCTGCTCTACATCATGCTCGCGCTGGGCTTGAATATCGTGGTCGGCTACGCGGGTCTGCTCGACTTGGGCTACATCGCTTTCTTTGCGGTCGGCGCTTACACCTACGCCTTGCTCGGTTCGCCGCAGTTCGGTTTGCACTGGCCGATCTGGGCGGTGCTGCCGCTGGGGGCGTTGCTGGCCTGCGTGTTCGGCGTGCTGCTCGGCGCGCCTACCTTGCGTTTGCGCGGCGACTACCTCGCCATCGTCACGCTGGGCTTCGGCGAAATCATCCGCATCTTCATGAACAACCTCAACGCGCCGGTCAACATCACCAATGGCCCGCAGGGCATCAGCATGATCGACCCGCTGCGCGTCGGCGAATTTTCTTTCGGCAAAACGCACGAACTGTTCGGCTTGGATTTCACCGCCGTGCATCTGCATTACTACCTGTTTTTGGGCTTCACCCTGCTGGTGATTTTCGTCTCGCTGCGTTTGCAGCATTCGCGCATCGGCCGCGCGTGGATGGCGATACGCGAAGACGAAGTGGCGGCGAATGCGATGGGCATCAACACGCGCAATATCAAACTGCTCGCCTTCGCTATGGGCGCCACCTTCGGCGGCATTTCCGGCGGCCTGTTCGCGGGTTTCCAAGGCTTCATCAGCCCCGAGAGTTTCAGCCTGATGGAGTCGGTGATGATCCTGTGCATGGTGGTGCTGGGCGGCATGGGCAACATTGCGGGCGTGGTGCTGGGCGGCGTGCTGCTGGTGATATTGCCCGAGGCATTCCGCCACGGCGCAGGCCCGGTGCAGCAAGCGCTGTTCGGTAAAATCGTGGTTGATCCCGAAAGTTTGCGTATGCTGATGTTCGGCCTCGCGCTGATACTGGTCATGCTCTGGCGACCCGCCGGGCTGTGGCCGTCCAGCCAGCGCCGCCGCGAATTGTTGCCGGACGAAACCGTCGCGCATCAGGAACAGGAGTCGGTGTATGACGCAGCCAAATGACACCCTGCTGAACTTGGCTGGCGTGGGCAAACACTTCGGCGGCTTGACCGCGCTGTCCGGCGTTTCGCTGCACATCAAGCGCGGCGAAATCTACGGACTCATCGGCCCCAACGGCGCGGGAAAAACCACGTTGTTTAATGTCATCACCGGGCTGTACCAGCTCGACGAAGGCGAATTTACTTTCGACGGCAGCGCTTATACGCGCTGCAAACCGCATGTGCTGGCGCAAGCCGGAATTGCGCGCACTTTTCAAAATATCCGTTTGTTCGCCAATATGAGTGCGCTGGAAAATGTGATGGTCGGTCGCCACCTGCGCACGCATTCCGGCATCTGGGGGGCACTCACCCGCAACCGTGCCGCACGCGAAGAGGAGCATGCCATCGCCCACCGTGCGCACGAGTTGCTGCGCTACGTCGGTATCCATCGCCCGTCCAACACGCTGGCGAAAAATCTTTCCTACGGCGAACAGCGCCGACTGGAAATCGCCCGTGCGCTGGCCACCGAACCCAAGCTGCTCGCGCTCGACGAACCCGCCGCCGGGATGAACGCCACCGAAACCGAAAGCCTGAAAGAGCTGATGAAAAAAATCCGCGACAGCGGCACCACCGTGCTGCTGATCGAACACGACGTCAAACTCATCATGGATCTGTGCGATCGCGTGGCCGTGCTCGACTACGGCAAAAAAATTGCCGAAGGCGTACCGGAACAAGTGCGCAACGATGCGGCAGTGATCGCCGCGTATCTGGGCGGAGAGGCAGCATGAACCTGCTCGAAGTCGAACACCTCAAGGTCAACTACGGTGGCATTCACGCGCTGAAAGGCATAGCCCTGCACATCGCCCAAGGCGAACTGGTCGCGCTGATCGGCAGCAACGGCGCAGGCAAAAGCACCGCGCTCAAAGCCTTGGCGGGCTTGCAGCACTGCACTGCGGGCAAGCTGCACTACGACGGCCACTCGTTGCACCACATGCCCGCGCACCAGCGTGTGGGTGCGGGCTTGGCGCTGGTGCCCGAAGGTCGCGGCATCTTCGCGCGCCTCACCGTGGCAGAGAATTTGCAAATGGGCGCATACACCCGCAGCGATGACGAAATCGACACCGACCTCGACCGCATGTACGCGCTGTTTCCCCGCTTGGCCGAACGCCGCGCGCAACTCGCGGGTACGCTCTCCGGCGGCGAACAGCAAATGGTCGCCATGGCGCGCGCGCTGATGAGCCGCCCGAAACTGCTGATGCTCGACGAACCCAGTATGGGACTCGCGCCGATGATGGTCGCCAAAATTTTTGAAACCATCCGCGATATTTCCGCGCAAGGCGTGTCGATTTTGTTGGTCGAGCAAAACGCCAAGCTCGCCCTCGAAGCCGCGCAACGCGGCTATGTGCTGGAAAGCGGGGCGATTACTCTGGCGGGTGCAGCGAGCGAGTTGCTGGGGAGCGATGCGGTGCAGAGGGCTTATCTTGGTGCAGGCTCCGAATTGTTTTAGCGCTTGCCTTTGACTGGCGGAAGTAGACAATATCCATTCCGCATTAACGTTGAGATTGGAATGCTGAATGCCCTGATAACGCTCACCTATCGCGCATGGCAGAGGATAGCCGCCAGATTTCAATTCCCGACCATGCCCAAGATAGGCCGCGTTCACCATCTGTTGTTGGCGGCTGCGCTGATGTTAATTGCGCTGCTGGTGCGCTTGCTCATCGCCCCTATTGAAGCCGGATTGCAATATGTGACTTTCTTTCCCGCCGTCACGCTGGCTGTGGTCGCGGGCGGATTCTGGACCGGTATATTCGCCACAGTTATAGGAGTGATTCTTGCCACGTGGATATTTGTCCCGCCTTATTACTCAATTGCGCTGGAGGATTTCGAAGCCGTTATGTGGCCGAACATGGTGTTTCTTTCCGATGGCTTAATTATCTCGTTCTCAATCGAGGCCATGCATCGTTACCGCCAAAAATACGAGAACGAATTAAGAGAGGCAAAAGAGTCTGAAGTTCGCATAAAAGCGATCAATAAGGAGCTGGACGAGTTTACTTATATCGCTTCGCACGATCTTAAAGAACCGTTGCGCGGCATCCACAACTACGCGAGTTTTCTCAAAGAGGATTACTCCGGCCAGTTGGACGAAAAGGGCCTGCAATATGTCAGCAGCATACAACGGCTGGCTGAGCGCATGTCCAGCTTGACGGATCAGCTATTGGCGTACTCCAAATTGGGCAGCGCCGAAATGAAAAAAGAAGCGGTCAACATGGACGCCGTTGTTGACGAAGTCATGGAGGACTTGCGCGGCATGTGTACCGGGGGCATCGAGTTCCGGCGCATGAATAAACTCGGCAGCGCACAGGGCGATGCTGTGCGCCTCGGGGAGGTGTTTCAAAACCTGATTGTGAATGCGCTAAAGTACAACGACAAGCCGGTTAAATGGGTGGAGATCGGGCGCGACGACAGCGCTAAACAGGTTCCTGTTTTTTATGTGCGCGACAATGGCATCGGTATACCGCCGCAGCATCAGGATAGTATATTCAGAATTTTTAAACGGCTGCACGAGCAAAACAAATATGGCGGCGGGACAGGTGCGGGGCTGACCATAGTCAAAAAAATTATCGACCGGCATGGAGGCCATATTTGGCTGGAATCCGTCCCGGGCGAAGGAACGACGTTTTATTTTACATTGAGCGGAGATGAATGATGGTTCCCCAAAAGAAAATCGTGTTGATAGTTGAAGATAGCGAGGACGATTTTATTGCGACAGCGCGCGCGTTCAATAAAGTCGGTTTGCTCAATCCCATCCGGCGCTGCAGTAATGGCGATCAGGCACTCGATTATCTTTACCAGCGCGGCGAGTTTTCTGCCGCGGGTGCGGCGCCAAGGCCGGGCATTATTCTGCTGGATTTAAACTTGCCCGGAACCGATGGGCGCGAGGTGCTGCGCGCCATTAAAACCGATCCGCGCTTGCAGCAGATTCCTGTCATCGTATTATCCACCTCGAATGCGGAGCAGGATGTTGCCGACTGCTATAAGGCGGGGGCGAATTCCTATGTGCAAAAACCGGTCAACTTGACGTGGCTCACCGAAGTGATGACGCGCATCAAGGAATATTGGCTGGAGGTTTCCATTATGCCCGGCGATTTGCAATGAGCAATGTCCGGCTGCCTGGATACCGCACCCGTTAGGCAGCGGGCCTGTGTTGTTAGCCGGGCGAGTGCTGCGGCAGGCTGCTATTGCTTTCACCCGCTATTGCGATGCGCTCCCGTCCATTCAGCACCTGCATGCTTTTCGCTGCCTGTTTTTCCGCTAGCACCAGCCCCCGCATAGCATAGCCGGAACGGAATTCGGATTAGGCGGCATTTGCCGGGAGTCCGCTTGCGTCGAACACTCCCTCAAACAGAATCGAGCTGAGATAGCGCTCGCCGGAGTCGGGCAGG
>CAZXDK010000049.1:0-19197 GCA_964639585.1 uncultured Gallionellaceae bacterium | reverse complement strand
AGGATGCGGATATTTGAATCAGGCGGCAAGGCTGGGGATTATGGGGCGCTTACGTCTGATAACACATAACAGCAAAATGTGGCGCTTGTATCGTTTTGATGGCGCGCATCTAACATTATTGGCAAGCAGGACTATTCCTGTGCAGATATCTCCTGTGCAGGCGCGTTTCTCACCGGATGGTAAGCATATTGCGGCTTCACACAATGATGAAGTAAATGCTAATACTGCAGGCTCAGTTAATTTACTGGATGGTAACGACTTATCACTCATCAGCACCGTGAACACATCTGGAGTGGAACTTCGAACAACGCCGGATAATTTGACTTGGTCGTATAACGGTGATTCTCTATACGGTTCAGTTGACCATGTGATGTATCGTTGGTTAGCAGGGGGCACAGGTGCTCCTGAAAAGATAGGAGGCTATGACAAGTCTCTTTCATTGCCGGGAAATAAATTGATCGTAGTCAACAATGATGCTTGGGGTGTGCTTAACCAAGATGGAGAGCTTCAATTTTTAGGAGCGCCGTCGATAATGGACTTTAATGGCACTTCCCCTGAAGAATTCTTGCTGTCATCTGATGCAACAAAAGTTCGCTTTAGTAACAAGTATAGAAGTGTGTCTCCGATGATATTTGACGTTCTTCACCGCGCATGGATGGTGATTGACACTCCTGATCTGTATCAAGCACAGACTGAAGCGCCCGGCATAGCAGTAACTGGCTTGAAGAGCTTTCAACTCGAGCTGAATGGGAGGCCTATCAAGTTATTGCCCAAGGACTTTGTGGCTGATGATATTGCTGTACAGCCCAATGGAAAATCGTTTGCGCTTGCCTCTCCATTGGTAGTCTTTGACCGTTACGGCAATTTCCTTTGGCGTAATGGACTGGGTTTACAAATTAACATATCACAAGACAGTCGTTGGCTAGTGAGGCTAGATTTCGACGGCACAATTCGCTGGTTGCGTACTTCGGATGGCGTTGAACAACTCGCCCTTTATCCCCATCCTGACGGCAAACGTTGGGTGATGTGGACACCTTCCGGTTACTACGATGCCTCGCCCGGCGCGGAAGATTTGATCGGTTGGCATGTGAATCGGGGCAAAGACCAAGCCGCCGATTTCTTCCCCGCATCGCGCTTCCGCGAGCGTTTCCATCGCCCCGATGTGCTGGACAAAATATTGGATACGCAAGATGAAGCCCTCGCCTTGCGGCTGGCGAATACGGAATCGGGACGGCGCGCGCAGACATCTTCCATTACCAATGTGTTGCCTCCGGTGGTGGAAATTTTGTCGCCAGCTTCGGACAGCGCCGTGAGCAGCACAAAAATCAAAATTCGTTATCAGGTGCGCTCGCCAGCCGATGCGCCGCTGCAAGCGATGCGGGTGCGGGTCAATGGTCAGCCGGAGAGTGCCGAGCGGGCGTTGAAGCTAACCAAAACAGGCAATGATGCCGCTGAAATGGAAATCGAAATTCCCGCGCACGACAGCGAAATTCAACTGTTTGCGGTGAATCAAAACGGAGTTTCTACTCCGGCGGTATTGCGCCTGAGCTGGGCGGGCAAGGCGGTGGAAGAGGTGGTGTTCAAACCCAAGCTCTACGTGCTGGCCGTGGGCGTATCGAAATACAAGAACCCGGATTACAACTTGGGGTTGGCCGCCAAGGATGCTGCTGATTTCGCCGCCGTGCTGCAACAGCAACAGGGCAAGCTGTACAGCGAGGTGGTGGTGAAACTGCTGACCGACGACAAGGCCGGGCGCGACGATGTGGTGGACGGGCTGGACTGGCTGAAAGCCCAAGTCACCGCACGCGATGTGGGCATGATGTTCATTGCCGGGCATGGCATGAACGACAATCAGGGCAAATATTTCTTTCTGCCGCACAATGCCGACCCGGACAAATTGCTGCGCACCGGCGTGGCGCAAACCGACATCCGCGATACGCTCAATTCGCTGGCGGGTAAGGCGGTGTTCTTCGTGGATACCTGCCACGCGGGCAATGCGCTGGGCACCTCCAAAACCCGCGCCATCGGTGGCACGACGGATGCCTTCGTGAGCGAGTTGGCTTCTGCGGAAAATGGCGTGGTGGTGTTTTCGTCCTCCACCGGCAAACAGTTGTCGCAAGAGAATCCGGCATGGGGCAACGGTGCGTTCACCAAGGCGGTGGTGGAAGGTCTCTCAGGCCGCGCCGACTTTGGCAAGAATGGCAAGATCACGCACAAGGGGCTGGATTACTACGTGACCGAGCGCGTTAAAGAACTCACCCATGGCCAGCAATCGCCGGTGAGCATTTCACCTAGCGGGGTGACGGATTTTCCGATTGCGGCGGTGGGGCGGTAGCTTGCCTCGCTGAGCTGGTGATGGTCATGATGAGCAAGTCCGGGCGATTCGCATGGTAGGCGCTGCTGGATAGCATGCAGGCCAACAGCACCGATAGCAATCACGACAAAGAAGTGAGCGTGGCAGAGTTGGGCGAGAGTGCGAAGCAGGAGACGATGAGTATTTCAAAACAACTCGGCTTCCCGCAGTCGCCCACGATTATTAATTTCGGGAAAGATAATGCGTTGTTCAGGGTGAAGTAGATCGTAGTCTAATGGTGGGGCGAGCTCAAAAACCGATATAATCTTGCAACCCACGAGCAGGAGAGCCGCATGAATACCATAGTGATCGAACACGTCCGCATTAGTGAACTTCCCGAGGCATGGCGCGCCAAAATTGCTCAACCTTTCAATCAACGCGTCACGGTTCGAATCGAAGAAGAAATGCCTGTCGAGAGCAGCGCGGTTCAAAGCAATCCTCTCTATGGCTTATGGCGTGATCGAGATGACATGGTCGATGTGGCGGCTTACGTTCGACAGCAGCGAGCAGCACGTTTTTAAGCCATGCTAATAGACAGTGATGTTCTGATTTGGCTTACTCGCGGACACGCCGGTGCGCAAACCACGCTACAGTCTATTAACCCGTGGCGCATTTCCACAATCACCTATATCGAGCTGGCACAGGGATGCCGCAATCAGCAAGAACTCAAGCAAGTAAAGTTGGGTTTGCTTGCAGCGAATACCGAAATTATTCAGGTCACATCAAACATCAGTGAGCGTGCCATGACATTGATTGATGACTACGCACTGACCAGCGGTTTACGTTTGGCAGATGCATTCATTGCCGCCACCGAGATTGAAATGGGGCGGACATTGTTAACCGCAAATGCCAAGCACTTTAAACAAATCGAACAACTCAAAATTCAAGCGTTCAATCCCGAGGTTTAGTTTTGGGGTGGGCACGTTGTTCGTGCCCACGCTACGGGGCGCGGGGTCAGGCCTTGCATTTGACTTTCATCCCCAAGCCGTAGCTCGGAAGCGAGCGTAGCCCGGATGAAATACAATGTAATCCGAAGGTGTTAATGCCATGCAACGTAATCCGGGGAATGAGGATGCAATGCAATTCAGGATGATGAGTGGGGTATAAAAATTGCGACTTTATCTCGACCTTTGCTGCTTTAACCGGCCTTACGATGATCAGTCGCAGACGCGGATTCGACTGGAGACCGAGGCTAAACTGGTTCTTCAGCAGAAGGTTCGCGATGGCGAATGCGAGTTGTTATGGTCTTCGACGCTTGATTTTGAGAATTCTAAAAATCCGTTTGAAGAGCACATGCACGCCATACGTGAATGGAGAAAACTGGCGGCTTCATGTGTTATGGCGGATGTTGAAGTGGTGAAGGTTGCGCGCGAGGCAATGGCGTTTGGCATAAATGAGTACGATGCCTTGCATGTTGCCTCGGCCATAGGCGGGAAAGCGGATATTCTGGTTACGACGGATGACAGGTTCATCAAGCGTATGCGTCAATTTGGTCGGCTCAAGGTGCTGTTCCCTGTTGAGGCTGTCGCTTATTTGGAGAAATGGTATGAAGACTGAGGCAGAAATTCGCATGGCCGGGATGCAGGCGTTGATCAATGCTTTGGGCTTGGTTGAAGCCGAACGGTTCATGGTGTCAGTATCGCGTGATCGTTTTAATTACACGGAGTGGCGGCATCATGGATTGCCGCAAATGCCGCTCGAAGTACTGGCGCAGACAGCGAATGCATTAATGGGGGCCGACGTTCATTGAAGTTGGTGCGGGCTTGGCTTGGGGGGAGCGCTTTCGCGAACGTTTGACCGCTGCTGGCAAACCGTCCAAGCTCATTATCGGGGCAATGATGCGTAAGCTCATTCATGTCGCTTTCGGCGCGCTCAAATCGAAAAAATTATTCGATCCGTGCGTTGCACGGGTGTTGACTTGGATAACAGTTTTGTAGGGTGAGCACGTTGTTCGTGCCCACGCGGTTGCCGCACAGAATACACAGCGTGGGCACAAAGACGTGCCCACCCTTCTATAGGTTAAGTTGTGATGCAGCGAAATATGCACTTGAATACATATTACTTTAAGTCCATAATCTTGCCATGAATTGGACGGTGCTATTTCACGATGCCTTCGATGATGAATTTAAGGTGCTCGATAAGGGTTTACAAGATGAACTGCTTGCACACGCCTTGGTGTTGGGCAAGTTCGGGCCTAATCTGGGTCGCCCAACGGTTGATGGGCTAAAAGGTTCGAGGCATGCCAACATGAAAGAGATGCGTTTCGGTTGGGAAGGCGGGGTCTGGCGTATCGCTTTTGCTTTTGATACGCAACGACAGGCGATTTTATTGGTGGGTGGAGATAAAGGCGGTGCTGACCAGAAGCGTTTTTACAAGCAACTTGTTTCGGTGGCGGATAAGCGCTTCGACGAACATCTCGCCTCTTTCATCGCCACAAAAGGAAAGGTAGAAAAACATGGCAAAAAAACTCGGTGATGTGTTGGCGGAATTGCCTGCAAAGCGGCGTGCCAAAATCGAAGCTCGGGCGCAAGAGCTTACTACGTTGAAAGAGTTGCGGCAGGCAGTGGCGCAAACGCAGGAAGAATTGGCGGCAACGCTTGGTGTCGGACAAGATACCGTTTCTCGTATTGAGCAGCGTAGCGACATGCTGCTCTCAACTTTGCGCCGCTATGTTGAGAGCATGGGCGGTAAGTTGGAACTGGTTGCACAGTTTCCGAATCGACCTCCTGTAGTGATCGATCACCTTGGGAATAAGCCTGTTGCCAAGAGCAGTCGTGCTAGCAAAACTCAACGCGAATTCTCTTTGCGTCGTGCAATTGTTTAATTTCAAAAGGATTGTATTGATGAATTTTCGTCTTTTGTCTCTGCTCTTGTTTTGTTTGCCCCTCACCTCCCATGCCGCCGTTCTTCAAGCCGAGGCGCGCGCCGCGAGCAAAGAGCAAGCGCAGCGTCAGGCGCTATCCGATTTGGCCAATTCCATTTTTGTGCAGGTGCAGTCCGAATCGTCCAGCGATGTGCAGTCTGAGTCTTCGGGCGGTGTGAATGGCAGTGTGAGGCGCAAGGATGAGATGCACGTTAAATCCAGCAGCGATATTCCGCTGATCGGGGCGGAAATTAATTGCGATTCGCTGGGGCGCGAGGTGGTGTGCAAAGTCAGTTTGGAAAGCAGCAAAAGTCTGGCGCTCTACGGCAAAAAATTGCATGAATTGTTAGCCGAAATCGGTGCGTTGGAACCGCGCATCGCCAAGGCCATGGGGAGTGAACGCTACGCGCTGTTAACTCAAGCACTCACCCTGATCGAGCAATACGAGAAATACCGCACCGTTGCGCAACAATTGGGGGCAACACAATTTGCCCCCCCGCCGCGCAGTCGCGGCGACACCGAGGCACAACTGCGCGAACTGGAAAAAGCGACCAGTTCCATCGACATTGCGGCACAAGCGCTGACCAAAGGCTTAAAAGCCGAAGCGGTGTATATCTATCCTGCGCTGCCGAATAGTTCGAGCGAAATCACCCCGTTTGCCAGCGTGGTGCGCGACCATCTGGCGGCAAAGTTGTCCCCGGTGGCAAGCGCCGAACTCGCCAAAACTTTCTTCAAAGGCGAATACGAAATCCTCGACGACGGCATCCACCTGAGCTACCGCTTGCTGGATATGGCGGGCAACACCTTGGCGACGCGTGTGGTCAAACTTGCGCCGGAGGCTTACCGGGGGTTGCAAGTTAAACCGGCCACGCTTGCCTTGGAAAAATTGCTGGGTGCGGGTCTGGCCGAGAATGGGGATTTCCGCGCACAGCTCAGCACCAAGCGGGGTAGCGAGGCGTTGTTGTTCAACGAACACGAAGAGGTTGAGTTGCTGGTCAAGCTGAATCGTCCCGGCTATTTTTATGTGGTGGGGCATGTGCTCAAGACCGGCGAAAATCATTCGTATTTGCTGGAACTGGAAGAAGCTGACAGCAACCGCCGTTTTGTGCGTTATGTGGGGGCGGATGATGCGAACAAATGGTTGAGCATAGGCAAGTTCGAGGCCGCCGCCCCGTTCGGGGTAGACAGCTTGCAGCTTATTGCAAGCCAGAATGATCCGCTCAAAAAAGCCAACGATCTGCCTTCATACAATCTGGACAGCAAGACCGGTCTGTACATCATCGCCGCCAGCGCCCAGGAAGGCATCACCAAAACCCGCGCCATCATCCGCAAAAAAGAGGAGCAAGAATATCGGGCGGTGGCGAAGCTGATGTTTACCACGATGGCAAAGGGACAATGAATCCGGCGGTTTTGCTGGTCATCAGCAATTTGCCCAACAGATTCGAGGTTCGGGGTCAGTGTATCGCGTAACCCAACGCTGATAAAACAAGGTGGCTTGGTGGGCGCGAAAATAGCAACACCCCCATACTGGGAACTTGCGGTCAATGGTAAAAAGCCTTTCCCGATAAAAGGACTCGATCAATGAGAATTGCAGAACTGATCCCCAAGAGTGACTGGACATTGTTGGTCGTTGCCGAAGACGGTCGGGTGGGGCAGTTTGATCTTCGCCCTTACCTTCGATACGAAGCGTTCGAAGAATTGAATGACATCGGTGAATTTATGAAAATTAAAAATGGTGAATATTTCATTGAATGGGAGTGCGGCGCAGATTTATCGGCGGACACGATAGAGGCAAAAATGTGCTCCGTAAGTTGAGTTTGTAGGGGGGCACGTTTTTACTAGTTAAAGGGGCCAAGCTCACTTAGTTCATGCCCCGTCGCCCCCGCATCCATCTCGTCAATCTGCCCTTGCACATCGTGCAGCGAGGGCATAACCGCGATGCGTGTTTTTTCGCCGAAGAGGATTATCACTCATATCGTCTACTGGTGATGAAAAGAGGATGCAAGCATAGGCGCTAGGCGATTTTAAAGCGTGAAACCAACTCATTGAGTTGTTTGCCGAGTTCTGTCATCCGTGTTGATGAATACGCTGTTTGCGTTGCCACGAGGGTGTTTTCTTCGGTGCCTTGGGCGATTTTTTCGATGCGTTGGGCAACCTCGTGGGCGCTCAGGGATTGCTTCTGTAGCGCATTTTTGATGTCAGCCACATCGTGCGCCGCATGCTCCGCGGCGTCTCGGATCAGGCTCACTGAATTTCCTGCCTGACGCGCGAGAGCAACACCTGCATTCACCCGGGAGACGCTGATTTCCATGTCTTTCACGGCCTCTTCCGTCCCTTCTTGAATTTTGACTATCATTCCGCTAATTTCAGTGGTTGATTTGGCGGTGCGTTCGGCCAATTTGCGCACCTCATCGGCTACGACGGCAAATCCGCGCCCCTGTTCACCGGCACGAGCCGCCTCGATAGCGGCATTCAGCGCGAGAAGATTGGTCTGGTCGGCAATTTCCCGGATGGAATTTGCAATACCCGAGATTTGTTTCGAATACTCTTCAAGCCCGTGCAGTTTGGCCGCGACATGATTAACGGAGGCCGCGATATTTTCCATTTCTATCGCCGCGCTATGAATGACGCGGCCGCCTTCAATGGATTGGACGCTGGAGATATGGCTTACGTGTTGCGCATTATTGGCATGTTCGCTCACCTGATCTATGGAAACAGACAATGCTTGCATTGCCGCCGCCATGCCGGATGCGGACTCCGATTGCATTTCGCTTACTTTTGAGCTGTTGTGCGCCGACGCGGAAACATCGCTTGATGTCTGGTTCAGCGCGGCGATCCCTTCGCTTACGCTGGCGATCAATTCATGCAAATTGTTGCGCATGACCGAAAGTGCGGCATTGAGATCGCCCAATTCATCTTTACTCGGTGCGGGAAGCGGCTGCGTCAAATCACCCGCAGCGATGGATTTTGCGGCCAACCTGGATTCATGCAAGCCGCGCTTGAATTGATGGATGACCATTCTGGCCTGTATCAATAAAGCTGCCGTCCCCAGTACTCCTATAGTCAGGATTACGGTATTGCCCAGGTCGAAATAACCCGCCCCGATAGACACCGCAAACCCGATTACGCCATTGCCAGCCAACAGCCATAGACGTGTGGTGATATTGCTGTTGCTTAGCGGGCTCAATAGTTTGGCAAGCATGCTGTTATCGAGCAGCGCGCCTTCATCCAGACGCATGCCTTTGCGGTTACGCATTCTGGCGTAGAGCGCTTCAGCTGCCGCGACTTCCTGTCTTGAAGCCGCAACGCGAACCGACACATAGCCGGAGCCATCGGCCAGCGGCGAGGCGTAAGCGCGCACCCAGTAATGGTCGCCATTTTTGCGGCGGTTTTTTACCAGGCCGCTCCACGGGCGATTTTTCTTCAAGGTGTCCCACATGTCGCGAAAGGCTTCTGTCGGCATGTCCGGGTGCCGCACGAGGTTGTGCGGCTGCGCCATCAATTCGGTTTTGGTGAAACCGGATAATTCAATGAAGGCATCATTGGCTCGCGTGATATGACCCTGCAAATCGGTGTAGGAAATGACGGTTTTCCCTTGTGGGAACGGGTGTTCTCGTCCGCTTACAGGTTGGTTATTGCGCAATTTATATCCTTGCTCTTAAGTCCATTTGATGGAGTGCTCGTAAATTATCAGGGGCCGGCGGCCTTTTTCAGATAGGCCACCAGAGCTCCATCCATCATCGCCAAATGGGTGTCGAACCATTCCGGCAATCCTTCGCGAACGTAGGCGCGCACCAGCGGCAGCCGACCGCGTTTGAGACTGCGGTTGAGTTGTTGTAACTCGCCCAATACGCGGTGATGCTCGCCTTCATGCACACCCAAACCCTGGTATCTGGTTTCGCGCATCAGTTTCCCTTCGGCGATGAAATGCTCGCGGGTGTGAGCGACGAGCGCCTGGAATAACGCGGGAAACTCGGCATCGCTGGCGGCGATGAGCGCGGCCACCTGTGTGATAAATTCGCGGTGTGCGTCATCTATCTCATCCACGCCCAGCGTATGGCGCGCCTCGTCCCAGCGGGGTTGGGCACGGGCCTGCCCGTCAGTTTGCTGTTGGCTCATGCTGCCACGAGGCTGCCGTTCCAGCTTTGCGCCGCGGTGAGAAAGTCAGCCACATCCGCATTTACGATTTCGATGTTGAGGCGTTCCAGATAGCGCTTCTCTTTGTTGGTGGGATTCGGGATCAGCGCCCAGCCTGCCGGATTGTCGCAACCAAAAATAATGTCGGAAAAAACCATGCGGTCGGTGTCGCGGTTCAGGCGCAGGCCGAGCAACAGATAACGTTTATTCTGGCGCGAGCGCTTGATGAAAGAGGGGATGGCGAATCCGCCCATCAGCTCGGTGATGTAATCCACAAAGTCGGCATCCGAGGCGATGTAATTCGATTCCGGCAATGGTGTGCCCAGCGGTTTGAACAGGATGGGCAGACTGGTATCCACGGCCTCCTGTTCGATGGCGGAATAGCTCGCACCGTTGTAGTTGAAGATGCGGAAGCGGTATTCCTTGCCGGACATGCGCGCGATGCCGACGATCAGCGTGTGCGGTGTGCCGGCGTATTGTTTCTGCAATTGCGTGTCGCGGTTGGCGTCGATGAGGTAGGGCAACTTTTGCTGCGCCAGCCAGGCATGCAAGGCCGATGCGCTCCATGGCGTATCGCGGTAAGTGGCATCGAGAAATTTGTTCACCGCCGAGCGGCCGCGCTTCAGCTCCACATTCATCGCCGCGCGCGGAAATTCAAACATGAGTTTGGGCGCCATCGGCTGGCCGTTGTTCATCGCCAGGATCAGGCTGTCGCTGTCGGCGGGGATGGCTTTGCCCGAAGCCGGGTCGATCACGCCGTTCAGCGCGCCGGGGCCGAGATAAGGGATGACACTGCCGTCGGACAGGCCGGAAAAAATATTATCGAAAGCGCTGTTCATCTGAAAAAACTCCTTGTGGTGATAGATGAGCATGTCGCTCGCAATAAACGCGCCAGCGCATACCTTCAATGTTGGCGGGGGTTGTGGTCAAACAGCATTTGGAGCAAATACGACAAAGCTGAAAAACTTGTCGCACAAGGGGCTGGGGTAGAGGAAATGTATCCCTGGCGGGTCGCCTGTCCGAATAGCATCCGCTCCCGTTGCTGTCTGCTTGCTGCGGTATTGCAATGTGCGTCGGCGCAATAGTCAAAACAATCAAGCAGGGGCGCGGCGCCGGGCGAGCAGGTTGCCGAAATTTCCGGGCGTGCATGGGCTCGCCGCTTGATCTGGCCGGGCGGAAAGCATGGGCGCTGTGCGGCATTGTTAATTCGTCATCCTTTTCCCGGTCACGACTGGTAATATTGCGCCCCTCAATTTGCCGATAGGTTTATCGGCGTAAACTGTTAAGGATGTGCATGACTGATATAGCCCCAATACAAAACATCATCGCCGAGATTCGCGCTGGTCGCATGGTGGTGCTGGTGGATGAGGAAGACCGCGAAAACGAAGGCGATCTGGTGTTTGCGGCGGAATTTGTGACGCCGGAGAAAATCAATTTCATGGCCAAGCATGGGCGCGGGCTGATTTGCCTGACGTTGACGCAAGCGCATTGCGAGCAAATTAAATTGCCTTTGATGGTGCAGGATAACGGCTTGTCTCTGGCGACCAATTTCACGGTGTCGATTGAGGCGGCAACGGGCGTCACCACCGGCATCTCGGCGGCGGACCGTTCCCGCACCATACAAGCGGCTGCGGATAAGAACGCCCGGCCTTCCGATATCGTGCAACCCGGACATATCTTCCCGTTGCGCGCGCAAAATGGCGGCGTGCTGGTGCGCGCGGGACATACCGAGGCCGGGTGTGATTTGGCGCAGCTGGCAGGTTTGACTCCCGCATCGGTAATCTGCGAGATACTCAAGGATGACGGCGAGATGGCGCGTTTGCCGGATTTGATTCCGTTCGCGCAGCAACACGGGTTGAAGATCGGCTCGATTGCCGATTTAATCGAGTATCGCAGTCACAATGAAAAGCTGGTCGAGCGTGTCGCACAGCGCAAAGTGCAGACGGGGTATGGGGAATTCGATCTGTACACTTATACCGACAAGACTACGTCGCAAACCCATCTGGCCTTGGCAAAAGGCGAAATTCAGCCGCACACCGAGACGCTGGTGCGGGTGCATGAACCTTTGTCGGTGATGGATTTTCTGGAACAGGCGAGTTATCAGAATTCGACCAGCGTGCATGACGCGCTGCGCAAGATCAGTCTGGCGTCAGCCGGTGTGCTGGTGTTGATGCATCACGCGGAAACACCGGCGAACTTGCTGGCGCGTGCAGTGGCGGCGCCGGAAGTTCATCACGCACAATGGGATCCGCGCAGTTACGGCATCGGCGCGCAAATATTGCGCGACCTCAACGTCGGCAAGATGCGCTTGTTGGCGACGCCGCGCAAGATTCCGAGCATGGCCGGTTTTGGCCTGGAGGTGGTGGGCTATTCGCAGGCGCATGATTGACCTTGGGAAGACAGTAGTCCGCGATTTTCGGATTTAATACCGCATTGTTTGGGCGCGCGCTTATTTTCAAGCTGCGTGAATCTGCGGATAAAAGAAATTTGTTAACTAGAGGTGCGTCATGAAAGAAATCGAACAGAATTTAAGCGGAACCGGGATGCGCATCGGCATTGTGCAGAGCCGTTTTAACACGCCCGTGTGCGAAGGGTTGCTGGCGGCATGCCGCGAGCAACTCTGCAAACAGGGGGTGCGTGACGACGACATTACGCTGGCAACCGTGCCGGGCGCGCTGGAAATTCCACTGCTGCTGCAACACATGGCGCAGACGCGTAAATTCGATGCGCTCATTGCATTGGGGGCGGTAATACGCGGCGACACCTATCACTTTGAAGTGGTGTCCAACGAATCCGCGCGCGGTGTGGGCGAAGTGCAGTTACATGCCGGCGTGCCGGTGGCCAACGCCATTCTGACTACGGACACCGACGAGCAAGCGGAGGCGCGCATGAATGTCAAAGGTGCGGAAGCGGCCTTGGTTGCCATCGAAATGGCGAATCTGTTGAAAGTGATAGCATGAACGAGAAAATAAGCGCTACGCAGGCGAAAAGTGCGCGTCACCGCGCGCGCGAACTGGCATTGCAGGGCCTTTACCAGTGGCGGGTGGCGGGTTCGGATGTTGCGCAGATCGAGAAGGCGACATTCGATGAAAAAAGTGTGGGCCGTTATGATGCGAGTTTTTTCAGCCAATTGTTGCGCGGTGTAATAAGCCGGCATGAAGCGCTTTCCGCGCAGATCACCCCGCATCTTGACCGGTCGCTGAACGAACTCAGCCCGATTGAATTTTGCGTGCTGCTGCTGGGCGCTTTTGAATTGGCCCATCTCCCCGAAATACCTTATCGCGTTGTCATCAACGAAAGCGTGGAATTGACCAAGACCTTCGGCGGTAGCGACGGCCACAAATACGTCAACGGCGTGCTGGATAAACTGGCGGCGCAACTGCGCGCGCTTGAAGTCAACGCTAAAAACTAGTCGGTAGTCGGTAGTCGTTAGGCGTTAGTCGCTAGTTAAAACCGCGCAGCGACACCCCAGCTAACGACTAGCGGCCAACGACTAACGACTGACTTTATGTCCGAATTCGATCTCATCCGGCGTTACTTCACCCGTCCCGCGCAGAGTGCGGTGTTGGGTGTGGGCGATGATGCCGCATTGCTTAAAGTCGGCTCCGGCATGGAGTTGGCGGTATCTACCGATATGCTGGTGGCCGGCACGCATTTCTTTCCGGATGCCGATCCCTACGGGCTTGGGCATAAGGCTTTGGCGGTCAACCTTTCCGATCTGGCGGCAATGGGCGCGCTGCCGCGCTGGGCGACGCTGGCCTTGTCGCTGCCTGCCGTCGATGAAAACTGGCTGGCGCAATTCAGCCGCGGATTTTTCTCTTTGGCGGAAAAGTACGGCGTCGAATTGGTCGGCGGCGATACCACGCGCGGCCCGTTGAATTTGAGTGTGACCATCATGGGCGAAGTGCCGGCAGGCGCTGCATTGCGGCGCGACAGCGCGCAAGTCGGTGATGATATCTGGGTGTCTGGATCATTGGGGGCAGCGGCTTTGGCGTTGGCCCATTTGCAAGGGCGCAGCGTGTTAGCGCCGGATGAGTTTGCAGCGTGTGCCTTGCGCTTGCACCAGCCGCAGCCGCGAGTTGAATTGGGCCTGGCGTTGCGCGGTATCGCCCATAGCGCGATTGATGTTTCAGATGGATTGCTGGCGGATTTGGGGCATATTCTGGAACGTTCGCGGGTGGCGGCAGAAATACTCTACACTGAAATTCCGGCATGCCCGCACGGGATGCGCAATGGCGGGCCAGAGCGGACGGCTAGCCATGACGATGCCTTATTGGAACGCTGCACGCTAGCCGGTGGTGACGACTACGAGCTTTGTTTTACCGCGCCAGCCGCCTGCCGCGCGGAGATCGGGCGGATTTCTGCGACGCTCGCGCTACCGCTGACGCGCATCGGCAAAATATTGGCGGGTACAGCTTGCACGGTGCTCAACAGCAGCGGCAGTGCGATGTCTATCAAGGAGCAGGGTTATGAGCACTTCGCATGACGAATTGAAGTTCCAGCCAACTTGGGCTTTTTTATTCAGCCATCCCGCACATTTTCTTTCGTTTGGTTTTGGCGCGGGATTGTTTCCGCGCGCGCCCGGTACGGCAGGAACTCTGGTCGCATTCCCGCTCTATTGGTATATGGGGCCGCGCTTGTCGGATGCGCTGTTCATTCTGATATTGATCTGGGCGTTCGCCATCGGTGTGTGGGTATGCGACAAGACCGGGCGCGAACTGGGCGTGGCCGATTACGGCGGCATCGTGTGGGATGAAATCGTGGCATTTCTGCTGGTGCTGTTTTTTACCCCGGTGGGATTCATCTGGCAATTGCTGGCGTTTTCTTTGTTCCGCCTGTTTGATATTTGGAAGCCGGAACCCATACGCCATTTCGATAAAACCCTGCAAGGCGGCTTGGGTGTGATGTTCGACGATATTCTCGCCGCGGGTTATGCGCTGTTGAGTCTTGCCGTTATCAAAAGCATACTGGGATGAAGGAATTGCTGGCCGCATTGGCTTTGCTTCTGTGCGCAAATGTTTTGTCTGCGGAGGAGTTTAACGCCAAAGTCATTGCGGTGATGGACGGCGACACGATTATGGTGCTGCGCGACAGCGCGAAAATAAAAATCCGCCTGGCCAATATCGACGCCCCGGAAGTGGGGCATGCAGGGATGGGCGACAAGTCGCCCAACTCGCAAAAAGACCAGGCGTTCGGGCTGGCATCCAGGGAGTCCTTGCTGGAGATGGTGCGGAAGAAACAGGTGCGTATCAATTCGCAGGCGGTGGATCAATACGGGCGTACGGTGGCGACCGTTTTGCTGGATGGGCATAATGTCAACGAAGAGCAGGTCAGGCGCGGGATGGCATGGGAGTATACGCATTACCACGGCGACCGTGGTTATATCGCCTTGCAGAGCGAGGCGCAACAAGCGCGGCGCGGCCTATGGTCGCAAAGCAGCCCCGTCGCGCCGTGGCAATGGCGCAAGACGCATTCTGCGGTTAAGCCGGATGCGCTGCGAGGAAGTCGGCAAGCAAGCCGGGTTATCTATGACGCAAGCTGTGGGCGCAAGAAGCATTGCAAACAGATGGAGTCCTGCGACGAAGCCTATTTTTATCTGGTTCGCTGCGGGGTGAGGTCATTGGATGGGAATAAAGATGGTGTGCCGTGCAAAAATTTGTGCGAAGCACGGAACTAATTCAGCCGCCCACCGTTTTCCAGGTCACCCCGTTCGCGTCGCAACGCAAGGCATTGGCGTGTTTATCCCAGTCGCCCAATACCCAGCGGTCGCAAATATGCCCGTCGATGTGATACAGATGGTGAGCGGGGCGATGTGTGTGCCCGTGGATCAGGGTCGGATAGTTGTGTTCGTTCATCAAATCATGCACAGCCTGCAAATTGACATCCATGATGCTCATTGTTTTGCGCTGTTTTTCCGATTCACTTCTTTCACGCAGTTGCTCGATTTGCGCTTTGCGCTGCTCCAGCGGCAGGGCGAGAAATTGCTGCTGCCAAGCCGGTGCGCGCACCTGGCGGCGAAAAGCCTGATAGTCGGTATCGTCCGTGCACAGGGCGTCGCCATGGGTGAGCAGGGTGGGCGTGCCGTACAGCTCGATCAGTGTGGGGTCGGCAAGCAGGGTGGCGTTGCACGCCTCGGCGAGCGCTCCCTGCATTAGAAAATCCCTGTTGCCGCGCATGATGAAGATGCGCGTGCCCTGTTCGGCCAGCGTGTGTAATGCGCCGGTGATGCTGCGGTGAAAAGGTGTTTGCAGGTCATCGTCACCCGCCCAATATTCAAAAAGATCGCCCAGAATATAGAGCGCTTCGGCTTCGGGGGCGGCGTCCCGGACGAACTGTTTGAACAACCGGGTGGTTTTCCGCCCGCTGGGTTTTAGATGAAGATCGGCAATGAAGAGGCTGAATGGCATAAGTAAAAATCCCCTCACCCGTTAGCGGGAGAGGGGATTGAAAATAGCGAAATTATTGGGTGACGACTTCTGCCTGAGTGATGACCACATCCTCAACCGGTACGTCCTGAAAACCAAATTTATTGCCGGTTTTTACCTTCTTGATGGCATCGACCACTTCCGTGCCTTCTATCACTTTGCCGAACACGCAGTAGCCCCAGCCTTGGCTGTTTTCGGCGGTGTGATTGAGAAAGCTGTTGTTCTTCACGTTGATGAAGAATTGCGCGGTGGCGGAATGCGGATCATTGGTGCGCGCCATGGCGACGGTGTAAGTCTCGTTGCTCAGGCCATTGTTTGCTTCGTTCTGCACCGGTGCGTTGACCGGTTTTTGCTTCATGCCGGGCTCGAAGCCGCCGCCCTGGATCATAAAGCCGTCGATCACGCGGTGGAATACGGTGTTGCTGTAAAAGCCGCTGTTCACGTATTCGAGAAAATTCTTGACGGTGTTCGGCGCTTTTTCAGCATCCAGTTTGATGGTGATGATGCCGTGATTGGTGTGCAGTTTGACCATGGTCGGTTTTCCTTTTTGTGCGGTGGTTGAAGCTGCGTGCGCCGGCAGGGCGCACAGGCCGACGAGCAGTAAAGCGAAAAGAGTATTAACGAATTTCATTATGCCGAGCCCTCGTAAACGATTTGCCATTTATTGTCGCGCTTCATCCAATACTGGCGTTTGTTCATTTTGTTGGATAGATTATTGCTGCTGTAGTCCTGCTCAAAATTGACCACCACCAGATTGGGCTGGCTAGGATAAGTGAACATGCTGATGTTGGACAGTTTGACCTTGACCCATGCTTTGCTTGAGTTGACCTGGCGTTTTTGCTGGGTAAAAGCGGTGAGTTTAGTTTTGCCCGTGGCGAAGTCCCGCGCATAGTGGGAAAGATAAGCGTTGGTGTTGAGGCTGACCCAATCGTTGCGCCACTTCTCAATTGCGCCCATCAACGAGTTGCGCTCGGCGCGGTCGGCCTCATCGCTCCAGTCCATCTGGCTGGTGATAATCACCGGCGTGTGGCCTATCTGTAAATGCTTGCTGATTTGCGTAAGGTCGTCGTTGCTTAGCACGACGCAGCCATTGCTGGCGCGGGGAGGGCGGCTGTAAGTGTTGCTCGGTGTGCCGTGCAGCCAAATGCCGTGGCCGTCGCGCCCCTGGCGTTTATCCCATTCGTTGGGGTAGCTCAGCGGATACGCGCCGGAGCCGTAAAAATCGGTGAGTTTTTCTTTGGGGAGTTTTGCATTGATGAAATACACGCCGAGCGGTGTTCTTTTGTCACCTTCGGAAATTTTATCCGCGCCTTTTTTGCCGACGCTGATGTAATAGTCGGCGACGTAGCGCGCCTCGCCGTTGACGTTTTCATACAGATACAGCGTGGATTTGCTGGTGTCCACCACGATGGCGTGCTGTTGCTGCGCGTCAAGTTGCCACAGGTACTTCGGAGTTGCGTTGAATGGCTGTTGTTGTTGCACGCGTTGCAATCTGGCGCGCGCCTCATCGCGCAGGTCATCAATGCGCTCGCGGTGCCCGTTGGGAGCATTGCCAAAATCATTGATCGCTTGCGAGCGTGCCAACAAAAGATCGCCTCTGACCAGTTGGGCGAGTTTGAAATTGGGATTGACTTTGAGTAAAGAATCCACCTCGTTCAACGCAACATCCAGTTTGTTGTTGCCTATGGCATGCAGGCTTTTTGCGAGCAACACTTCGATATTGCGCGAGTCATTCTCGCCCGCTTGCGCGGCGCCGGTAAGCAGGCTGAGTAGAAATAATGTAAATGCTGCGTAAGGCATCAATTATTTGCTCGCTTTACTGGCACGTTCTTCAGTGATGAGCCACTTGCCGCCCGCTTTTACCAATTCCAAAGTCTTGGTGGTGGAGGTGTGCATGTGGCTGGCATGGTAAAACTGTTTGAAAATGGCCGTGGCGTGATTGTCGTCGGTCAGTTTGACCTTGGCGTCTTTTATTTCCACCTGTATCGATTTTGGTTTGGCAATACGTTCCTGCCGTTGCTCTTCCCAAGCGCTGCGGCTCTCACCGTCAGGCGTCTTGAATTCCTTGGCATAGAACGCGAGGTATTTTTTGGTATTTTTCGACGACCATGAGCCCGCCCATTCATGCACCGTTTTCAGCACATCCTCGCCGACATTGACAGGGGGTTTTTCAGTGTTAGCCGGTTTGGCGGGTTCCGGCGGGGCGAGAGCCACCAGTGGCTTGTTTGCTGGCGCGGCGATAACGGGTTTTACAATTGCCGGAGCAGGCGGTGTGGCGGGAGTTGGCGTTGCTGCGGGCGTAGCGGTCACCGGTGTGGCTGGAGCGCTGGCGACTATTGTGCTGGGCTTGGAGGCGGTAACAATGCCCGTGGCCGCATTGCGCGAAGCAGTGTTAACCTTGGCGGAGCGATTATTGCCCCCGAACAAGTCCTTGATCATTTCCAGCTTGGTTTGTGTGCTGGTGTTGCTCTTGTCCAATTGCAAAGCGCGGTCATAGGCTTGACTCGCCATCTTGGCGTAGATGTCACCGAGGTTTTCATGCGCGGTGGCATAACTGGGGTGGGTGCGTATGGCCATTTCCAATGCGACCTTGGCCTTTTCATATTGGCCTTGCCCGGCATAAAGCACCGCAAGATTGTTATAGGGCTCGGGCAATTCAGGATAGTCATCGGTCAGCGTGGTGAATACTTTGATCGCTTCGGCTGTTTTGCTTTGCTCGGTAAAAATGAGACCTTTCAAAAAACGGGCTTGCGCGTCTTTAGGTTTTGTTGCGAGGAAGGCGTCCACTTTTTCCAGTGCTTGAGCATGTTGCCCCTGTTTGAACAACCTGCTGGCATCTTGAATTTCATCGGCGACGGCAGCCAAGCTGTAGCATAGCAACAAGGTGCAGAGTGCAAATCGTTTGATCATATTCATCGAATTGTTTATTCCAGAAAATTGCACAAATTTGACTATAAAATGGGATATCCCATTGGAAGGGCTAGGATTCTATCAAAGAAGCTCATGCCTTTCAAAAATTATAAAAAAATTGCGGCGGTTTGCCTAATAGTGGAAATGCGTTTTCGGGTAAAATCCGCCATCCTTTTAGTGCAGACCCAGACCAACCATGAGCAGCAATATAGCCGATACTCCAGCACCTGTTTCCAACTTCATCCGCACCATCATTGATGCCGACCTCGCGAGCGGCAAGCACAGCGCGATCCAGACCCGTTTCCCGCCCGAGCCGAACGGCTATTTGCATGTTGGTCACGCCAAGTCGATTTGTCTGAATTTCGGGCTGGCCCAGGATTACAACGGTCTGTGCAACCTGCGCTTCGACGACACCAACCCGGAGAAGGAAAGCGACGAATACGCGCAATCCATTCAGGACGACGTGCGCTGGCTGGGCTTTCAGTGGAACGGCGAAGTGCGCTGGGCGT
>CAZXDK010000048.1:0-19487 GCA_964639585.1 uncultured Gallionellaceae bacterium | reverse complement strand
TTGCGACACGGTGCGGCGGAGCCGTCTGGCGCGGGAGCAACTGCGGAGCGCCCCCTCTCGCAATCCGGCTTGACTGCGAACGCATCGGGGGCGCAGCTACCGATCAATCTTTCGCTGTTCGAAGCGATGGCCTTGGGTACGGCGGGCTTTACCGCCGCGCTCGCCATTCACCGCCTGGAGCAGAACGAGCTTACGCCCGACAAAGGCAAGGTGATCGTCACCGGGGCGACGGGCGGAGTAGGCAGTCTGGCGATACAAATGCTCGCGCAGCTTGGCTACCACGTGGTCGCGATGACGGGTAAGGCAAGCGAGCACGACTATCTGAAATCGCTGGGGGCGAACGAAATATTGCCGCGCGGCGAGATCGACTTTTTCAGCAAGCGTCCGCTGGAAAAAGCGCAGTGGGCGGGCGCGCTGGATGCGGTGGGGGGCGAGACGCTGGCGTGGCTGACGCGCACCATGCAACAGAACGGCGCTATCGCGAGTTTTGGCAATGCGGGCGGCGTCGAACTGCATGCCACCGTGCTCCCCTTCATCTTGCGCGGCGTAAAATTGCTGGGCGTGGATTCCGCCGCGACCTCGATGCCGTTGCGCCAAAAAATTTGGCAGCGCCTGGCGGGCGGCCATGGTGACGACGCGGGTGCAGGGCTGCGCCCGCAAGACTGGACGCAAATTGCGCACACGATCCCGTTTGCACAATTGCCGGAAGTGTTTTCCCGCATGCTGCGCGGTGAAATACGCGGGCGTACGGTGGTGAAAATCGCTGGCGACTGAATAGCTCTCGGTTATAATGCGCCCCCTCCCTAGCTTGACAAGGGAGTTGTATGCCCCGGTGGCGGAATTGGTAGACGCACCAGATTTAGGTTCTGGCGCCGCGAGGCGTGAATGTTCGAGTCATTTCCGGGGCACCACTAGATACAAAGCCGGGTGCTTGCTTACTCAAGTTGCTCGGTGTTATTTGTTGCATCTTTCCTGCGCCGCTTTGCCTGCCAGCACGATTTCATCGGCCAAAATTCAAATGGCTCGTGCTATGGGGAACCGTTTGCCTATAGCTTTTCGCGTAAAACCTTGCAGGATATGTCCACCCGGATGAAATATCAAAAGGGGCGCGAGATAAACCGGAACAGTAATGCATGCAAACGCAATGAGAGGCTGATCTGAGACAGCCGCTCAGTCGAAGCTGAAGGTGTAGAACACGTCAATCGAATTATCAATACTCGCCTGAGTGACGACGTTTATTCTGGGGGTCAGGGTATAGGTGAGTTTGGTCACTCCGGCCGCCGCTGTCACGCCCTGTTCATAGCTGATAAAAGCGCGCGCCGAGAGCCGCTTGCCCACGGTGATGATCTGGTTGCTGAGCGGATTGTCCTTGACCGTCTGGCTGCTCAGCGTGTCGCCAGTCCCGGCTTGGCGCAGCGACAGTTCATCCACGCCCAGCGCTTGCTTGATCTGGCCGGTGACGCCGCCCGAGCGCCCGCCCAGTATGCTTCCGGCAGCAGCGAGCAGTGTGGAGGAATCTGTGCCGCTCGCATCAGGGACGCGCCCGAGCACTATCCATGAAAGTTTTTCCGAGTCCGGGACGACGGGCGTGGATACCAGACGCACTTCGGGATGCAGCGCCGTACCCGTCACTTCCACGCCCGCCTCCACGCTCAGCCCCTTGCGCAGGGCGAGTATGTTCAGCCCCGGATCATACAGCGGCCCCTGAAAATTCACGATCCCGCGCTCTACCGTCAGGAGCTTACCGTAGGCTTCGAAGCTGGCGTCGCGTGCCGCGATGCTGCCGGTGACGCGCAATTGCCGACCGGGCGATTCGCGCACGCTCAACTGCCCGACTAGTCGCGCTTCCAGCCCGGAAGCGCGCAGATAGAAATGCTCGCCCAGATCGAGCGTGGCATCAACGGACAGGTGCGGCCCCTTGCGCGCGGTTATTTGTTGCCCGGTAATCACCACATCGTCGGGCAGTTGCGGGCGGTCTGAAACGGGCTGATTGATCAATCCCGCATCGGCGACGATGTTGCCGACCAGCGAGAGTGTACTCTGTCGGAGGCTGGCGTGTCCGCTGCCCGAGGCGATCACCCAGCGGTCGGCGCGCTGCACCAGCGGCAGGCGGGTGGCGCTGATTTCCAGATCGCCGTTCTTGCCGGCCAGATCAATGGTGCCAGAGGCCGAGAGCTTGCCCGGTGCGCTTGTGAGATTCAGCGATCCCAGCAAGGTGTCGCGCGGTTGCGGTTCGCGCGGAGCGGAAAAACTCAGGGTGTCGATATGCACTTTATCCTGATCGAAGCGCGCGGCGAGTTGTCCTTGTTGCAGGCGCACACCCTGATCCAGAAAGGTCAGTGCCAGATCGTTGCCGCTCACCTGCCCGCGCAGGCGCGGCGCGCCGAATGTGCCGGTGACATCCGCCTCCAGCGCCATGTGTCCGCCGCTCTTCACGCTGTCGTTTATGGCCGGCCCCACCCATGAAAGATCGGGCACGTTGATATGCATCTGCCCGTGGAGGGGGGCGTCATCGGACACCGCCCATACTGCACCGGATCGCGCCAGCGGCATGGCGATGCTGGCGCGCCAATTGCCGAGGCGCTCCCCTGATGCCGCCAGTTCGCTGCTCAATCTGCCATGGTCGGCGCTGGCAATGAAGTTCAGCGTTTGCAAACCCAAAGAGGCGGATTGATTGCCGGGCAATGCCCAGTCGCCGCTTTCACGCGCCACATGCAGACTGCCGCTCAATTGCTCCGCAGCGGCGATGTTCCATTCGCCGCCCAGACGCAGGGTAGGGTGGTTTTCCGGCAGGGCGAAATCCGGTCGCAAGCCTATTCCCGCGCGCAATCCGATGCCGCTGAAACTGCCGCTGCTGTGCCATCGTTGCGGAGTCCATGCCGCGCTGTCGAGATGCACCCGACCACCCGCCACTGCAACATCCGCCGCATCCAGCACGACGCGGTTGCGGGCGAGCGCGAGAGGTGTGTCCGCCAGTAGTTTGAATGGCAGCACGCCCGTGCCGGACAGTTCCGTCAGCACACCCTGCCACCGGATATCGCCCCAGCCGTTTGCCGGATCGCTGAATCCGCCATTGCTGCGTAGCGCGAATTTGCTGCCGTTGTTCAGCTTCATCTGCGCATCCAGATCGTGATGTGCGCGACTGCCATGCACGGAAAGTTTAAGGCTCTGCATGAAACTTTGTCCGTTGATTCGGTAGGCGGCGGCATTGACCGTCAGTGTCAGCGCTTCTCCATGCAGGCTGGCGGCAGCACTGATACTGCCCAGACGATGATCGCCGGACAGGACGAGATATCGCCCTTCTGCTGCCAGTGTCACATCGGCTTGCGGCAACTTGCCCGTCAGCGTTGCATGCGCGTCCAGTGTGCCGCCGAAACCGGAACCGAGTTGCGCCAGTGCCGGTGCGGCAAGATCAAGTTGCAACTTGTCAGTCGCAGAGCCCCAGCCGCCCTTTGCACCCAGACGATTGTCGCCCAGCCGCAATTCCGCCTCACCTTTGCCGCGATCCATGCCGACGAATTCAAGCCTGCCGCCGCCGCCCACGCGCTGATTCGCCAGATGGCTGTCGCCCAGCGAGAAGCGCAATGTGCCTGTGGTTTGCGGTTCCAGTTCACCGCCGAGATCCAGCGTGGCATTAAGATCCGAGTGCGGTGCGCACATAAATACTGAAAGATCGAAGCGTTGCAACCGTCCGCTGAAGGAATAGGCGCGTCGTCCGCCCAGCACCATCTTGCCTTGTCCGCTGAGCGCGGCATCGCCGCGTGCCAGCAGCAGCTTGTCCAGAGTAAGCGTGTCGCCCGCTCTGGTGAGATGCGCATTCAGATGCAGTGTGCCGTCGCCGAGGGAGAGCACGCCTTGCTGCACAGCCTGATCCCCGCTGAGTTGCATGCTGCCGCTGAGCCGGGCGGTGCGCAATCGGGTGTCCAGTGCGGCCGGGTCGAGCTGGCTGATAGTCATATCAGCCGCACCCGTCGCCTTCCCGCGTTGCCAGGCAAAATGCCCGGATAGCGATGCGCCACCGGCGAGTGTCAGCGCCAGTTCGTTGAATTCCAGCAAGCCGGCAGAAAGCCGCACACGGGAATGCGCGGCAAGCAGCGGCAAGCCGTCGTGATCGAGCGGAGCGGGGGCAAGATTCTTCGCGCTCACCTTTCCTTCCAATTGTCCTGCCGCATTGCCAAGTAAATCGGCTTGCAGCGTAAAGTTGGCAGTCGGTGCGGCAGGCGAGAAGGCGCGCGGGTTGAGGCCGCTCACTTGCAGGCGCAATGCGGCTAGCGGGAATTCGGCATAAGGCGCCAGTTGTGCTGCGGCTGCTCCGGCGAGTCCCGCACCGCTGCCTTTTGCTTGTACAGTGAGCTGCTTCAGATCGCCGCTGACAACGGCGGAGATATGCGCTGCTTCAGTCCCGGTCAAATCTGCCGACCCGGAAAGATCGGCCTGCGCTTGCACGACAAATGGACGGCTTCCTTCAATCTGGGCAGATGCGCTCAACTGGCCGTATTCGAGTCTGGCATGCAAATCTTGCAGCTTGTGCAGGCGACCATCGCTTTCGAGTCGCGCCGCAAAATTGCTTGCGGAAAAATCCGGCGTGCCGCCTTCCTTGCTGAGCACGCGCAGCGCGCCGATGTCGAGCTTGTGTAGCAACAGCGGCAACGGCAGCAGTAAGCTTTGCGGATAGGGGGAGGGCAGCGACAGCGCTTCGACATTGCGTGCAGCCAATGCCGTGATCTCCAGCCTGCCGCGCAGCAGAGCGACAGGCCGCCATTCGAGCCGGACATCGCGCGCAGTGATGCGCAGATCGCTGCCGTTGCCTATGGTCATGGTCTTCGCGCGGATGGGGCCGAGCAAGGCGCCGTCCAAATCTTCAAGCACCATACCGTTCACCGCCATTGCGCTCACCCAGCGCAGACCGGATGTGCTGGCCAACAGCCAGATGCAGCCTGCGGCTATAGTTATGACCATGGCCAGCGCGAACCAGCCTATTGCGGCAGCTCGCGGCACTGATTTCCGGGCGGATGTATCGCTCATGATCAGAGCGCCACTGCAATCGAAAAGTGCAAGTGCAAGGCATGCGTCTCGCGCCCCCAGGCCAGATCCAGCGCCAGCGGGCCGACCGGGCTGCGCCAGCGCGCGCCGCCGCCGTAACCGGTTGAAGGACGCAGGTCGCGCCACGCATCCGTTGCATCACCGCTGTCGGCGAACAGCGCCGCTCCCCAGTCGCGCGTGAACCAGTGGGTGTATTCGGCGCTGCCGGTGAGCAGCATCCGTCCACCCACCACCGCGGCACCTTCATGCACGCCCAGACTCTGGTAGGCATAGCCGCGCACGGATTGCGAGCCGCCGGCGCGGAACAGGTATTCCTGGGGAATGCCGCTGCGCGACGGCGCGGCGGTGTAGCCTGCCTCGCCGCGCAATGAAAATATGTCGCGCGCGCTCACCGGCCACCAAATCTGCCGGCGCGTGTAACTGCGCATGAAATTCTGGTTAGACAGCAGTTCCCGGCTGGCGCCGCCGACACGTATCTCGGTCAAGCTGCCGCGCCGTGGAAACAGCGGATCGTCCACCGCGCGGCGATGCCACTGCCAGTCCGGCACCAATGCCTGATTGATTTCTCGCGCAGCGCCTGCGGGCCGTTTATCTTCCTGTTGCCAGTTGATGCCGGTCTGTATCTCGATCTGCCCCAGCGTGCGGCTGCGTGTCACGCTCAGATTCTTGTCTATGGTTTCCAGACCTTGAATCAGCGTGGACTGGGCGCTTGCTCCCCATGACAGCCGGTAACCATTGTCATCCGGCAAGGTGTCGATTCCGGCCGCGAGCGTCTGCTGTTTCTGTTCCAGCCGAAGTCGCGTGCTCAGGTTCCATGCACGCTCTAGAAAATTGTGACTGAGATAATTGATCTCGGTGCGCGCGCCGTTGTTGCTGCTGTAACCCAGACCAAACGCAATACGCCGGGGCTTGGCCTCTACCAGTTCGACTTTTATCGGAGCGGCATCGTGCGTCGCCACACCGGTTTCGATGTTGACGATGACCGAACTGAACTGGGCCATGTTCTGCAAGCGCGCCTGAAAGGTGAGTAACTGATCCCGGCGATAAGGGGCGCCGGCATGGAATGGCGCCATACGCGTCACCAGATTCCGGTTGTAACGTTCAAGGCCGGTCACCGCCATATCGCCAAAACGGAACGCAGGCCCGGAATCAACTACCACCTTCAACTTTACGCTGGCGGCGACGGGGTCCACCTCCGCCTGACTCAATGTGATCTGCGCGGCGACATAATCTTCCCGCGCCACACCGGCAAGCAATGCGGCCTTGGCATCCTGCCACGCTGTCGAACGGAACGGTTGCCCTCCGCCCAGTGCCCAGGCGGCGCGCAAGCTCCCGATACGGGCCTGGTGCGCGGGAGTGTCGCCAGCCAGGTCGCCCTTGAATTCTATGTAAACCTGAGTGACATGCGCGACCGGCCCCGGTGTAACTGCAACGACCTGAGCGCCATTCGGTCCGGCAAAATTCAGTGTTATCGTCGGCGTGAAATATCCCTCGGTAGCCAACAGATCGCCGATCTCCTGCCGCGCCCGGCGCAAAAAAGTGGCACGCGCGGTATCGTCTGCAGGAGGGGTGGCAGGAAGCCCGAAATGGGCTTTTAACATATCCCGTATGGAATCCGGTGCAGTTAAAGTGATGGCGGGCATATTGCCGGCATCCGGGTGCTGTCGTGTTTCAGCCGCATCACTGGTCAGTGTGGCGATGGCAAGTGCAAACCCCAACAACCATGCCGGAAGTAATTGATGGAGATGGTCTACATTGCCCACACTGATACCGTCAGAAAAATGACGCTTAACATTCATGCTCCATCGCAGCCAGATATTCACCGCGCTGAGCAGCACCATTCAATCTGGCCCGTTTCAGCAGCGCCTGTTGTGCCGCGGCAACGTTCTCCGCTTTGCCCTGCCAAGCTTGCAACACCGGCTGTTGCAGGGCGCGACCGTAGGAAAAGGAGAGCAACCATGGCGCGGCGGGAAAGTTCGCATTCATGGCATTGAGATTGGCCGTCGCTTCTTCCGGGCTCAAGCCGCCGGAGAGAAAGTTGATACTCGGCACTGCCGCCGGTACGGTGCGCCGAAACACACGCAGGGTTGCCGCTGCGATCTCTGCCGCGTTTGCTTTGGCGGGATGATCCTTGCCCGGCAGCACCATGTTGGGCTTGAGTATGATGTGTTCCAGCACGACATGGTGACGGTGCAGCGCATGAAAAATTCCCTTGTGCACTGCTTCGGTGACCTCGACGCAGCGAGCCAGACTGTGCCCGCCGTCAATCAGCACTTCCGGTTCGACGATGGGCACGATGCCCTGTTCCTGACAGACCGCCGCATAGTGCGCAAGCATCTCGGCATTGGCGGCAATGCCCAGCGCCGTAGGGTAGTGTTCGCCTATCTGGTAAACCTCGCGCCACTTGGCGAAACGCGCGCCCCGGCTTTTATACTGAATCAAACGATCCGCCAAACCGTCCAGTCCATAGGTAATGAGATCGCAGGTTGAAAGAGCCAGCGGCCCCTTGCCTTTGTCCACTTTGATGCCGGGGACGATGCCGCGCTGCACCAGCACTTGGGGTAGCGGCGTGCCATCGTTATCGGTTTGGGCGAGTGTATCCTCGAATTCGATCACGCCGCTGATGTAGTCCGCTATGCCGGGGGCGGTAAACAGCAGGGCGCGGTACGCGCGGCAGTTCTCCGCGGTGGCTTCCACACCGATAGCGGCAAAGCGTTTGGCTATCGTGGGGTGGCTCTCGTCCGCGGCGAGTATGCCTTTGCCGCGTTGCACCATTTGTTCGATGGTGGCTTGCAGTTCGTCTGCAATGGTCATGGTTCATCTCCTGTGTTACAGCAACTTCAATCGAACGTGAAATTAACCTGCTCCGCGCTTTCAGCAAAGGTAGGCAACCCACTATCCAGCAAGCTGGATGTGGAATTAACACTGCGGAGTCCGAGTTGAATGTCAGGTTAGGCTTTTCCCGATTCAGCGAGCGCGTCCTCCGCCCGGCCCCATGCCACTCCCTCTGGCTGGTGGGGCGTCAGGCAGGGTTACACCACGTTCCTTGGCGCGCGCTTGCATGCTCTCATGATGTTCATTGCGTAGTTGCTCCCGCTCTTCGGCGGTTTTTGAAGCGCGCATTTTGGCTCTGTATTCGGCGCGTTCTTGTTGCGTCATCAGTTGGCTACCATAGACTGGCACCTGTTTTTTTGCTTGGGCCTTTTCTTGGGACGGAGCTTGATCAGCCGCCAATGCGAACCCTGTGGACAGAAATAGCGCAGTTGCCAAGGCGGACATTATTAATGGTCGTTTTATCATCGTAGACTCCTTAAGTATGGGTTGTGCAATTTGCAACCGCAGCCACTGCAACCCGTTCAGTGACTACGCCCAACTCGATCAACGAATGAGAGGCGGTCCGGCTGAGCTGAACCCGGATTCCGGCCCCGAATTACCATCGGCAACAGGCTTGCAGTCTATATTTTTCTGTTATCGGGACGATAGGCCAGCCTTTTGAGCATCCAAGTTTCGATCAAACCGCCAATGATAAGAATCAGCATAACCAACGTGAAAGCGCTCGCTGCGATTATCCATGCACCCGCACCGCAGGCAATTCCCAGGCAGGCGGATAGCCAAATGGAGGCTGCCGTTGTCAGGCCATGAACAGTCTTCCCGTTTTCAGTTCGCAAAATGACGCCGGCCCCGAGGAAGCCAATGCCCGTGATGATGCCCTGAACGACGCGGCTCATGGCATCGACATACAATGGCGCAACTCCATCAGCGTTCCATGCGACTAGCGCTATTGCTATCGCAGCGCCCAGCGCAACCAGCGCATGAGTCCGAAGGCCGGCAGGCTGGTGCATCAGATCCCGGTTGAGTCCTATCAAACCGCCCAGAACTGTTGCCATAGAAAAGCGCAGGAAAATATCGACGGCAGGATCAAGCGTCATGGTGAACCTCCAGCTCGCCGTTGGCGGTAATGAGGCAAGGAAAATTGGTTTTCATAGGCCTCCATTTTCATGAGTCAATTGGTTTTCATTTCAACAAAATGCTCCTGCCGGTCGTCCACCAGGGGTATTGTTTCCGAGGCAAGTTCATTTCCGTCGAGCAAGAGTTGATTCGCGTCTTCCGTATCGGTATCAAGCCGGGTGATGGTGATGTGATAAACGGTTTGCCGGTAGCGGTAGTGGATTTTGTAGCTAGTCCAGCTTTTCGGCATACACGGGGCAAGTCGCAGCTTGTCACCTTCCAGATTCACGCCCAGCAGAGTTTCAATCAGCAGGCGATACATCCAGCCTGCCGAGCCTGTATACCAAGTCCAGCCGCCCCGCCCCGTGTGCGGTGCGACTCCATAGACATCCGCAGCGACGACATAAGGCTCCACTTTGTAGGTGGCGATTTGTTCCGGCGTTGAGCCGTGATGGATGGGATTGAGCATCCCGAACATTTCCCATGCGCTGTCGTTTTCCCCCATCAGGGCAAACGCCATCGCAGTCCAAATTGCACCTTGGGTGTATTGGCCGCCGTTTTCGCGCACACCCGGAATGTAGCCTTTGATGTATCCGGGGTCGAGCTCAGAGTTATCAAAGGGCGGATCGAACAGTTGAATCAGTCCGGACTCGCGGCGGACCAGACGCTGATCCACTGCTTGCATCGCCCGGCGCGAGCGGGACGGATCGCCCGCAGCGCTGATCACAGACCAGCTTTGTGGCAATGAATCAATCTGGCATTCCTGATTGCTGCTGGAGCCTAGCGCTTCGCCGTTATCGAAGTAAGCGCGGCGATACCATGCGCCGTCCCAGCCGTGTTGTTCGATGTTCTGTTGTAGTTGTCGCGCTTGCGCGATGCAATAATCGGCAAAAATAATATCCAGTCGCGCGCGCGCAAGTACGGCAAACTGGTTGAGCACATCGAAAAGGAAGAAGCCTAGCCACACACTTTCGCCGCGCCCCTCTTTGCCAACCCGGTTCATGCCGTCATTCCAGTCGCCGCATCCCATCAATGGCAAACCGTGCTCACCGAATCTCAGGCCGCGCCGGATGGAGCGTACACAATGCTGGTATAGCGTATCCGACTCTTCGGAGCGGTTCGGCAAATCATAGTAGGCCTCTTCTTCCGGCTTGATCGGACGCGCTTCAAGGAAGGGAATCTTTTCGTCCAGCACGCCGGTGTCCGCGATACTTGTCACGTAGCGGCAGGTGACATAAGGCAGCCACAGGTAGTCGTCTGAAATATTGGTGCGCACGCCGCGGCCGGCCGGCGGATGCCACCAATGCTGCACATCGCCTTCGCGAAATTGATGGGTGGCGGCGCGCAGCAGATGCTCGCGCGTGAGCGCCGGTTCTGCATGAACCAGTGCCATCACGTCCTGCAACTGGTCACGAAAACCGTAGGCGCCGCCGGATTGGTAGAACCCTGTCCGCCCCCACAGCCTGCAACTCAATGTCTGATACAACAGCCAACCGTTCGCCATTATATTCACGGCGGGATCGGGTGTATCCACATTCACCGCGCCCAGGGTTCGGTTCCAGTAAGCCCAGACACCCTCGAGTGCAACGTGGCAGGCATCCATTCGGCGGAAGCGCAGGATCAAATCCAGCACCTCAGTCGGGTTGCGGCCAACCCCGAGGCGGAAGCTCGTTTCCCGTTCCTCACCCTCGGATAAATCGAAGGCGACTCGTGCAGCGCCGCAAGGATCAAGCCCCGCACCGACTTTGCCGGAAAGGCGTGTTTGCTTCATGGCCACCGGTTGCGACAGGTTGCCGTTTCTGCCGATGAACTCTTTGCGGTCTCCGCTAAGCGTGCGGGTCGCATCGTTCACGTCAAGAAAAGCGATGCGCCCGGAGTAGTCGGTGTTGTAATGATTGCGCGCCAGCAATGCGCCGGTCTTGATGTCCACTTCGGTTTGCACATGCAGCAGATTTTTATGGCGCAAATCGCCCAGCACCCATTCACAATAGCCGGTGACCGATATTTTGCGGAACCGCCCGGATACATTGCGCAATTTCAGTACCGAGAATTTTACTGGGGCATCCATCGCCACATACACCCACAACTCGGAGGCGATACCGTTTTCGGTATGTTCAAATACGCTGTAGCCAAACCCGTGGCGAATGACATAGGGTGTTTTGCCGCGCGCGGGGGAGGGCGTGGGCGACCAGAACTGTCCGGTCTGTTCATCGCGAATATAGATGGCCTCCCCGGTGGTGTCCTCAACCGGGTCGTTGTTCCACGGCGTCAGCCGAAACTCATGGGAGTTCTCAACCCAGGTGTAAGCGGAGCCGCTCTCGGAAATAACGGTGCCGAAATAGGGATTGGCCAGCACGTTGACCCACGGCGCCGGTGTCATCTGGCCGGGGTGCAGGGTGATGATATATTCGTGACCGTCGCGGGTGAAGCCGCCCAGGCCGTTCTGGAATATCAGATCGCGTTGCGGGAGGGGGGCTGGCAAATCGGCAGACCGGGCGCGGGTGGGTAGCAAGGTCGGAACCAGTGACTCCTGAACACTTCGATGTTCCAACTGCTCCTGCAAAGTCCCTTTCTCGTCATCCAGAACAATTCGTGCCGCAGATTGCAGCAGTACGAGATCGTCGTTGTGGACTTGTTCGAGGCGGCGGAC
The DNA here is from genome assembly GCA_964639585.1 of uncultured Gallionellaceae bacterium. Lineage (GTDB taxonomy): Bacteria > Pseudomonadota > Gammaproteobacteria > Burkholderiales > Gallionellaceae > PALSA-1006. The sequence goes on along the minus strand of CAZXDK010000048.1, from coordinate 7,846 downwards.
AAAGATGCCGCCCGGCTTATCCAGCATTTGCGCTTCCATTCCCGACGAAATCAGGCCGGTGATTTGATCGTGCAAAGACTGGCGGTAGGTTGAAATATCTTCGTTCAGGATGACCAACTCGACGGTCAGACCCTTCATGCGCCAGTATGAGTGCGCCTTGATCGTCTGCCTGACCAGCTCGATCTTTTCCATGTCGCTGATGCGTAGCAGAACCAGCGGTGCATCGCCGGAAATGCCATAGCTCCACAAACCGTTTTGTCCGCGCCGGTTGCCGCGCAACACGACCGGGCTGGCGCGGCGGGCAGGGTCGGCATAAATCAACGCGCCGGCCAGTCTGGCATAGAGTTGGGCTTCAGCCTCCGTGGCATTGAGCAGGTGCAGCGTCACCTGGCTGTGGGTCCACGCCAGATCCAGGGCGCGGTCAGCCAAGTGGGCGCTTTGATATTTTTCCACCAGCTCCTGCGCTGCTTCCCGGCTTTCCGAAACACCCAGCACCAGATCGATAACGGCGGTTGCATTGGGCGGCAAAGTGACCGAGCGCCGCAGTGAAATTATGGGGTCGAGCACGGAACCGGTGGTGTTTGACAAGGGCGCAATACCCCGCATCGCGGCGGGGTTGGCCAGGCTGCCGCCGCGCCCGATAAACCTTGCGCGGTCTGTTTCGCAGGAGATGGCGCCCTGTTCATCTCCCCGGCACAGCATCAGATGCAGCAGCCACGGCGGTTTTTCTTCGTGGGAACGGGCGCGGCGGGTGCATAGAAGCGCGGAGGAAGTTTGCGCAAACTCGGTTTGCACAAACAGATTGCCGAATGCGGGATGCGCCGCATCCGCGACCGGAAGTGCCAGCACCACTTCCGCATAACTGGTCAGCTCAATGACACGCGCCACGGCCGAGCGGTTGGTGATCGTGATGCGCCGCAACTCCACATCGTCTTCCGGTGACACGCTGATCTCGGTGTGGATTTCGAGGCCGATATGGCGTTGTCGAAATTCCGCGCGCGACTGCGTGAAGATTGCTTCGTAGCCTTTGCTTGCGCGCAAAGTGGGCTGATACGCGGTGGACCAGAATTCTCCCGTCGCAACGTCGCGCAGATAAACAAACGTTCCCCAGCAATCGCGCGTGGCATCTTCGCGCCAGCGGGTGACCGCCAGATCGCGCCAGCGACTGTAGCCTCCGCCTGCACTGCTGATGACCACATGGTAGTGACCGTTGGACAACAGGTGTACTTCCGGTGTCGGCTGGGTGGGGTGCGTGAAAACCCGCATGATAGCCTCGCTATTTCCAGAGTACACCCGTGAACTCTCCAATTTCAAATCTTCGGCAAGCACGCTCGCGACAGTCCTGGGTACACGTTCCTGCAACAACAAGCCTGCCGCCTTCAGCAAGGGACAAGCCATGAAGCGCCGTTGCATGGGGTAATCGCGCAACAGATTGTCCAGCGCCAGCAGGCTGATGCCCTGATGGTGAGCCATGAAAGACCGGATAGTTGCGCTCGTTTCGTCCGGTGGTAAACGCACCGGGGTGTAATCCACCGCCTCATAGAAGCCGTATGTGCCTTTGCGCCCCTCGCTTTCCAGCCGTTGCAGATTTTCACAGGCGGATTTAGGCGCAATCATCAGCGCCATTGCGCTGGCGTAGGGAGCGATAACCAGATCCTCGGCCAATCCCCGTTTCAAACCCAGATCCGGTACGCCGAATGCGCGGTATTGGTAGTTCAGTTGAACGTCAGTCCGGTTGTATCCCGATTCGGAAATGCCCCACGGCACGCCGCGTCTGTTGCCATATTCAATTTGATGCTGTACCGCCGCCCGGCAACTGTGATCAAGCAAGGTGTTCTCATAATTTGGCATAACCAGCAGCGGCATCAGATACTCGAACATCGAGCCGCTCCAAGAAACCAGGATGGGCTCGCCCCTGGACGCGATGAGCAGGCGGCTCATGGAAAACCAGTGATCCTGGGGAACTTGTCCCAAGGCGATGGCGACATAGCTGCACAAGCGCGCTTCCGAGGCGAGCAGGTCATAATAACCGGCATCACAACGACTTTCGGCAACATTGAAGCCGATGGAAAACAAATCCCGCTCAGAGTCGAACAGAAAGGTAAAGTCCATCGCGGCTAGTTGCTCGCTTTGTTTGGCCAACGATTCCAATACAAGCAGGCGCTGGCAGGCATGATCGCTGGCTTCCAGCAAGTTGCGGGACAGTTCGGGTGTGATGCTTTGGTCTTGCTCTAGCAACGGGACTAGCGATTTCGCCAACATCGAGATTTCACGCAAGGTGGGCGTCCGGTCGAAATGCAGGAGTTTTTCCGCCAGTTCGCCTGAAGCGCGTAGCAAACTTTCATCGTGGCGCAACCACGGAGCGAGGAAGCGCAATTCTTCCAGATGCTCTTCGCAACTCCGCTGCAGCCTTGGGCTCCACTGGTTAAGTTCATGCTCTCCATGTTCCAGCGTAGCGGCAATCTTGTTGGCAAGGAACGTCGCCCTCTCCAGCAAGGCATAGCCTCCGCGCAACGTGGCGGGCGCACTCGCGAGTTCCGCGTCGAGCTGCGACAGCGCAGCGTTTGCGCCGACCAACTCCATGAGTATCTTCACCGTATCGCGCAGGCCGGCAAAAATTTGTGGCGTGTAAATGGGCTCATCGGCCTGTTCCCGCAGCCCGGATGCCAGCGTCAGCAAATGTCCGGCAAGGTTGCCGCTGTCCACGCTGGAAACATAAAGCGGCTGCATTGGTTGCAGTGTGCGAGTCTCATACCAATTGTAGAAGTGTCCGCGATGCCGTTCGAGCCGGTGCAGGGTGGTGTACATGTCATGGGTGCGTTGTATCAGCCGTCCCGCCGAAATGTATCCCAAGTCGAGTGCGGCCAGATTCGCCAGCAGCGCCACTCCAATATTAGTCGGCGAGGTTCTCGTGGCAATAAGCGGGCTCGGATTTTCCTGGAAATTATCCGGCGGCAACCAGTTGTTCTGCGCGGTGACAAAAGTGTCAAAAAAGTGCCATGTCCTGCGGGCAATGATTCTAAGAAAGGCCAATTGTTCTGCCGATAAATTGGCCGGGACGGAAGCAATGGGCTTGCTGATCCACCATGCGATCCACGGCGCGGCAAACCAGAGTATCAGAAGCGGCAAAGCAGGCAACAGCAGGGTCGCTTGCATGGTTTCAAGAAAAACCCCCGATGCCAGAGCGAGCACGGGGGCGACCCACATCTTGGTATAAAAACCGGCAAGGCCGGTGCAAGTGTTCTGCTCGGAATCGCTCGACGTTTTCCATTCAAGCAGCTGTTTGTGCGTTACCAGCAGACGCAGCAGCGTCCTGGCGATGGCATCTGTGCTGATGAAGGCATCGTAGGGCAGCAAGGCCAGGGTAAAAAATATCTGCCCGAACATACGGGCGGCGGCATCGGTCGCGCCGTGCAAATGCATAATCCACGGCAAATCAACCGGTTTGTGCCATGCGTTTACCAACGCCGCCAACACTCCGGGTAACGCGATGATCGCAACCACCAGCAGTGGCGCCAGCCCCCCGAGTTCCGGCAACAGTAGCCATGCCCCGGCCAACAGGCACAACATGGCAATGGGGACGAGGCTGCGCCTCAGATTGTCGAGGATCTTCCACTGGGATAGCACGGAAAGGGGATTGGCGATGCGGCAGGCATCGGAACATGGAACGCGCGACAGCAGCCATTGCGAGATCTGCCAATCGCCGCGTATCCAGCGGTGACGCCGGTCCATGTCCACAATGTAGCGGGAAGGATATTCCTCGAAGAACACCACGTCGCTGACGAGGGCAGAGCGGGCATGGCATGCCTCCAGCAAATCATGACTGAGAATAGTGTTTTCCGGGAAGCGCCCGTGCATGGCCCGCAGAAAGGCATCCACATCGTAAATTCCTTTGCCGATAAACGAACCTTCATGGAAGATATCCTGATACACATCGGATACTTCTCGCGTGTAAGGGTCAATGCCCGCATCGCCGGCAAAAAGCCGGACGTACCAGGAGCGCCGGGAACCGGGCAGGCTCACACCGACACGCGGTTGCAGAATGCTGTAGCCTTCGGTGACAACCCCGCGCACGGCATCGAATATCGGATGGTTCAACGGATGTGCCATCGTGCCGACCAGTTGCCGGGCCGCGCCGCGCGGAAGCTGGGTATCGGTGTCGAGCGTGATGACATACTTGATGTACGGCAAAGCATCCCCTACAAGCTCTGAAAAACAGCCGTGGGAACCGTTGCGCAGCAGATCGTTGAACTCCATGAGTTTCCCCCGTTTGCGTTCATAGCCCATCCACACGCCTTCTGCTGCGTTCCAGCGGCGCGGGCGATGTAGCAGGAAGAAAAGCGTCTGGCTGGCGGAAGGATACTTCTGGTTCAGCATCTCGACACCCGCTCGCGCCCGCTGAAGCAACACCTGATCTTCGGGCAGAATCTCTTCCGAGGCATCGCGGAAATCTGTCAGCAAGGCGAAATGCAGATGTCGATCCCGATTCGCGAGATGATGTATTTCCAGGGTCTCGACGAGGTGATCAATGCCGGCCTCGCCGGTAAGCATGGCGGGAACGACCACCATCGTCCGGCACTCTGCGGGGATGCCGGAAGAATAATCCAGACGTGGCAGCAAACAGGGTTTTACCAGCAGCGTGGACAACCAGTTCATCAGGCCCACGGCCAGTTGGCTGGCGCAACACAGGAAAATTATGGTGAATAAAATTAGCAGCCATTGCGGGGCTTCGAGCGTCATGGCATACAGCACAAACACGAACGTGGCGAGCAAGGTAAGCGCCACGATACCGCCCGCATAAAACGTCAACGGATAAGCACGGATGCTGCGCCCGATAATTGTATGCCACGGCCACCGTACATTCGTCATGCGTTCCAGCACGGCATGGCCTTTGTCGATCAGATAGTAGCCCACGTGGGAGCTTCGGTCTTCGCGCCCGTTGTTTCGTGTGCCGTCTGCGGCCAGTTGCACGGCCTGTAGCGCAACCTCGGCTTCAGTTAGTTGACTGTGCCTGGAGATGGCTTCGACCGAATGCCGGTAACGGTCGCGTGTCGAAAAATCCATCTTGCGGTAAACGTCGGCAGAATCGGAGCGCAGAATTTCCTCGACCCGGCTCAGGGACTCCACGAATATCTTCCAGTTCATGGTGCTCAGAAAACGGAGGCTGGCAATGCTGTGGCTGACTGAAACCCGGTCTGCCGCCTGATTCTGGCTTTCAAGATGAACCAGATGCTCGATGGATGAAGCTTGTTCGGCGAGCCGTTGTTCGAGCCAGTCGCGAGCGAGATGCAATATCGGATTTTGCCGGGACAAGCGCTGGCAAAATTCCGCCACAAACGAACTGGATAAGGGGATGTCCGACTTCGCCATGTCCGCCACCACGATAACAAGGTGGGACGGGTTTTTCTCTGCCATATCCTGCAAACGTTCAATCCACGTTGCCGCAAGGTCACGATCCGTCCGCGCGATGATCAGCCGGGTAGCGATGCGCTGGAGATTTTCAATCAGTCCCAGACGCAGCATGATGGGAATGGCCCACAACTCGCCCAGTTTCAAGGTCTCAACCGTTTGGTAAGCGGCGATGAAGGCGCTGAGTTGCTCGGCATAAATCTGCGCATCCACATGCGAAATCAATTCGAGCACGATGTCGTAAACGCGCGGCAATCCGGTGGAGTGGCTGTTCAAGAGGCGCGGCAATTCCCGGCTGTAACCCTTGGGCAGGTGTCGCCTGGCTATTTGAATCTGCTCTTCGATCAGGTAGAAGTTGTCGAGCAACCATTCGGCTGCGGGAGTGATTCGCCGGTTTGGATTTGCCGAGAGAGTTGTATGGTTAAACGATCTTAATGTGTCCTCGTTTTGCCCCAGCCTTGCCAGCAGGCTGTTGGAACCGCGCCGGGTGACGACCTGATGTTGGCTTGCAAGCGCCTGGGCGTGGCGTGCCAATTGTTCGATGCTGAACAACTCGGCCCGCAATGGCTGTTTTTCTGCAAGCGGGCGCGGGAGAGTTTTTTTGGTCATCCAGTTTAACCAGGGCAACGATAAGGCCTGCATGTTGTTCCTACTTCCTTTCGTCCGCGATTTTTGCCCTTGACCTATCCAGAGCGAAGGTCAATGTCAAAGCAAGTCACCTGCAGCAGTCCGCAAGGCTACACCTCATGGCAAACTACTTATGTTCGGTATAGCACAGTTCAGTTATTGCTGAAAAAGTCATCCTGACAAGCTCGGCAAGCCGTAATTTACCTTGCCGAGAACCGGCAATACTTAACCGCGAATTGCGACATAAAGATGGAATGCTCGCGCTAAACCCGAAGGGTTTGCTTGTGGCGGCAGACTTCACGGCACCGGCGCGCCGGGTAGATGCAGTCTGGGGAGTCATGCGTGGCGGCGCGGCGTATTGCTCCTTAAAACCCAGTTAGCCGCAGAGAGCACAGAGGATGAGCAAATGCTTATTGCGGGTCACCTTTTGGGGGTGTCAGCAAATTTGGAAATCCCGTTTCATTCTGTGTGGGCGATAGGGCTTGAATTAAGGCATTTAAGAACATGCCGAATATTGCAAACCCTTTCGTCCGCGCGCAGGCGCGGCATTTGGACTTCGGGCGCGTAATGAGGCGCGGGGGTGACTTGAGCGAATTCTCTCAAGCCGAACTGGATACGATTGCGCGGAAACTGAACACCCGTCCACGCAAGTCGCCCGGTAGCAAATGCCCCGCGCTATTGTTCACGCCGGACGCATTTGATTTTAGGCGGCATCATGCTGCGTTATTTGCGCCCGGTGCTGGAGCCGTCCAGTATTTTCTTGAGATAGGGGCCGGTTACGCTGGACGGGTTCGCGGCGACAGCCATGGGCGAGCCCTGCGCCACGATGCGTCCGCCGCCTTCGCCGCCTTCAGGCCCTAGGTCTATCACCCAATCCGCCGTTTTGATCACATCCAGATTGTGCTCGATGACCACCACGGTGTTGCCTTGGTCGCGCAGCTTGTGGATGACTTTGAGCAGCATGTCGATGTCGTGGAAGTGCAAGCCCGTGGTGGGTTCGTCGAGGATGTACAGCGTGCGCCCGGTGTCGCGCTTGGACAGCTCCAGCGACAGCTTCACGCGTTGTGCTTCGCCGCCGGAAAGGGTGGTGGCGCTCTGACCCAGCGTGATGTAGCCCAGCCCCACGTCCAGCAGTGTTTGCAGCTTGCGCGCAATGACCGGCACGGCTTTAAAAAACTCGTACGCACTCTCCACCGTCATGTCCAGCACCTGATGGATGTTTTTGCCCTTGTACAACACCTCCAGCGTCTCGCGGTTGTAGCGCTGGCCGTGGCACACGTCGCACGGTACATACACGTCGGGCAGGAAGTGCATCTCCACTTTGATCACGCCGTCGCCCTGGCACGACTCGCAGCGTCCGCCTTTCACGTTGAATGAGAAGCGTCCCGGCTCGTAGCCGCGTTCGCGCGCAGTCGGCACACCGGCAAACAGTTCGCGGATCGGCGTGAATAGTCCGGTGTAAGTCGCCGGGTTGGAACGCGGCGTGCGGCCGATGGGCGATTGATCGACGTTGATGACCTTGTCGAAGAACTCCAGCCCCTCGATCTTGATGTAGGGCGAGGGTTCGGCATTGCTGCCATACAGATGTTTTGCCACCGCGTTATACAAGGTGTCGTTGATAAGGGTGGACTTGCCCGAGCCGGATACGCCCGCCACGCAGGTGAGCAAGCCCACGGGCAGGTCTAGCGTCACGTCTTTGAGGTTGTTGCCGCTGGCGCCGCTGATCTTGAGCTTGCGTTCTTTATCCGGTTTGAGATAGTTCTTCGGCGCTTCAATGCTGCGTCGGCCGGACAGGTAATCACCGGTGAGC
>CAZXDK010000047.1:0-19807 GCA_964639585.1 uncultured Gallionellaceae bacterium | reverse complement strand
TGGGTTATGCCGCCGCCGATGTGATGAACAAAATCACGCCTGCCGACATTTCCGATCCGCAGGAAGTCATCGCGCGCGCCGAAGCGTTGAGCGGCGAGTTCGGAACGCCGATCATGCCGGGCTTTGAGGCATTGGTGTTCAAGGCGTCGCGCGGCATCGAGGATATTTACGAATTGACCTACATCCGCAAGGACGGCAGCCGCTTCCCTGCTGTCGTCTCGGTCACGGCGTTGCGCGATGCGCAGAATGTGATCATCGGCTACCTACTGATCGGCACCGACAACACCGCGCGCAAGCAGGCGGAAGCGGCGCTCATCAAAGCGGGAGCGTTGCAGAACGCAATCTTCAACAGCGCCAATTTTTCCAGTATCGCGACCGACGCAAAAGGCGTAATCCAGATTTTCAACGTCGGCGCCGAACGCATGCTGGGCTACACCGCCGCCGATGTGATGAACAAAATCACGCCTGCCGACATTTCCGATCCGCAGGAAGTCATCGCGCGCGCCAAAGCGTTAAGCAGCGAACTCGGCACCCCCATCACGCCGGGCTTCGAGGCGCTGGTGTTCAAGGCGTCGCGCGGCATCGAGGACATCTACGAGTTGACCTACATCCGCAAGGACGGCAGCCGCTTCCCCGCAGTCGTGTCGGTCACCGCACTGCGCGACGCGCAAAACGAGATCATCGGCTACCTGCTGATCGGCACCGACAACACCGCGCGCAAACAGATCGAGGCGGATCAGAAACAACTCTCGCAGCGCCTGCGCGACCATCAGTTCTACACGCGCTCGCTGTTCGAATCGAATGTCGACGCGCTGATGACCACCGACCTGTCCGGCATCATCACCGATGTTAACAAACAAATGGAAGTGCTTACCGGTTGCACGCGTGACGAGTTGATCGGTGCGCCCTCAAAAAATTATTTCACCGAACCCGAGCGTGCCGAGGATTCGATCAAACGGGTTCTAAGCGAAAAGAAAGTGACCGACTACGAACTCACGGTACGCGCCAGGGACGGCAAAGAAACGGCGGTTTCCTATAACGCGACCACCTTATATGACCGCGACAGGAAGCTCCAAGGGGTATTTGCCGCCGCCCGCGATATCACCGAACGCAAACTTCTGGATCAGGTGCTGCAAGACAAGAACACCGAATTGGAGAGCGCAAAACTCGTGGCTGAAAAGGCCAACATCGCCAAGTCGGATTTTCTCTCCAACATGAGCCATGAGATCCGCACACCGATGAATGCCATCATCGGCATGTCCCTGTTGGCCATGAAAACCGAAATGACGCCACGCCAGCGTGACTACATCAAAAAAATCCAGGGTTCCAGCCGCCATCTGCTCGGCATCATCAACGATATTCTCGACTTCTCGAAAATCGAAGCGGGCAAACTGGCGGTGGAAAACACCGAGTTCGAGCTGGAAAGCGTGCTCGACAATGTGGCCAACCTGCTTGCCGAAAAGGCGTCCGCCAAGGGGCTGGAACTGGTCTTCGATATAGACAAAAACGTGCCGCGCAACCTGATCGGAGACCCGCTGCGACTGGGACAGATACTCATCAACTACAGTAACAACGCCGTCAAGTTTACCGAGCAGGGCGAGATCGACATCGTCATCCGTCTCAAAGAACAAACCGGCAATGATGTGCTGATCTACTGCGCCGTGCGCGATACTGGCATCGGTCTCACGGAAGAACAGATGAGCCGCTTGTTTCAGAGTTTTTCACAGGCGGACACATCGATCACGCGCAAATTTGGCGGCACCGGCCTCGGGCTGGTCATTTCCAAAAAGCTGGCCGAGCTGATGGGCGGCGAAGTGGGCGTCGAAAGCAAACCCGACAATGGCAGCACTTTCTGGTTCACTGCGCGCCTCGGCAAGGGCGTCGGTCATCAACGCAAACTGGTTCTGTCTGGCGATCTGCAAGATAAACGCGTGCTGGTGGTGGACGACAACGCGAATGCGCGGCTCGTGCTGCGCGATCTGCTGGGCAATATGAATTTCAAGGTAGACCAAGCGGAGTCCGGTGCGCAGGCCATAGTCGCAGTGGAAAGTGCCGATGCGCAGGGAGGCCCTTACGAAATCGTGTTCATCGACCGGCAGATGCCGGGCATGGATGGCATCGAAACAGCCATGCAGATCAAAGGGCTTCTGCTTGGGCGCATGCCTCACATGATGATACTGGCCGCCAATGGCAACGAGGAATTCATTAAGCACGCAGAGCAAGCGGGCATCGACAATGTGCTGGTCAAACCGATCAGCGCCTCCGTTTTGTTCGATGGCGTAGTACGCATTCTGGGTGGGAGCTACGATGATCAAAACGCTGCCGATGTCGCGCCGCTCAACAGCTTCGGACAACTCGCCAGCATCAAAGGCGCCCGCATTCTGCTGGTGGAAGATAACGATCTCAATCAGGAAGTGGCCACCGAACTGTTGCGCGATGAGGGATTTGTTGTCGATCTTGCCGAGAATGGACAGATCGCCCTGGACAAGCTTGGAGCCGCCGATTACGACATCGTGCTGATGGACATGCAGATGCCCGTGATGGACGGGGTGACGGCGACGCGGGAGATCCGCAAGGAAGCGCGTTTCAAGGATCTTCCGGTGGTGGCAATGACCTCTAATGCCATGCAAGGCGACCGTGATCGCTGCATGGAAGCGGGCATGAACGACCATGTGGCAAAACCCATCGAGCCGGAAGATTTATGGAAGGCGTTGGTGAAATGGATCAAGCCCACCAAAGAGGTCGTCGGCGCCAGCGATAAAACGGCTGAAATCGCATTAAAACAGCAGGCAGTGCCGGAAGTTGTATTGCCGTCCCCTATCGAGGGGCTGGATATGGCCAACGGCCTGCACCGTGTGCTGGGCAAAAAAGCGCTCTACCTTTCCATGCTGCGCAAATTTATTAGCGGGCAAAAATCGGTCATTGAGGAAATGATCAACGCGCTGGAAGAGAACGACTGGAACAAGGCGGAACGGCTTGCACACACACTAAAAGGCGTTGCCGGCAACATCGGCGCCGTCGGCTTGCAAGAGCACGCGGGAAAACTCGAAACCGGGATCAGAGAGTGCCGTCCGCGTGCGGAGATAGATGCCCAACTTGACGGGCTGAAAAAACATCTGGCCTATTTCATCGATGAACTCGAAAAAAAAATGCCGCAGGAACAGGCGCCCCAAATCGTCACGGTTGATCGGGAAAAACTCAAAGGCGTCTGTGACAGACTGCATGCTCTACTGGCCGATGACGATTCCGAAGCGGGCGATGTACTGGAAGCAAATGCCGATTTGTTGAGCACGTCCTTCCCCAAACACTACAGCAAGATCGCAAACGGCATACACGCTTTTAAATACGAGGCTGCACTCACGGCACTCAAGAGCGCTATCACCACATTCCACTGAAAGGCTCAACATGAACGCACAACATTCCAACGAAAAAGCCACGATACTGCTGGTGGACGACTCTCCGGACGATCTGACAGTGATAAGTAATCTGCTTAAAGATGACTATCAGGTAAAAGTGGCCAATACCGGCGAAAAAGCGCTGCGGATTGCCGCGTCAGACGCGCCACCAGACCTCATCTTGCTCGACATCATGATGCCGGGCATGGACGGTTACGAGGTGTGCTGGCGACTCAAACACGACCACCAGACCATGAATATCCCGGTGGTTTTCCTCACTGTCAAAGCGGGAGTGGAAGACGAAAAAAAAGGCTTGGAGCTGGGGGCGGTGGATTTTTTTATCAAACCGATCACCCCTGAAATCGTTCTGGCGCGTGTAAAGAATCATCTGACGCTCAAATTCAAGGCCGACCGTCTGAACGAGCAAAAAGACCAGCTCGAAGTCGAGCTAGCCAATCTGGCGGCGCCTATCCCGTCAGCCCCGCTCGCTGACTAATCGAATAAGCACCGTCTGAAAGGCTCCCCGTGAACGAACTCGACATTATCGAAAAATCCACAATACTCGTCGTCGATGACACAACGGACAACTTGGCGCTGATGAGCAACCTGCTCAAAAATGACTACAAAGTAAAAGTGGCCAGCAGCGGTGAAAAAGCATTGCAAATCGCGTCATCAGTTTCACCGCCGGACTTGATCCTGCTCGACGTCATGATGCCGGAAATGGATGGCTACGAGGTGTGTCAGCGGCTCAAAAGCAACCCGAAGACGATGCACATCCCGGTGATTTTCCTCACGGCCAAAGCCGAAGAGGAAGACGAGAAGAAAGGCCTGGAACTCGGCGCGGTTGATTACATCACCAAGCCTATTAGCCCTTCCATTTTCATCGCCCGCGTGAAGAACCATCTCAAACTCAAAGCCATAGGCGATTTCCTGCACGACAAAAACGATTTTCTCGAGCTGGAGGTCGGCAAGCGCACGCGCGAGGTGATGGCGATACAGGATGTGACAATTCTCGCCATGGCCTCGCTGGCCGAGACGCGCGACTCCGACACCGGCAACCACATCCGCCGTACCCAGTTTTACGTCAAGGTGCTGGCAGAAAAACTGCGCGATCATCCGCGCTTTGCCGGTTTTTTAACGGACAACCACATCACCATGCTGTTCAAGTCGGCGCCGTTGCACGACATCGGCAAAGTGGGCATACCGGATCGCATCCTGCTTAAGCCGGGCCGTTTCGAGCCCCACGAGTTCGAGATTATGAAAACGCACACCACCCTGGGGTACAACGCCATCGTGCATGCCGAGCTTGCGCTGGGCACCAGCGTCGATTTTCTTTCTTTCGCAAAATCCATCGCGCTCTCGCATCAGGAGAAATGGGATGGTAGCGGCTATCCGCAGGGACTTTCAGGCGACGGCATTCCGATTGCGGCGCGCCTGATGGCGGTGGCCGATGTCTACGACGCGCTGATCAGCCGCCGTGTGTACAAAGACGGCATGCCGCATGAAAAGGCGGTGCTGATTATGCTTGAAGGTCGTGGCTCGCACTTCGATGCCGACATGATTGATGCCTTTATCGAGATACAGGAAGAGTTTCGCGCCATCGCTCTGCGTTTTGCCGATACGGATGCGGATATGAAAATAAAGAAAAACTATCTGGAACAGTCTGGCGCCGTTTAACGTGAATCACGCGTAGCGTGCGTTCGCCTCCTCCCCCGCATGCGGGAGAGGCTTGAGGAGAGGGAAAAAGATATGGCAGACGATTCATCATCAGGCGCGGTCAGTCCATGTCCGTTAGGCTAGCCATGATCAACAAACAAACCGTATTTCTCGTCGTTGATGATTTTGAGCCCATGCGCAAAGTTACCTCGGGGCAATTGCGTTCTATGGGCGCGAACACCATCCTGACCGCTGCCAATGGCGCAGCAGCGTTGCGCATACTGCAAGACAAGCGAGTGGACATCGTGCTTTCCGACTGGAACATGCCTATCATGACGGGGCTAGATTTACTCAAGGCCGTACGCGCAGATTCGAAATTGTCGCGCTTGCCTTTTCTGATGATTACCGCAGAGGTCGAACAGGCGCGCGTTAACGAGGCGATTGCCAACGGCGTCAGCGAATTGTTGGTCAAACCCTACACGGCAGAGAGCCTTATCACACGCGTGAACAAGGCGCTGACGGCGCTACCCCGATTAAACAAGCCTGGAAAAGCGGTGCTTGCAGCCCAGCCCGCAGCACCTGCGGCATCCGTTGAACCGCTCTCCCGGAATGAACGTGAGCAAGTGCGTCCGACCATACTCGTGGTAGACGATATGGCTGACAACTTGCAACTGCTCGCAAACTTATTCAAAGACGAATATCGTGTTCGCGTTGCGCATACCGGCGAAAAGGCCCTGGCTATCTGCCGCTCTAACAACCCGCCGGATTTGGTGCTACTCGACATCATGATGCCCGACATGGATGGTTTCGCAGTGGCCAGGCAAATGCGCGAGCATCCAACATCGCAAGCGATTCCCGTCATCTTCGTCACCGCCATGTCCGACGAGGATGCGCGCCTTAAGAGTTTGGAATTGGGTGCGGTGGACTTCATCACAAAACCTATCAACCCCAATGTGCTCAAGCCGCGTGTACGCAACTTCATGCGTTACGTTGGCTTGCACAAGCAGTTGCAAGCCAACTATGACGCCATGCTGGAATTGGCGCATTTGCGTGAAGATGTCGAACACATCACACGCCACGATATGAAAGAACCGCTGGCCGGTGTGATCGGGCTGGTGCAGGCACTCGCGGAAGATGCGTCCTTGAACAGCCGGCAAATTGCACATCTGCACATCATTGAAGAAACCGCGTTGCAGGCGCTCAATATGATCAATATGTCGGCGGAAATCTTCAAAATCGAGACCGGGCGTTTCAAGCTCGATGCCAAGCCGGTCAGAATCGGCGACATCCTGCGCCGCATTGCCGAAATTTCGCGCACGACGTTCGCCGAGAAACACCTCGTTATCACCGTCGATACGGATACAAAAGTCGGCGATGGAACGCCGCAAGCGCTGGGAGATGCCATGTTTTGCTATTCCCTGTTTCAAAATCTGATCAAAAACGCCTGTGAAGCGGCCCCTGAAAATAGCCGGATAGTCGTCTCCCTGATCGATGCGACACCGCTGCGTATCACCATAGCCAACAAGGGAGCGGTTGCGGCCGAGATACGCGAGAAATTTTTCGATAAGTTCGTTACCCACGGCAAGCAAGGTGGAACCGGTCTTGGAACGTATTCTGCAAAACTGCTTGCCGAGGCGCAAAACGGCACAATTTCGCTGCTCGTTTCGGCTAGGGAAAATCAGACCACTCTCAGCGTAACCCTGCCCCGCTACCGGGAATCGACATCATGAAGCATGCACCCGGCACACCCGAAAAATCCACCATACTGGTCGTCGATGACACGCCGGACAACCTGACCCTGATGAGCAATCTGCTCAAGAGCGAATACAAAGTAAAGATAGCCAACGAGGGCGGCAAAGCATTGCTGATCGCGAATTCCGACGCCCCTCCCGACCTGATTCTGCTCGATATCATGATGCCCGGCATGGATGGCTACGAGGTTTGTCGACAACTCAAGCGCCGCCCCGGGACGATGAATATCCCGGTAATATTTCTCACTGCAAAAGCTGAAATGGAAGATGAAAAAAAAGGGCTGGAACTCGGTGCTGCGGATTACATCACCAAGCCTATCAGCCCGCCCATCGTTCTGGCCAGAGTAAAAAACCATCTGGCACTGAGAAAAAATAATATCGAGTTGGAAATTGCCAGATCTGTCGCCGAAAAAGCCAACCTGGCAAAATCGGATTTTCTTTCCAGCATGAGTCATGAGTTGCGCAGTCCGCTGAATGCCATCCTGGGTTTTGCGCAGTTGATGGATACGGACACGCCGCCCCCCACCCCGTCGCAAAAAGAAAGCATCGCGCAAATATTGCAGGCGGGATGGCATCTGCTGAAATTGATCAATGAGATTCTCGATCTCGCCAAGGTCGAATCAGGGCAAATACCGATGTCGGAGGAGCCGGTGTCGCTGGCCGAAGTGATGATCGAATGCCAGAACATGATAGAACCCCAGGCACAGCAACGCGGCATCAAGTTGATCTTGCCAGTGTTCGCCACCCCTTGCTTTGTCTACGCTGACCGTACCCGCTTAAAGCAGGTGCTCATCAATCTGATGTCCAATGCGATCAAATACAACTCAACCCTGGGAACGGTTGAGGTGAGCTGTAGCCTGGGATCGTCTGGACGCATGCGCATCAGCGTTAAAGACACCGGCAAGGGATTGTCCGATGCGCAGATGACGCAACTATTCCAACCTTTCAATCGTCTCGGGCAAGAGAGCGGAGGGGAGGAGGGAACGGGCATCGGCCTCGTGGTGGCCAAACGCCTGGTCGAGATGATGGGCGGCGCTATCGGTGTAGCTAGCAGCATAGGCGCGGGCAGTGTTTTCTGGTTCGAACTGCTTGCTGTCGCCGAGCCGCATCTGGCCATGAAAGCGGGGGAAGCCGTGGCATTGGTTCAGCCTCATGCCTGGAACAGCGCCCGTCGCCACACCCTGCTGTATGTGGAAGATAATCCGGCGAATCTGCGTCTGGTTGAGCAAATCATTGCGCGTCACCCGAACATACAGTTACTCATCGCAGTGAATGGGCATGACGGCATAGAAATGGCGCGCACTTTGCAGCCGGACGTGATTTTGATGGACATCAACATGCCGGGTATCAACGGCTTTGAGGCAATGAAGATACTCGGCGTGGCCCCATCCACTGCACACATCCCAGTCATTGCAATCAGCGCCAATGCGATGCCATCGGATATTGCGCGGGGGATGCAAGCGGGTTTTTTTAGCTATATCACCAAACCCATACAGGTGAATGACTTCATGGAGGCGCTGAATAGGGCGCTGCAATTTCCTTGATAAATCCTGCCGATATTTTGCTGGGGAAAATTCTGATTGTTGACGATCAGGAAAGCAATGTGATTCTGCTTGAGCGGATACTGCGCGCAGCCGGATACACCTCTGTTTTTTCCACGACCAATCCGCAAAAGGTCGGCGATTTTTATCGCAAAAATCACTACGATTTAATTCTGCTAGACATCCAAATGCCGGTTATGGATGGATTCCACGTGTTGGAAATATTAAATAAAATCGGTATCGACGACGCCCCTCCGGTGCTCGTCATCACCGCCGAACCGGGTCACAAAGAGCGTGCGCTACAAGCCGGGGCGAAGGATTTTGTCAGTAAACCGTTTGAGCTGATCGAGGTGCTAACGCGCGTGCATAATATGCTGGAGGCGCGTTTATTGCAGAAGGAAATAGCCGACCACAAGGATGATAATCCGGCGCTTTCCAACATTATGCAAAGAAACATACGCAAGATCATCCGCGTGCGCCAAAAGGCGGCAAACGCCCAAGGCTTGCAAGACAGAATAGCAAACGGCATGACCACATTTTCAGGCAGCATGCCATTTTTTTATGTGCATATTGTGTGGTTTGGTGTTTGGTTTATTCTCAACACCGGCCATCTTGGCATTACCCCCTTCGACCCTTATCCTTATGGGTTTTTGACCATGGTCGTATCGCTGGAAGCCATTTTTCTGGCCACCTTTGTGCTCATCAGCCAGAACCTCTTCGCCAAAGAAGCCGAGCGTCTCACCGACTTGGGTTTGCATACCAGCCTGCTTACCGAACATGAACTGACGCGCGTGTTGCAAATGCTGCGTGCCATTCAGCTCAAGATCGGCATCAGCAACAACGCTGACAGCGATCTGGCTGACGCAGACCTTGAAATGGAAACGAAACCGGAAGACGTGCTCGCTGAAATAGAGCGCCTGCAACACCGCGAGACTACCCTGCGGAAAAATAAAAAAGACTGAGTCGTGAGTTTGCGCAAGTCTGCGTTCCACGACTCAACATTTTTTCCGCTCCTTGCATTTGGGTGAGCTGTATATGGGAGCACCCTTATGCAACTCACACGCTTTTATTTGTAAACTTCCGCCGCAAGCGTTCCGGCGAAAGCACCACGATCATTTCACGCGAGCTTTTCCCGGCACCGGGCTTAACCAGACTTTCCGCCAGCGCATTGTCAAACGTTATTCATATGCCATTGCCCCGCCGACTTTCCGCTACGCACCAGCGCCAGCGCGGTGTCGAAATCAAAGCTGTCCAATGCCGTGGCAATCTTTTTGCGGGTGTAGGTGTCGAGCACGCCGTTCAGTTCCGACTCTTTCGATTGCCACAAATCCGTTGCTGCAAACTCGCCTTGCGCCAGCAAATCCTCCAGTTCATCCAGCCATGCGGGACGCTCGTTTGAAAGCGTTGCGTCGATGTCTTCTGCGGTCGGTGCTGTGGCCTCAGGATGAATATCGAAGTGCGCATGCAGCGCTTGCATCAGCGGCTTGAGTGCGGCCGTCATGGCATTCAGTGCATCGGGATTAACGGGCTGTTGCTGTTTGAGCGCATCCTCGATGGTCGCGGCGCATGCCTGCAATCCGCTTGCTCCCAGCGTGCCCGCCAAGCCTTTGAGGGTGTGGGCATAGCGCTCCGCTTCCGCCAGTTGCTGCGCGTTTAACATCGCGCTCAGTGCGGTGTCGGCCTCGGCATAATCGACTGCGAACTGGCGCAATAATTTGAGGTAAATGCCGGTCATGCCCGCCGCGCGGCGCACGCCCGATGCGGCATCCAGCCCGTCGATTTCGGGCAAGGCCGCAGGCGCGGTTGTTTTGGCTGCTGGCTTCGGCGTTGCCGCCACGGGTGCTTTATCCGCAGCGCGGAACCCCGCCACGACCGCAAACAGTTCTTCCGGCTCGACCGGCTTGGTGACATGCGCGTTCATGCCCAGCGCCTTGCAGCGCTCGCGCTCTTCCGCCATCGCGTGCGCCGTCATGGCGACAATCGGCAAGCGGAAATGGCGCGGGTCTGCGCGCAAACGACGGGTGGCTTCGTAGCCGTCCATCACCGGCATCTGCAAGTCCATCAGCACCACGTCATAGTGGCCGTCAGGCTGTTTCTCCAGAAAAGCCAAGGCTTCCTCGCCGTGGTTGGCGACATCGACTTGCGCGCCTTTGAACTCCAGCAATTCAACGGCCAGTTGCTGGTTGATCGGGTTGTCTTCGGCCAGCAGGACGCGCATGCCGACTAGACAGATCGCCGCCTGATTGTCGTTGTCATTAACTTCAGTCGCTTCGACACCGGCCAGCGAGGAAACCGCCATCTCGGCGGCGGGCACCAGCGGGAAGACAGCGTTAAACAGAAAAGTCGTGCCGACACCCGGCTTGCTCTCGACCCAGATTTTGCCGCCCATCAATTCGACCAGCTTTTTGCTGATGGTGAGACCTAAGCCCGTGCCGCCGTACTTGCGCGTGGTCGAGCCGTCGGCTTGGGTAAATTCCTGGAACAAGTGCCCGACCTGTTCTGCGGTCATGCCGATGCCGGTGTCGCTCACCGCGAAGCGCAGCTTGAGCGCGTCCTCAACGCGCTCTTCGACGCGCACGGTGATTTTGACGTGGCCGTGGTGGGTGAATTTGACCGAGTTGGACAGCAGGTTGGTGATGATTTGCCCCAAGCGCAGCGAGTCGCCCATCAGCGCGCTGCTCTTGTCGAGCAGCACGGGGTCGGACAAATCCAGCAGCAGTTCGATTTCGTTCTCGTGCGCTTTCTGGCGCAGCATCGCCAGCGAGTTGCCCAGCACATCCTCCAGCCGGAATCGCACCACTTCCAGATCGAGCTTGCCCGCTTCGACTTTGGAGAAGTCCAGAATGTCGTTGATGATGCCCAGCAGCGACTTGCCCGCGTTGTGGATTTTGTTCACGTAGTCGCGCTGGCGGGTGTCGAGATCGGTTTTGAGCGCGAGATAGGCCAAGCCGATGATGGCGTTCATCGGCGTGCGGATTTCGTGGCTCATGTTGGCGAGGAACATCGACTTGGCGCGGGTCGCTTCCTCAATCTGTTTGCGGTACACGACTTCCTGATCGCGCAGGTGCTTTTTCTCCAGACTCGCACCGATACGCGCCTTGAGCAATATAGGGTCGAACGGTTTGGGGATGTAGTCTTCCGCTCCCATTTCGATACAGCGCACAATGGCGCTGATGTCATCCAGCGCTGAAATCATTATCACCGGGATGTGTCGCAGCGCGGTATCAGCTTTGATGCGGCGCAGTGTCCCGTAGCCGTCCAGTCGCGGCATCATCACATCGAGCAGTATCAAATCAAACGGGGCGTCCGCCATGATTTCCAATGCATGAAATCCATCCACGGCGGTATACACCCGGTGCCCCAAGCGTTCCAAACGCCGCGACAACATGTCGCGGTTTGCATCATTGTCATCCACCACCAACAGAGAGCCGCTCAGTTCCCTGGTCAGAACCGGATTGCTTGAATCGCTGGCCAGCTCAGGGAGGAGCGATGCAAGCGATGAAGATGCGACCTGCTCGACTTTCGACGGCGCGGTAGAGCCGTCAATGAGGCCAAGCAAGTGTCTGGCGGCGGTCTCGATTTTGCCAAGATCCTTCACAAAATGCGCCACGCTGGACTGGCTCAACTCTTCCTGCAAAATTTCGCTAAATCCGATGATGCTATTTACCAGCGTGCGCATTTCATGGCGCGTTTCCAGCAATGCTTCTTGCAGACCTTGCCTGCGTTTATTCGGCGCAAATAAATCGTTAATGATCACCAGCAGATTCCGCCCCTCATTGTGGATTTTTTCCAGATCGACAATCAGATAGTCCTGCCCCTGCGCGGTTGCCTCTTCAATCAGCATTTCGCTGTAACCGATAATGTGGTTCATCGGAGTGCGCAACTCATGCCGCAGGGTGGCCATGAATTGTTCGCGGCGCTCGGGAGAAGCCAGCAAAATCGCAGCCAGCGCGACGGGCTCCAGGGAGACAGTATTTATCCGGTCTTCCTTTTCCATTAGCTCATTCCTTATGTAAGCAGGCTTTGACTAAGTTTCCGACTTCGGACAGCAGGCTCGCTTGGCTATACTCGCCCTTTTGCATCACGCTCTCTACATGGCCATTGAGACGCAGCTGATCTTCCGCGGTCAAATCTTTGGCGGTGAGCACGATCACGGGAATAGCGCACCACTCTTCTTTTTTGCGCAACTCGACCGCGAACTGGAATCCGTCCATCACCGGCATCATCAAATCCAGCATGATGATGCACGGTATTTCATGAGCCAGCTTTTGCAATGCAATCTGGCCGTTTTCCGCCTCGATCACCGTCATGCCGGATTTCTCCAGCGTGCGCCGGGTCATTTCGCGCGTCGGCGCATCGTCCTCGATTAACAGTACGCGGCACGGAGGGCACGCCGGGGCATGTGTGCGATAACGCCCCATCATGGCGATCAGGCGGTTACGGTCTATGGGTTTGACCATATAATCCGATGCGCCCAAAGAAAAACCGAGATTTTTTTCGGCCACCATGGAAAGCATGATGATGGGAATATCCGCCAGATCGGGGTCGGCCTTGAGGGCGGTCAGCACCGCCCAACCGTCCATGTCGGGCATCATGACATCCAGCGTGATGGCATCGGGTTTTAGAATTTTGGCCAGCGCCAGCCCTTCCAGTCCCCCGCTCGCCGTTTTCACCGAGAAACCGTCTTTGCTCAAATAGCGCCCCATCAATTCGCGTGCGACCGGGTCATCGTCGATCACCAGAATCGTGCCGCCTCCTGCCAACCCCGCCAACTCGGTGACTTCCTCCTGCGTGGACGGCAACACTTGCTCTTCTACCTTCGCGGGGAGGCGGACGCTAAAGGTCGTGCCTTTGCCGAATTCACTTTCCACCTGAATGTCGCCGCCCATCAGTTCGCAAAAGCGCCGCGAGATCGTGAGTCCTAGACCGGTGCCGCCATACTTGCGCGTTGTGGAGGCATCCGCCTGAGTGAAAGCTTGGAATAATTTATCCAGCTGTTCGGGTGTCATGCCTATCCCGCTGTCTTTCACGCGAAATAATATCCATTCTTTGTTTGCCGCATCGAATGAACGCTCCACGCTCAACGTAATGGTTCCGTGCTCGGTGAATTTGCTGGCGTTGCTGAGCAGATTGAAAAGGATTTGCCGCACCTTGGTGAGGTCGGAACGCATCTCGCCCACACTGTCGGCCAAACGAATATCAAGTCGGTTCTGGCCTTTGTGTATGAGGGGCTGAATGGTGGAATTAACATCCTGGATGACTTCGCGGATGTCGAAAGTCTCCAGATAAATTTCCATCTTCCCGGCTTCGATTTTGGATAGATCGAGGATATCGTTAATCAACCCCAGCAGGTGTTTTCCCGCACCATGGATTTTTTGCAGATCGGCGACAAAGTGCTTCTCGCCCATATCTTCAGCTTCTTCCTGAAGCATTTCGCTATAGCCAATAATGGCATTCAACGGCGTGCGCAACTCGTGGCTCATGTTGGCCAGAAACTGGCTCTTGGACTGGTTGGCAGTTTCCGCCGCAAGCGCCATTCCTTCGGCATGTTTTGCCGCCTGCTCCATCTTCCGATGGCTTTCCTGCAAACGAAGCGCGATGGTGTTGAACGAATTCACCACCAGTCCGAGCTCGTCCTGATTGGGCAGATCGACAGCCCCGCTCATATCACCGCTGGACATACGTTTTGCGGCCTGTTCCAGCCCCCGCACCGTGCCCATTACGCCGTAATAAAACGCCATCCACAAATAGGCGACCAGCAGCATCACCAAACCGGTCACAATCAGCGCGATATTGCGCTGCAATTCGAACCCCTGTATCCGGGTCTTGAGCAGATGATCCAGCTCATCGGTGGTCTTGTCCCAAAGAGCGAAGCTGGCGACAAACATTTTTTGCGCCGATGCGTCCAGATCGACACTGTCGGATTTCGTTGCAGCCGGGGAAAGAATACGCTTATCCAGCAACTCCAAATACATCCCGGTCGTTTGAGAGAGCGCCTCAGTCGGCGCTTCCAAATGCGGCTTAAGTTGCCGCGATGGATTGTTGGCAAAGGCGGTGCGCAAGCCCTTCTCCAGTTCTGCCTGATTGGATTTCGCCAAACCGGACAGCATAATCAACTGCGCTTTCACCTTCTCATTTAGCGCCCCATGCTCTTCTTCGCTCATGCCGAGCAGCTGCGTCCGGGAGAGCACTGTCTGCCCCGTAGGCAGCTTGAGCAGAATCGCGTCCATCGCGTAATAGCTATCCAGATCGGGGTCGAGAATCAAGTTGGAGCTATCACCAACGTGGGATATGAGTGCGCGGATCTGCTCGATGAACGTCTCGAAAGCAACATCGTTATTCATCGCCGTTGCTTGCAGCACTTGCCAACCGGTGCGAATCGCATCGACCCGACTCCCCGTATCGAGCGCCTCTCCCCATTGCCGGTTTACGGATGCCAGCGCATCCATATCTCCGGCGAGGCGCGTCTGGATGAGAGCAAGTTCCTCGCGATGTGTCGCCGATGCCACCAGACTCTCCCGCGCCAGAACTCGCGCGCGCAAAGCATCCTCCAGCAGCACGCGCAAAGGGCGCAGATAGGCCGTACCGACAAGCTCTTTCTGGGCAAACTGCACCTGCACATTGACCGCGCTAAAAAAGAAATACATCAGCAGCCACACGGGCAGCAAAAACAGGAAGGTGATGAGAGCGAACTTCTGCGGATACTTAAGACGGTTCATCAACTCGATGCCGCTATCGAATAGGCTGCGGTCATTTGCAGTCTGGCGACACCCCAAAGCATAGTCGGCGACCTTGGCATCGTGTGAGTCTGGCTTATTCATCGTAAATTCTTTCGATTGTTATTTAGGACGCTTCAAAAATTCGGATTTCGCCCAAATGCAAGGCGCGTAAAAAATTCTGCAGCGCCGCATATAGGGGATATGTAAGCAAAAAATTTTTTACGCAACGCAGCATAACCAGCCACTTGCCCACTTGCGGGCTTAGTGGAATGGCTAGTAGTTTCATCAGTTGAGATGAAATATGGATTTTTAGAAGTGCCCTTTATTGTTCAGCAGCTTGTTGATCTTCCCCAACAAGCGATCAAATTCGACCGGCTTGGTGTCATAGTCATCGCAGCCGACAGCGATTCCTTTTTCGCGATCCCCGGACATGGCGTGGGCGGTCAGCCCGATCACGGGGATTGCCGCCGTTTCCGGCGCAGCCTTGATGCGTTGCGTGGCCTCCCATCCGTCCAGCACGGGCAGGTTCATATCCATCAGAATCAGGTCCGGCAGTTCCGATAACGCCATCGCAACACCTTCGCCGCCATCCACGGCCAGGACAACCTGAAAACCTTTTCGCTCCAAGCGTCGCGAGAGCATGTCGCGATTCATTTCATTATCTTCAACCAATAGTAGCTTGGGCATACAACCTTCTTTCTCTGCTTAGTTTTTGCATTCATCCGCGAAGACAAACAGTTCAATATGGGAAAACTGTCGCAAGTGGCGGCGACAGTTCTTAAGTGTTCACCTGCATAAACTTGCGCCGCAAGCGTTCCGGCGAAAGCACCACGATCATTTCACGCGAGCTTTTCCCGGCACCGGGTTTAACCAGGCTTTCCGCCAGCGCATTGTCATTGGCCATCATGGGTGAAACTTTCTCGATGCGCTCCACAGGGATTTCAGGTATCTCGCCCAGCTCATCCACCATCACGCCGATCAGCGTCTCGTCCGCGTCGCTCATGCGCAACACGATGATTTGCGGCTCCTGATTGCTGCGGCGCTTGTCTTCCTTGCCCAGCATCCCCCATAACCCGACCACGGAAATGAGTTTTTCGCGGAACATGATGTAGCCGAGCATGTTTTCACCCGCCCCCGGAACCCGGGTGAGCCCTTTGGTATCAATGGATTCGACCACGTAATCCGAGGGGATGCCCAGCCAGTGGCTGTCCACGTAGAAAGTCGCGATCTCCACGCATACGCTGCTGTTGGCAGCCTTGATCTCCGCACCCTGCAGCCGCGCGCGCGAACTGGATGCGCCCCTGCGCTCATCCTGGCGACATTCGCCCAATGGCGCGAATATCAGCGCGACGACATCGTTGCGATAGGCATCGCCTTTGCCTTTGTATTCACGGTAGCCTTGGGACATGCACGCGCCTATCGCATAGTAATGCCCGTTGAATACGGCTATCCCCGACTTCCTTTCGCCATTCGCTATGCGGAAAAAACTCTCCTCCAGCTCCAACGCCATGCCGGGCGCCAACCCTGCCTGCGTCGAGGCGATGACGCGACGCTCGCGATCCGCGAACACGCCGAAACAGCCCGCCGGCACCGCGCCGTTTTCATCGCGCGGCAAGGCATCGTTCAGCATCGCCGCGAACTGCGGCGCCGAATCGAACACGATACCGATACCGCCGACTATGTGTGTTGAAGCAGCATCGCGAATCGCGGCCGCATAGATATAGGAGTGTTTATCCCGATACAAGGGGCTGGGCGCAAAATCCGATACCACGTAACTCTGGCTGTTCGCCAACGACAAGGTGCGACGCACCCACTCTTCGTTCAGCAGCTGCCCGCACATTTCCTGATAGTGGGAATTGGACACCGCCAGCGCCCGGCCGCTGCGGTCGAACACCACCAGATTGTCGTACACGGTATAGAGGCTGTTGATATGCACCAAAGTTTTGGCGACTTCCTGCAATGCGGCGGCATCCGGTGTAGAGCCAGACAAGGCGCGACGGAACACCGACGACAGCGCCCACCAGCGGCAATCGTTGGCGCGCTCATACAGATTGCGGTCCATGATGTCGATGGCCAGCGCGGCCTGAAACTGGCTGTCCTGCAGAATGCTGGAGACTACGGTCTGGTGCAGGTTGCTGATCGACTGCTCAAAAACATCCTGCGTCTTCAAGCCGGTATTGCTGATCTCCCACAGCAGTATTTTCGAGAACGCCGGATTCAATGCCTTGTTGTCGCTCTTCTGGCTGACATTGCCGTTCCACACCGAACGGTTCAGCGCGCGCTGTATTCTGGCGGCCTGCCCGGGAATATCGCGCAATGCCTCGCTGAACAAACGCGGATTGCCCATCACCGCGCCCATCGCATTGTCCGGGATAGCCGCTTCCAGCATGCTCCCCGTTTCCTGGTCGAAAGCATGATCCAGCGGCAACATCACATGCCCATACCAACCCGGCCCCATATAGCCCTGATAACCCTGCGTGGCGCGCGTGACCGACAAATATTCCCGCCCCGCAAAACGCGTCACGCACCAATCTTTATCCTGCCGGTATTTAACACACGCGCCGACCGGAATGTGATGCATGTCGCTGCTGGCAATGACCGTGCCGTGCCGATCAAGCAGCGTGACGACACTCCAATCTTCGGCCTCGACCAGATTGGAAAATATTCGCCTGGCCTCGTTGGCGAAGCGGAAACACAGGCATAACACACCGAGATTGGTGTGCCCGTCGGCAGCGGTGACGCGATAGGAATAGATCAGGCTGTCGGACTGGGCTGGCTGCAAATCGCTATGCCGGAAAGTTTCAACATACGCCTTCGCGGTAGAGAGAGACTCCGCGATCAGCGCATCGCAGGAACGGCGCACCGGATTCTGTTCATCCAGTTGCAGCAACACATTGCCCTCGGTGTCGAGCAGGATAATGTTGGAATAAACAGAGTATTTCTGCACGTACTCCCGGAACTGGGCCAGCAGGCTGGCATCGTATTTTTCCAGCTCCAGCCGCGCCTCTTCGCCGACGACCCGTGATTTCAGTGGCGCAAATTTACCCAGATAAGCGCGCACATCGTCATCCATCGCCAGAAAACCGATGTCGGCAGTCCGTTCGAACAGGTTGCGCACCATGATGTCCACCGCCACCTGCGCCTTGGACTTCATCGCCAGCGCGGATTTTTTAAGAGTCTCCCGCCCAAGCTGGTTCAGCAGGCTGCCGCTCAATTGCTGGAAGGCGATGCGGGTGTCGGACATATCCGTCGCCGTGCCGGAAAGGTGGCCGAGCAAAGTCAGGCTATCCCACACCGACTGCAACGACTGCAAGCGTTCTCGATACTCCTCCGCCTTGCCCATCATACGAATCAAATCGACTATATCCTGATCGACATCTATCCCTTCATACGCTCCCATGCCCTCGCCTCCCCGACTAGGTGTGTTCACTGCAAATAAAGCTAATTGCATGAAGGGAGCAATTTCCACACCCACGTCCAGGATAAAAAATTTTATTTATAATGCATTGTTTATACTTGATATTTATGGGGTGGTGCGCGCCACGTCGTGTACCGAAGCACACAAACCCATCATACATGTAGGGTTGATTACAGGGGGTAAAGCTTGCAGCGACAGGGGGCTGATGGTTTGCGGGAGCTCGGCTATTACCGTTGCGCCCGTCCGCGCAATGCACTCACCTGCTCTACATCCACACCGCCAACGCACGCCCTGTTCATCCGTGACTCAATTACGTTTTTCAGGATCAACGACTTCGTTTGGCGCGAGGCGATTTCCAAAGCCGCGAATTACAGCGTTTTTCGCCCGCTTATCGGGCGATGGATATTCCTCTGCAATGGTTTAATCGGCAACGATCATTATTCGCCTACCCAAATTGATGCCCGCGTCGGCATATTCAGAACAGGGAGTCGCGCTATGTCCTCAGTCGCCACGGTTGCATCCTCGCCGGCTTCGGCCTATTTATTAATGGCCGGAAAAATTCTCGCGGCAAATACAGCGAGCAAATCCCAAACGCCAGCCAGCACAGCGACGCTTGCCGACAGGACAACCATTTCCCAAACCGCACGCAGTCTTTCCGCCGCTCAACCCGCCGCACCGGGAAACGCAGACACCGCCGTCTTTGAAACCTCCCAAGGCGCCAAGAATTTGAACATCGACGCTTACTTCTCGCCTACAGCCAACACCGGCGGCTCCGTATTCACACTGCCGCCGCTGCTACTGCCGAACCAGAAAAATATAAACGCATTGAGCAGCCATATCTCGGCGACCATGCCGCAATTTCTGGCGCAGAACAATATTCCGTCCGCACCCGCGAGCATCACCTATGACAACGCGGGGAAAGTTCAGCTCCCCCCGGATTATCCTTACGCCACGCAATTCAAACAGGCGCTGGAGGACAACCCGACCATGGCAAGGGAACTGAGCACCGTTAACGCCTTCACCTCGCATGTGGTCGAGATGAAAAAAGCCATTCCGTTCCAGCAGGAATATGCCGCCGCCGCAACGCAGACCGAAGCCGATGCCGTGGTCGCAAAATACAGCTATCTGTTTTCGGGCAATCGCCACTACGACACCATCACTCTGCAATTCACGGCAGGGGGCCGTCTAAGCATACTCGACGACGGCAAGCTTTTATCCTAAGGGCGCTTCTAAAAATGCAGATTTCGCCCAAATGCAAGGCGTGGAAAAAATTTCGCAGCGCCGCATATGGATGATATGTAAGCAAGAAAACGAAGTTTCAGAGTAG
>CAZXDK010000046.1:0-19965 GCA_964639585.1 uncultured Gallionellaceae bacterium | reverse complement strand
CTGCATTCCTGAAAAACGACAGGGATGTTTTTGCCGGGCGCAAAATGGTCAACGGCGAGGAATTGGTATGGAATGCAGAGTTGAAAATGAATCGTGTACTCCATACTTTCAAAAAACCGATCTACGACTCCAGTGCCAAGCCGCGCTATTTGATCGGCCTCAGCGTTGATATCACCGAACGCAAACAAGCTGAGAGCGCTTTGAAGCGGCTTAATGAGCAACTGGAGGCGCGTATCGAAACGGCGACCAAGGCTTTACGCCAGAAAAAAGACGAGGCGGAAAAAGCGAATTTCGACAAGTCGCGCTTTCTTGCAGCGGCCAGTCACGACCTGCGGCAACCCATGCACGCGCTGGGGCTATTCGTGGGTGAGTTGCAAGCGAAATTGACCACAACAGAACAACGCAAGTTGGTGGGGAAGGTGGAGGAATCGGTGGATGCGCTTTCTGTCTTGCTGGATGCGTTGCTGGATATTTCCAAATTGGATGCGGGTGTGGTTACGCCCAAAATTTCCGATTTTCCGATCACTGCCTTGTTGAATAGAATTGCCCACGATTACATTCCCTTGGCGGAAAGCAAAGGGATTGCCATGCGGGTCGTGCCCAACAGTACGATTTTGCATAGCGATCCGGTATTGCTGGAACGCGTTCTGGTGAACTTCGTCGGCAATGCGATTCGCTATACCCCGTCAGGCGGCAGTGTGATGGTGTCTTGCCGTTATCGGGGTGAAAAGCTGCGTATAGAGGTGCGAGATAACGGCATCGGCATCCCCGTGCGGGAACAACAAAATATTTTCAAGGAGTTCGTGCAACTGCAAAATATGGAAAGAGATCGCGGCAAAGGGCTGGGGCTGGGGTTAGCGATAGTTGACCGTGTCGCCAAATTGCTTAACCATGAAATCTCACTCGCATCGGCGCCGGATAAGGGCTCGACTTTTGCCATCTCCGTACCCATATCCGAGGAAGCGCAGCCACAAGCACAATTGCGGGAGAATGAGGAATTTTCTTTGCAGCGGGCTCCACGTGAATTCGAAAATCTGCATGTGTTGGTGATCGACGACGATGCTCTGGTGCGTAAAAGTACACAGGGTATTATTGAGTCATGGGGGGGCAAAGTTACTCTTGCCGCCTCAGCGATTGAAGTCAAAGAGATGTACGGGACATCAGAGTGCGAATTGGTGATTTGTGATTGCCGCTTGCCCGACGGCAATGGCGTCGAGCTGATTGATTGGATGAAAGCCCAGTTCAAAACGCCTCCGCAGTTCATTTTGATTAGCGGCGACACTTCGCCTGAAGTGTTGCAGATGGTGAATGAGCGGCAAATTCAGTTGCTGCACAAGCCGGTGCGACCGGCGAAGTTAAGGTCTTTGATCCAGTTTTTGCTGACCCGACAGGCTGTTGAGAATTAGTTTACGGGAAACCGAAATAACGTGCATTTTGCTAACGCCGTTCTTTTTTCATGGCTAGAGAGGCTTCACGCTTAGCGTCTTTCTCGCGTTCCGTTGCGCGCTTGTCATGTTCCTTCTTCCCCTTGGCGAGGCCGATGTCGAGTTTGACGCGGCTGCCCTTGTAGTGCATATCCAGCGGCATGATGGTGTAACCGGCGCGTTGGGCTTTACCGGTGAGTTTTTCGATTTCGCGCTGGTGCAGCAGCAATTTACGGGTTCGCGTGGCGTCCGGGAGGATATGGGTGGAGGCATTGAGCAGCGGGCTGATATGTGAACCAAAAAGATAAAGCGCGCCGTCTTTGATGGTGACGTAAGCTTCCTTTAAATTTGCACGCCCGGCACGAATCGCTTTGACCTCCCAGCCCTCCAGCATGAGTCCCGCTTCATAGCGTTCTTCAATGAAATAGTCATGAAATGCTTTTTTGTTTTGTACGATACTCATTTGGCCAGGGATGAAATGCAGGTGTTTTTTGCAGTGTGTTGGGATATTCTACCAGTCTTTGCATGGATAGCTCGGTAAGCGATGGCCTTAGTTGAAAAATCGGTGTTACTTCCCTATAGTGCGGAGCAGATGTTCGTGCTGGTCGATAACGTGGCGGATTACCCTTTATTCCTGCCTTGGTGCGGCGGCGCCAGCGTCGAACGGGTAGGCGAAAACACGGTGCATGCCACCGTGCATATCAATTATCACCAGATCAAACAAAGTTTTACCACGGAGAATGTGCGTCATGCACCGCATAGCATTGTGATTACTTTGCAGGACGGCCCCTTCCGGCATCTCGATGGTCATTGGCTTTTCACCGCATTGTCAGCCACTGCCTGTAAAATAGAATTCAGGTTGCATTATGAGTTTTCCAGCAAAGTGCTGGAAAAATTGGTTGGCCCGGTGTTTCATTACGTGGCCAACAGCTTTGTGGATGCTTTTACCCACCGCGCTGAAAAGGTGTATGCGACAAATGAGTGATAACAAAATCAGGATTGAAGTAGTGTATGCATTGCCCCACGAACAGACTTTGCTCAAGCTGGAAGTGCCACAGGCATCAACGATCACCGATGCGATCAAGCTTTCCGGTTTGCTGGAAAAGTATCCCGAGATCGACTTGGCAAAAAGCAAATTCGGTCTGTATGGCAAGTTAAGCAAAAACGACACGGTGTTGCGCGAGAGAGACCGCGTCGAAATTTATCGCCCGCTGCTGGCCGACCCCAAAGAGGTGCGCCGCAAGCGCGCTGAAGAAGGCAAAGTCATGAAAAAAGGCGGCGGCGAAATGCCGGCCTGAGCCGATGTTGGATTACGACTTGCATTGCCATTCCACGGTCTCCGATGGCCTGTTGACGCCAACCGAGCTGGTTGCGCGCGCGGCTGGGCGCGGCGTCAAAACGCTTGCGTTGACCGATCACGACGATGTGGATGGGCTGGCGGAAGCAGCTCACGCAGCGGCCAGCCACGGCATCGAATTTATCAACGGAGTGGAAATCTCGGTGAGCTGGAATGCGCATACACTGCATATTGTAGGGCTGCATATCGATCCTGCTTTCCCTCCTTTGGTGGAGGGATTGCTCGGCATACGCAGCGGGCGCGGTAAGCGGGCCGAATTGATGGCTCAATCGTTGGCGCGCTGCGGTATCGGAGGCGCGTTGGAAGGCGCTTATCGCTATACGGCCAATCCCAGCATTATCGGGCGCACCCATTTTGCGCGTTTTCTGGTCGAGGCGGGATACAGCAAGGATGTGCAGAGCGTATTCAAACGCTATTTGGTCAAAGGCAAGCCCGGTTATGTGTCGCATCAATGGGCCTCCTTGCAAGATGCGATCAACTGGATACGCGGTGCGGGCGGCATTGCGGTGCTGGCGCATCCCGGTCGCTATACCGCCGGTCGCAAAGCAATGGGCAAAGCCGCATTGCGTGAGTTGTTTGGGGAATTTAAGGCGAAGGGCGGGCAGGGCGTCGAAGTGGTGACGGGCAGTCATACTCCGCCGCAATACGCCGAATTCGCCCGCTATGCGACAGAGTTCGGTTTGCTCAGTTCATGCGGCTCCGATTATCACGGGCCGGGCGAAAGTTATCGGGATCTGGGGCGGTTGCCGGATTTGCCCATGGAGTGCAAACCTGTTTGGGACTATTGGGGCGGCGCTTCCGTTTAGAAAATATGTCGCAATTTTTTGTGATACACCCCGACAATCCGCAGCCGCGCTTGATCAAGCAAGCAGCGGCCTTATTGCGCGATGGCGCGGTGGTTGTTTACCCCACCGATTCCGGTTATGCATTGGGCTGCCATCTGGATGATAAAGAAGCGGTGCAGCGTATCCGGCAGATACGCGGAATGGATGAAAAACACCTGATGACCCTGGTGTGCCGCGACCTTTCTGAATTATCGCGTTATGCGCGGGTGGATAATGCGCAATTCCGGCTTTTGAAAAACAACACACCGGGCAGTTATACCTTCATTCTGGAAGCGACCAAGGAAGTGCCGCGTCGTCTGCAACACCCCAAACGCAGTACGGTCGGGCTGCGCATTCCAGATCATCCGGTGGCTCTGGCCTTGCTGCAAGAATTGAACGAGCCGCTGTTGAGCTCCACTTTGATTTTGCCGGACGCGAATTATCCGCTCACCGATATTGATGAAATTCGTGAACATCTGGAAAGCAAGGTAGACTTGATCATTGAGGGGGGGGCTGTCGGCATTGAATCCACCACCGTGCTTGACCTGACCGATGCGGCGCCGGTATTACTGAGGCGCGGCAAGGGGGAAGTGAGCCACTTTGGCATTGACGATAATTAGCACAAAAAATTTATGAACTTCGATGCACTGATTCAAACCATCGCTATCGCCGCTATTCCGGTGTTGTTCGCCATTACCTTACATGAGGCGGCACATGGTTATGTGGCGCGGTATTTCGGGGACATGACAGCGTATCAGCAAGGGCGCATCAGCCTGAATCCGCTACGGCATATCGATCCGGTAGGGACGATTTTGCTGCCTTTGCTGACGCTGGTTTTGGGCGGCATCCTGTTTGGCTGGGCGAAACCGGTGCCGGTGAATTTTTCGGCTTTGCGTCGCCCCAAGCAGGATATGTTGTGGGTGGCGTTGGCCGGCCCGGCTTCCAATTTGTTCATGGCGTTGTGCTGGGGGGTGTTGGCCAAAGTTGCGTGGCTGTCGCCGGAAAGTTATTTCGCCGAACCGCTGCTGGAAATGGCGCAGTTAGGCGTTAAAATCAATGTCATCTTGTTGGTGTTGAATTTGTTGCCGTTGCCGCCGCTGGATGGCGGGCGCATTGCCATCAGCATGTTGCCGCACCGCTGGGCCATCAAACTGGCCAGCGTTGAGCCTTACGGCATGTTTATTCTGATCGCTATGGCGATGACGCCTGCGCTGGGCTGGTTGCTCACGCCGCTGGTTATCGGCATGATCAATTTGATCAATTTTATTTTTGGACTTTGAGTATTAACTATGTTTGCTGATCGCGTTTTATCGGGAATGCGCCCTACGGGAAATTTGCACTTGGGGCATTACCACGGGGTGTTGAAAAACTGGGTGGAGATGCAGCAGGAGTTCGAGTGCCTGTTCTTCGTGGCCGACTGGCATGCGCTGACTACACATTACGACACACCGCAGGTGATCGAGCAAAGCGTGTGGGATATGGTGATCGACTGGCTCGCGGCGGGCGTTGACCCCGCGCGTGCCACGCTGTTTATTCAGTCCAGAGTGCCGGAGCACGCCGAGTTGCATTTGCTGCTTTCCATGATTACGCCGCTGGGCTGGCTGGAGCGCATGCCAACCTACAAAGATCAGCAGGAAAAACTGAGCGGCAAGGATCTTTCTACTTATGGTTTTCTGGGTTATCCCTTGTTGATGAGTGCGGATGTATTGATTTATCGCGCAACGCAAGTTCCGGTGGGTGAAGATCAGGTGCCGCATATCGAGTTTACGCGTGAGCTTGCGCGCCGCTTCAATCATATCTACGGACGCGAGGCGGGATTTGAAGAAAAGGCCGAGGCCGCAGTGAAAAAACTCGGCAGCAAAAAAGCCAAGCTCTACGCCGAATTGCGCACCCGCTATCAGCAACACGGCGATGACGAGGCGCTGGAATCTGCCAAGGCCTTGCTCGACGAGCAGCAAAGCCTTTCCCTGGGTGATCGCGAGCGCTTGTTCGGCTATCTTGAGGGCGCTGGCAAGATGATACTTTCCGAGCCGCAAGCCATGCTCACCAAGGCTTCGCGCATGCCGGGGCTGGATGGACAGAAGATGTCCAAGTCCTATGGCAATACCATTAGTCTGCGTGAGGACGAGGAAAGTGTCAGTAAAAAAATACGCACCATGCCTACCGATCCGGCACGTATCCGCCGCACCGATGCAGGCGATCCGGCGCGTTGTCCGGTGTGGAAGCTGCATGAAATCTATTCCAGCGAGGATATTAGGCAGTGGGTGGAGCAAGGTTGCAAAAGTGCGGGCATAGGCTGCATCGAATGTAAACAACCGGTGATTGCCGGCGTGCTGGAAGAGCAGAAGCCGATGCGCGAACGAGCCCAGCAATATCTGGACGATCCGACCCTGGTGCGCAACATCATCGCCGATGGTTGCGAGAGGGCAGGCAAGCTGGCGACCGAGACCATGCGCGAAGTGCGTGAGGCGATGGGGCTGAGTTATACTTGAGCAAGATAACTTACCGCGCAGCGTGAGGCGGTAGATAGCCACTGTTTCCCATTTTCCGAAATTGCACGAACGGAGTTTGAAGTATGAGCCAAGCCGAACTGCCGCTCATTCCGCGCGCCCTCATCCACGGCGAGCCGCTGCTGGAAATGCCGGCCGATCTGTACATCCCGCCGGATGCGCTGGAGTTGGTGCTGGAGACGTTTCAGGGGCCGCTGGATCTGCTGCTGTACCTGATACGCAAGCACAATCTCGATGTGCTCGACATTCCGATGGCACAGCTCACGCAGCAGTACATGACTTACATCGAACTCATGCAGCGCAACCGGCTGGAGTTGGCGGCCGAGTATCTGCTGATGGCGGCGGTGCTGATCGAGATCAAGTCGCGCATGCTGTTGCCGCGTCCACCCAAAATCGGCGAAGAGGAAATCGAAGACCCGCGCGCCGAGCTGATGCGCCGCTTGCTGGAATACGAGCAAATGAAACTCGCGGCGCAAAGGCTGAATGACATGCCGCAGGCGGGGCGCGATTTCGAGCTGGTGCAAGTGCTGATCGAGCGCACGGTGGTCGAGCGTTTGCCCAGCGTGACTGTGGATGAGCTGCGTATCGCCTGGATGACCTTGCTGACGCGGGCGAAAGTGAATGCGCATCACAAGGTGCGGCGCGAAGAACTGTCGGTGCGCGAACAAATGACACGCTTGTTGCGGCAATTGCGTCACGGTGAATTCGAGCCGTTCGAGAACCTGTTCGATCACGCTGGCGGCATTCCGCAACTGGTGGTCACGTTCATAGCCATTCTGGAATTGGCCAAAGAAACCTTGGTCGAAATTACGCAAACCGAAACACTGGGAAACATCTATGTCCGAACAAGCCGCCTCACCCTCGAATGACATGCAGCCGTCGGCTGTGGCATCCCAAGCAGGGCCAACGGCCGATATTGTCCTGCTGAAAAAAATTTTCGAGGCCGCGTTGATGACGTCGCAGGAGCCCTTGTCGCTGTCCGAGTTGAAAAAGCTCAGCGATGCACCATTGGAAAATCGCTACGTCGAGGAGTTGCTGCAACAGTTGGTGGAAAAATATGCCGATAGCGGTGTCGAGTTGAACCGGGTGGCCAGTGGCTGGCGTTTCCGAGCGCGTCCTGAAATGCAGCAATACATACAGCGTTTGGATCCGCAGAAACCCGCACGCTACTCGCGCGCAGTAATGGAAACGCTAGCCATTATCGCCTATCGCCAACCGGTGACGCGCGGCGATATTGAAGAAATTCGCGGTGTCGCCGTTTCCCAGCAAGTATTGAAGACGCTGGAGTCGCGCGCCTGGATAGAGAGCATAGGCACGCGCGATGCGCCCGGCAAGCCGGCCTTGTATGCGACTACGCAACAATTGCTGGATGACCTCAACTTGCGCTCATTGGGCGAATTGCCGGCGCTGGCGGAAATGGGGAATCTGTTGGAACATGGCGGCGCCTGAACAATAGTCCTCGCACCTTCATTGATTCAAGAAAATACAAAAATACGAAATAAACCAACTTGTTATGCGATGATGGAGACTCACTCCTTCTGGTGATTCGAAATGAAGAGTGTTGCAATCGGCAAGTTTGCCAGTATTTTTTGATGCGGAGAATTTAATTCGGAATTGTAATAATAGCGTGTTACCTTTGGATCATAGGGGCGCGGTTCAAGTTTGGCACTGTCAATATTTAACTCTCTGGGTTTGTTTAATTATTTGGTTGCACTCTAAATCACTGTGTAATCGTTGAACGTTGCAACAATAATATGAACCTTAACAAATTAATATTAGCGGCAGCGGTTGGGGTGTTGTGCTGGATGATGACAGCAACCTCGTTTGCCGGAGCGGTGCTGGAGCGTGAGTCCTCATCTGCGGTCAGCTCTATTGACAATGCTTCCTGCCTTAAATGCCATAGCGGAGCCAAAGAAATCAAGGTGACCGGGGCAAACGGGGAGCTTCGGGATATGCAGCCGGTCAAAAAACTCGCTTTTGGCAAAAGCGTGCATTCCACAATGCAATGTGTCGCTTGCCACCAGGGAATCAAGGAAGGTAGTCAGTCCCATAAAAATGGTGAAGCCAAAACGGTGGGCTGTGTTCAGTGCCATCTGAATTTGTGGGAAGTGGCAAAAAAGGACGGTAGTACCCAGGAAAAACCACGGCTTGGCACGGTTGTGGAAAGTGCCGAGGCTTATAAGCAAACATTCCACGCACGTCCAAGCAAAGATGATCCGACTCGCGTCAATGCCAGTTGCGATGACTGTCACGACACCCACTCGTTTAATGTTCCTCCGCTGGGCAGTCCGGGAAGAGGCGCCTGGCATCTGACTATTCCGAATACGTGCGGTGAAAAGTGCCATACCGAGGCATTGGAAGAATACAACTCGTCGATACACGGCAAGAAGGTTACGGAGGAGCACGACCCCAAGGCTGCGGTGTGTACGGATTGCCACACTTCCCACGGCATCATCAATACATCGAAACTTTCATTCAAACTGGATATTGTTCATGCATGCGGCGATTGTCATAAAGACAAGCTGCGCTCGTATCTGGATACTTTTCACGGGCAGGTGAACACGCTGGGCTATGGCTACACGGCCAAGTGCTACAACTGTCACGGCAGCCACGGAATTCTTCCCGCAAGCGACCCCGAATCAAAAGTGCATATCAATAACCGTTTGAAAACTTGCCAGGAATGTCATAACGGCAAGCAAGGTTGGAACGGCTTGCAGAAAGCGACGCAGGGGTTTGTGTCGTTTGGCCCGCATGCGAACACGCATGATTTCAAAAAATATCCGCAGATGTGGATAGCCTCGACGATCATGATTACCCTGCTTTCCACGGTATTCGCATTTTTCTGGATACATTCTGCGCTGTGGTATTACCGCGAGTATAAAGACGGATGCCGCGTGTTTTACAACCCGAACGGATATACCGAACGACATCTTCAAGTGAACGAACTGCTGAAAAACGAGGCTCAAGATAAGCAGCTTCACCGCTTCAGCAAACTCAGCAGGCTGACCCACCTGTTGTTTGGGCTGATTACCATGACGCTGATTCTGACCGGTATGCTGGTGCTTTATGCTGATGCGGAGTGGTCGCATCCAGTGGCGGAGGCGCTCGGTGGTGCAAAGAATGCCGGCATTATCCACCGTGTTGCTGCGGTCGGATTCTTGGGGACGGCCATTGGTCTTGTGATTTACATGCTGAACAAACTGGTGTTCCGCCCCAAAAAGAAATTCCAATGGTTTGGGCCGGATTCCTTGCTGCCCAACTGGAACGATCTTCGCGATATTATCGCCATGTTCAGATGGTTCCTGGGCAAGGGGGAGCGCCCGATATTTGATCGCTGGACATACTGGGAGAAATTCGATTTCTGGTCGGTGTTGTGGGGTGCGTGCGTGGTCGGCACCAGTGGCATGATGCTGGCATTCCCGCATGTTACTGCCGCCATTTTGCCGGGCTGGGTGTTTAATGTGGCGACCTTGGTTCATGGCTATGAGGCGCTGCTTGCCGCTGTTTTCCTGTTCACGGTACATTTTTTCAACAATCACTTCCGCCCGGATAAATTCCCACCGCCGGATGTGGTGATGTTTACCGGCTCAGTGCCGCTGCACGAATTCAAGCGTGATCGTACAGCCCAGTACAATCGTCTGGTTGAGTCCGGCGAGCTGGAAAAATATCTGGTGGATCCGCCCTCGGGGCGCATGACGAAGGGATCGAAGATATTGGGGCTTACCCTGATCGCGATTGGGTTGACTTTGCTGGTTTTGGTATTTATTGGATTTATAGGCAGCGTTACCGGGGATTAGCAGTTTGGCAAGTGGAAGCTTTGGGTTAATTTACTTAGGAGATCAATCATGAAGAAGCATATTATCGCAAGCGCAGCATTCATTTTGGCAGCCAGTGTGCTGGCCGCCTCTACCGCATCTGCGGCTATTGATGAAGCGGCAGCCAAAGCACTTGCCAAGAAAAATGACTGCACCAAGTGTCATGCTATCGACAAGACTAAAAAAGGACCTTCTTACAAAAAGATCGCGCTGAAATACAAAGGTAAGGCCGATGCTGAAGCTGCCTTGATTAAAAACATTACCACTGGCCCCAAGGTCAAACTGGAAGATGGCACCGAAGAAGACCACAAGATTATCGATACTAAAGATCAAGCTGAATTGAAAAATTTGGTCGGCTGGATTCTTTCGCTTTAGGCGGATCTGGCACTATTGGCGGGGCGACATTTCCTCTCGTAACTGTGCATTAAATTGAAAACGGAAGGTGGATGATGAAACTCACGAGGTGGATGTTAGTCCTGTCAGTCTTGGTGGGGATCGGGGGAGCAACTTCAGTGCTTGCCGAAGATGCCCCGCAAGCGGTCATGCTGAAGTCGTCAGCCCAAGACCTCGTCCTGAAGGGCGAGGCAAAATGTACGGGATGCCACGACGAATCTGACGAACCCCAGCCTTCCATGCTCGATCTGCATCCTTCGGTGCTCAGCATCGGTAAAACCAGGCATGGCGCGATAGCGGACAGCCGTACCCCGACTTGCACCCAATGCCACGGCGAAAGCACCAGCCATATCAGTCACAAAGGTAGTGGAAAGCCGCCCAAATCTGAAGTGACATTCGGTAAAAATTCAATCACTCCTGTCGAAAAACGCAATGAGATGTGTCAGGGATGTCACCAAAAAGATGGCAAGCGCCATTTGTGGCAGGGCAGTATGCATGAAATCCGCGAAGTCGCCTGCACTTCGTGTCATCAGGTGCATGCCGCAAAGGACAAGGTGCGCGACAAGCGCACTCAAGCTGAAGTGTGTTTTACCTGTCACAAAGAGCAGCGTGCGCAAATCAACAAGCCTTCGCATCACCCGATTATAGAAGGCAAGATGACCTGTTCAGATTGTCACAACGTGCATGGCTCGGCCGGACCGAAATTGATGCTGCGCGATAGCGTGGTGGATACTTGTTACACCTGCCATATGGAAAAACGCGGACCGTTTGTGCATAACCATCAGCCGGTAGGCGAAGACTGCTCGATTTGTCATAACCCGCACGGTTCGATCTCTGAAAGCATGTTGAAAATGCGTCAGCCGTTCTTGTGTAACTCATGTCACACACCGCATGCGCCGATACAGCCGTCTCTGACCAGTCAGCAGGTTGCACCTTCCAGTACCCAGGGATGGTGGAATCCCGTTGCCATCACCCAAGGCAGAGCTTGCCTGAACTGTCACAGTCAGGTTCACGGAAGCAATAATCCGGGCTTTGCTGATCCGGCATCGCGCAATCTTTTCCGCTGAAACGAATGGGGAAATAACCATGAAATCTCCAGTAAAGCAGTCAGGCATCAGTCAAAACTTGCTTTTCCTTTGCGTACTCTCGGTTTTTGGTTCCGCGCACGCCGAGGAAGAGGAGATCGAGCAGTTCATTAAACCGGAAAGCTCAATCAGTGTCGGCTTGGGCAAAGACTTGGGGAATAGTCTGGGTAGGACGCTCTTCACGCAATATAGTGGCCTGCGCAAAGACAGCGCTTCTTTATTGCTGGATTTTGATATTGTCAAACGTGATGATGCAACCGGATTGTGGACAATTTTCCAAGGCTACAACCTCGGTTTGGATAACAGAGAATTGAGCTTATCCCGGAACAAACAGGGGGGCTGGAAGTATTTTGCCGAATATAGTGAATGGGTGCGCCATGATCCGCGCACCATCAATACCGGTTTAATGTTTGCCGGGACAACCACGCCAGCTGTGGCGTCCTTGCCTGTGCCGGGGAATGGTGCCGATTTGAACCTGAACATCAAACGCCAGAATATCAGTCTGGGCGGAGAGCATTGGTTTGCCCCCAATCTTATGGTCGAGATCGTTGCAAAGAACGAGGAGAGAGATGGGGCGCATTTATCGGGTAACGGTATTGCCTGCTCCAATATCATATCCGGCATACCCTGTACCGGCGGGACGGCGGGCGCGATCCTGATGTTTCTGGAACCTGTCAAAGCCACGACCAGACAGATCGAGGCCAAACTGAATTATTCCGGCGAAAAATTCTCGTTGAGCGGCGGTTATTACGGGTCATTTTTCAACAACGTAAATAGTTTTTTGACTCCGTCAGTGGCGGGCAATTTGGTCAATCCCAACGGGACACTGCTTAACACCGGGGCAGATCCCGGTAGCGGACTGCTTGGCTACCTTCAGCAACCTGTAGCATTGCCGCCCAATAATGAAGCGCATCAATTTTATGTTTCCGGCAACTATGCCGTCACGCCCACAACCCGAGCCACATTCAAATATGCCAATACCCATGCCACTCAGCGGGAAAGCTTTGGCAGCATGGGAAGCTCTGTCGCCAGTAATCTGGGGGGCGTTGTGGACTCCAGCTTGCTCCAACTGGGAGTCACCGCGCGTCCTGTAGCGAAACTTTCGGTACTCGCCAATGTGCAGTATGAAGACAAAGCGGATAAAACCCCGCTGGCTTCATACAACGGCGCTTACACAAACAATTTGAATTCGTTAAAGAAAATGTTCGGAAAGCTGGAGGCGAGTTACCTGTTGCCGGATAACTATCGGGTAACCTTGGGAGTTGATTCCGCGACGGTTAATCGTTCTCGTCCGGTTGCCAGTGCGTTGCTCCCCAATGATTCCCTTTCCGGCTTGCGCGAAGACACAAAAGAGCAAGGCTACCATGCGGAATTAAGACGTTCCTTGTCTGAGACGCTAAATGCGTCTATCGGCTATTGGCAAAGCAACCGCGATGGGGGAAATTGGTTGAGCATGGGAACGAACGCCGCTACCGGAACCTTTCCGATGACGATGACGGATCGCAAGCGGGATAAGTGGAAGGCTTCAGCGGACTGGGCCCCGCTCGACATCGTGTCGTTGCAATTTATGCTGGAAAACGGAAAAGATAGGTATACCTCTCCCAGTAATAAAGGTTTGCGCGAATCAGCAATGAGCTCATATGGTGTAGACGCAATCCTGACGTTGTCGGAGAAATGGAAGCTGACCGGTTACCTGAACCAGAGCAATCAGATTTTGTATGTAGATCATTTTGTGGGATACATGGCCGAGTTGGAAGAGGCGAATACAACGACGGGTCTCGGCCTGACTTTCAATCCGTCCGGCAAGCTGGCGATGGGAGCGGATTGGTCATTTATTCAAGACAGCAATCGCTATAAGCAAAGCATGGCGACCGGTGCGCCCATCGTCGGAGGCGGTTTGCCTGACATCACGTATCGCATGAGTAGCATGAAGTTGTTCGGCAAATACACCCTGCAAAAAAATACCACCCTTCGTGTCGATGTACTGCGACAGATCGTTAGTTTTAATGAATGGGGCTGGGGATTTACCGGAACGCCTTTCACCTATTCCGATAACACCACCGTATCGATGAATCCGAACCAGAACATGACGTTCATTGGTGCCAGTTTTGTATATCACTTCAGGTAATGACCTGAAAAAATGTAGAACCCAGTTGAAACTGGCGAAAACGCTTTGAAACAGAAATCGAAGTAACTTAATGACATGTTTTGATATTTTTATTGCGAGGTATTACAAATGAAACCGACATTGATTCGACTTGGAATTTTGGCAATCGCGGCCATTGCATTGGCGGGTTGTAGCGGTAGCAATGGCACGAATGGCGTCAATGGCTCGAACGGCGCACCGGGAATGGGAGCCAACGTGGTTCGACTCGGCGACAACTCGGTTACGCCGAGTGCGAATGCCGCTGCTGTCTGGAAAGCGCTTTCGCCGCAAATTACGATTACCAGTGTCAGCATGACCAACCAACCCGTCGTCAAGTTTACGGTGAAAGACGCGTCGGGGAATGGCCTTGTCGGGCTGGGCAATAAATCCCAGAGCGCCACGGCAACAGTAGCCGGTTTGACGAATATGGCATTCACCCTCGCTAAATTGGTGCCAGTCACGGGGGGGCCGAATAAGTGGGTGAGTTATAACGTAATCAGGCCACTCACCGTTGCTGAGAAGACGGCTGTGCCCTCTACGTCCTCTTGCAATGCGGACAAGACGTGGTGCGGGACATATCCGGCCACCGATACGCAAGGCACGTTAGTCGATAACGGGGATGGCAGTTACCAGTACACCTTCCTGCGCGATCCGAAACAGGTCGCCACGATTGTTGCCGGTCTGACAGATTCTGTTGACGGGCTCTCGAAAAAGGCTGATCTGGAAGACGTCAGTTACAACCCGGCGCTGACGCACCGCCTCGGAATTCAAATCGGCGGCGCGGCGCCCGGTACCGGTTCCAATACGCCCAATGCCGTGACTGTCATCCCGGCAATCAACATGGAAGATGCGGCAAATGCTGTTTACGATTTTCGCCCCGACGGCAATGCGGTTACTGCGACGCGGGATATTTCCAATATCAATTCCTGCAGCGATTGCCACAAGGGTAAAGTGCTGGCACATGGCAGTCGTAAAGATCCGAAGTATTGTGTGACCTGTCATACCGAGCAGATTAAATACTCGTTCAGTCAGGAAGCGAGTACGGACGCCAGTGGTGTTTTGAATGGTACGACCCGCCAGACTACAGCCGTTGTTAATGGGCGGGCTATTGGTAATTTCCCCAATCTGATTCATAAAATGCACCTGGGAGCGGATCTGGTCAAAAAGGGTTATTTCTATAATGCCAATGCAGGCGGAAAATTCAATGAAATTAAGTTTCCGCAGGATCAGCGCAACTGCGCAAAATGCCATGATGGTGCGGCAACCGACGTTGCTAAAAAGACCGTTGATGGGGATAACTGGAAGAACGTTCCCAGCAGACTGGCCTGTGGTGCTTGTCACGATGGAATCAACTTTGCGACAGGGTTAGGCACTACGCTGAAAGGGGCAACGACGGGGCATCCTACCGCCGGGCCGCAGGCTGACGATAGCCAATGTGGTAGCCCCTGTCACAAAGCGGCAGATATGACTGTTTATCACATACCGGTCACGCCACCGAACCAGCAGAATGCCCTGCTATCGGGCGGCGCGAATACGAATACCAACGCAGCATGGATTGCTTCAAATACAAGCAATCTCCCGGCGGGTGCGATCAAAGTCACCTACGACGTTAAGAGTGTTTCGAGAAATACCAGCAAGCGCCCCGTGATGGTGTTCAGGATGCTGCAAGATGGCGTCGCGGTTCCGTTCAACACGTATTCAGCCGGGGTAAAAGAGGAAATTTGGGATAACTTCATCGGAGCCCCCAGTATTTATTTCGTATTTGCAGTGCCGCAGGACGGCATCGCCAAACCGGCTGATTTCAATGCGTCCGCTTCCAGCTATCTGAGAAGCCTTTGGAATGGTACGGCGACCGGTACCTCTGCTGGCACACTGACCGGGCCAGATGCCAGTGGCTATTACACGGCAACCCTTACCGGCGTGACCGTTCCGGATAGTGCAGTCATGCTGACAGGAGGAATGGGGTACTCATACAACGTGAAAACCACGTTGCCGTTAACACAGACGAACGTTAAGGGATATCCCGTGACCGCAGCAACCGGAACGGGGTTGACGGCAGGTATGCCCAACATGACGGGAGGTCTGATCGTCATTGTCCCCGATGCACAGAAAGTGGCCAGCTCGGGTGCGGGAGCCGGTGGAACAGGGGGAGCTTACACAGCGCGGCGTGCGATTATTGAGGATGTACGCTGCAACAAGTGCCACCAGGAACTTGGTGTTTTTATCACTGAATCCTTCCATGCGGGACAACGCAATGATGGTTCAACGTGTTCATGGTGTCATAACCCGAACAGAACCAGTTCCGGCTGGGCTGCGGATTCCACCAATTTCGTTCACGCAATCCATGCGGGGCTGAGCAGCACGGGTGTTACAAGCGGTGGAAAAAACAAACGCACCGTTAAATTTACCTGGCATGCGGCATCTATCACCGAAGGATACTGGAGCATTGGCTATCCGGGCGTCCTGAAGAATTGCGAGAGCTGCCATTTACCCGGCACCTATGACTTCAGCAATGCCGCATCGGCCAGTGCTTTGCCTAACCGTTTATACAACACCGTTGCGACAGGGTGTTATAGCAATGTGATCGGCACAACAGCCTCTTCTGTTGCTTGCGCAAATCCGATTACTCAGACGGAG
Source organism: uncultured Gallionellaceae bacterium (assembly GCA_964639585.1). GTDB lineage: Bacteria > Pseudomonadota > Gammaproteobacteria > Burkholderiales > Gallionellaceae > PALSA-1006. The sequence goes on along the minus strand of CAZXDK010000046.1, from coordinate 3,774 downwards.
TTGGGCGCGTTATCGATCTCTCCCTACGTCAAAGCAGACAATACGGTCAACTATGGATCTGGCTTCAGCTTTAACGCTGCCACGGGTGTCACCACGGCGGCGGCGGGGACGACATTGGTGGATTCGCCGATTACAACGGCTTGTTTCTCCTGTCACGATACGCCGTTGGCAAGATCGCATATGGAGCTTAACGGGGGATCGATTTATGCTCCGCGATCGACAGCGCTGGCAAAATCAGAACAGTGCATGATTTGCCACGGTACTGGTCGTTTGGCAGACACCAAGGCTATGCATGAAAAGTAATCCTGGAAATCTCACCGCAACGACATAGAGGCGCATATCCTATTGTTATAAATTGGCATTCTAAGTGTCTCTGCGGTGTAACTGCGATTTTTGGATAACGCGTTCGAGAGTTGAACGTTGCGAGAATCAGCTCGGATGCTGCAAAGCGTCCGGGTTTTTCTGTGGCAACAAGATGGTATTTCCAATGGGGAAATTCGTTGGAGGTAAGGTTGCCAGCGAATTTGGTGGAGCGCTTGACCACGATTTGATCACCCCTTGAAGTAGATCGAATGCGCGATTTTCCGGCGCTCCATAATGTTCTTTAAATAGCTTACAACACCACACTAGGTCATCGTGCGACTGAAACCGGAATGCGTCGATTGCCAAACTGACCTTCAAATTTGCCGAAATGTCCGGCCAGTTTCGCGCCGCAGTGCGGACAACTCCCGTCGTCCTTCAGGTGATAGGCGCGGATGTCGTACCAGTCGCGCACGATGAGCGGCTTTTTGCATGATGCGCAGAAGGTCGTATCGCCTTCGATGTCATGCACGTTGCCGCAATAGACATGCGCAATGCCGGTTTCCAGCGCGATGTGGCGGGCGCGTTCCAGCGCGGCGGGCGGCGTGGGCGGAACGTCGATCATCTTGTAATCCGGGTGGAATGCGGTGAAGTGGATCGGCACGTCAGTGCCGAGTTCGCGGACTATCCACTCGCTCATGCGGCGCACCTCTGCGTCCGAATCGTTATGCCCGGGGATGAGCAGCGTGGTGAGTTCGAGCCACACTTGCGTTTCATGTTTGAGGTAAAGCAGCGTGTCGAGTATCGGTTGCAGATGCGCGCCGGTGAGCTTGAAGTAGAAGTCTTCGGTGAAGGCTTTCAAGTCCACATTCGCCGCATCCATCTTGGCATAGAAATCGCGGCGCGGCTGGTCGTGCATGTAGCCCGCCGTTACCGCAACCGTCTTGATGCCGCGCGCGTGGCAGGCGTCGGCCACATCCATTGCGTATTCGGCGAAGATCACCGGGTCGTTGTAGGTGAAGGCCACACTCTTGCAGCCGAGTTCGACCGCGCTATTGGCAATCGCTTCCGGTGTGGCCTGATCGGCGAGCTTGTCGAAGCTGCGCGATTTCGAGATGTCCCAGTTCTGGCAAAACTTGCAGGCGAGGTTGCAGCCCGCCGTGCCGAACGACAGGATGCTGCTGCCGGGATAAAAATGATTGAGCGGTTTTTTCTCGACGGGATCGACGCAGAAGCCGGAACTGCGTCCGTAGGTGGTGAGCACCATCATGTCGTTGATGCGGCCGCGCACGAAACACGCGCCGCGCTGGCCTTCTTTCAGTTTGCAGTCGCGCGGGCACAGGTCGCACTGGATGCGTCCGTCGTCCAGCTTGTGCCAATACTGCGCGGGGTATTGCTCGGCGCTGCTGATCGGTTCGTCCATATCATTCTCCTTCGTGCCATTTTTGTACGGTGTAGCGTGACAGGCGGATGTCTTCCGACCAGAAATCCGGCGGTAGACCGGCCTTGTTTTTCAGGTGAGCCATAAATAAATGCGGGGCGGGTAACTGCTCCCACACTTGCGGCAGGAAGGTGCCGCGATGTCGGCCGCATTCCAGAATCAAACCGTCCACGCCGGGGCGCAGTTGCGCCAGTGCGTCGTGTTCGCCGGCAAAGCGCATGGCTTGCGCTATGGAAAGAAGCGACACTTCCAGTGCCACTTGCGTGAATTCCCGTTCTGTTAGCGGCGGAAAACGCGGATCGCTGAAAGCCGCCGCCACCGCGTTGTAGCGCACATCGTCGATCAGCGTGCGGTGCGCTTCCAGCGAGCCGATGCAGCCGCGCAAATCGTCGTGCAGCGTCAGCGTGACGAAGGTGGCGCCGGGCTCGCGCAACCAGTCCGCTTGCGGCGCGGCTTGGTGTGGCGTGCCGAATTGTTCGGCGATGGCGGCGCGCGCCAGATGCAGCAGCACTTTCCCTTGCGCGGCATCAAGCATGCTGTGTCTCCCCGGTGAATGCGAAGGCGCCATAGCCGACCACGCTGTCGCGCGTCCCCGCCGTGTCGCCCGAGTTGCGCAGGTCGAGCAGATGCGGTTTGAGCCGGTGTTTGCGCGCCGCAACGATCAGCCCGCTGATCGGCGTGCCGCCGCAGGCCTGTTCGTGCTGGATGGGTTGGCGCAGATGCAGAATGTCATCGGCGGTCTGGCAATCGACTTCCTGCGCGGCAGTATAGGGCAGGTAATGCGACAGGTCGGAACTGATGACGATCAGTGTTTCCTCTCCGCCCCACACCGCCTCCAGCACTTCGGCGACTTCTTCGCTCGTTGCCATCCCCACGGCGAGAGGCAGCAAGGTGAAATCGTCCAGCACGCTTTGCAGGAAGGGCAGTTGCACTTCGAGCGAATGCTCCTGCGCATGCGCCGCGCGGCTGACGACGACCTGCGGCAGATGTGCGATGGCGCGTACGGCTTCAGTATCCAGCGGCACCTCTCCCAACGGGGTGGCGAACGCATCCGCATCCGGCAAGGTCAAGCCGCGCACCGCCACACGATGGGTGGGGCCGAGCAAAATTACCCGGCGGATGCGCGCCGCGATGTCTTTCAATGTGGAATATGCGCTGGCAGCGATGGCGCCGGAATAGATGTAGCCCGCATGGGGTGCGATCAGCGCTTTGGGAGTCAGTTCGCTGGCGCGAGATGCGCTCAGCCATTGCCCTACCTCACGTGAGAGTTGCTCGGGCTCGGCTGGGTAAAACAAACCTGCGACGGCAGGGGGGCGAACGGTAAGCATCTCGATCTCCTTTGTTTGGCGCCACCCCGGCTATTGGGGGGTAAATCAACCGCGAGTATTCGATTGCGGGTCAAACTGGCTCAGCTCAACCCGTGGTGCGGGTTGCCAACCTGCCTTGCGATGCTCTGCCACCACGTTGGTAAAGATACCGCCGCGCACGTAGAACTTCGCAGTGAGGCGCATGAAGCGCGGCTGCGTCGCTGCGACCAGATCGTCCAGTATGCGGTTGGTGACATCCTCGTGAAAATGTCCTTCATCGCGAAATGACCAAATATACAACTTGAGGCTCTTCAATTCCACGCATAACCCATCGGCAATATAATCCAAAAGCAATGTGGCAAAGTCCGGCTGCCCGGTCTTGGGGCACAAACAGGTGAATTCCGGTATCTCCATATGGATATGGTAGTCGCGCGCGGGCTGCGGGTTGGGGAAGGTCTCTAATGATTTGGCGGGTTGGGTGGTCATTTTGTGAGGGACTCGGCTTGGGTTAGAATACAGCGATTATATCGTTAGCCTGAATCAAATTGCGTTTATCCCATATCAAGTTGGCCGGATTTAAATCCTTCGTCGATCCCACGCACATCGCGCTACCCGGACAGCTCGTGGGCGTCGTCGGGCCGAACGGTTGCGGTAAATCCAATGTGATCGACGCCTTGCGCTGGGTGCTGGGCGAGTCGCGCGCCTCGGCCTTGCGCGGCGAATCCA
>CAZXDK010000045.1:0-20248 GCA_964639585.1 uncultured Gallionellaceae bacterium | reverse complement strand
TCGAGCATTCCAACGTCGAGATGCTGTTCCGCCACTTCAACGAATACGAGAGCGAGGCCAAGCGTCTGATCGAGGCCGTGCTGGTGCTGCCCGCTTTCGAAATGGTGATGAAGTGTTCGCACAGCTTCAACCTGCTGGATGCGCGCGGCGCGATTTCAGTCACTGAACGCGCCGGATACATCGGCCGCGTCCGCACTTTGGCGCGCGCCGTGGCGCAAGCCTATTTCGATTCACGCGAGAGACTCGGCTTCCCGATGCTGAAGAACGGGGAGAACAAATAATGAAACAAACGCTACTCATTGAATTGCTCACGGAAGAGTTGCCACCCAAGGCATTGGAAAAACTTTCCACCACGTTCGCCGATGAAGTGTTCGGCACACTGAAAGAACAGGCATTGGCTGGCGCAGACAGTGAATGTCTTGCTTACGCCACACCGCGCAGGTTGGCGCTAACCATTTCCAATGTCGCGGCCATGCAGGCGGACCGCGTCATCGAGCGCAAGGGCCCCGCAGTCAATGCAGGACTGGATGCCGAAGGAAAACCCTCCAAAGCGCTGGAAGGTTTCATGCGTTCCGCCAATGTGACTTTTGATAAGCTGCAACGCGTAAGCGATGGCAAAGCGGAGTACTTTGTCGCCAAGATCGAGCAAAGAGGCAAGTCGCTGGATGATTGCCTGTCCGATATCGTCGCGCAAGCTTTGAAGAAATTGCCCATCCCGAAATTGATGCGCTGGGGAGACTCAGACCATCAGTTCGTGCGTCCGGTGCATGGACTAACCGTATTGCACGGCAATCGCACCCTTCTGGTCGAGGTGCTCGGCCTGCAAAGCGGCAATGTCACCCGCGGCCACCGCTTTTTGTCACACGAAACGCTCACCATCGCGCATGCGGGTGACTATGAATCGATGCTGGAGAACGAGGGTCATGTCATACCGGGTTTTGCCAAACGCCGCGAGATGATCGCGGTAAAACTGGATAAGAATGCCGAACAGCTCAATGCTATCTGGGTAGGCCACGCCAATTTCGACCTGCAAAAATTGCTCAGCCTGTCCAACGAGGATCGCAGCGTGCTCAGCACACTGCTGGACGAAGTGACGGCGCTGGTGGAGTGGCCGGAGGTCTACATCGGCGAGTTTGAGTCTGAATATCTCGAAGTACCTCAGGAGTGTTTGATCCTCACCATGCAGCAGAACCAGAAATATTTTCCGCTGCTGGACAGCAACGGAAAACTGCTGAATAAATTCCTCATCGTTTCCAACATGCAGATTTCCGATCCGCATCACATCATTGAAGGCAATCAGCGCGTGGTGCGCCCGCGTTTGGCCGACGCGCGTTTTTTCTACAATCAGGACCGCAAACAGAAGCTGGAAGCGCGCGTCGAAAAGCTGGGCAACGTGGTATACCACAACAAACTCGGTTCGCAGTTGCAGCGCGTGGAGCGCATCACCACCCTCGCCGGCAACATCGCCCATTTGCTCGGCGCAGACAAGGCCGACACGGAACTGGCGGCACGCTTGTGCAAAGCCGACTTGATTACCGACATGGTCGGCGAATTCCCCGAATTGCAGGGCGTCATGGGGCATTATTATGCCCTGCATGACGGCGAACAGGCCGATGTGGCCGCAGCCATCGAGGCACATTATCGCCCGCGCTTTGCCGGCGACAGCTTGCCGCAAAGCAAAATCGCGTGCGCCGTGGCCTTGGCCGACAAGCTAGAAACCATACTGGGCATCTACGGCATCGGTCAGGTGCCAACCGGCGACAAAGACCCGTTCGGCTTGCGCCGCCAAGCGCTCGGCGTGTTGCGCATTTTGATCGAAACGCCACTGGATCTGCCGTTGCCGCTGCTGCTCAAAATTGCTGCGGAGAATTTTCCCGCCGGTATGCTGAGCGCCACCGTGGCCAAAGATGTGGAAGGTTTTATGCTGGATCGTTTGCGCGGCTATTTGCGCGAGCGCAATTTCGAAGCCTCGCACATCGAGGCCGTGCTCTACACAGTGGGAGGGCGACTGCACGAGGTATTGTCGCGTTTGCACGGCGTGCGTACTTTTGCGGCGCTGGAGGTTGCCAAAGATCTCGCCGCCGCCAACAAGCGCGTACAGAACATCATCCGCAAAAATCAGGAAGAACTTGGCGCCGCGATGAGCAACGCGAAGGTCGATCCAAAACTGATGAGCGATGAGGCCGAACGCAATTTATATCAAGCCATGCAAGACATCACGCCCTTCGCAAAAAATTATTTTGATCGCAGCGAATACGGCCAGAATCTGAAAGCTTTGGTCACGCTCAAACCCTTTATCGACGATTTCTTCGATCAGGTGATGGTGATGGCCGAAGATAAAACGATACGCATGAACCGCGCCGCGCTGTTGCAGCAGTTAGGCGGGCTGATGAACCAGGTGGCGGATATTTCCAAATTGGCGGCTTAAATGCAGTCGTTAGTCGGTAGTCGCTAGTTTTTAGTTAAAACCTGCGCCCCCAACTAACGACTACCTACTAACGACTAGCGACTGCTTTTATGAAACTCATCATTCTCGACCGCGACGGCGTCATCAATTACGACTCCGACCAATACATCAAAAGCCCGGATGAATGGAAGCCTATTCCGGGCAGCCTGGAAGCCATTGCGCTGTTGTGCCAGGCGGATTATCGCGTGGTGGTTGCGACCAACCAGTCAGGCATCGGTCGCGGATTGTTCGACATGTCCACGCTGAATGCCATCCATGACAAGATGCACAAGGCTTGCGCGTTGGCGGGTGGGCGTATCGACGCGGTGTTCTTTTGCCCGCACAACGCCGAGTCAAATTGCGGATGCCGCAAACCCAAGAGCGGCATGATCAAGGAAATCGCTGAACGCTACAATATGGAACTGCACGACACGCCTTCCGTGGGTGATTCTTTGCGCGATCTCGAAGCAAGCGCCCGTTTGGGCGCGCAGCCGTACTTGGTGTTGACCGGCAAAGGAGAGAAGACCCGCGCCCAGGGCGGCTTGCCGCAAGGCACGCAAATCTTCCCCGATCTCGCCGCCGTTGTTAATCATCTTCTGGCCTGATATGGTGCTTGTCCGCTCGCTCGTCTTCCTGTTGCTGCAACTGGTTTGGACGCCCATCTACGCCACCTTTTCGCTGTTCACGTTTCCATTCCCCGCGCTAACCCGCTACCGCATCATCTCCGGCCTCGCCTACAGCATGATGTGGCTATTGCGCATGGTTTGCGGCATACGCATGGAAGTGCGCGGCGTCGAGAACATTCCGGCAGCGCCTTGTATCGTGCTGTGCAAACACCAGTCGGCATGGGAAACCTTCGCTTTGCAAACCGTATTTCCACCCCAGGTGTGGGTGCTGAAACGCGAGTTATTGTTTTTGCCTTTCTTCGGCTGGGGACTGGCGCTGACCAGCCCCATCGCCATCGACCGCAGCAAAGGTAAAGAGGCGATGAAACAATTACTGGAACAAGGCAAGCAACGCCTTGCCGCCGGATTCTGCGTAGTCGTATTCCCGGAAGGGACGCGTATACCTTACGGTGAGCGAGGAAAATATAAAATCGGCGGCGCCATGCTGGGCAAGGCCAGCGGTGCGTTAGTCGTTCCCGTGGCGCACAATGCCGGCAAATTCTGGGGGCGCAACGCATTCCTCAAATATCCCGGCACCATCACCATGAGCATCGGCAAGCCCATCGACCCGACAGAACTTAAAACAGAAGAAATCAACCGCCAAGTCGAAGAGTGGATTGAGTCCGAGATGGAGCGGATAAAATAATGCTGGGGAGGCTGCGCCCAATGGTCACGCCGCCCAGCGTCGAACAGCGCAGTATCCAACTCGCGGGCAAACCCGTCAGCTACACGCTCAAACGCAGTAGCAAGCGCCGCAGCATCGGCCTGCGCATTGATGATCGCGGCCTCACCGTCAGCATGCCGTTGCGCGCCTCGGAAAAATGGCTGCACAGCGTGCTCAATGAAAAAGCCGACTGGGTAGTGGAAAAGCTCGGCAGCTGGCAAAGCAGAAAACCCGCCTCACCGCAATGGCAAGACGGTGGGAAGATCGCCTTCCGCGGCGAAAATTTCACCCTGCGCATTATCCCCAGCCTGTTCGGCTCTCCTCCGCAGATGCGTGGCGAGCAACTGCATATCCATGTGGTGGACACCACAGACGAAATCAAAATCGAGAAGGTTATTACGCTATGGTACCGGCGCGAAGCCGAGCGCGTGTTTCAGGAGTGTGTGGCGCACTTTGCCCCGCTCATGCAGGTGGCCCCCAAACAAATCAAACTCTCTTCAGCCAGAACGCAGTGGGGAAGTTGCACCTCGCGCGGCGTTGTGCGTTTCAACTGGCAATTGGTGAAAATGCCGCTACACCTGATCGACTACGTCGTCGTGCACGAACTGGCTCACCTCGTCGAAATGAACCACTCCGCCGCATTCTGGCGCGTGGTGGAAAGCGTCTGCCCGGACTATGCGCAATGCCGTGCAGAGTTGCGCGGCTACGGCATCAGCGAATAAACCGTCGAATCGTTGTGCGGGGCAATTTTTTGATCATAACGCAATATTGAGCCATACCTATCTTTCAGGCTTGCGTCTTGTTCAGCAGATCGAGATACATCCGATGCATCTTGTGATAATTCTCGCCCAGCGTTGAATTACAGGACTCCATAATCGCCAAACGCCGTTCCAACAGCTCGGTTTTCTGGCGCACCATTTGGTCGAGCGTGCCCCGAAGATGCGCAAGTTCGCATTCCAATGCCTTGATACGAGAATTTTCCGTGCTATCAATCTGCACCACTTGCGCACCGCTTTTAGCACTATCCGCACGGTACGCTACGTCTTTAGCAGCTCTGTTAGCAAACAACAGCGAATCCGCAGCGTCAGCAATTTCGCCGGGCTGATCGTGCTCATCGTAACGAGAAGCAACTAAAGTCAATACATTGCCGGTTAGCTTTCCCATTTGAACCTCCTTAGGCTGCTTCGGTTGAGTCAAAAAACACCGTACTCGCTGCACCAACACCACTGGCAATTTGAGAATCGGATAAATATGGGGATAGACTGATACTAGCGGTGGATATTGCTTGAATATTGCTTGCTTGAAAAACAGGAATGGATGATTTTTAAATCAGACTTATATCCATCTTGAGTGACAATCCCCTATACAACCTAAGGAAACCCCGAGTGCGAAGTTAACTTATCGCAAAAGCAGGAAATCAGACGCTAACCAAACACCATCTATCAACTTCTTCAAAGGGAAACATCTATACCGGCATAGCTTGCAGTGACAGGCGTCAACGAACAACTGCGCCTTATACCCTCAAATCAACCTAAATACCTTAATTCAAGCCGCAGAGTTCAGAGCGTGTGTTGTCGGGGCTTTAGCCCCTTACAACCACGGCCTCCCCCTTGCGGGTACAGAGAACACAGAGAAAGAAACGGTTTCTCCATGTTTTGCGGACTCCCCCAAAAGGTGAATCGCAATTTCGTGATAGCCGTTTTTTCTCCTCTGTGATCTCTGTGGCAAACCGAGTTTTTTAGGATCAAATGAACAAATTTTGTTGCACCGCGTAGCGCACCAACTCTGCCATATTACTGACCCCCATCTTTTCCAGCAAATGGGCTTTGTGCGAACTCACCGTTTTGCTGCTGATAAAAAGCTCTGCGGCAATATCGTTAAGATTTTTTCCCTGCACCAGCATCCTGAACACATCCATCTCCCGGTTGGATAGTTTGGTGTGCGGCAAATTTGCCTCGGCGTTGTTGAATACCATTTTCTCAGCCAGTCCCGGATCGACATAGCGCCCCCCGGCGGCAACTTTACGCAAGGCGGCTACCAACTCTACCGCAGGCCTGTCCTTGGTGATATAGCCATCCGCCCCGGACTTGAGGGCGCGCAAAGCGATCTGCACGTCATCCAGCATGGTGAGCACCAGTATGGGCAATTTCGGATAGAGATTTTTAACCCGTTCGATCAAACTGATGCCGCTGATCCCCGGCATGTTCATATCCATCATCAGCAAATCCGGTTGCTTATGATACAGCGCCTGCATCACTTCGTTACCGTTGGCGGCCTCACCGATCAACTCGAATCCCTCCACCGTAGCCAGAATTTCTTTCAGCCCGTCGCGCATAATGGCGTGATCATCCGCCAGCAATACTTTAATCATGACATGTTCCCTGAATTGCACATTTCAACACCCCGTTATTGCGCTGCCAATTTAAATGCCTGAACAGCCAGGCATACAAGCCCTGGTTCCCACTGCGATTTACTCATTCCGTCCGGCGACAGACAGCGGCACCCGCACCGTCACGCGCAAGCCCCCACCCGGCGGGGTATCGAACACAATCTCGCCGCCCAATTGTCCGACGCGCTCGCGCATACCGCGTATGCCATAAGAAGTTGCCGCAACAGTATGACCTTCCGGCAGACCGCAACCGTTGTCGCTGATCGACAAGAGCACTTCGTTGTTAGCCGGTCGATATTCGGCCTCCACACTGGAGGCGCCCGAGTGCCGCGCCACATTCGTCAGCACTTCCTGAAAAATGCGGAACAGGTTAATCGACACCGTATTGTCCAACGGGTATTCGCATCGGCTACAGTCTGTGCAACCGTGGGCATCAGTGCAAACAATGCGGCACCCGATGCCGCTGTGCTTGTTAAATTGCTCGGCCTGCCATTTAAGCGCCGCGAGCAAACCCAAGTTGTCGAGCACGTCCGGTCGCATATCGGCGACGATGCGGCGCGTGGCCGCAATCGCATTTTCGAGCATCGGCGACATTAATTTAAGCCGCGCAAACAACGGCGTCTTTTTCATATCCTCCGACAGTTCAAAATCCAGCAGGTGCGACAGCCTCAATTTGAGCGCGGCCAGCGTGCTGCCCAGATCGTCGTGAATCTCGCGCGCCAAATGGGCTTTTTCTTCCTCGCGTACCGTCTGAAGATGCGCAGTGAGTTCGCGCAATTGCTGCTCCGCTTGTTTAAGCTGAGTAATGTCGCGACCAATGGTAATCGCACCGGAAATTTCCCCGTCCACAGCGCGCTCGGCCACGATAACAGTATTACCGATACGCACATCGCCCGACGCAACCGACACCTGCATTTCAAACTCGCTACGCTCGCCCGTGGCGAGCGTATGCTTCAACGCGCGCTGGTAGGTTTCGACCGTCGGGATGCGAAGGGGATTCATTTCCGGCAGCGTCTTGCCGATTACTTGTTCGCCCTCGAAGCCAAAGTTTCGTTCAACGGAAGGATTAACATAAGTACGGCGGCCTTCGCGATCATAACGCACCAAGACAAACGGCATATTTTCCGCCAGAGAGCGGAATTTTTGCTCACTGGCGCGTAGCGCCTCCTCCGCCTGCTTGCGCTCGGTGATGTCGCGTCCAATGGCGAGCACCCCAACCACTTCGCCGTTCTCACCTCGCTCCGGCGCCATGCGTATCTGGTGGACGCTCACGTTCCCATCCGGGGCGAGCAATATTTTTTCAAGTTCTCCCGCTTCGCCGCTAGCGAGCACCGCATCCAGCAACTGCGCGTAATCCTCATACGAACCATCGGGATGATATTCGCGCGGTGTCGTGCCTATCATCGCGGCGGCGCGGTCACCCAAGGTTCGTTCGAGCCCCGGATTGACATAAACCGTCCCCCCTTCCCGGTTGTAACGGACGATGTTGTCCGGCAAGCTTTCCGCCAAAGTACGGAATTCGCGTTCGCGCTGCACTAGCAAGGCTTCCGCTTGCTTGCGCTCGGTAATGTCGAGCATGAGGCCGTGCCAGAGGATGCTGCCGTCGGCCTCGCGCTCCGGCAAAGCTCGCGCCTCGAGCCAGCATTCCGGCTGCCCCGGGCGGCAGACGCGGGCCTCGGTACGGAACGGCAGCATCGTCCGCGCCGATTCGGCAGCGGCAGCTTCAATGTGCTTCCGGTCATCGGGATGCCAGAAGCTATGGAGCGGCGCGAAGTCATCCTGCACGTCTTCCGGCTTGAGGCCGTAGAACTTCTTGACAGAGGGACTGATAAAGGGAAAGCAGGCATGCCCGTCGGGAGACAGCCGGAAGGTATAAGCCATGCCGGGCAGATTGTCGATAAAGCGCATCAGCTTGCGTGAGGTCTTGCGGATGGCTGTAATTTCCCGCCCGAAGGCGATGGTGCCGACGATCTGCCCGCTCACATCGCGCTCCGGCACAATGAAAATCTGGTGGTAACGGAAAGCATCGCTCTCAACCGGTTGAACAAGTTCGATGTCCACTTGGCTTCCGCTCTCCACTGCTCGCACAGCAGCTTGTTCGAGCTCGGCGAAACGACCGTCCGTCCAGACCTCGCCGGGCCGCTTGCCGATCACCTCTTCCGCACTAGCGAGCCCCAATAGTTTCAGCAATCTGCCATTAAGGTAGAGATGGCGACCTTCGTGGTCATAGCGAACAATGAAGTCCGGCGAAGTTTCCGCCAGTGAGCGAAACTCCTGTTCGCGTGCAGCGAGATCCCGCTCTATCTGCTTGCTCCCGGTAATATCGCGCAATAGGGTCGCCACTGCATACGGCGCCGATGCGCCCTGCGCTATCAGCGGCTGCGAATCGAGGGCAAGCCAAACCAGCGTCCCGTCCGTCCGGTAAATACCCAGCACCACATCGCGCAACGGCGTTCCAGTGCGCGATGTATCCAAGGTAGAGAGCACCTCCCGGGAAAATTCCGAACCGTCTTCATGGATGAGTTTGCCAGCGCCGACAATAGCGGTGAGGGGCTGTCCGATCAAGTCAACGGCAGCCAGCCCGAGCAACCTCTCGGCAGCCGGATTGACGGCGGTGATTTCGGCATTGCCATTCTGGATTACCAGACCGTCTCTAATCAGCGGGAAGATTGACCGAATCACCTGATCTGCCGTGCACCCGACTTCAGCATTACTCAAAATTAACTTCTCCAATTGCCTATCCCGTCTCCGGGGCATTCCGCTTCCGGCTTCCAATTATAATTCACGGACGGTCAGGCTGTACCCTCGTTTCTCACAGCAACACCGGTCGGCAAATGCCGGTCGCAGGCAACGGCACCCGCACCGTCACGCGCAAGCCTCCCTCCGGCGGGGTATCAAATTCAATCTCTCCGCACAGTTGCCCGACGCGCTCGCGCATGCCGCGTATGCCAAAGGATGTTGCGGCAAACTCCCCCTCCGCTATGCCGCAACCGTTGTCGTAAATGGACAAAGTGACTATGTCACTGCCGGTACGAAATTCGGCTTCCACTCTGGACGCCCCCGAGTGCCGCGCAACATTGGTCAGCGCTTCCTGAAAAATGCGGAACAGATTAATTGTCAGCGTCTGGTTTTCTCCATATTGACAGTTTTTGCAGCTTGCACAATCACGCTCTCCGGTATGGACAAACAGGCATGCAATGCCGGTATGCTTGCTAAACTGCTCGGCCTGCCATTTAAGTGCCGCGAGCAAACCCAAGTTGTCGAGCACATCCGGGCGCATGTCGGTGATGATGCGGCGCGCGGCCGCAATGGCGCTTTCGAGCAAGGACGACATATATTCGAGACGCGCAAACATCGGGGTCTTTTTCATCTCTTCCGACAGTTCAAAATCCAGCAAATGCGACAGTCTCAATTTGAGCGCGGCCAGCGTGCTGCCCAGATCGTCGTGAATCTCGCGCGCAAGCTTGGCTTTTTCTTCCTCGCGCACATTCTGGAGATGCACGGTAAGTTTGCGCAATTGCTGTTCCGCATTTTTTAGATTGGTAACATCGCGACCGATGGCAAGGGCGCCGCAAATTTTCCCGGCCGCATCCCGCTCGGCGGCCATAGTAATGAAACCGACTCCTATCTCCCCCGACAACACAGGCAACCCTATTTCAAACTCGCTGCGCTCGCCCGTGGCGAGCGTGTGTTGCAGTGCCTTATGGTAAGCTTCCGGCAGTTTGACGGGGTTGGCCTCCTGCGGCGTCAAGCCCGTCATTTGCCTGGCCGGGACGGCAAATATCCGCTCCATAGCCGGATTGACATAGGTGCGGCGGCCTTCAAGATCATAGCGGATCAGGATGTCGGGCAAATTCTCCGCCAAGGTGCGGAATTGTTGCTCGCTGGCGCGCAGAGCCTCCTCCGCCCGCTTGCGCTCGGTGATGTCGTGCGAGATACCCAGCACACCGGTGACTTTTCCATCTGTATCGCGCAAGGGCACTTTGCGCACTTCGAGTAACACCCTGCGATTATCATCGGCGAAGGTGACCCATTCTTCGTTGATGCAAACTCTATCCTGCGCGATAGCCTCGCGATCTTTTTGGCGGAAGAAATCGGCCAATTCGGCGTCGACAAAGTCGTAGTCCGTCTTGCCGATAATCTCAACCTCCTTGGCGCCGAAGAAGCGCTCGAAAGCATGGTTGCAAGAAAGATAAACGCCTTTAGTATCCTTAACCCAGACCAAGTCTGGAATAGACTGAAGCACTCCGCGCAAATAGTTGCGTGTCAGTTCAAGAGCGCGCTCCGCCTGCTTGCGCTCCGCCTCGCGAATAGCGGTGGCATTCAGTCCGAAAGCGATGGCGCCGACAATTTGTCCGGCTGCATCACGCTCGGGAACAACATGAATCCGGCTTGAATGCGGAGCTCCAGCCGCGTCCGCTCCGCTCAATTCAACTATCGTTGCCTCTTCCGTTTCCAGCGCCTGTACGATAGCCCGGTCTATTTCAGCGTAGCGCCCGTCCGGCCAAACTTCTATGGGCAGCCTGCCGATTACTTCGGTAGCGCTCAGTCCCAAAAACCTCAACAGTCCGGGATTGAGATAACGCATGCGGCCATTGCAATCATAACGGATGATGGAATCCGGCGAGCTATCCGCCAAATTGCGGAATTCATGTTCCCGTACGGCAAGCGCCTGCTCCGTCCGTTTGCGCTCGGTGATATCGGAAAATATTATCGCCTCCGCATATGGCGCTGAGGCGCCGTTCGGGATAAGCGCTTGAGAATTTATGGAAAGCCAAACCAGCGTTCCGTCCGGCCTGCAAACTCCCAGCACCATATTGCGTAAACGCGAGGCCACAATGGCAGAAAAGCCATCCTGGGAGAGTTCCGATCCGTCTTCATGGATAAGATTAGCGACCCGGGCAATAGTGTTCGCAGATTGCCCGATCAACTCGGCGGTTGCCAGCCCGAACATGCTCTCTGCGGCAGGATTGACGGCGATTATTTCGGCATGGTCATTCAGGATGACAACGCCCTCATTGATTACCGCGAATACCGACTGAAATATCTGTTCTGCCATACTAGCGATTTCAGAATTATTCAGAACTGCCTCCAATCCTACATCCAGATCATTCCGGTTTTAGCGGATAACTATAATACACGGTCGGTCAGGTCGACGCCGTCTGAAATGCGATTCAGGTTGATCGGCAGCGTGCTTTAGCGCAGCTTGATAATATCCGTAGACAAGGCAATTTCGCGCAGGAAGCAAATTAATCCGGCCGTTAACGTCAGCATTGCGGCAATGAAGAACATCGAAACCGCGCCGGATGGGTCTTTATTCAATTCGAAACCTATGAATAACGCCGCAATCACGATGCAGATGAATAAGGCACAAGCCGTGCACAAACTGATAGCCCAATGTATCCAGCGCCCTCTGCGCGTCAGCATTAGCATTTCGGATTTGTGCTCGTCGCGATGCTCCTTGTGCGTATCGAGTACGCGAAAGCGGTCTATCACACGGGCTAAGCGGGTCGAGAGAACGTTTAAAATCGCGCCGACGCCGGTAAGCAAAAAGACAGGAGCAACAGCCTGCTGAATCGCATGAGCGGCGGAAATATAATCGCTGGCGTTTTGCATACGGGCTCCTTAAAGCGTATTCGCGTTGCTTGCGATATGCAGCGTGCGCGTGGGAAAAGCCATCCCTGCGCCGTGTTTGGAGATAATGTCGGCAGCCTTGAGCAATATGTCCTGCTTGATCGCTTTGTATTCGAGCAAATCTGGCGTGTGCGTAAACGCGATGAGCGTCAGATTTAACGCCGAATCGGCGTATTGATCCAGGTTCACGCTAAGAAATTCCGCCTTGTCGATGGCCGCATGCGCCACCAGCATTTCCCTGATCTCTGCCACTATTTTTTCCACCATCGCAATGTCCTCATAGCGCAGCCCTAGCGTTTCTTTAATGCGTCTTTGGGTGGTTCGGGAAATATTTTCCACGATGATGCTGGTAAACAGGGAATTGGGAATGTAAAAAACACTTTTATTCAGGCTGCGTATGCGCGTGAGCCGCCAGTCTATGTGCTCCACCACACCTTCGATTTCCTTGTCCGGCGAGCGTATCGACTCTCCCACCACAAACGGGCGATCCATGTAAATCATCAATCCGCCAAACAGATTGGCGAGTAGGTCCTTGGCCGCGAAGCCCGCCACAATTCCGCTTAAGCCGCCGAAAGCCAATACGCCGGAAACACTGAATCCCAGAACGTGCATGACCATTACCGAAGCAAGCACAATGACCGCAAAACGGCTCAATTTGCTTAAGGCGTCGATCGTGGTTCTGTCCACGCGCTCTTCGTCCTGCTCATGCAGAACAAGCAACTTATCCGCGATATTGTGTATCAACTTGAACAGGAACCAGGCAATACAGGCGATGATGGCAGTATCCCGAACAGGCGCGACCAGCCCGTGGAAAAAATAGCTTTTGTCCTGGTGGATAAGTTCCGCCGCATATGCCAGTCCGACCACCCAGGCAAGGATAAATAATGGCTGCCGCATTGCCTGGACGAGCGCGTCATCCCACAGGTTTTTTGTGCGTCTGGTCGCGCTTTCCAAACGGTGCAGAACAAATCTGCCGGCGAGATTGAACACCACGACGCCCAGCAACACCGCAACGACTTTGGGGAATATCGCCCCGGATAAATAGCTCATTCCAAACACGGTTTCGTTCATATGGATAGTTTCAATCAGGCTTAAATCTCAACAGGTAATTGCCCGCAGAGAACTCTAGCCGCTTAAACAAGCGACAGCTTGCCTTTTCAATCTCATCCATCTTTTGCGTAGGCATCGGCTGGCGCTCGGAACTTCTATTGCGCTGGATTCTTGGTGGGCAGCTGGGCATCTTTCTTGGCGTCGGCTTTGGGAGTATCGCGCAACAGGGCGTCTTCATCATCATCCAGCAAGATGCGGCTGGCATTGCCTTCCATATCCTCATATTGCCCCTTCTTCACCGCCCAAATCAAAATGGCAACAAACACCAGCCCCATAAAGGTCATACCGGGGATCAGGCTGTAAATTACTTCCATGGTGCTACTCCTTGAATAAGTTTCGTATGCGTGCCGCATTGCCGATTACCAGCAACGAGCTGATAGGCATGGTGATAGCCGCCACCAAAGGAGTGACATGCCCCATCATCGCCAGCGGCACCATGATACTGTTATACGCGAAGGACAGACCTATATTCTGCTTGATGGTCAGCAACGTCCGGCGCGATAACAATGTCGCCAAACGGACTTTATCCAACTCATTTTGCATCAGCACGATATCGGCGCTTTCAACCGAAACATCGGTGCCCGACCCCAAAGCGATACCGACATCCGCGCGGATCAGGGCGGGAGCGTCGTTCACTCCATCGCCCACCATCGCCACGCATTCGCCGCGCTGTTGTAACTGCTGTATCACCCTGTCTTTATCTTGCGGCATGACTTCCGCGATCACTTCCATGCCGCCTAACTGCTGCGCAATCGCCTCGGCGACCAACTGGCGGTCACCGCTCAACAGCGTCATGCGGATACCTGCCTCGCGCAGGGTGTTGACCAAGCCTTGCGCATCGCTGCGCAGCGTGTCGCCCAATACCAACATGCCCAGATGCTTGCCCGCCACCGCGAAATGCACACAGGTTTGGGCTTGCGTTTCCAGCGTGGCGAGTTGCGTTTGCAACTCGCCGTTAATCTGCACGCCTTCCCGCAGCAACCAGTCCAGCGTGCCCAACAGTACGCGCTGACCGCCCAATTCCGCTTCCACTCCCGCGCCGGGGCGGGCAAGAAAGTGTTGTACCGAGATGTTGCGATACTGCAATTGGCGCTCGTCGGCAGCCCTGACAATGGCATGCGCCACACTGTGTTCTGAATAACGCTCGACAGCCGCCGCAAGCTCCAGTAATTCAACTTCATCTTGTCCCGCTGCGACAATCACGCGCGCCAAAATCATCTTGCCTTCGGTTAGCGTTCCGGTCTTGTCGAACACAAAATGGGTCACTTTGGATAGCCGTTCCAGCACCTCGCCGTTCTTCACCAGAATTCCGTGTTTGGCGCCCAAACCGGAAGCGACGGCAATCGACATAGGGGTGGCCATGCCCAGCGCACAGGGGCAGGTAATAATCAATACCGAGGTCGCCGCCATCAAGGCGAATTCAAAATTGCCAGCCCAGATGAAATAAGTGGTCGTGGCGCAAATTAACGTAACCAATACAAACCACGGCACAATGCTGTCGGATATGCGCTGGATAGGGGCTTTGGAGGATTGCGCTTCCTCCACCAGGCGTATGATTTTGGAAAGCGCGGAATCCTGCATCGCGGCTTGCACCTCGATCACCAACATGCCGTCACCGTTCAATGTCCCGGCGGCCACGTGATCTCCCGCGTTTTTATCCACGGGCATGGATTCTCCGCTGAGCATGGACTCGTCCACCGCACTGTGCCCCTCGCACACCACACCATCCATCGGCACCTTGCTGCCGGGCTTCACCAATACCCGGTCACCCACCTTTACGGCGCGAATGGAACTCATTTTTTCCACTCCGTCCAGCAACACGGTGGCCACGCGCGGCTGCAATTCCATCAAGCGGTTGGTTGCCGCCACGGCCTGATGGCGGAACATGCCTTCCAGATAACGCCCGATCAAAATCACGAAGGTCAGGTTAGTCACTGTGTCGAAATACACTTCACCGGGATGATTGACGTTAACGGTGACATACAGCGAATAAAGGTAGGTGACAGATAGCCCGATAGCGATGGGCAAATCCATGGTCAGGCGCAGGTTGCGCAAACCGCTCCAAGCGCCCTTATAGAAAGGGAAGCCCGAATAGAACAATGTCGGGGTGGCAAGTGCGAAGCCCATCCAGTGAAAGAAACCGCGGAATTGCCCATCTCCCGCACCGCTGTAGAGCGCGATGGAAATCAGCGCCAAATTCATCATGCCGAAACCCGCGAAGAACAAACGGAATAACATAGACCGGTTGGCTCGCTTCATCGCACCTTCAGCGCTTTCGGGATCGTAAGGCACGCCCGCGTAACCGATATGGGACAACTGTTTAATCAGGTAGGATAGCTTTACGCGCTCATCGTCCCAGCGTATGTGCAAGCGCTTGCCCGCCAAATTGACGTTGGCCGATTGCACCCCCTGGATGCGCATCATGCCGCGCTCAATCAGCCACACGCAGGCGGCACAATGAATACCCTCGACCAGCAGGTGAGCGTCGCGAATGTTGCCCTGGAAATTGACGAACTCCTGTTGCACCTCTTCCATGTCATACATTTCAACATCTTTGGGAGGAGTCGGCGGCGGCGCGAGCAGGATGCCCTGCGGAGTGCGCTGGTAGTAGCCTTCCAGCCCCGCCTCGTAAATCGCCTCACATACTGATTTACATGCAAAGCAACAAAAATCGCGCTCCTCCCCGCCCAGCCGACTGTGAAAATCCACGTCCGCAGGAATCGCCAAGCCGCAATGAAAACACCCCGCGTGAGCGAGGTGATGGTCGTCATTTTGTTGCATCAAATTTTGATCTCGCGTAGGGATTCGTTTGCCCCCTCGCCAGCTTGCAGGAGAGGATTGAGGTGAGGGAAACGGGCATGCTAGATTTTTTCAACTGATACGACACGCTTGCTATGCCCGTTGTTGACCGCCGGTATTATTTTGGAACTGCAACAAAGATCTTTTGCTCCATCTCGAACAAGCGATCATTTTGCGTCACCTTGATGAGCACGTCCCAAGTGCCGGGACGCGGGAAATTGATACCGCCCTCATACAGACCTGTCGCCGCCTCACGCAATTCTGTAGCAGTATCAAAATTCGGATCCCCTGGCCATTGCGCATTAATCACCACGTTAGCACCTTGAATCGGCTTGCCATCGCGGTCATCCAGCTTTAGTTTCAACTGTGCCGGATTCGCAATCAGAATGAAACGCGCTGAACTTTCCAATGCCATGCTGTCGTTGGACAGGCGTTGCGGGGAAAACAGCCTAGCCTGCCACCCTAGGGTAGTGCGCTCGGCCTGCTGCTGTATCCACTTTGCGTCATGCTGATTATGCCCTCTGACGCTGTAGTTCTCATCGAGCAATCTGGTCGGGTGATGCAGCACATTCCACAGCATACGCGCATTGATCAGCACGCCCGCAATAATAACGATCAATAATCCCAAAACCCAAGGATTGCGCCAACCTTGCTTATTTTTTTGCGAAATCATGTTTGCCCTCTCAATGGCGAATCGCACTTTACGGCTTGGGACCGTTGAACATCGTAGTGTACTCCGCCGCCATAGTCGGCTCATCCACATTTTCCACGCGGAACTGCAATTTGGTCACTTCTTCGTGGATGTTTTGCTCGGGAGCTTTCACAAACACAGTGAACGAGCTTGCTCTGCCATGCGTCACCAATTGTTTCTGATCCGCGTCAACGATAATTTGATTCTTGATGCCCCCCTCCGCACTCACCTTAACATACAGGTCTTTATCGGTTTTGTTCAACACCTTGAAAGTGTATTTATTTTGAATCGAACCATCGCTCATGCGCACATATAAAGGCTGTCTTTCAGGAGCCACTCGCAGAGTCAGCGCGCCCAAGTGTGTCAAGCCGTAAATAATGCCCGCCAAAGCGATCACTAAAATCCCGATGTAAACCCATGTGCGGGGATGCTGATACAGCTTATGGACTGGACGTCCTTCGAGTTCGTCGAGCGAGGCATAACGTATCAGGCCGCGCGGGCGCCCCACTTTATCCATGATGGAATCGCATGCATCAATACACAGTCCGCAGGTGATGCAACCCAATTGTTGGCCTAGACGAATATCCACACCGGTCGGACACACCTGCACACATTGATAGCAGTCTATGCAGTCACCTGTTTTACTTGCATCAACAGGTTGGCCGCGCCGTATTTTTCCGCGCGGCTCGCCGCGCTTCTCATCGTAAGCCGGCAAAATAGTCTGGGTGTCTCCCATCACCGCCTGGATACGCGCATAAGGACACAACCACATACAGGTTTGCTCGCGCATATAGCCGGCCAGAATATAGGTGCCGAGAGTGAACATGACCAATACCACCCATCCCACCATAGGGAGATTAAACGTGACTAGGTTATGCCAATATTCGAAGGCGTCAACAAACCAGATCGAAAAGCTCACCCCTGTCAGTACGGCAATGACCAGCCAGATTAAATGTTTAATAAGCCGCAGCCGAATCTTGTTGGTATCCCAAGGCGCTTTGTCCAGTTTCTGGCGTTGCGTGTGGTTACCCTCGACTTTCTCTTCGATCCAGGTAAACCAGTCCACCCATGAAGACTGAAAGCAAAAATAACCGCAGAATACACGTGAAGCGACGGACGTCACCGCAAACAAGGTCATTGCCAGCAACAGCAAAACCAAAGACAACATCCAGATGTCCTGCGGCAAAATTGTCATGTTAAAGAAGTGAAACTGACGATTGCTGATGTCGAACAAGATCGCTTGCTTGCCGTTCCAGCGCAGGTAGGCGCCGAGAAAGAAAATCAGCCAGAATGATTCGGTAATATTTTTTAAAGTGCGGAACCTTCCGGTCATGCGTTTAGCATGTATTGTTTTGTCGCCTGCATTTACATGCCAATCTTCGTGTTCGAGATACAGCCCGGTTACACTGCCGACCTCGGTATTTGGTTTTTGCGCCGTCTCGCTCATTCCCACTCCCCTAATTTTATTTTCACCCAAACTGCAAGGATATTTTATGGAAAAACACTCTACCTAAACTCTAATTGTCGAAAACAGTTTATGTAGAAAGTCTTTATAAATTCGTTAAACAACAGAAAGAAAAAAGGAGGAGGCAAGCCTCCCCCTTCTTCAGTCCGACGCTTTTATTTTTCGCCGGATTTTTTCGATATAGCGTTTTTGTACAAGAAAAGCAACGCAGCAATTACGGCGCCAAATGCACCTGCTGTGCCTATCATCAAGCCCCAGAATACAAAGTCATGTGACATTTTATTTCTCCCTTTCATCAAAACTGCGCGGAACAGAGTCCGCGCAGAAACATGGTCATATATATTACTTGGTCGCCGAATCTGCAGCAGATGCCGGAGCCGCTGCTACAGGTGCTGCGGGAGCATCAGCCTTACCGCCGCCAAACTTGTATACATAGACTGCCAGCTTCTTGATTTCAGTAGGCGACAACTTACCCGCTGCGGTGAAGTTAGGCATAACGGCAATACGCGCGTTGGCATCACCGGAGTTTACCCCGTAAGTAATGGTCTGCTTGATCCCTTCCAGCGATCCGTCAAAACGCCAGATCTTATCGGTCAAGTTAGCAGAACCCATCGCTTGCATACCCTTGGCGTCGGCACCGTGACAACCTGCGCAGTCACTGTTCAAGAACACGGCTTTACCTGCCGCCTCTGAATCCGCATTGCCTTCGCTCAGCGCCTTGACATATTTGGCAACATCGTCAATTTGCTGGGCCGACAACGTATCCTTGTGGGCTGTCATCAAACCTTGACGCCCGCCGGAAATGGTTTCATGTATCTTGTCGATTTCGCCGCCAAACAGCCAATCGTCGTCGTTCAAGATTGGCGCCATCAGACCTTGTTCGCGCAGTGCGAACTTGGCGCCTTTTTGCACCGTACCCACACCGTTTTGACCATGGCATGCGGCACAGTTATCGGAAAACAACACCTTGCCGGAACGCGCCACATACTCTGACAAGTCCTTGTCCGCCAAAATAGCTGCCGGCGTCATGTCTTTCAACTTGTTTTCGTACTTGCTGCGGACATCGTCCAAGACTTTCTGATCTTCTGCCAATTCCTTGATCGCAGTCCACTTGCCCGAACCAGGCAAACCTACACCTTCAAAGAAAGTTCCGCTCATTGCAAATGGAATGGCCGGATACATCACCATATATACCACCACCCAAATTGCACTGGCAGTCAAACCAAGCATCCACCACTTCGGCGGCTGATTGACGAAGTCGCCCAAATCATCATCCCATACATGCCCCGTGGTAGGAACGCCACCAGCGGAGTTGTGATTGTCACTCATTTTTTATCTCCCGAATTGTTGTACTCAACTTCGTCCCGCAGAGCCATATCGCCCTGCGAGTCGAATATCTCCTTGTTCTTAGGATTGAACACCATCACATAGACCACGACCATAGCCACCACGGCTGCCACGGTGAAAAACACCCCCTGCCAGTCGTTTGTTGTCATGGCCGCCCAGTCTGTGTGCAGGTAGTCCATCAGCTTAGTCACGGTAGTTCACGCCTTCTTCAAATTTAACGTGATTACCCAAGGATTGCAGATAAGCGATTACCGCGTCCATCTCAGTTTTTCCTACAAGTTCAGCCTTTGCACCGGCAATGTAAGCATCGGTGTAAATCGTCTTGGGCACTGGATTGAATGGCATGACCGTCATCACCTGCAATGTCTTGACTGTTTTTTCCACATCTATTGGGTTCTTATCCAAGAAGAAGAAATTAGGCATGACAGACTCAGGCACCACATCGCGGGGATACTTCAAGTGTTTACGATGCCACTCATCGGAGTACTTACCTCCAAGGCGAGCGAGATCGGGACCGGTACGCTTGGAACCCCATTGATAAGTGTGGTCGTACATCGACTCTTCAGCAATGGAGTAGTGACCATAACGGTCTTTCTCATCGCGGAACGGACGTATCATCTGCGAGTGGCACAGGAAGCAGCCTTCACGTATGTATACATAGCGACCGGCTGTTTCCAGTGCAGTGTATGGACGCACACCATCGCCAGGTTGCCAATCGGTCAAAGTCTTGTGGGCCGATGTAGCCGGGTTCCACACGATCTTGTCCATAGGAATGGCATTGCCATTCTTGTCTTTGTGCTGGGTATTGTTGAACGTACCGTCACCACCAGCCATACCTGTATTAGGCAGGTAGAACAGAGGCACAATTTCCACAATACCACCGAACGCAACGGCAATCGCAGTTAACACGAACATCAGAAGCGTGTTGCGCTCAATTTTGTCCTGAAGTTGCGTTGAATATATTTTGTCGTGATCAGACATGTTTTTCTCTCCCCTTATGCTTTAGCTGGAACGGCGTTTACACCGCGCGCAGCACTA
>CAZXDK010000044.1:17812-20612 GCA_964639585.1 uncultured Gallionellaceae bacterium | reverse complement strand
GCCAAGCCAAGCCAAGCCAAGCCAAGCCAAGCCAAGCCAAGCCAAGCCAAGCCAAAGAAATGAACGAAAGACTGAAAATGTAGTTCGTGATGAATTGCTTAGATGTGGCTATAGAAATCCTAATTCAGACATTCAGATTGACGAACAGAAAAGCAACATTGAATCCGTCAAGCGATTACTCAAAAACGCGAGTAAATCCGGTGGTAGCGGCGGCGGTGCACCGGAATTCATTATTAGCTCACCAAGCGCCCCCGATTTTTTAGTCATCATTGAATGCAAAGCTGACATAAGGGATCACATCAGTCAAACGGTGTCCGCCCTCGTAAATGGCAGTCTTGCTGCTGAAGATGCTGATTTGAAAGTCAAGCGGATACAACGATACGCTGTTGATGGTGCATTGCATTATGCTTGCGCATTGGCACGTGAGTTCAATGTTATTGCAATTGGTGTTAGCGGAGAAAATCTAAAATCCGTTGTAATTTCAACCTATTTATGGCCCAAAGGCGGACAAAAGCCAAAGGAACTGCGAGCTAAAGACGGCGCGTCTTTAACTGATTTGATTCCTTGGTCTGATTACGTGGAACACGCCACATTCGATCCGGCAGTTCAAAAACTTAGGTTCGACGAATTGATGGGTTTTGCAAGCGATCTGCACGAGTTTATGCGAGATCATGCAAAACTTACTGAGAGTGAAAAACCGCTGTTGGTCAGTGGCACGCTGATTGCATTACGAAACAAAGCATTTGCAGCTTCATTTGGGCTCCATAATCCAATACAGTTACAAAAAGAGTGGATGCGCGTGATTCATGACGAAATTCAACATGCCGATATACCTTCAGCTAAAAAAGACAACATGACTCAGCCGTATTCAAGTATTGCGGTACACCCTGAACTTGGAAAGGCAACTAAATCATATCCTAGGGGTGCTCTATATGAGCTGATAGACCAATTGAATTCCAAGGTTTGGCCGTTCATTAGTTTGTATCATGACTTTGATGTTGTTGGGCAGTTTTATGGAGAATTTCTGAAATATACGGGAGGTGACAAAAAGGCACTTGGTATTGTGCTCACTCCCAGACACATTACTGAATTATTCGCTTTACTGGCAAACGTCAAGACAACCAGTAAGGTGTTGGATATTTGCGCCGGAACGGGTGCTTTTTTGATTTCGGCAATGCATCGAATGTTTAAGACCTCAAAAACAGAAGTTGAACGTAGTCGCATAAGAAAGCTTGGTCTGGTTGGTGTAGAGCAGCAGCCAAACATGTTTGCACTTGCTGCCTCAAATATGATTTTACGAGGAGATGGAAAAGCAAATCTCTATCAAGGTAGTTGTTTTGACGAAGCGATCACGGTGGCAATAAAGGATCATGGCTGCGATGTTGGGATGATAAATCCTCCATATAGCCAGAGCGACAGTGATTTGCATGAGTTACGGTTTGTTAGGCACATGCTTGATTGTTTGCAACCTGGTGGCACGGGAATCGCAATCGTCCCAATATCATGTGCAATATCTGCCAATTCGTTACGCTCAGAGATTCTCGCGAGTCACACATTAGAGGCTGTTATGTCGATGCCCGGTGAGCTTTTCTATCCTGTTGGCGTGGTTACCTGCATCATGGTTTTTACAGCCCACCGTCCTCATGCAATCGAAGCAAGAAAAACATGGTTTGGCTATTGGAAACTTGACGGCTTTATCAAAACAAAAAACAGAGGCCGGTGCGATCCAAGTGACTCTTGGCCTTCGATACGTGATGGATGGGTTGAATCATTTCGCAATCGAGAGGTGCGTCCCGGCGAGAGCGTCCTTCAGTACGTGACCGCAACCGATGAATGGTGTGCAGAGGCATATATGGAAACAGACTATTCAAAAATTGAGTGCGCCGATTTTGAGCGCGTAGTACGAGACTACGCCGTATATCGGGTTATGGGTACAGAACAAAATGATAACTATGCTTTTGAAATTTCGGAGGTGCCTTTATGAAACTTATCACCCTTTCAGAACTATTTAGTGTTACATACGGCGTAAATTTTGAATTGAATCGAATGACGCTAGACGCGTCTGGAATTCCCTTTGTAGGTCGTTCTGATCGTAACAACGGTGTAACTGCTCGCGTATCCTCCATTTCAGGCGTTGCACCTAATCCAGCCGGAACACTATCAGTAGCCGGTGGTGGATCAGTGCTCGCCACATTTTTGCAGTTCGAGCCATACTATTCGGGACGCGATCTTTTTTATTTAACCCCACATGTACTTATGTCGGATAGTCAAAAACTATACTACTGTGCCTGCATTCGAGCTAACCGTTATCGATACAGTTACGGACGACAGGCAAATAAAACTCTCAAGGACTTACTTCTTCCAGATTTAGTCTCCATGCCTCAATGGGTGGACGATGGACTAGATCGAGTTCTATCAGATTTTACGAAGCGCATTCAGGCGATAGGCTGATCGTTAACAAATGGTTAACGCTATGCTAGCCTATTGATTAGGTTTAATAATGGCAACTGCTACATAATTTCGTGATAACCAGACGTGGAAGGTGAACAGTGGGACTTGGCTCTCCGTTACAAGCCCACTCTCTGTGATTTTAATTAACAATAACGGGAGCTACACACTTCAAGATAATATTAACGGTGGATCACCGTTGAGCATCAGTCTTATCTCTTCAGCGGCTTCAACAGGTGCGACCAGCCAGACCATCAGCTTCACCAGCGTCCCTGCGCTTGTTGCCGGTGGGGCAGGAACGCTTTCCGCTAATGCCACCTCCGGCTTGGCGGTGAGTTTCTCCAGCCTGACG
>CAZXDK010000044.1:0-17712 GCA_964639585.1 uncultured Gallionellaceae bacterium | reverse complement strand
GCGGTGAGTTTCTCCAGCCTGACGTCTTCGGTTTGCTCGGTGAGTGGCAGCACGGTTACCGGCATCAGCGCGGGCACGTGCATCATCGCGGCGGATCAGGCGGGCAATAGCAGCTATAACGCGGCGAATCAGATGACACAGAGCATTACCGTCGGCAGTTCAACTGTCGTCAGCCGCTCCGATTGCCTGTTTAATTGGGCGGAAAAAGCCTACTCGCAGTTTTTCTCACCCGCCAATGCGGCCTCGGCCACCATCCGGCAGTACTATTACCGCTATTATTCCGCCACCGGCAATTACCTCGCCATCGCGGATAACAGCGTGTGGGTGCAGGGGGCGAGCTTTAACAACAAGCTGCTCAGGGTCGGCGCGGTGGCCGATTTCCTGAGCCCGTCGGGGTGTCCGTAAGCCCGGTAGGGTGGGCAGGCTTTTGTGCCCACGCTACATTCTTCAGACTCATTTCATATTGGAAGAGGCTAAGTATTCTGAATTAACGGCTTTCCTGTTAATATCGCGCCCCTGTTAAGTTCCTTCTGTCCAGTTTGTTTTCAATGAGCAATCCAACTTTACAAGCCGTGCGCGGCATGAACGATATTTTGCCGGACGAGGCGCAATTGTGGCTGTGGTTCGAGGACACGGTGCGCGATTGGCTGGAGAGCTACGGTTATCGCAATATCCGTATGCCTTTGGTCGAGCCGACTGCCTTGTTCAAGCGCGCCATCGGCGAAGTGACCGACATCGTCGAAAAAGAGATGTACAGTTTCGAGGATAGTCTCAACGGCGACCAGCTTACCTTGCGTCCCGAGGGTACGGCGTCCTGTGTGCGCGCGGTGTTGCAGCATAGCCTGCTGTACAATGCGCCGCAGCGGCTGTACTACAGCGGCGCGATGTTCCGCCATGAGCGTCCGCAAAAAGGGCGCTACCGTCAGTTCCATCAGATCGGGGTCGAAGCGCTGGGTTTTGCCGGGCCGGATATTGATGCGGAGCAAATTTTGATGTGCGCCCGCTTGTGGAAGAAATTGGACATACGCGATGTGGCCTTGCAGATCAATACGCTGGGCGATGTGGCGTCGCGCCAGCGCCACCGTGAAAAATTGATCGCCTATTTCGAGCAGTGCGCCGACAAACTGGACGCCGATGCCACGCGGCGCTTGCATACGAATCCGTTGCGCATTCTGGACAGCAAAAATCCCGCGATGCAGGAGTTGATCGCGGGCGCCCCGAAGTTGATGGATGAGCTGGATGCCGAGGCAGTGGCGCATTTCGAGGCAGTGCAAGCTATTCTGAAGCAGCATGGCGTGGAATATGAAATCAATCCGCGTTTGGTGCGCGGGCTGGATTACTACAACCGCACCGTGTTTGAATGGGTGACGACACGGTTGGGCGCGCAAGGAACCATATGCGCGGGCGGCCGTTATGACGGATTGATTGAGCAGATCGGCGGCAAATCCGCACCGGCCTGCGGTTTTGCGATGGGCATAGAGCGTTTGCTGGCGCTGTTGCAGGAAGACGGGATACAGCATCCGGCAGCCCCGTTGGATGTGTATCTGGTGCATCAGGGAGATTTGGCCGCCAAGTTGGCCAGCAACGTGGCTGAGCAGTTGCGCGACAGCGGTTTGAATGTGCTGCTGCATTGCGGTGGCGGCAGTTTCAAGGCGCAGATGAAAAAAGCGGATGGCAGCGGTGCGGTGTGTGCGGTCATCATCGGCGACGATGAGGCGCAAACCGGGCAGGCGACGCTGAAGTCCTTGCGTGACGGCGGCGAACAGGTGCGGGTGGCGCTGGCGGAATTACCGCAAAAAATTCGTGTACTTAATTTGATTAGAGGATAAAACATGTCAACGCTCGATGCGCATGAACAAGAACAGGTAGAGGCACTGAAGACCTGGTGGAAAGAAAACGGCAATTGGCTGATCGGCGCGGCGGTGGTCGTGTTGCTGGGATTTTCCGGTATGCAGTTCTGGAAAAGCCAGCAGTCGCAACAGTCGGGCGAGGCGTCCAAACTGTATGCCGAAGTGGAAAAGCAAACGATGAGCAGCGATCCCAAGCGCGTGAATGATGCGGCGGCGGCGCTGGTCGACAAGTTCGGCAGCAGCGCCTATGCGCCGCGCGCGCAATTGTTGGCGGTGCAGGCCAATCTGCAAGCGAAAGACATCGCCCGCGCCAAAACCCAATTGCAATGGGTGATCGAGCATGCCGGCGAAACCGGATTGCAGGATACGGCGCGCTTGAAATTGGCGAGCATTTTGCTGGATGAAAAAAATTACGACGAGGCGCTCAAACAACTCAATGCGACGCATCCGGATGCGTTTACCGGCCTGTACGCCGACCTCAAAGGCGATGTGCTGAGTGCACAAGGCAAGAAAGCGGAAGCGAAAGCGGCCTATCAACAAGCGCTGGACAAGATTGAGGCCAAGAGCATGTATCGCAATCTGGTGCAATTGAAGCTGGAAGGCCTCGGGGACGTCAAATGAGTTTGCGTTGCCGCATTGCCGTATTGCTGCTGATGGCCTGCACCGCAGGATGTTCGTCTGACGGAGACAAGGAGCAACTCAAGCCGACAAGTCTGAGCAATTTCAAGTCGTCGGCCCAATTTGAAGTGCGCTGGAAGCAAAGAGTGGGCAAGATGGGGCGGAATGTGTTGCTCCCTGTGGTTAGCGGAGAGTCCGTTTT
The DNA here is from genome assembly GCA_964639585.1 of uncultured Gallionellaceae bacterium. Lineage (GTDB taxonomy): Bacteria > Pseudomonadota > Gammaproteobacteria > Burkholderiales > Gallionellaceae > PALSA-1006. The sequence goes on along the minus strand of CAZXDK010000044.1, from coordinate 15,042 downwards.
CGCGGCCAATAGCAAAGGCGAGCTTTATCGTTTCGAACGCAATAGCGGCAAACAACTGTGGCGCATCAATAACGGTTTTGCCATTTCCGGCGGGGTAGGCGCGGGCGACGGGCAGGTGTTCGTGGGGGGCGAAAAAGGCGAGGTGGCGGCTTACGCGGAAAGCACGGGACAATTGCGCTGGAAAAGTAAAGTATCCAGCGAGGTGCTGAGTGCGCCTAAATTCGCCGACGGGGTGGTGGTGGTGCGCTCGGGAGATGGCCGGATCGCGGGACTGGATAGTCAGAATGGCAAGCGTTTGTGGTTGTATGAACGCGCGACGCCGGCGCTGGTCGCGCGCAGCAACGTGGGTGTGACGATTCGAAATGACATTGTGTACGGCGGCTTCGCTGCCGGAAAATTGGCGGCGATCGGCTTGCACAATGGCGTTATCGTGTGGGAATCGTCGGTTTCTCAGCCGCGCGGGAATACAGAGTTGGAGCGTATCAGCGACATTATCAGTTTGCCCGTCGTGGATGACAGTCAGGTGTGCGCAGTGGCTTTTCAGGGGCGGCTCGCCTGTTTTGATGCGGATCAGGGCGGCGCCTTGTGGACGCGCGACATTTCCAGCGATAAAGGCTTGATTATGTCTCGCAAATATATGTTTGTAAGCGACGCAATGGGGACAGTTTTAGCGCTGGACAAACTTGGCGGCAGTTCTTACTGGAAAAATGACCGGCTGTTCATGCGCAAAATAAGCGCGCCGCTGGCGCTGGAAAATTATTTGGTGGTCGCCGATTTTGAGGGATATTTGCACGCATTGAATCGCGACGACGGCAGCTTCGTGGCGCGCTTTATGACCGATGGCAGCGCAATACCCGCGGCGCCTGTCGCCGACGGCGATGGCTTGCTCGTGCAAACCGGCGATGGCAGCCTGTATTCTCTTCTTCTTCATTAAAGCGTAACCATCATGCTCCCCACACTGGTTCTGGTCGGTCGTCCCAATGTGGGCAAATCCACCTTGTTTAATCGCCTCACGCGCAGCCGCGACGCCCTTGTTGCCGACCTGCCGGGGCTGACCCGTGACCGCCATTACGGGCGCGGCAGGGTAGGGGAACGCCCATATCTGGTGGTGGACACCGGCGGTCTGGAGCCGGTTGCCAAGGAAGGCATCCTGCACGAGATGGCGAAACAAACGCGTCAGGCCATAGACGAAGCCGACCTGGTGTTGTTTCTCGTGGATGGGCGCGAAGGCATGACGCCGCAAGACAAAATCATCGCTGCGCAACTGCGCAAAACGGGACGCCCGTTGTTGTTATTGGTAAACAAGGCCGAGGGCATGCAGCGCGCGCGCGTCACCAACGATTTCTTTGAATTGGGTTTGGGCGAACCCATCCCCATTTCTTCCGCGCATGGCGATAACGTCACGGAGATGATAGAGCTGGCGCTGGAAGAGCTGCCCGCGCAAGAAGAATACGCAGAGGAAAAGTCCGATCATCCCAAACTGGCGATTGTCGGGCGCCCCAACGTGGGCAAGTCAACGCTGGTCAATGCCATTCTGGGGGAAGAACGGGTCATCGCATTCGACCAGCCCGGCACCACGCGCGACAGCATATACATCGACTTCGAGCGCGGTGGCAAGCAATACACCATTATCGACACCGCCGGTGTGCGCCGCAAAGGCAAGATCGACGAGGCTATCGAAAAATTTTCCGTGGTGAAGACGCTGCAAGCCATCGAAGATGCCAACGTGGTGGTGTTGGTGGTGGATGCGCGCGACCAGATCACCGAGCAGGATGCGCATTTGGCCGACTTCGTGTTGCAAACCGGACGTGCCTTGGTGCTCGCGGTGAACAAGTGGGACGGGCTGGATGAATACAAACGCGACACCGCCAAGCGCGATATCGACCGCAAGCTGCATTTTTTGAGCTTCGCCAAACACCATTTCATTTCGGCCCTGAACGGCACGGGCGTGGACGCGCTGCTGAAGTCGGTGAACGATGCTTATGCCGCCGCGATGGCGAAGATGGCGACGCCGCAGCTCACGCGCGTGTTGCTGGCCGCTGTGGAAAAACAACAGCCGCCGCGCGGCAGTATCTTCCGCCCCAAGATGCGCTATGCGCACCAGGGCGGCAGCAATCCGCCGCTCATCATCGTGCATGGCAGCGCGCTGGATAAAGTGCCGGACAGCTATAAGCGTTATCTGGAAAAATGTTTCTGCGATGCCTTCAAACTGCAAGGTACGCCGCTGCGCGTTGAATTCAAGGCGGGCAAGAATCCTTTCGCCGACAAAAAACCGCGTCCGCTCACCGAGAGCGAACAACGCGCCGCTCATCGCGCCCGTATTCGCGGACGACGCTTGTACGGTTAGGGGTACGGATTTCGTGGCAGGATTTTATAAGCCCGCAGCTTGGGTATAAGACTCGAATCAACCAACGGAGAGGGATGGATCATGGCAACTAAATCAAAAAAACCACTGGTGTGTCATTTGGAAAAAGCATTCGATAGGTTGTCTGTCAGAAACGCGCTGGATGAGCGGCTTATTTATGCGGTGGGCAAAGAGTCGATCAACGCGACGATGCGCGATTGGTATATGACGGCGGCTTATGTGGTGCGCGACCGTTTGATCGAGCGCTGGATGCAAACCATGAGCAGCTATTACGAGGGAGATGCGAAGCGCGTTTATTATTTGTCGATGGAATTTTTGATGGGGCGTTCGCTGATGAACAGCCTGCACAATCTGGAAGTGGAACAGCCTATGCACGAAGCTTTGCGCGAGTTGAGCGTGGAGTTGGAAAAACTGCGCGACGAGGAATACGATGCGGCTTTGGGAAATGGCGGTTTGGGACGCTTGGCGGCGTGTTTCCTCGATTCGATGGCGACGTTGGATTTACCCGGTTACGGCTACGGCATTCGCTACGAATACGGCATGTTTCAGCAGCATATCGAGGATGGCCGTCAGGTTGAGCACCCGGATAACTGGCTGCGTTACGGCAACCCTTGGGAGTTCGGGCGTCCCGAAGTGTTGTATCAGGTGAAGTTCCACGGGCGAGTGGCGCAATACACCGACGATAAGGGGATTGTCCGTCATCAATGGATGGATACGGATGATGTGATGGCCATGGCGCACGACACGCCCATCCCCGGCTACGGCACGCGCACGGTGAACAATATGCGTTTGTGGGCGGCAAAATCGACGCGTGATTTCGATTTGGGCTTTTTCAATCAGGGCAATTACATCAAGGCGGTGGAAGATAAAGGCCGTTCGGAAAACTTGTCCAAGGTGCTGTACCCCGACGACTCTACGCAGATGGGACATGAGTTGCGCTTGAAGCAGCAATATTTTTTCACGTGCGCATCGCTGCAGGATATTTTGGTGCGCTATCTCAAAGATCACGACAACTTCGACGCGTTGCCGGATAAGGTGGCGATACAGTTGAACGACACCCACCCGGCCATCACGATAGCCGAATTGATGCGGGTTCTGATTGATATGCATCACTTGCCGTGGGAGAAGGCTTGGGATGTCACCCGCCGCACATTTTCTTACACCAACCATACGCTGATGCCGGAAGCACTGGAAACATGGCCTGTGGCGATGTTTGAGTATATTTTGCCGCGCCATTTGCAGATCATTTACGAAATCAACCGCCGCTTTCTGGAGGAGGTGCGCCATCGCTATCCCGGCGATAGCGATGTGATGCGGCGCATGTCCATCATCGGTGAAGAAGGCGGCAAGCGCATACGCATGGCGCATCTCGCCATCGTAGGCAGCCACAAAGTGAACGGGGTGGCCGAGATACATACGCAATTGATGAGGCAAACCATTTTTGCCGATTTCGACCGCTTTTATCCGGGCAAGATTGTGAACATGACCAACGGCATCACACCGCGCCGCTGGTTGAACCAATCGAACACCCAGTTGGCGGAGCTGATCTCGTCGCGCATCGGCAAAGCCTGGCTCAAGGATTTGAGCCAGCTCAAGCAGCTTATCCCGCTGGCGGAAGACGCCGCTTTCCGCAAGGAATATGCGGCGATCAAACGCGCCAATAAAATGCGTCTGGTTGAGTTGATTAAACGGAAAATCAATCTGGAGGTGAACGTGGATACGCTGTTTGATGTGCAAATCAAACGCATCCACGAATACAAGCGGCAACTGCTTAATGTGTTGCATGTCGTTACGCTCTACAACCGTCTGCGTCACGGCGGCGATTGTGTGCCACGCACGGTGATCTTTGGCGGCAAGGCCGCTCCCGCCTATACGGTGGCCAAGCTCATCATCAAACTCATCAACGACATCGCCGATGTGGTCAACAACGATCCGCAAGTGGGCGGGCGCCTGAAGGTTGCGTTTATTCCCAATTACGATGTTTCTACAGCGGAAATCATCGTTCCGGCAGCAGATTTGTCCGAACAAATTTCTACCGCCGGAACCGAAGCATCAGGAACAGGCAACATGAAGCTGGCATTGAACGGTGCGTTGACTATCGGCACCCTGGACGGTGCAAACATTGAGATTGGCGAGGAAGTGGGCTGGGAGAATATTTTCATATTCGGATTGACCACCGGGGAGGTGGCGAATTTGCGCGCCCAAGGGTATCAGCCTTGGGATTATTTCAACGCCAACGCCGAACTGCGTGAAGTGCTGGACATGATAGGTTCCGGATTTTTCTCGCCCAGCCAGCCGGATCGTTTTAAACCGATCATAGACAACTTGCTGCATCGTGGCGATCAATACCTTTTGCTGGCGGACTATGCTTCTTACATCGCTTGTCAGGAAAAGGTTGAAGCCGCCTACCGGGATCAAGACCTGTGGGTGAAAAAGTCTATTTTCAACGTGGCGAATATGGGTAAGTTTTCGAGTGATCGCACCATCGCGCAATACGCCAAAGAGATTTGGAATGTGAAGCCAGTGGATAAACCGGACTGCTGAGTTGCGTTTCCTCCTCTTCTCTGCGTGCGAAGTTGGGAAGAGGGGGCCTCTGCGGTAGGAGAGCAAGGGTTAATCTGAAAGTTGATTCGGGCTCAAAAAGAATAAAGGCCACTTTCAAAAATCCATATTTCATCCCGGCTGATGAAACTACTAGCCATCCCACTTTTTTCCACGCCTTGCATTGGGGCGAAATCTGCATTTATAAAAGCGCCCTAAGGTCCAGGGAGTACTCTTTAAAACGGGAGATAAAATTGAAGATGCGTATTGAGCGTCCTCATGTTGAGGCGATGATCAAGGTGTTTCCACGATTGGAGGGATTGAATGAGCAACTGCGCTTCGGCAACAGCGTCGAGGTTCAATTCAGTCAATTGACAGATGTGGAAATTGATTTTCTGCGCGAGATTTATGCGCGTGGTGATGCCGATGAGCGCGCCAGTGCAGCACAATTGGCAACTTTGCAATACGCGATGCACGATGCAGGCGAGCGTTTTGATGGCGATGATCTGGAGCCGCTTATCCCTGCCATAGCCAGTTATCTGATCAAGGATGCTATTCGCGGCTGGTTGTTTAGTGCGGCAATTACCGGCAAACCCACCGCATGGGTGGTCACGCGAATTGATTACACGCCGCCATCCAACGAGGAGAGCGGGCGAGTCCTGATTGAGTTAAAGAGTAATGCGAAAGGTCGCCTGGCCAGTGTAACTTTGATGATCCTGTCGCGAGACTTATGCAACCGCACAGTGGCTGAAATTTTTGCGGCCAAGGGGTACATAAAAGAAACTCAGGAGCTAATCCGCACTTATGACGAGGCCGCCGAGCGCTACTTCGACTGGCGGATCCGGTACGGCGCACAGTTTTCCGGTCATGGCATCGGCTACTATGCCGAAAATCCAAGCGCCACACACCGCGATACCGACTGGTCGCGCAAAGATGTTGTGGTGTTGTCCTCCGGGGGAGGCAGCGCGCGTCTGGTCAACGATGAGGGAATTATTGTTGATCGCGTGCTTGGCCTTGATACTAACGGCGATATTCTCGGCCGCTATTTGCGCCGCGCTTCAAAAAGCTTGCGCTTCAAGTCCGATGACGAAGTGGAAAAACTGCAGGCACTTATGCCCAAAGGCATTTTCACCCAGTTGCCGGTTCATTTCTACATCCTGATGTTTCACTTGGAGTTGCACCATTATCTGTGGGTGCATGTGAACGATATTGCGCCGTATGCGTATCAACCCGAGTTGAAAAGCAAGCTCATATTGCCGGAAGAGCAGACCGATCTGATCGACATTCTCACCGCCGAAATGGATGTGCTGATGGACGATATTATTGAGGGCAAGTCCGGGGGGACAACCGTGCTGTGCGCCGGCCCGGCCGGCGTAGGGAAGACGCTTACTGCCGAGGTTTATGCCGAAATAATAAGGCGTCCTTTATATCGCGTGCATTCCGGTCAACTCGGACTCAATGTCGCCGCGATGGAAACCGCGCTGAAAGATGTTCTTACCCGGGCCCAGCGTTGGGGGGCGGTCATGTTGATTGATGAAGCCGATGTTTATATCCGCCGGCGCGATGACAATATCGCCACCAATGCAGTAGTCGGCGTATTTTTGCGCGTATTGGAATACTTCAACGGCCTGTTATTTTTGACGACCAACCGGGTAGATGACATCGACGAGGCAATTATTTCCCGTTGCATTGCTCTTATCAAATATCATCATCCCGGGGTTGAGGCTAGACGGCGTATTTGGCAAGTGATGACAGAGCAATTTGAACTGGCCGTTGATGAGGCCTTGCTGTTGAAGCTGGCGGATATTTTTCCGACCGCCTCTGGTCGGGACATCAAGGGGCTGACTAAATTAGTATCCAAATACTGCCATCAAAAAAAATTGCCGCCGGATTTGGAGGCATTCAAACGCTGCTCGGTTTTTCGGGGATTGGATTTCGAGAAATAAATTGTGTAGTGCCAAGCTGCGGTTGAAGTTGTAGTGAAGAAACCGGCTGCAGTTCTGTTTTATTTTATCGGCGTGATGCTTGCTCTTTGTCGCTTTCGTGACAAGCTATATGCAACGTTTCAATCATGATGCCATTCCCCAAGGCAATTTCTGCAATCTGATTCGGCAGATATTTGCTTCATACGGAAATATATCAATGGGCTCGCGAAAATTTTCGTTAAGGCTGAGCCTGATGCATTGGGGAGAAAACATGCCGGAACAGTTTGAGCGCAACAATATTCAACCATCCGCAAACGGGAAAATTCTTGTCGCCGTGAACACGAAGAACGCGGGGCAAATCGACTTGCATTTCGGGCATGCGAATTGCTTTTTAATCTATTCTGAATTTCTTGTCGCGCAATTTCCGCCGTTTGCTTAGCCGGCAGCGCAATCAATTTTTCTGGAAATTAGATAATGAAGTTTTACATGACACCAGGCTCATGCTCGACCGGCATCCATATTCTGCTGGAAGAGCTGGAACTAACGTTCGAGGTCTATCTGGTCAACCTGATGGCAGGCGACCAGCTCAAGCCGGAAAATCTTGCGGTCAATCCCAAGGCAACTGTCCCCACACTGGTGCGCGATGACGGCTCATCTATCACCGAATTTCAGGCCATTGCCTGGTGGTTGGCGCGTCGTTATCCCAAGGCCGGGTTGCTGCCGGAAGAAATCGACGGCGAAGTGCGTGTCATCGAAACCATGGATTACGTGATCGGCAGCCTGCACGGGCAGGGCTACACCCGCATCTTCACCACTTCCAATTACACGAACAATGAAGCGGAATATGAGGCGGTGCAGGCGCGCGGGCGCGAGATCGTCGCAAAGGGTTTTGCCGTGATGGATGAAATACTGGGAGGCAAGGATTATGTTGTCGGCAGCTTCAGCATCGCCGATGCCGCGTTGTTCTATGTTGAATTTTGGGCGGACAAGATCAAATTGGAACTGCCGCCGAATTGTTTGGCACATTACCGGCGCATGCTGCAACGGCCTGCTGTGCGGCGGGTGTTAATGGAAGAGGGATACCGGGTTTAGCACATGCAATTGGGGGCGCATGAAATTGCCCAAGCGCCGTATTGTATTGTTCGCCGTCTCGCCGCATAAACAAACATGGATATGCATCATGAATGAAAAAATCTCGCAGATAAAGTTAGGGCTCGATTGGTCGGCCTACGATAGCCATGGCAGTTACGGCAGTTTTGGTGCGGATGAGGCCGCAACACCGGCGTCTACCGGGAGCGGCGCCTATGCCAAGGCTGCGGCGGTATGCACCGGCAAGCGCCAATGCCAGCGCGCTGAAAAAGGTGTGATGTGCCCCAGTTTCCGGGTCACCCATGACGAGCAGCATTCGACGCAGCACCGCGCTGCCACGCTCAAGGCCGCGCTCGATGGCAAATACGGCGCGCGGCCATTTATCGGGCAGGAACTGGCTTCCGCCATGGATTTATGCGTCGGCTGCAAGGGCTGCAAACTTGAATGCCCGAACGGCGCCGACATGGCGCTGCTGCGCACCGAAGCCTTGGCGCAACGCTGGGCAGGGCTGGGTAGCATTCCGTTGCGCGAGCGCCTGTTCGCCTATATGCCGCATTTTGCGGGCTACTTGAAACGGTTTAACTGGCTACATCCAATCCGCACCCGAATTCCGCTGCTGGCCAAAGCCATGGAGCGCTGGCTGGGTATCGCCGCCAAACGCTCGCTGCCGAAAGCGGCTGCACGCAATTTCTTATCATCGGCAGCGCGAGTCTGTCAGGAGCATGAAAATGCGCGTGAAGTCGTGCTGTTGGTGGATACATTTTCCAATCATCTCGATCCGCAAATTGCTCAGGCTGCGCTGGAGGTTCTGCAGGCGGCGGGCTATACGGTGCATATCGCGCAGGCTGCAAAAGGAGAGCGTCCGCTGTGCTGCGGCCGCACCTTCCTTTCAAACGGCCTGATAGACCAAGCCCGCACCGAGGCAGCGCGATTGCTGGATGCACTTTGGCCTTTTGTCGATCGCGGGCTTCCCGTCATCGGGCTGGAGCCATCCTGCCTGCTGATGCTGCGCGATGAATATTACGCATTGGGGCTGGGCGTACGTGTGGCGGCGATAGCCAAGTCTGCTTTGCTGCTGGAGGAGTTTCTCGCCCGCGAACACGACGCCAAGCGTCTTGCATTACAGCTTAAGCCCATGGCTGCAAAAGTGCTGGTTCACGGGCACTGCCATCAGAAGGCTTTTGGTGCGATGGGGGCAATGCGCAAGGTATTGGGCTTGGTGCCAGAGTTGCAGGTTGAGTTTATTGAGTCGAGCTGTTGTGGCATGGCCGGTTCTTTTGGCATGGAAGCCGAACATTACGAAGTGTCGATGCGGATGGGCGAACTCGCGCTGTTTCCAGAGGTGCGCGCGGCTAATCCGGATACGCTGTTGATCGCCAACGGAACAAGTTGCCGTCACCAGATCCGCGATGGCGCCGCGCGCGAATCGCAACACCTGGCGCAAGTGCTGCGGCTGGCATTCGCCTAACGGGCATGACAAGTGTGCACCCATGATAATGAAACTTGCCATACCCGTTTCCCTCACCGCTATCCTCTCCCGGAGGGAGAGGAGGCATCGAATCGCTACGCGAGTTTCACGTTAATCAAGTTTATCCTTGGCTATTATTCCGTTTCCATTTCATGACGGCAATCGTCACGCAGGGGGCATTCCATTATTTCTGCGCTCCCGCAAGCGGGCGGAAATTAAGGATCAGCCTTTTTTATTCAGTATCGCGTGTATGCGTTCTTCCCTGTGCATTTTTTCAACGGTAATGATGACGATATGGACTTCGGCGGAAGTGAGTTCGGGAAAGTGTTCCTGCACCATGTGCGCCATGGCGAAATTCGATACTGTTTTAACGGTGTCGTTGCCGGCGACTATCGGCGCCAGCAATTCACAGGCCTGAACAAATATTTCGCGAACTTGATGGTGCTGGCGGCGTTCATCGATAGGGGCGGTTGTCGTATTCATGGCATTAAGTCGCTCGGTGATTGAAGGTGAGACAGAGGCCGTGAATCATGGCTTCTTCGTCGGCGGGGACGACCAGGACAGGCTTGGTTCCCGCGCGTTCGATTCTAACCGATGTGTTGCTGTTTGCGTTAGCGTCCAGCGAAAAACCGAGAAAATCCAGCGGGGCGCAAATTTCCGCGCGGATTGCGGCAGCATGCTCGCCGATGCCGCCGGTGAATACCAGCGCATCGATGCCGCCGGATTTTGCGGCAAGACTGCCGATAGCGGCGCGCACCTGACGGCAAAAATAGCTGACCGCGAATTTCGCCTGCGCGCTGCCGCTGACAAGCAAGTCGCTCATTTCACTGCTCTCGTTGCCGGATAAGGCCAGCACTCCCATCTTGTGAAACACGATATCGCTTAACTTGGATGCATCATAGCGCTTGGATAGTTCCAGCATCACGCCGGGATCGAGATCGCCGCTGCGGGTGCCCATCGTGATGCCGCCGGCGGGTGTGTAACCCATGGTGGTATCGGCCGATTTTAAATTTTCCAGCAGGCATAAACTTGCGCCGCTGCCGAGATGCGCAACGACGACTTTGCCGTAAGCTGCCTCGCCCAGAATATCGGGAAGACGGCTGGCGATGTAAGCGTAATTCAAACCGTGAAAACCGAAGCGGCGCAGGCCGAGTTCCTGCGGTATCGGCAAACGTTTGGCGAAGTCGGACAGGGTGGTGTGAAAGGCCGTGTCGAAGCAGGCGACTTGCGGCACATCGAAACGCTGCCTGCACAAATCCAGTCCCAGCAAATTGCCCGGCAGATGCAGCGGGGCAAGATGAATAATGCTTTCCAGCCGCGCGCGTTCCGTCGCATCAACCAACCGGGCCGCATCCACAATCTCGCCGCCATGCACGAAACGATGCCCGATAATGGACGGACTATGCCCGTCCAGCTCGTTCATTAACTGGTCGAACGCAGGCGCATGATCGCGCAGATGGTCATAGCGAAAATTCCGCCGCGAGCCGTCCGCAGCGAACAGGCTGGCCTTGATCGACGATGAGCCGCTGTTGATGGTGAGGATAGTTTTCATAAGCGGGACTGAGGATTGAGGACTTAGGATTGAGGATTCAGGACTTAGGAACTAGGATTTAGGAACTAGGATTGAGGGGCGAAGCTGAACGCCTCAATCCTCAATCCTGGCTCCTCATTCCTAGTACGGCCAAGTCCAGTTGTCGACCTCGGGCAAGTCGATGCCGTGCTCGTAAGCGTAGTTGCGGCAGTCGATCTGCATGTTCAGCATCTTCTCTTTGACGTGCGCGCCCGCCACATGCAATGCAGGGATGCGGTCGATCACGTCGATCACCAGACTGAAGCGGTCGATCTGGTTCTGGATAGCCAGTTCCAGCGGGGTGTTGATGCTGCCTTTTTCCTTGTAGCCGCGCACATGGAAATTCTTGTGGTTATTGCGGCGATAGGCGAGGCGGTGGATCAGCCAAGGGTAACCGTGGAAATTGAACATCACCGGCTTATCCTTGGTGAACAGGCTGTCGAAATCGCGGTCGGTCAGACCGTGGGGATGCTCGCTGTGCGGAGACAGCTTGTACAGATCGACCACGTTGATGTAGCGTATTTTCAGTTCCGGGAAGTTTTCGCGTAGCAGCACGACTGCGGCCAATGCTTCCTTGGTCGGGATGTCGCCCGCGCTGGCCATCACTACATCGGGTTCAACGCCTTGATCGTTGCATGCCCAATCCCAGATGCCGATACCTTTGGTGCAATGCTTGATTGCGGCATCCATATCCAAGAATTGCAGGTGTTTCTGTTTGTCGCAGACGATGACGTTGATGTAATCGGTGCTCTTCAGGCAATGGTCGGCGACCGACAACAGGCAGTTCACATCGGGCGGCAGGTAGATGCGCGTGACTTCCGGGCTCTTGTTTACCACCAGATCGAGGAAACCGGGATCCTGATGGGTGAAGCCGTTGTGATCCTGGCGCCACACGGTGGAGGTGATGAGCAGGTTCAGCGAGGAAACCGGTGCGCGCCATGGCACATCTTTGGACATCGCGAGCCATTTGGCGTGCTGGTTAAACATCGAGTCGATCACGTGCACGAAGGCTTCGTAGGTGGAGAAGAAGCCGTGACGCCCGGTGAGCAGATAGCCTTCCAGCCAGCCTTCCAGCGTGTGCTCGGACAGCATTTCCATCACGCGACCATCCGGCGACAGTTCGCCGCCGCCCGCATCTTCCGGCAGGTAATCGGCCAGCCAGGTTTTCTTGCTGACTTCATACACGTTGTCGAGTTTGTTCGAGCTGTTCTCATCCGGGCCGAACACGCGGAAGTTATTCATGTTGTCGCGCATGATGTCGCGCAGGAACTTGCCCAGCGGACGGGTGTTCTCGGCGGTAGTGGTGCCGGGTTTCTTCACCTCGATGGCGTAGTCTTTGCAATTCGGCATGTGTAGCGCTTTGCGCAACAGGCCGCCGTTGGCGTGATGATTCGCGCTCATGCGGCGATCTCCCTTGGGAGCCAATGCTTTCAGTTCGGGACGTAGCGTGCCGTTCTCATCGAACAACTCGGACACTTTGTAACTCTTGAGCCACTCTTCCAGTTTGGCGAAATGCTCAGGCGTTTTGACGTCGCCGATTGGCACTTGGTGTGCGCGCCAGAAGCCTTCGACTTTTTTGCCATCCACTTCTTTGGGGCCAGTCCAGCCCTTGGGCGAACGCAGCACGATCATCGGCCAGCGCGGACGTACCGGTTTGCCGCTGCTGCGCGCTTCCTGTTGTACGCGGCGGATTTCCAGTACGCATTCTTCCATCACTGCGGCCATGCGCTGGTGCATGGTGGCGGGATCGCTGCCTTCGACGAAGTAAGGTGTCCAGCCATAACCCTTGAACAGGTCTTCCAGTTCCTCGTGCGAGATGCGCGACAGAATGGTCGGGTTGTTGATCTTGTAGCCGTTGAGGTGCAAGACGGGCAGCACTGCGCCGTCGCGGATAGGATTCAAGAATTTATTCGAATGCCAGGACGTTGCCAGCGGAGCTGTCTCCGATTCGCCGTCGCCTACCATTACGGTCACGATCAAATCGGGGTTGTCATAGGCTGCACCGAACGCATGCGATACGCTGTAGCCGAGTTCGCCGCCTTCGTGGATAGACCCCGGTGTCTCCGGGGTGCAATGGCTGCCGATGCCGCCGGGGAACGAAAATTCTTTGAAGAACTGGCGCATGCCTTCCTCGTTTTCACCCTTGTTCGGGTACACCTCGCTGTAGCGGCCTTCCAGATACACCGGGCCCAATACGCCGGGCGCACCGTGACCTGGGCCCGCCATGAATATCGCATCCAGATCGTATTTGTTGATCAGGCGATTCATGTGAATGTAGGCGAAGGCCAAGCCGGGACTCGCGCCCCAGTGTCCGAGCAAACGGTTCTTGATGTGTTCGAGTTTGAGCGGCTCTTTGAGCAGCGGATTCTCGCGCAGATAGATCATGCCCGCCGCAAGATAGTTACACGCGCGCCAATAGGCATCGATGTTTTTGACTTCCTCGGGAGTGAGTGGAGTTGCTTGAGTGCTCATGAGAATCATCCTCTTTTAAGTAATTATGAAAAGTCGTGCCTGCGGGTAATATTTCAATTCTCGTTCATGGATATTGCACTGGTATTAATGTTTACACGACAGTGTGGAATAAATCAATCACCAATTCAATTCCGAATTGCCTTGTATTGCTTGGTACACAACATCGAGAAACTGGCGCATCACGGATATGCGCAGTAGCGGCAACAAGGAATAATGCCTCTTGTCTGCCGGGTTGGGCGTAATGAAAAATGGCGTTTTGTAAGACGGCTAACGTAAAGTTGAGGAGTTCGAAAAACATGGGGGCGGTTCATGCTTCCTGTTTAGGCCACTTCCATGCATACCAGATAATTAGTAGAAGAAGAATGACTTCTACAGCAGCACCAAATATCATGTGAAGCCAAGCTTCTCCTACCAAATTAATTAACGTATAAGGAATATAAACCGTGGCCACGATGATGTTTGTCCAGCGACTGATCTTAGCCGCCAAGACGACAGAGAGGAAAATCATTAGAGCTGGAATTGTCACTGAGGCTAGTACTACTAACAGAAATGCTTGAGTAATTTCAAATTCAAACACTTTACCCAATATTAAATCTTTTATGGAACCCGGCATGTACAAGTGAAAATAATCTACATAGATGTATAGAAACATAAAACTCGCCCACGCTGCCGCAAGTTTCAGTTTTACATTGACCTTGATGTCTTCCAACGCCTTTTGTGGTACTTGCTGCGAATTCATATTTATACTCATTTTTTGAACGATATGGATGAGTTTCGTGGTTTGCGACAATTCATCCTGAAAGTTGCAATATCTAACGAGGCTGTAGAAAAACTCTATTTTTAACAAAAGCAGGCACGGCAACTTGTTGATTCTTCATGGGGCGACTTTCGCGATTTTGAGTTTTTCTACAGCGTCAACGTGAAACTAAGGGGCAGGCCGCTTCTGGCCTGTCCCTCTTGAGCGACGGGTTAGAGGTTCTGCATAAGTCTCAACATAACTGTCGATCAGCTTACGGATCATGCGCTGATATTGCGTATGATGTTTTGAAGCTTCAGACTTAAAAAAATCGACACTCTTTTTGCTCAGGGCGATTGTCACTTTAACCCCCTCTTCTCGGAACGCGAGCTCCTCGGGCGGAGGGAGAAAATCCATAATAACTTTAGCCTCAAGAGGCTCGTTGGTATATTTAATTTTGGTTTTCATAAATAGCCTTTCCTTTACGCCAGTAGCCAGCTCCAAAAATTCGAATTACCCCACTGCGATAGGTAAACCGCACAGTGAGTATGCCGCCGTCAGCCTCGCCAAAACAAAAGAAGCGCTTCTCGGTTTTGCTGTGGGCAAGGTCTTCGGCAATAACACGTTTGGGATCAGCGAAAGCGTACTGTGCTAGGGAAAAAGGCACACCGTGCTTTTTCTGGTTCTCGGCATCTTTGTCTGTATCCCACTCAAACCGTACCTTGCTCATGTGGAAAGACTAGCACATGCGGGGCGAGGTAGCCATACAAACGTATGGGTAATGGCATGGCATCTGATGACCTCTAACGAGGCTGTAGAAGAAGTCTATTCATGCGCGCATCGTGCCGTGAACCAAAATAAATATCAAGGTCAAAG
>CAZXDK010000043.1:0-20802 GCA_964639585.1 uncultured Gallionellaceae bacterium | reverse complement strand
TTTGCGCCGTGCGGGGGTGTTGAAATACAACTCGCGCATTTCGATGCTGGTGCCCTGCGCATGGGCAGCCGGAGAGGCTGCGCTCTGTGTGCCGTCCACCGCTTCGATTTTCCATGCATGCGGCGCTTCCGAGTGGCGGCTGGTCAGTGTGACCTGCGCCACCGAGGCGATGCTCGCCAGAGCTTCGCCGCGAAAGCCCATGCTGGCGACGCGTTGCAAATCGGCTAGCGAGGCGATCTTGCTGGTGGCGTGGCGCATCAGCGCCAGCGGCAATTGTTCCGCTGCAATGCCGACACCGTTATCGCGCACGCGCAGCAGCTTGATGCCGCCGCCTTCGAGTTGTACAACAATGTCTGTTGCGCCCGCATCCAGACTGTTTTCCAGCAGTTCTTTCAGTGCGGAGGCGGGGCGCTCGATCACTTCGCCGGCGGCGATCTGGTTGATGAGCAGGTCGGGGAGGAGTTGGATAGCTGACATGCGCGGCATTATAACGGAGGCGATCCGAATTTATTGTGGGGGAAATTTTTCAGCGGACTTGTGTCGTGTTTTTATGTGAGATACTTTGCCGATATGCGAGCAATAGAAAAAATTAAGCCGATGTGTTTGCCATTCCTCGTAAGCGCCGTGATGTCTTGCGCGCATGCGGGCGAGTTGTTGCCTCCCGAGCCTTGCCAACCCGTGGCCGAGACTGCTGTGCTTGGTTTGACGGAGGTGGTCGAGCTGGCGTTGTGCGGCAATCCACAGACCCGGCTAGCGTGGGCGAATGCCCGTTTTCAGGAGGCGCAACTGGCGATTGCACAAGCCGCGTACCGTCCAGCCGTCAATGGCGCGGTGGGCGTCACGCGCAACTGGAACGACAGGGCTGGCGCTATTTCCCCCGTCGATACAAAGAGTGTGGCGTTAACGCTGAGCTATCTGGTCTATGATTTTGGCGCGCGCGGTGCGGCGCTGGAAAATGCCAGACAGTTGCTCGCGGCGGCAAGCGCCACCCAGGACAACACCGTGCAGACCTTGTTTCTGTCCGCCGTGCAAGCTTACTATCAGGTGCAGGCGGCGCGCGCGACGCTGGCATCGGCGCTTGAGGCGGAGCGCTCCAGCCGGGAAAGCCTCAATGCGGCGACGCTCAAACACAACGTTGGTTCAGGCACCCCGGCGGATAAATTGCAGGCGCAGACCGCTTATTCGCAAGCCGGTTTGACTCGTATCCAGGCGGAAGGGAGCTTGCGCAGCGCGCAAGGAAATTTGGCGAATGTGATCGGACGCAATGCCAACCGCCCGGTCAATCTGGTCGAGGCCGGTGAGTTTGAACTGCCGTTCGATTTCCAACAAAATGTCGATGCCTTGATCGCCGAGGCCGGCAAGCGGCGTCCCGATTTGCTGGCCGCCGAAGCGCAGGTGGTGGCGGCACAGGCCAATGTGGAGGCGGCGCGCGCGTCCGACCGGCCTACCTTAACCCTGGGAGCGTCGGGGACGAATTCGCGCAGCGATGTACTTTCCCCCGGCAACACGTATAACTTGTCGCTGAATTTGAATGTGCCGCTTTATAGCGGTCACGCTGCGGGCAATCGCGTATTTGCGGCTGAAGCGCAGGTGGAAAGCAAACGCGCGCAACGCGAGCAATTGCAACGCCAAATCGTGCTGGAGGTTTGGAATGCGTATCAAAGTCTGCGCACTTCTTCTGAAAGCATGCGCAGCAGCGCCGATCTGCTGAGTAGCGCCGAGCAATCCGAGCGTGCGGCATCGGCCAGATACAAGGCGGGTGTGGGGAATCTGCTCGACGTGCTGGTCGCCCAAAGCGCTCTGGCGAATGCGCGCCAGCAACGGGTGCAAGCATCCTTCAACTGGAATATATCGCGCGCGGTGCTGGCCCAGGCGATGGGCAGTCTGGATGCGAAAATGTTGTCAACGCCCGGTGTGAGCACGGGGCAACCACCAGAAAAGAGTCAGCCATGAAAAAACCATCCCGCTCCGTTGCCGTATTGCTCGTTCTGGCGCTGGTCGGCGCAGGCGGCGTCGTTGCCTATCGGCAGTTTTATGCCGCTGCGTCGGACCAGCAATACCGCACTCAAGTTGTCGCCAAGGGGGATGTTAAACAAGTCGTGTCCGCGAATGGCACGATCAATCCCGTGTCTCTGGTAAACGTGGGGACGCAGGTCTCCGGCACGGTCAAAAAATTGTATGTTGATTTCAACAGCAAGGTGGAAAAAGGGCAGGTGTTGCTGGAACTGGATGATGCGCTGCTGGCGGCGCAGCAAAAACAAAGCAAAGCCAATGTGCAAAGCGCCGCCGCCACACTGGAACTGGCGACGGCGAACGAGGCGCGCTTGCGCAGCCTGTTCGCACAGGAATATATCTCACGGCAGGAACTGGATACTGCGGTGCAGGCGAAAAAATCCGCCGAGGCGCAATTGCAACTGGCGCACGCCGCCGTGGAAAAAGACCAGGCCAATCTGGCTTACACGGTCATCCGTTCGCCGGTTGCGGGTGTGGTGGTGGACCGTTCGGTGGATGTCGGGCAGACCGTGGCGGCCAGCTTGCAGACCCCAACCTTGTTCAAGATCGCGCAGGATTTATCCAAAATGCAGATCGATGCGAACTTTGCCGAGGCGGACATCGGCAGCATCCGTGTCGGTCAAACCGTGAGGTTTACGGTCGATGCTTACGCGGGACGCAATTTCAAAGGCGAGGTCAGGCAGATACGCCTGAGCCCCACCATACAGTCCAACGTGGTGACTTACGATGTGGTCGTGAATGTGAACAACCCTGGGCAGATTCTGATGCCGGGCATGACGGCTTATGTGAGCATCGCGGTGGAAGAGCGCAAAGATGTGCTGTTGGTTCCCAATGCGGCGTTGCGCTTCAAGCCGGTCAATGCGGAGCCCGCCAAGCAAAACGGCGCGGACGCCGCGACGGCCAAGCCCGGCAAGCCCAAGCGCGATGCTTTTTCGGGCACGGTGTATATTTTGAACGGCAGCGCCTTGCTGCCGGTGAATGTCACGCTGGGTATTACGGACAACCGCAACACCGAAATCACCGGCGGCGACCTTAAGGCGGGCGATCAGATTGTGCTCGGGGATGCGCTTGCCGGCGGCAAGCCGTCATCGGGCAGTAGACCGCCTATGGGAAGAATGTTTTAACGGGAATATCCAATCGAGTTTATCCCGGGGAGCTACTTTTTCCAGGATGAGCGTTCAGACTGCCATTGAGATATGCGACAATCGCAACCCAATTTTTGAAAGGAATGAGCATGGATGAAAACAAAAGCAAAGCGCTCGCGGCGGCATTGAGCCAGATAGAGAAACAGTTTGGCAAAGGTTCCATCATGCGTTTGGGCGAACATGACGTGGCCAAAGATATTCAAGTCGTTTCCACCGGATCGCTGGGGCTGGACATCGCACTGGGCGTGGGCGGCTTGCCGCGCGGCCGCGTGATTGAAATCTACGGCCCGGAATCTTCCGGTAAAACGACGCTGACGCTGCAAGTGATCGCCGAGATGCAAAAAATGGGCGGCACCGCCGCCTTTATCGACGCGGAACACGCGCTTGATCCGCAGTACGCGCAAAAACTCGGCGTAAAAGTGGAAGACCTGCTGATCTCGCAGCCCGACAACGGCGAACAAGCGCTGGAAATCGTCGATATGCTGGTGCGCTCCGGTTCGGTGGACATCGTGGTGGTGGACTCGGTTGCCGCGCTCACGCCCAAGGCCGAAATCGAGGGCGAGATGGGCGATGCGCAGATGGGCTTGCATGCGCGTTTGATGTCGCAAGCCTTGCGCAAACTGACGGCCAATATCAATCGCTCCAATACCATGGTCATCTTTATCAACCAGATTCGCATGAAGATCGGTGTGATGTTCGGCAATCCCGAAACCACCACCGGCGGCAACGCGCTCAAGTTCTACGCCTCGGTGCGCATGGACATCCGCCGCACCGGCGCGATCAAGAAGGGCGACGAAGTCATCGGCAACGAGACCCGCGTCAAAGTGGTCAAGAACAAAGTCGCGCCGCCGTTCAAGGAAGCCAATTTCGATATTCTCTACGGGGAAGGCATCTCGCGCGAAGGCGAAGTGATCGAACTGGGTGTGCTGCATAAGCTGGTCGAAAAATCCGGCGCATGGTACGCCTACAAGGGCGAGAAGATCGGCCAGGGCAAGGACAATGCGCGCGAGTTTTTGAAAAGCAATCCGGCCATTGCCATTGAAATAGAAAACAAAGTGCGTGAAGCGCTGGGTGTGGCGCTGATCGAGACGGCTGAAAAGCCGGCGGGTAAAGCAGCTAAAGCAAGCGCGAAAGACGCCGGATAATTCTGAGCCGGGCTCGGGATGCGGAGAAAACCAGAAATATCATTGCGCGCCAGGGCATTACGGTATCTGGCGCGACGTGAGTACAGCCGGGCGGAGCTGCACAACAAACTGTCGCTGTATGCTCAAGAGGGGGATGATCTGGAGGCGGTTCTGGATGACTTGGCAGCACGCGGCTGGCTTTCGGATGCGCGTGCCGCAGCTCAGTTGGTCCATGCCAAACGCAGCCGTTTCGGCATGCAGCGCATCGTGCATGAGTTGCAGCAAAAGGGTATTACTGATAATTTGATCGACGCGGCGTTGCCGGAATTAAAACAATCCGAGCTGGATGTGGCGCGCGAGGTGTGGCGAAAAAAATTTGATAGCATTCCCGGTGATGCAAAAGAAAAAGCCAGGCAGATTCGTTTTTTGCAATCCCGCGGTTTTTCCGTTGAAGTTATCTTCAAGGTGTTGCGCTTGGCTGAAGCAGAGACATAATATTTCCGTTATTTGTGAATAGGGTAAGTTTTGACTTTCAATAGCGATATTGCCGAAAAGTGGGTGTTAATCATCGATGACATGGAAGGTATGCGCTCGCAGTTGCGCATGTCGCTGTCCACTGCCGGTTTTGCCAAACTGCATTTGGTCGGAAACATAAAAGATGCGCTGGAGCGCATGGCGGCGAATAAATACGACGTCATTTTGTGCGATTATTCGCTGGGTGAGGGCACCGACGGACAGCAGTTCCTGGAATATTTGCGCACCAACGACCTGATTACCCGCAACACCATCTTTGTGATGATCACCGCCGAGCAGGCCTACGAAAAAGTGGTTTCCGCTTCCGAGTGTGCGCCGGACGATTATTTGCTCAAGCCTTTTACCGCCGGACAATTCAACTCCCGCCTGGAGAAGCTGCTGGAGAGGCAGGAATATTTTGCGCTGATAGACAGGGCGACCGACGCCAAGAATTGGGCGCGCGTGGTGCTTGAATGCGATAAAAAGCTGGCCAACAAGGACAAATACTTCGTTGAACTTTGTAAAGCCAAAGCGGCGGCGCTGATGCACGCCAAACGTTCGCAGGAAGCGGCGGATCTGTACCGCGAAATTGTGGCGCTACGGCCTATCGGGTGGGCGAAATTGGGGCTGGCAAAAGCGTTGTGCGATCTGGATAAAAAAGATGAGGCGCAAAAACTGGCGCGGGAAATTTTGGCCGAATCCCCCCAGTTTATGGCGGCCTACGATTTGTTGAGCAAGTTGCTGGCGTCATCCGGCGAAAAACATGCCGCTATGGAGGTGCTGCAAAAGGCGCGCGAAGTGTCCCCTGGCACGATGAGCCGTATCCGCGAACTGAGCGAATTGGCGGTCAGCTCAGGCAAGCCCGAGATAGCGGAAACCGTAATGCGCCAGGCGTTGCAAAAACACAAGTATTCTCCCGTGCGTCAGGCCAACGATTACGCGGTATTGTCCAAGGCGCTGGTCAATCAGGGTAAGGCAGCGGAGGCGCTGACGGTGGTGGCGGATGCGCAAAAAAGCTTTAAGGATGCGCACAGCACGGTGGTGCTGGCGGCAACGGAAAGCGTGGCGCATCACGCTGCGGGAAATCATGAAAAAGCTGAAGCCGCTTTGGCAAAAGCGATGGAGCACGGTGATTTGGGCAAACTATCCGCGCAAGCCGTGGTTTCATTGGCGGATGCGTGTTTTGCCATGGGAAAGGAAGAAGAGGCGACGCAATTGTTGCGTCACGCCATACAAAACAATCAGGAAGACGAGTCGATCAAAAATAAAGTGCATGAAGTGCTGACCGCGGCGGGCAAGGATGCTACGGAAGCCACGGCAATGATAGAGGAGAGTTCGAGAGAGGTGATCCTGCTGAATAACGAGGGCGTGCGCAAGGCGGAAGCGGGGCAACTGGAAGAGGCGATCAAATTGCTTTGTCAGGCCGCGGATCGCCTGCCGAACAATGTGCAAATCGTGGGTAATGCCGCACTGGTGATCGCGCTTGATCTGGTGCGCAATGGCAACAGCCCGGATAAGCTGGTCGATTGTTTGCAATACCGCGACGGACTCGTGCAGATTGCACCCAACCATCCCAAACTTGCGCAGATTGATGGCCTGCTTAAGCAATTGAACGCATGATGGAAAGGGGGGGCTATGAATGATCTGTACACCGCCGTCGTGCATGATGTGAAGAATCAACTGGCCGAATTGTCCCTGTTGTTGGGCAAGCGGGGGGATGCGCAACAGGAGATGGTGATCGCGATGAACGCCGCGCGCCGACTGTCCGACATGTTGCTGGTGCACCGGCAGGCGAACGACTTGCTGAGTGTGAACCCGGATTCGGTTAATGCGGCCGATTTCCTGTCGATACTGGCAGCGGAATATCGCGAATTGTTTCCCCATTTGAGCATAGTGATCGATTCCGGCAGTGCGCCCGTGATCGCTTTTTTTGACGATGCACTGGTGCGCATGGCGCTCGCCAATGCCCTGCACAATGCCTGCTGTTTTGCGCGTGCCAAGGTGCGGCTCGCCGCATATGAAAAGGATAATATGCTGGTGCTGGAAGTCGCGGATGACGGCGCCGGCTTTCCCGAGAAACTATTGCAAGAGGGCGTTGGGACGCCTTCCGCAGTGAGTGGCCGCGGCACCGGACTGGGACTTTATCTGGCAAAAAAAATCGCCGAATTGCATCAGATGGGCGGTCGTCACGGCTATATCGAACTGGGCAATGCGGGCGGCGCGGTGTTCCGCATGGTGCTGCCTTAGCCTTATCTGCCCGTCGCGTTTTTAGATGCGCCCTTATGTGGGCGCTCCGGAGCAAGAGCTGCTTCCGGGTGAAATGGACGGATTTTTCCTTCTTATTCGGCGCTTGCCGCGCATCCCAAACTGCTACCTTAGCGTCAAGCCAGAGTTTTGGTTTTAACGCGAATGAGGTAGAACATGTCAGCCCAAAAGAAGATTCGTTTAATTACCGATGAGAACCGTTCCGAAGTGGAGGCCATTCAGGAGACGCGTGGCCGCGTAGAGGCGGAAATCGAGGCGCAACTTGCGGCGCAGGCGCGCGCCAGAGCGGAGGCTCATGCCCGCGCTATCGCGCATAACAAAGTGCGGCAAGAAAACGAATTGACCGAACAGATCGAGTCGCGTGGACGTATTGAGACGCAACTGGTTGCCGAAGTGCAGTCGCGTTTGCAACTGGAGCGCGAACTGACCGAGGCCGCGAATGCAAAATTAAAAACTGAACAGTTGATGACCGAGGCGGTGCAAGCGAAGCTGGTTGCGGAAAGGCAGGCCAAAGCAGAGCTTGAGCAACGCTTGGCAGAAGAAAATCGCACGCGTGCATTGATTGAGGAGCGCGCCAATCTGGATCGGGAAGCCGCGCTGCTGGCGCAGGAGAAGAGCCATGCTGAAGCCCTGTTAACCCGCGCCTCCCAGGATAAATTCAACGCCGAGAAAGAAGTGCTGGCGCTGGTGAATGCCAAGTTGACGGCGGAAGCCGCCGCACTTGAAGCCAATCAGGCGCGCTCGCGTGCCGAGTCGCTGGTGTTGGCTGAAAATCAGGCGCGTGTCGCTGCGGCGCTTGAAGCTGAACGCGCCGAATTGGCGCGCGCCGAGGAAGAGCGCAAGGTCACGGAAAGTATCGAACTGCGGGTTCGCAACGAACAGCAAGCCCAGGCCGAAGCGAGCGCACGGGTCGCAGCAGAATTGCAAATAGCGGAAGTGGCGAGAATCGCGGCCCAGAAAGAACAGGAAAGCCGCATTGCGATTGAGCGCAAATTAAAAGCCGAACAGGAGATGCTGGAGTTGTTGAACGCCCGCGTCGAGGTCGAACAAGCGGCTGCCAAAGAACGCGAAGAAGCGAATGCATTGCTAAAACAAACCGAACTTGAGGCCCGCGACCATCTGGCAGCAGAAATGCAAATTAAACAAGCCGCAGCAGCCAAAATGCAGGCGAAACGCGACTTGGTCGATGTGGCCCGCCATCGCGCCGAAGCGGAAATGCGCGCTGCACGCGGTATCGAATTGCAATTGCAGGCGGAGTCTGACGCGATAGAGGCTGCCAACAAGAAAGCCGAAGTGGCGAAGTATGCAAAACAGATGGCGGAAGAGCGCGCGCTGCTGGATGCGCAACTGCTTAAAGACGAACAGGCTCTGGCTCAGGCTGAGGCGTTGGCAACACAAGAAACGCAAAAGAAACTGGATGCGATTAACGAACGCATGAGGGTAGCGAAAGAGCATGCCGAATTGATGGTGGCTGCATATCAGGCGGAAGAAGAGAAATTGCTGGTCAAGAATGAAATTGTGCAGGCGGAGCGCGCAAGTGTTGAGGCAACTCGGCAGGAAACAGAGGCAATGCAAAGTGCGGCAGAGGCGGCGCAAAGTGCGGCAGAGGCGACGCGCAAACGCATCGAAATGGAAAAAGAAGCCCGGCGCGTGTCGGATGAACAAGCCGATATTGAAAACAAGACGATCGCGGCGATCACCTTGCGCATGGATACGGAGTTGTGCGCCATAGAGGCGGATAACGAGCGCATTGCCGCCGAGGTGCGCGCACAGGAAGCTGCGGCAGCCAATTTGCTGGCGGCGGAAGCCGCGATTGCGGTCAGCAAATCCAGAGCAGATATGGCAATGCGCGCGTTAAATATGTCCAAAATGCAGATTGAATCTGAAGCCCGCGCCGCACAAGCCGAGGAGGAGAAGTTGCAAGTCGAGGCGCGTGCTGCGGTTTTGGCGCGCCAGCGCGCTGCTGCCGCCGAACAGGCAAAACAGCTGGCCGAAGAGCGTGCGCGCGAAGAAGCGACGCTATTGGAGCTAAACCAACAAGCTATCAAAGAAGAAATTCGCGCCAAAGAGGCGGTTATGGAACGTTTGGCCTTGGGGCGTCGCGCCGTGCAGGAGATCGAGGCCCGTGTCGCGGCGGAGCTTAAGGCGGCTGAAGCGGCCAGTCAGCGTAGTTTGGTGGAAAGCCGGGCTAAAGAAGCGGCCAATGAAAAGACATTGACGCACGAACAGGCTATCGAGGCGATGCGCACCCGTGAAGAAATGGATCGCCGTATGGCTGCGGCCGAGCGCGAAGAATTGCAGCGCGTCAACGCCGAAATAGAAACCGTACAGTTGATGAGCAAGTTGCGTAAAACCAGTTTTATCGGCAAGGTGACTCAAGTCGCATTGGCCGCATCCCTGATTTTCAGTTTGAGTATATTGGCTGGCGGGGGAAATTACTTCGGGGTCACGGGAGCGGCGCCGCTGGCAGTTGCGGCGCAGAATGTAGTTGTCAGCCCGCAGTTCTCTCAACCGGAAAAACAAAACGAAGCGATCATCGTTGCCACACTCAAAATGTCTACCGAGTTGGAGGGTTATCCGGCTGGCGTGACGGCGAAAAACTGAGGCGGATTATTTCTGGCGCAGCCCTCGATATGCAGCTCAAGAATATATCGGGGCTCTTGGGCGCAATGGGCGATTTCTCCAAACCTGCCTCATCCATCCCGCAATCGGCGTAGTTTATGTGCAGAGTTTAAGCTGTTGGCGCACGGCGACAAAACACGTCAACCGGACAACTGTCGATTTGCGTCATTTCACCAGGGTGGTGTCCTCGACAGGAATCGAACCTGTAATTGCCCCTTAGGAGGGGGCGGTTATATCCATTTAACTACGAGGACGCGTCTTGCCGCTTTTAATTTGCGTAAAGCCTGAAACGAGGTGCGCATTCTAACGTAGAAGCAAAGCGAATCGCTAATCCTGATGACTTCATCAAGCATTAAATGACAACATTTGATAGATCAAAAATTTCAGTGATCAATTCCCCCTTACTTGATACAGAGCGAGGGACATGCGTTGCTTTGATTTATGCCCTCGTAGCTGAGCGCTTATCGGCTTTCTACATCACCCATATCTCAATGGGGGCTGGAAGTATTTAGTTCGGCGCAATTCTGCGCTATTAGTACTCGCCGATTACTTTGTCTATTGCGGGTTTGATTTTTGCGCGATCAGTCATGTTCAAAATGGCCAAAGGCATTTTGAGTCTGGATGTGTCGATTGCGAAAATTTCATCGGTTGACAAAACAAACTGCCCTTTTCCTGCAACTTCAACCAATGGAGCCATGATGTCTACTGGCTGGGCATTGGCTCGTAACGGAATGACAACAGTTGCTCCTGTTTTGCTCGTGATGTGATCGTTCTGAACAGAGACGAGATAGGGAATCTCTGCTTTCCGTGTTCCTGGATTGGGATAAATGTCGAATTGAGCCACGCTTATATCCGGTCAAACTCTGCGCCAGCCAATCCAGTCAAGGCGATGTCTCGACCATGCGCTGTAAGCGCTTCGGCATTTCTTTCCGCCCATTCACGATTTTCAAGTTCTTCGAGTATTCGAGCGAGTAACTGTTCGGCTTGTGCTGAGAAATTAACCTGTTGCTTATATGGTTCGAGACGATCAAGTAGATTTTGATTGATTGATAGTGATAGGCGACCTTTTTTAGCCGTCGTGTCGTAGTGGATTTGCATGGCAGATCACCTCATAAATTAGAATGCGTATAATCATACGCATAAAGATGGTCAGGTCAAGTCGAAGTTCTGTAGATTTTTCAAGCCAATAAAAAAGGAATCTGGGTATGTTTTTGCGATGATATTGGCAGCTTTCGGAAGGAAGAAAATACACTTTCTTCCCCAAAACTAACTGTAACTACATGATTAATAAAATGCACAAATGCACGAAATTGAAGTGTGCTATGGCTAAGTGGTGTAAATTAACGCTATGATAATTAACAAAAATAATGGAATATAATTTTCGTTCTAACGTAAAATCCCGCCCCTGCTGATGTTGCGCTGAGATTTTACAGGCTGGGCATTGCGGCGTAGAAATTGACAGACGGGGCGAAATATGAACTTTTACAAATTGAATTTGTTCGCGGCATGGGTGCTGATCCCGCAAATATTGGCGATGGGCTGGGTCGCGTTTGCGGGGCGTATGCTGCTTGAACTGGTGGGTGTAAGTACAGCGGAAGAGGGCATTCCGGGGCGATTGGTGGGCTTGTTGCTAATGATTGGCGCGGTTGCTGTCGTGCAAATTTTACGCGGTTCCTTATGGCCGCAAGCCAAACCGGATGGGAACGGTTTTCGTTTTGGTTATCGCTTGATGGTAGCGGCGAATATGCTAGCGCTCTCGTTATTTTGTTTTGAAGTGACCCGTCCGTTTTTTACCGATTTTAATCTGATCCATATTCTTTCGCGCTTTACCGATGCCTTCGGTTACTGGGTGATGGCGATGTGGGCGATCAGCTTTTCATTTATTTATCAATCCGCATTACCCCAATCTGTAAAGACGAATTCCTGATGCCATACATTACGCTGGATAAAGCCGCACTGGCTTTCGGTCACGTTGCTCTTTTAGATCATGTGAATTTTCAACTCGACGAGAACGAGCGCGTCGGCCTGATCGGGCGCAACGGAGGCGGCAAGTCCAGCCTGTTGCGCGTGCTCGGCGGGCAGCATGCGCTGGACGACGGCATCGTGTGGCGCCAGCCCGGCGTGCGCATTTGCTATGTGAGCCAGGAGCCGGTGTTGAATCCCGAGGCGACCGTGTTCGACGCGGTGGCGGAAGGATTGGGCGAGCTGCACAAGATCATTACCGAGTACCACCATCTATCGCATCAACTGGCCGAGCCGGATGCCGATTACGAAAAGTTGCTGGAAGCGATGCAGCCGCTGCAAACCGCGCTGGAAGCGCAAAACGGCTGGGCGGTGCAGGCGCGTATCGAGACGGCGATCCAGCGTCTGGAACTCAACCCGGATGCGCTGGTGGGTTCGCTGTCCGGCGGGGTGCGCAAGCGTGTGGCCTTGGCGCAGGCGCTGGTGGCCGAGCCGGAAGTGCTGATCCTCGACGAGCCGACCAACCACTTGGATTTTGCTTCCATCGAATGGCTGGAAGGGCTGCTGAATAATTTTCGCGGCAGCGTGCTGTTCGTCACCCATGACCGGAAGTTTCTCGACAACGTGAGCACGCGCATCGTCGAACTGGATCGCGGCAAACTGGCCAGCTTCCCCGGTAATTTCTCCGCCTACCAAAAACTGAAAGAGCAGATGCTAGCCGACGAGGCGGTGCATAACGCCAAGTTCGACAAAGTGCTGGCGCAGGAAGAGGTGTGGATACGCCAGGGCATCAAGGCGCGCGGTGTGCGCAACGAAGGTCGGGTGCGGCGCTTGGAGCAACTGCGTCTGGAACGCGCAGCGCGGCGCGAAAAAGTGGGTAAGGTCGAGTTGAATGTGGAGACGGGCGACCGTTCCGGCAAGCTGGTGGCTGAACTCATTAACGTCAGCAAGCATTTCGGCGAGCGCAAAATCATCGACGACTTCTCCTGCCGCATTCAGCGCGGCGACAAGATCGGGCTGCTGGGGCCGAACGGTGCGGGCAAGAGCACCTTGCTGAAAATCATCTTGGGCGAACTGGCGCCGGACAGCGGCGAAGTGAAGCTGGGCACCAAACTCAGCGTGGCCTATTTCGACCAGTTGCGCGCGCAACTCAACGAAGAAGCGACACTGGCCGACACCATCAGCCAGGGCTCGGATTTTGTCGAAATCGCCGGTACGAAAAAACACGTCATCAGCTACCTCGGCGATTTTTTGTTCGCACCCGAGCGAGCGCGTTCGCCCGTGAAGAGCCTGTCCGGCGGCGAGCGCAACCGCTTGTTGCTGGCGCGCCTGTTCACCCGTCCCGCCAACGTGCTGGTGCTGGACGAACCGACCAACGACCTCGACATCGAAACGCTGGAACTGCTGGAAGAACTGCTGGCGAATTACGACGGCACCTTGTTCCTCGTGAGCCACGACCGTTCATTCTTGGACAACGTGGTGACGCAAGTGATCGCCTTCGAGGGCGACGGCAAGTTGATGGAGTACGTGGGAGGCTACGAGGACTGGGTGCGCGTGAAGAAATACGAAGCCACGCAAAGCGCGCAGCCGAAAGCAGCCGCATCCTCCAAGCCCTCCGCCAAACCCGAAACAGCAAAAAAATCTTCCGGCAAGCTGAGTTTCAATGAACAGAAAGAGCTCGAAGAGATCCCGCAACGCATCGAGAAGCTGGAGCGCGAGCAGGAAGAGCTTGCAGCCGCATTGGGAACGGGCAATCTGTACCGCGACAATCCGGCGCACGCCAAACAACTGCAAGAGCGCGCGGCGGTGATCGAAGAAGAGTTGCTGCAATTGATGGCGCGCTGGGAGGCGCTGGAGCAGCGCCTCTGATACTTCAATCCAGCGTATCGGAATATTCTTTCTGGGTGTAGGACTTCAAATTTGTCCAAGGCAAGGGATTTGGCGCAGGAATGACTTTGGCCGTCATGCTTTTGTGCGAAGTCTTGCTGCTGTTTTCCGATTCAACCTGACGCGGATATTGATCTTTTTCGTCCCACAGCACTTTGATCCAGCCGCCCTGGTTACGGCTTTCGTACCATTTGCTGCCTGCCGGAGCTTGTTGTCCCGAGGGTTTCATCGATGCCAGTTGTTTGCTGCCGATCAGATGGCAGGCGGCGTCCCAGTCCCCGTCGAAGCCGATGTTGCCATAGTCCGGTGGATTGATATTCACCATCACCTTGTCGTAGCTATTCACCATTTGCACTTGCAGCTCGCCTTTGGCGTTGCGCACGACCCAGCGGGCAGAGGCGGCCAAATCCAAATGTTTGTGCTCTTCATCCCGCTTGGCGTGTTCGCTTTCGTTATGCGCACCGGCGGGAATGATGCGTTCTACCCAAACCTGGTTTTCGCGGCGATATAGCCGTTCGCCGAAATCGACTTTGCGGCTGATGCCGTCGGGGCCCAAAGATGACATTGCATGGTGAATTTCAAGATTCAAATCCGCGGCAAAAGCTAGCGGGAAAATTGCGGCGCTCGCAACGATAATGCTTAGGATGATGCGCTTCATTTCATTTCTCCAGAATAAAAAAAGACCGGGGAGCTGGCTCCCCGGCTTGGATGTGTGCGCTAAGGGGAGGTTACAGACCCAGCGCGGATTTTACGAGCCCGAATACTTTGGTGTTATCCATTGTTCCCTTGAACCCGGCATTACCCGGGCCTGTGGAGAACAACATCACGTCACCGCCGCCGTGGGTTTCAGAGCCCACGCCACCCGCCATTTGTACACCCACATCCTGATTGTAATTGTCCGCCGTGGTATCCACGTTGGTCAGGTCGATACGCGGGCTGCCTTGGCGAGTATTGCCGCCATTGCCAAACACCAGCGTGCTGTAGGGTAAACCATCAACTGCTTTGGCATTGACGGGGGCAGCAGCGGGGTTTGCTGTCTGCGCCACTTTGGTTTTAACGAAGTCGCTGGTCAGTCCCAAAATCGGGTTGCCCTTGTGCGAATAGCCGTTGAAGGTCATGGTATGGTCATGGTCGGCCGTAACGACGATCAGCGTGTTTGCACCGGCAAGGCTTAATGCGCGGGCAATGGCGTTGTCAAAGGCGATGGTGTCTTCGAGCGCACGTTTTGCATTTGTGCCGTGCAGAGCGTGATCGATACGTCCACCCTCAACCATCAGGAAGTAACCGGAAGTGTTCTTTGAAAGAATCTTAATCGCTTTTTCGGTCATGTCGGCAAGGCTGGGCTCGTCTATCCCGCTGTTTGACTTTGCGCGATCCAGCTCGTAATTGAGGTGGTCTTTGTTAAACAAGCCGATCAGCTTGTCGGTTTTCAGCGGATCAATCGCATTGAAGGCGGTGCCGCTGTTCACGTAGGTGTAACCGGCAGCGGTGAACAGTGCGGTGAGATCGGTCGTATCGCTACGTTTGCTGGTCGTGTTCGACTTGGGTACAAAATGACGCCATCCGCCGCCCAAAATGACATCCAGTCCAACATTGTTTCCTTTCGTTAACGCGGTGTTGTAATTCGCATGGCCGGGGGTTAACTGTTCCGCGATGCGATTTTCACCATCGCGGTGGCAAACGTGGGCGTAAGTGGCCGCCGGTGTGGCATGCGTAATGCGCGTTGTTGTCACCGCACCGACGCTTTTGCCTGCCGCCTTGGCAAGCTCCAGCAGGGTGACGGCAGGAGTCCCGTTGCCCGTGGCGGGGCAGGTGCTGTCCGCGCCTGAAATGTAAGGCACGGGGGTTGCGCCTGTCATGTTGTAAGCAGAAGTGTTTTGTGACATCGAAATCACTTCGTTATTCATTTTGACACCGGTCATATAGGCTGCCATTGAAGGTGCGCTGTCCGTGGTCTGTGCATCGTTGGAAAAAGTTTTAATGCGTGCGGTGCGGCGCAATTTTTCCATGGCCAGTTGGCCTGCCTCGCCATATTTGTAAATACGCGAGGCGGTGACGGTGGTTGGCCCCATACCATCGCCGAGGAAGAAAATGACATTTGTAGCTTCGCCTGCAGCTTGGGCCGGCAGCATGGCCAATGCCAGATTGGCAGCGACCAGATATTTCACGATAGATTTCAATTTCATGTTGTTCTCCGTTTAATTTTGTAGTGATAGGGATCAGAGGCCTGCTGCCGTCTTGATGATATTGAACACGTCGGTATTGTTCATGACCCCGGTGATATTCGTTGCGCCTACGCCGCTTGCCCCGATGAAAATATCGGTGCCGCCGTGCGTTTCGCTACCTACGGCCATCGGCACTACAGCTTCCTGATGGTAGGCAGGATCCCACAACTGGGCGTCGGTCAAAGCAGTACGGGTGACAGGACGGTTTTCGCCATTGCCGAAACCGATGATGGCGTAAGGCTGGCTGTTAATGTCGGTGCTGTTGGCGCCGGTCACGAAGTTTTTCACATAACCGAGCACGCCGGGATTGTTTGCATTGCTCGCTCCGGTGCGTTTGGCATAGCCGTTTAGCACTAGCGTATGGTCGTGGTCGGCAGTGACTACGATCAGGGTGTTCTTCAAGCCCGGATCAATCGCCTGCATTTTATCCATGGCGTTCTTGATGGCATCGTCAAATGCAACCGTATCTTGCAGTGCTTTGCGTGCGGTTGTTTCATGCAGCGCATGGTCGATGCGGCCGCCTTCCACCATCAGGAAAAATCCTTTTTGGTTTTTGTTCAACATGTCAATGGCCTTGCCTGTCATTGCAGCCAGGCTGGGTTCATCCACGTTATTAGTGGTGCGATCCAAATCGTAGTTGACGTGATCTTTGTTGAACAAACCAATCAACTTGCCGGTTTTCGTCGCATCGACAGCGTTGAATGCCGTCCCCGAATTGACGTAGGTGTAGCCCGCAGAGGTAAACATGGCAGTGAGATCGGTGGTGTCGGTGCGCTTGCTGCCCGTGGTGGTTTTAGGAACAAAGCTGCGCCAGCCACCGCCCAGAATGACATCGACGCCGTCTTTCAGAGCAGGGTTAAAGTTGGCGTGCCCTGGAGTCAACTGTTCGGCGATGCGGTTTTCACCGTCGCGGTGGCAGATGTGAGCGTAGGTCGCTGCCGGTGTGGCATGGGTAATGCGGGTAGTAGTGACCACGCCGGTGCCGCGACCGGCTGCTTTTGCCAGTTCAAGCAGCGTTGTTACCGCAGTACCGTTGCCGGAGGTGGGGCAAGTGGTGTCTGAGCCGCTAACGTAAGGAGTTCCTGTCGCCGGGTCAAACGCATTGGTATCCGCAGACATGGAGATGACTTCGTTATTCATGCGCACGCCGGTCATGTAGGATGCCATACCGGGAGCGCTGTCCGTCACTTGGGCATTGTTGGAATAGGTTTTGATAAAGCCGGTTTCCGGCAGCGTATCAATGGTCAGGTCTCCCGTTTCGCCTACTTTGTAGATGCGGGCTGCAGTCAGGGTGGTAATGCCCATACCGTCACCGAGGAAGAAGATCACGTTCTTGGGAGTCGTCGTATTATTATCGCTGGCCTTGTCGCCTATGCATCCGGACAAGAGTGTGGTGGCTCCAGCCAGCATGACTGCGAGTGCAAATTTGGTTTTCATCGTAAATCCTTCGGATGGTAAATGGGAGCCAGCATGCTAAAGATCAATTGTTAACTCTATGTTAAATTTTTATTAAAAACCCCTGCTGCTAGATTGATGAATGAGGTTTGTGCTATGGGATTGGTTTGCAACTAATTTCATAGCCCAACCATCCCGCCCTGTGCGCTGAAGAGCATTGCCAGATGCGCCCATGCCCAGAGAGAGTACGTCGGGCCAATTTGTCAGGGGCGAGGTTGCCGAAGTGCGGCAGATGAAGTGCTCGTTGCTTGCCTTTGAAAATCGGGATTGGACGGAAAGTTATGCGGCCCCGGCTGTATGAGAATCGCGATCCAGACTGCCGCTCCCAAAGGAAGCCGCCGTCTGAGTAGCGCGCAACGGATAGGTCGAGGTTTTGTTATCAGACCGAAAGCGGCGGCTTCAACTCAGTGGCTATTCTGCTGTAGCACCCAAAGCATACCGGCCATTGATCCAATGAAAATATGCAAATGCGCCCAGGTCCAGAGGGTGTAGCGGCGCGCAAGTTGTTTGGGTAGCAGATTGCTGATCAAAAACAAACGGCCATTGCCGGGGCGCACGAGATAGTGGGTGTCCGGGGCTGAACGAGCCTGGGCTAAACGTTTTTCGGCCTCGCGCTTGGCCGCCCTGCGCGCCAACTCCCATTCCCGCATATCGAGCACGCCGTCCTTGTTGAGATCGAAACGGGCATACAACTTCGGCATGTCCTGTTTCCATTCGGCCAGCACCGCTTTAACCTCATCTTTGGTTTGGCGTGTTTCAGTGCTGCCGCCCACCGTTTTGAATTCACCGATCGCGTAAATCGTGTCGATGTTGATCAGGCGCCATTCGGTATAACGGTAATTACCCTTGACCCAGCGGTCTTTATGGCTGGTGACGATTTCCGCGCCGGACGGGTCAATCACGCAGGCGGCGCTGCCGTCATCGAGCACAAAAGGTGTATCGCTTTCTCCGCTGCTTTCTGTGTGCCATTCATTTTTCTTGTTTTTGCATTCGATCTCGTAGCGATACCAGAGGCAAGGGAGTTGCGAAAGTTTGCTGATGAGCGGCGTATCGTCGAAATGTTTTCCGCTGCCGATGAGTTCGACATAGCCTTGGGCGGCGGAGGCGACTCTGGAAGTGGGGATGCCGTTGATCGTGCGCCAACGGGACAAGGCGGAAAACCAGGCGAACAAGCTGATGATAGCCATGATGCCCAGGCACCACAGCCATGATTTGGGCGTCTGCAATTGCGCGCCTACGGCAAGCAACACGAGCTGCGAGCCGGAGGTGACGAGGTTGGCATATTGTCGACGCAGAAAAGTAAGCATGGCGTAATCCTTCAAAAATGCTGCGGTGTCATTGTTGCAGGCGCTGACATTATCGGCGAACACTATTTGCGGTGCGGCCCTCTATCCGACTATCCCCCGGAGGGGAAAGGGCAATTGCTTCCTGCCCCGTTGAACGAGGATAGGGCTGAAAATGTTTGCCGCTGTTGCAGGGGCCTGTTTCATTGCTGTGGGGGGCATCGTTATTTGAACAGCGACTTCATATTCACATCCGCTTTTTCGGCGCTGGAAAATTCCAGCAACGGTTTTTCAGCGTAAGCGAACATATTGGCGATCAGCACGGCGGGAAATTGTTCGATGCCGACGTTATAGATATTAGTCGATTCGTTATATAACTCGCGCCGGTCGGCGATACCGTTTTCCAGTCCGGTAATGCGGGTTTGCAGTTGCATGTAATGTTCGTTGCTTTTAAGTTCCGGGTAGGCCTCCGCCACCGCAAACAAACTGCCCAATCCTGCGCGCAACATGCCTTCCGCCTTGCCCAACGCTGCAATGTCCTGCCCTTCGCGCGCGGCCTGTACTTGCGAGCGTGCGGCGATGACGCGCTGCAAAGTCTCCTGTTCGAATTGTTTGTATTGTTTGCACACCTCGACCAGCTTGGGCAGTTCGTCATGGCGCTGCTTGAGCAGTATGTCGATATTCGCCCACGCCTTGGCAACGCCGTGTTTGAGTTGCACGAGATGGTTGTACAGGCTGACGATGTAGATCAGTGCAACTGTGGTAATGCCGAGCATGATTAAAGAGGTGATCATTGCGCTCTCCCGTGGGTAAATGTGGTGGCATTCTAAGACAGAGAGCTTAAACAATAAATACAAGTTACAGATTTGGTCGCCGCTGCAATTGCTCTTACAATGCCGCCTCGTTTTAGTTGAGTAGCCCAAATGACCCGAATCAAAATCTGCGGCATCACCCGCGCGCAAGACCTGCACGCCGTCGCTCATGGCGGTGCGGATGCGGTCGGGCTGGTGTTTTACGAGAAAAGCCCGCGCCATGTGACGCTGTCGCATGCCGTCGAATTGTCCCGCGTCTTGCCGCCCTTCGTGACCACGGTTGGCCTGTTTGTGAATCCCGCTGCGGAATATGTGCGCGAGGTGCTGGCGCGGGTGTCGCTGGATGTGTTGCAGTTTCACGGTGAAGAGACGCCGGAATTCTGTGAGCGGTTCGGTAAACCCTATTTGAAGGCGATCCGGGTTAAGGCGGACGTGGATTTGGTACAATGCGCGACCCGTTATGCCGGAGCGCAGGGTTTGCTGCTCGATGCCTACGTTGAAGGCACGCATGGCGGTACGGGCGAGCAGTTTGACTGGGCGCTGATTCCGCATGATTTGGCCTTGCCGGTAATTCTTTCCGGCGGTTTGCATGCGGGTAATGTGGCAGAGGCGATTGCGCAGGTGCGGCCTTACGCGGTGGATGTGTCCAGCGGCGTGGAGGCAAGCAAGGGAATCAAGGATGCGGCGAAGGTCGCCGCGTTCATCAAAGAGGTTAAAGACGTTGACTTACAACTATCCAGATAGCACCGGCCACTTCGAGCAATTCGGCGGCATCTACATGGCCGAAACGCTCATCCCCGCCGTGGAAGAATTGCGATCACAGTATTTGCGTTTCCGCGACGATCCCGAATTCAAGGCCGAATTCGCCTACGAACTGAAACACTATGTCGGGCGTCCCAGCCCGGTCTATCACGCCAAGCGGTTGTCCGACAGCTTGGGCGGCGCGCAGATTTATTTGAAGCGCGAAGACCTGAACCACACCGGCGCGCACAAGATCAACAACGCCATCGGCCAAGCGCTGCTGGCAAAAAGAATGGGCAAGAAGCGCGTGATCGCCGAAACCGGCGCGGGCATGCACGGCGTGGCGACCGCCACCGTGGCGGCGCGCTTCGGCATGGAATGCGTGGTGTACATGGGCGCGGAAGACATCCAGCGCCAGGCGCCGAATGTGTTTCGCATGAAGCTGCTGGGCGCAACCGTGGTTCCCGTCGAGAGCGGTTCCAAGACGCTGAAAGATGCCTGCAACGAAGCCATCCGCGATTGGGTCACCAACGTTGAGAGCACGTTCTACATTTTCGGCACGGCGGCGGGCCCGCATCCTTACCCGATGATGGTGCGCGATTTTCAATGCGTGATCGGCAACGAAGCCAAAGTGCAAATGCCGGAAATGATCGGTCGTCAGCCGGATGCGGTGATTGCCTGCGTCGGCGGCGGCTCCAACGCGATTGGTTTGTTCCATCCCTACATCGAAGTGCCGAACGTGCAGATCATCGGCG
>CAZXDK010000042.1:0-21443 GCA_964639585.1 uncultured Gallionellaceae bacterium | reverse complement strand
GACCGTATCATCGACGTGTTCCCCGCCGACGAAAAAGAAATGGTGCGCGCGATGTTGTCCGAATCGCTGCGCGCGGTCATTTCGCAAACACTGCTCAAAACCAAAGACGGCTCGGGTCGTGCCGCCGCGCACGAGATCATGATCTGCACCCCCGCGATCCGCAACCTGATCCGCGAAGCCAAAGTGCCGCAGATGTATTCCGCCATCCAGACCGGCGGCAGCATCGGCATGCAGACACTGGACCAGTGCCTGCAAGATCTGGTCAAACGCAACATCGTGTCCGCGTCGGAAGCGCGCGGCAAAGCCATGAACAAGGATTTGTTCCCGGGGGCTTGAGGCGACACTCCCATTCAATCGTTGCACCAAGGAGATTTATGTTATGGAAAGAGATCAGGCCACCGAACTCATACACAATTTGCTGCGCGGCATGATCAGCAAAAAAGCATCCGACCTGTTTATCACCAGCGGATTTCCGCCCGCGTTCAAGGTGGACGGCAAAATGACGCCGGTTTCGCCGCAGGCGCTGACCGCCGTACATACCCAGGAACTGGCGCGCGCCATCATGAACGACAGACAGGCGGCGGAGTTCGAGTCCACGCACGAGTGCAATTTCGCCATCAGCCCGCCGGGTATCGGTCGCTTCCGCGTCAACATCTTCATGCAGCAACAACGCGTCGGCATGGTGCTGCGCACCATCACCACCACCATCCCCGATTTCGATGCAATGGGATTGCCTCCCGTATTGAAAGACGTGGTGATGGCCAAGCGCGGCCTGGCCATCCTGGTCGGCGGCACCGGCTCCGGCAAATCCACCACGCTGGCCGCCATGATCGGTCACCGCAACAAAAGCAGCTACGGCCACATCATCACCATCGAAGACCCGGTGGAATATGTGCATGATCACATCAACTGTATCATCACCCACCGCGAAGTCGGCGTGGATACAGAATCATGGCATGCCGCGCTGAAGAACACCCTGCGCCAAGCGCCCGACGTCATCCTCATCGGCGAGATACGCGACCACGAAACGATGGAACATGCTATCGCGTTTGCCGAAACCGGCCATCTTTGTCTGGCTACCCTGCACGCCAACAGCGCCAATCAGGCGCTGGACCGCATCATCAACTTTTTCCCGGAAGAACGCCGCGCGCAATTGTTAATGGATTTATCGCTCAACGTAAAAGCACTCGTCTCGCAACGCCTGATCCCGAAAAAAGACGGCAAAGGCCGTGCCGCCGCTATCGAGATCATGCTCAACTCGCCTCTAATCTCCGACCTCATCTTCAAGGGCGAAGTCAACCAGATCAAATCGGTGATGGCCAAGTCACGCGAAATCGGCATGCAAACCTTCGATCAGGCACTGTTCGATTTGTACGAAACCGACAAGATCAGCTACGAAGAAGCTCTCAAAAATGCCGACTCGCTTAACGACTTGCGTTTGAATATCAAACTTAACAGCCAGCACTCGAAAGATACAGACATTATGTCCGGCATCGGGGAGTTGAAGCTAAACTAGAAGTTGACCGCCTCGTCGCTGAAAATACAACAGCGATGCTTCCGTGCAGGATAATTGGGCTGTGCAGGGAGGCATGCGTAAACGCTACTCGACCAAGGAAGTCAATCACCAAGAAGGGCTCGTCGCCGAACGTAATGAGCCGTTAGCCCCATTGCGTTTGGCGCAAGCCCGTGCCAAACATCAGGGGAGCGCCACCGCGCTTTGGGTGGAGCAAGGTGGAAGATGCGCTTGCTTTGAAAATTGCGCATGGGTTAAGCCGGCGCTGAAGCCTCTATGCCACCTTCGTGGTGCGATTACACCTATTCCCCATTCGACATATTTTTTCAACAAGTTAAGCGTAACTTGCGCGTAAGAGTCACACTCGAACTCGGCTGTATAAATTCTTCGACCAAATCCGCTATTAATATCTTCATCGTACAGATGAAGCGTTGAGAAATTTTCCGGCGCGACCGAATACAACAAAGCGTAAGAATAGGTTTGCCGATTTTTCATTGCCTTCCTCCCATCCAATGATAAAAACACATCACTACTGAAATGTCCTGATGCTTGATTTGTTCAAGTTAGTACACTTCATGCTGAAGGCATGTAGACACGGCATTCTTACCAATCCATTTATGCCAGTTTCAGCAAAGATTGCAGCCGTTCATTTTGCCTTACTCACTTAGCGTATTAACCACGGCAGGATGGTGCATAATCGGGCAGGTAATTGGAATATGCCAAACGGTCTAGTACGAAAGATCAGCGATCTAGGCACTTCAATAAGTTATCTAGATATTACCTAGGCCTTTCGGTATATAGCCCTATCGGTTGATATAGGGCAGATTGCATACCGCAAAGAATGTAGACATTAGCCGTGGAATGATGCGCAAAATCGGCTTACTATCCAGTTCAATGGAAGATGTCTCGGCAGCAAAGATTCTCGTTTATGCAAAATTCAGGGCATCCTTGGTCAAGCCGACGCAGGGATAACTTAACTGACGATAGGAGCAAGCACCATGACAAATATCCCGCGCTATAAATTGAATTCAGCATGGTTCGTGTTGCGCTGCAAACCTGACATGCGTTGCGCTTGCTTGTTTAAACCCTGGGCTACCGGGTTACAGACATTGGCAGGTGTTCTGCTCACACTGTCGCTGGTCGCCTGCGGTATGCAATCCGCCAGCAACGACGCCCCCCTATCTGCCGGAGCCAATTCGGCATTGCGCGCCGCAACCGAAGCTGAGCTGATAGCCTATATTCGCGACGCACTAGGACCATCAAGCGTGAAGTCACAAAGTTCCCCGCAAGCCGGTTTGCCCGTCGCGGCTGTTACGACAGCAGCCACGACGGGGACAGGGACGGCGCCCGCCATGTCTGGTACAACCTTGCAGGAAGTGGGAGTAGATGAAGCCGATCTGATCAAAAGTGATGGCAGCTACATCTATAGCCTGGATCCAGCCAAA
The DNA here is from genome assembly GCA_964639585.1 of uncultured Gallionellaceae bacterium. GTDB lineage: Bacteria > Pseudomonadota > Gammaproteobacteria > Burkholderiales > Gallionellaceae > PALSA-1006. The sequence continues at coordinate 18,485 of CAZXDK010000042.1, read as the reverse complement.
ACCTCGGGCTATTTGCGGGACACCGTACGCCGCCAGAAACTGGATAACAAAACCGGCAAAGCTGCACTGCTTCCGGTGGATAGCCTGACGCTTCCGTTCTCGGCCAATGTCAACGGGGAAGGCATTTATTTGGATGCTGCCAACCAACAATTGGCCGTAGTGGGGGCCGGCTATACCTACTGGGGAATGTACGACATGTGGTTTTCTCCCAGTTCATGGGGACAGGGTTTGACCGAAGTCATTCTGCTCAACACCACAGACCCGACGCAGATGCAGACTCGCCGGAAGCTCCAGATGACTGGCCATCTGATCGGTTCACGCCGGATTAATACGACGCTCTATCTGGTTCTGCGCAGCTATCCCGAAGTCAAGGGCCTGGACTTGGCGTGGCCCACCAATAAAACAGCCAGCAATCAGGCCGTAATCGATGCGCTACAAGCACCTCAGGTGCTGCCCAAATTAACGATAGATGGCGGCAGCGAACAGCCTCTGGTACAGGCAACTGACTGCTACGTGCAAAACCAGAACGCGCTCAAAAGCGCCGACATCATTACCATCGTCGCTTTTGACCTTGCTTCGGCGACACCGCAACATACAGCGCGTTGTTTTGTTGGCGGAACTGAGGCGTTCTACATGTCCGACCAAAGTTTGTATCTGGCGACAACTCAAACGGCTTATACCTTGAACAATAACTCCCCTGTTTATGCCCCAAGCAGTTCGACGGATATACACAAGTTTTCACTCAACGGCCTGGCAATCGCCTACCGTGGATCGGGCAACGTGCAGGGGCATTTGGGATTTGTGCAAAATCGCAAGTCATTCCGTATGGGCGAATACGCCGGGGCTTTGCGGGTGATTACGCAGACTGCGCCGACCTGGGGTGGTTGGATCGGAATATCCCCGGCAGTGATGCCGGTGATGTCGACCACAGTAATGCCGGTGATCGCAACTACCGTGGCCGCCTCCCCTGCCACAACCGTCACCACTATCGCGACCGCCGCCTCGGCTACCAGCGCCACAACGACACCGGAATCGCCCGGCCATCTGACCATCCTGCAGGAAAATGCGGGAACATTGCAAAAGGTCGGTGAATTGCCCAACACCAATCGCCCCGCCCCCTTGGGCAAGGTCGGCGAGCAACTTTATGCCTCGCGTTTTCTGGGGACGCGGGGCTACCTCGTCACTTACCGCCTCACCGATCCGCTTTACGTGCTGGACCTGTCCAACCCGACCGATCCTAAAATCGCCGGGGAATTGCAGGTTGACGGTTATTCCGACTATCTGTTTCCCTTGGATCAGAATTTATTGCTGGGAGTGGGCAAGGATGCCAAGTCGGATGGCAGCGCAGGGGATGGAAGGTTTGCCTGGTATCAGGGAGTGAAAGTATCACTGATTGATGTTAGCGATCCCGCGAATCCGCGCGAGGCAGCCCGTGCGATCATAGGCAAGCGCGGCACCGATGCCACAGTGCTGCACGACCATCACGGCATCGCCTTGCAAACGCAGGGCAACACCGTGCGTATCAGCCTGCCCATGAACATCAACGAGACAGCGATGCCCTACACCAAGGGCGCGGCCAGTGACTACTACGGCTACACGCGCACCGAGTTGCAACGTTTTGAAGTTGACCTGACCGCAAAGAGTTTGACTGCCCGCCCCGCCGCAGTGGATAGCAATTCCAGCTATCGCGACATTAGCAATGACCGCTCCTTGCTTTGGAACGACCAGTTCTACTGGTATCAAAATGGGGCATGGAGCACCGGCGCATGGTAACCATGTGGAACTGAAACACCACTAGCCATGCGATGGCGGCTTCGCGGCAAATTACGGGCATCCTGCTAGGGGAAGGAAGCTTGTAACGAGCCCGACCTGTTGCAATTTGTTTCCCCAGCTAGGCCCCAACACATATACCTTGTTGTCAGCCGACGAAATTCCCAAGTAATTGCCTGTACCGGAATAATAGCGATAGAAATACGGCGGTACATTTGTTTGGGATAGCGCTCCGGCTGGTGAGAAAAACTGCGCATAGGCTTTTTCTGCCCAATTGAACAGACAGTCGGAACGACTGCCGACACTTGAACTGCCGACGGCAATGCTCTGCGTCACCTGCAGCGCCGCATTAAAACCGGCATTGCCCGCCTGATCCGCCGCGATAGTACAAGCGCCCGCACTGATGGCGGTGACGGTGCTGCCACTCACCGAGCAAACCGTAGGCGTCAGACTGGAGAAACTCACCGCAAGCCCCGAAGTGGCCGTCGCGGAGACCGCAGCGGCAGCACCCGCCACCAGCGCGGGCGTTGCGCCGAAGCTCACCGTTTGGCTACTTTTTACGGGTGTGGCTGAAAGGTGATCAAAAGAGTCAAATAGCTGTCCGCTACGCACGAGCCTGACATAGCCGTTAGCCTCCCTACCGTTGAAGAAGGAGCTACCGTCAAAGCAATCGACGCCCCAAGCGAAGGCCAGAATGGGCGTATAAGTTGTCGAACTCCAATACCATCTTACTTGCGTATTGGGAAACATCGACGTGTTGATGGTCGGTGAACTCACCGTCAGATCCACCAGCGATTCCAGCTCCTTAATGTTGGGCAAGCGCCAATCGGTATGGCTTTTATAATTAGTCCCGTTGGCGCTAACGGCGACACCCAGTGCCGCCGACCAAGTGTACGTGTTGGCAGTGCCGCTGCAATTTGTACCGTCTTGCCCCCAGCTGCACTTATCCCACATCAGGCCGGTGGCAGTATCGCTCACCGTGCCATCGAGGTTGTCGGTAAAAGCGGCCCGCGCCGGTGCAACGACGACCAGCGGACATAATAAAAATAAAACACGCACGAAAGATGGATAGTTCATAGGATGTCGATAATGTGCCATAGATGCTGAGGTAATTTGAAGGGGAGCAATAGGGGAAAATCACTGTCCGCTACGCACGAGCCTGACATAGCTGCTATTGGCCTTATCGTTGCCGTAGACGCTGCCGTCAACGAATTTGACGAACCAAGCGTAGGTCGGCGGAACGAGCGTATAAGTTTCGGCTGCCCAATAATTATTACTTTGCGTACCCGGAAAATATACGCTATCGATCGCCGGATTGGACGTGCCGTAGTGGACAATGGACAGCAACTCGCGCCGGGTGGGCAAGCGCCAGCCGCTGCTGTAGCCGCAGCGGTTGCTGGCGTTCATGGCAGCGGGGTAGGTGATGTTGGCGTAGGTGGTCCAGTCACCCTGCCCGCTTTCCAGCGACCAGATGAGGTTGGTGACGTTGTCTTTGGTGCAGGCCCACTGGTTAGCCGCAGTACCCTGCACCGGATTGGCCGGGCACGCGCCCTGCCCGGCCAGTTGCCCGCTCATGCAAACGCGCGTGAAATCAAACCCCGCCGCACCGCCGCCGATTTTGCTGAGCTGCCCGGCAGCCGCATCGCGCCCGTAGCGCCCGTCCTGACGCGGGTTAGCCGCAGTGTCGCCAGCATTGGCGCTGGTGCAGACGACCAGCGCGCTGCCGTCGTAGCAAGTGTCCTGACCGCTGTCGTTGAGCAAGCCGGTGGTCGCGGCGTGAACCGTGGCGGTGGCCAGCAACAGGGGGAGCAGAACCGCCCCGTTGCGCGCCCTGCTGAAAATTGCCGAAATTTCACATTTCATACCTTGCCTCTCCCGCGATGCTTGACGATTAAAATGCGACGGGGCGGACTATAGGTTCAAGCGGGGAAGATTGTCAAAACTTTGCGGGCGCCTAGAGATGCTAGCTAATGTGAAGTATTGATGGACGGGAGCGCCGATGTCCGGGCTATTGGTATAGACGAAGAAAAAGCCCTGACTGGCGGGGCTTTATCTTTATTGGTGGTGATAGGTGGATTTGAACCACCGACCTCAGCGTTATGAGTGCTGCGCTCTAACCACCTGAGCTATATCACCGAAACTGGTCTTCGACACATCCGAAGAGGGCAGCATTCTCCCGATTTTGCCTGCGGCTGTCAATTGCAGGAAACAAGCTTGAGTTCGCTTTCGGGAAAATCTTTATGCAGGGCCGCAAGCTGCAATGACTGTGCCTGTTCCAGATGGTTCAGCGCAAAGACGGTAAATTTCAGTTTGCTGGCACGCTCCCCCACCGTAGCCGTCTTCACGCCCCGCTCCTGCAACTTGGCCAAATATTTTCTGGCGGCTTCTTCGGTTTTGAACACGCCTAGCGAAATCGCATTTTGCCATTGCCCGGCATCCTGAATGATAAAATAATCGGTGACGCCGCGCGCTTTTAGTTGGGCGATTTTTTGTTCAATATCGGCGCGAACCTTCAGCGGTGCAATGTAAACCCAATAGCCGCCGGTATGTTCAACGGTGTGCTGGGTTACTTTATCACCCAGCTTGATCGCCGCGAGCGCTTTTTCCACCCGTGACAAATCGGCGCCCGAGAACTCGCCCCATTCCATACAACTCAATTTAACCGGCGTAGCCGGCACAACCGCCATTGCTGGAGTGCTAGGCGCAAGCGCCGATGCCGCAGATGCAGCGACGGCTGAGGCAATAGAGACCGCCGAGGCAGGCGCGGAGACTGGCGCGGAAATTGCGCCCAAATTCACGATTTTTATTTTTTCCGCATTGATAGCCGCCTGCGCAGGTGTATTACCGGCATCCACCGTCAGCGCGCCGCCCCAGCGCATCACGGCGAAAAACAACACGTTAATCAATAACAACAGGCCGAATATCCACTTCATCATGCGTTGGTTTCCCCAATAATTTGCAAGCCTTGCAATACCAGATTATCTACACGTTGCGCCGGGATGCCAAGATGCGCCTGAATTTGTCCGGCTGCGCCCCCGCTCAACACGCACTCCGCCGCCTCGGCTGCTTGTAGCAATACATGCTGATGGTGGATCGCGCCCAGAGTCGCTTGCACCACCCCGCTGTAAATGGCATCCGCCGTATTGCGCGGAAAGTCCTGCAAGTTGCCGCGCTCATCTTCCAACTGTGCGGTATTGCGCAGCAGGCTTTGCCGCATCAGCTCCAATCCCGGCAAAATCAAACCGCCCAGAAATTCACCGGAACCGGACAGTGTATCCACCGTGGTGGCCGTGCCGCAATTCACCACCAGGCAAGCGCGATGCACACGATGCCAGGCTGCGACGAGCGCGGCCCAGCGGTCGCTCCCCAATTGAGATGGATTTTGATAAGCACTGCTCACGCCGCATTGCGCAGATTGTGCGATCACGAACTCAAGCGGCGTTTGCCACACGGCGCAAAGCGCGCGCAAATGCTGCGCCATTATTTCGCCCCCGACATTGGAAACAATGATGCGCCGAGGCTCGGGCAAAGCGGCGAAGCTGTGTTGCAACGCTTGCCATCCGGCATTGTCCACGCCTCCCTGATGCGTCCACACACCCGCTTCAACACGCGCCCATTTACAACGGCTATTCCCAACATCGAGCAATAGCATTATGCCTCCCGCAAACTGATTTCACCGGCATTAAATACTTGCACACCCTGTTCCGTTTCGACACGCAACGCGCCTGCACCCGTCACACCGCGCACCACACCCGCAATCTGCCCACCATCGGGAAGCAGCATCCTGACGGAACGATTTTGATACAGGTGGTAACTTTCCCACTCGGCTTGCAGCGCAACAAATCCCCGTGCGGCGAAAGCTTCCAACATATCCGCCAACTCCTGCAACAACAACGCCAGCAAGCCATTCCGCTCCGGCAGCTCAGCAATCACTTGCGCCAAACCGCTTACCGGCTGGTCGATGCGTTGCGCCACCGTTGGCGGAAGGCGCAAATTCAATCCGACACCGAGCACCACCGCGCTGGGCCCCAGCATATCGCCTTGCGCCTCCAGCAAAATTCCCGCCAATTTTCCTTGCCCACTCACCACATCGTTGGGCCATTTCAAGCCGACACCGGCGACACCCAATCCGCGCAGAGCGCGCACCAGCGCGACGCCGACCCCCAGGCTCAAACCGGACAAAGCTGAGAGACCGGACTCGAAGCGCCATAACAAAGAAAAAGTAAGCGCGTGCCCCAATCCGGAGTGCCATGTTCGCCCGAAGCGTCCGCGTCCGGCGCTTTGCCATTCCGCCACAAGCACGCTGCCGCTCGCCGCACCTTGCGCCGCGCGCTGCAACAACACGGTATTGGTAGAGGGGACGCTATCGAGTATTTCGATTTGAAAAATATCCGGTGTTGTTAGCGCAACACGTATCTTTTCCACCTCCAGCCATTGCGGCGCATCGGTCAGGCGATAGCCGCGGCCGCGCACACTGTGCAGGGTAAGCCCATATTGCCCGACGCCATGCAGCGCGTTGTTGACGCTGGTGCGCGACACGCCGAACTGCTGCGCCAACCTCTCGCCGGAGTGGAACTCGCCGTCCGCCAGCAGGCGCAGCAATGAAAACGTCAGGGATTTTGGGGGCGGAATTTCACTCGCGTTCATTGCGGCAAAACGCTATCGTCGGGGACATGTTCCTCCTGGCTCAAAAGCGTCAGAATTTCTTCTTTGTGCTTCAATGCATCCTGATACCCCAAATCGATTAAAGCCCGGCAATAGGATTTATCGAACAACAGATAGCTCATCAAGTTGGCGCCGTGACTGCGCATTACCCCGACCGCGCGCAATAAAATCCGTATCGTCCACGGCAGGTTTTTCAAATGGCGTTCGGCGATTTTTTCGATCGGCTGACTCGGCGAAATGACCAGCACATCGACATGCCGCAAATTGATGCTGGAACGCACGTCTTCGGGAACCAGGCTAACCGTGCGGTTGATGCGATGCAAGCGCTCCAGATCGACTTCCAGACTATCCAGAAAAATGCTGTCGAGCGCATGACCCGCAATCTGCGCCAGTGAAGGGTATTCGTCGATCTTGCTGCGTTTTTCATCCTCGGCGTCTCCGCCGCTCCCCATGCCCACGACCAGCACACGGTCTGCGCCCAGATGCAGGGCGGAACTGATAGGTGCAAGCTGGCGCATTGAGCCGTCGCCGAAATGTTCGCGATGGATATGCACCGCCGGAAAGATAAACGGGATGGCGGCGGAGGCCAGCAGATGGTGTATTTCGATTTGTGTCGGCACACCGACACGGCGCGCCCGTTTCCAGGGCTGTATGCTTTTCACGCCCTGATAAAAAGTAACCGAATGCCCCGACCCGTAGCCCGAGGCGGTTACGCTCAAGGCATGCAAAAAACCGTCGTCGATATTTTCCTGAATTTCCTCGGGAGTCAACGTTTCTTCCAGCAACTCCACCAAGGGCTCGTTATCCAGCAAAGAGACATGGTTCATGCGGTTGACGCCGAAACTGGTGGCGATCACGCCGACCAGCCAAAGCGAGGTATTGCGCAACACGCCGACGATATCGGTGCGATACACCTCGGCAACGTGAAAATTTCTCCACACGCTGAGCAGATACTTCACGCCCTTGCGAAAGTCGTGGGCATTGATCGCCAGCGTCACCGCATTCAACGCCCCGGCCGAGGTGCCGCAGATGATGGTGAAGGGACTAGGCGAACCGCGCGGAACAAATCCCGCAATCGCCTTCAGCACCCCGACCTGATAAGCGGCACGCGACCCCCCACCTGTCAGTATCAATCCAATTTTTTGTGGTGGCATATCGACTGGGGATTAAGTGGCGCGCGGCTACAGACTCGGTTCGGCAAGCGCATGCACCGCATCGAGCGCATCTTTGAGCGTTTCTTCGGGAAGTTCGTTGACGAATCTCGACAACAAGTCGGCCGCCTCAGCCGCTTCTTGCGGCAACTCGTTAGCGTGGGTATTCGCCACCAGAACGGCTGCCGCCCCCACCACATTCAACAGGAGCGCCCGCTCCCGCATCAACATCTCGATTTCCTGGCTCAGCAACTCGACTTCATGCTTGTTCATTTATTTCTCCTTAATGGGTTTCAACGCTAACGACAGCCAGCGCACTCATATTGATAATACGCCGCACCGTTGCCGTCGAAGTCAGGATATGCACCGACCTGTTGGCGCCCAACAAAATAGAACCTATCGTAATTCCGTCGCCAGCCGCAACCTTGAGCAGATTGTAGGAAATGTTTGCGGCGTCCAGATTCGGCATGATGAGCAGGTTCGCCTCGCCCTTCAGGCGTGAGTTGGGGAACGACTCCAAACGCAGGCTTTCCGACAGGGCTGCGTCGCCGTGCATCTCGCCTTCCACTTCGAGCCCGGGCGCCAGCAGTTCCAGCAACTCGCGCGCGCGGCTCATCTTGCGCGCCGACGCATCTTCATGGCTGCCGAAGTTGGAATGCGACAACAACGCCACCTTGGGTGTCAGGCCGAAACGGCGCACTTCTTCCGCCGCCAGCAAGGTCATCTCGGCGACCTGCTCGGCGGTCGGGTCGAGATTGACATGCGTATCGCAGATAAACACGGTGTGTCCGGGCAGCATCAAAATATTCAGCGCCGCATATAAATTCGCCCCCGGGCGCTGGCCGATTACCTCGTCGATATAGCGCAGATGGCGCAAGGGCTGCGACACCGTGCCGCACAGCATGGCATCGGCGGAATTCATGCGCACCAGCATCGCCGCGATCAAGGTATTGCGGCGGCGCATCTCACGCTTGGCCGTATCCGGCGTGACGCCTTGGCGCTGCATCAGGCGGTGATATTCGGTGCAATATTCGCGATAGCGGCTGTCGTTTTCGGGGTTCACCAGCTCGAAATGTTCGCCCGCGCGGATGCGCAAACCGAGCTTGGCGATGCGCTGCTCGACCACCGCCGGACGCCCTACCAGTATCGGGTGCGCGATACCTTCGTCCACCACGGTCTGCACGGCATGCAATACACGCAGGTCTTCACCTTCGGCGTACACCAGACGCTTCGGGTGCTTCTTGGCAAAATCGATCACCGGTTTCATCAACATGTTCGAGTGATATATAAATTGTCCCAACTGCTCACGGTAGGACGCCATGTTGGCGATCGGGCGCGTTGCCACACCGCTGTCCATCGCGGCTTGCGCCACCGCGGGCGCCACCTGGGTAATCAGGCGCGGATCAAAGGGTTTGGGGATGAGATAGTTTTCACCGAAATGCAAACTCTCTTCGCCATACACCGCCGCCACCGCATCGGACTGTTCGGCCTCCGCCAATTCGGCTATGGCATACACCGCCGCGCGTTTCATTTCCTCGTTGATGGTGGTCGCGCCCACATCCAGTGCGCCCCGGAACATATAGGGGAAACACAATGCATTGTTGACCTGGTTCGGATAATCCGAACGCCCCGTCGCCAGAATCGCATCGGGTCGCACCGCTTTGGCCTGTTCCGGCAATATTTCCGGCGTCGGGTTCGCCAACGCAAAAATGAGCGGGCGCTGCGCCATCTGTTGCACCATCTCCGGCTTCAATACGCCGCCGGCCGACAAGCCCAGAAACACATCCGCGCCTGCAATCACCTCACCCAAAGCGCGCGCGGAGGTAGCCACCGCATAACGCGCCTTGTTGTCGTCCATCTCTTCGGTGCGTCCCTGGTACACCACCCCCTTGATATCGGTGACCACGATGTTGTCCATCTTCACACCCAGTCCTACCAGCATATCCAAACAGGCCAAGGCCGCCGCGCCCGCACCGGACGCCACCAGCCTGATTTCTCCGATTTTTTTGCCGACCACTTTAAGACCGTTCAACAGCGCTGCACCGACGATGATGGAGGTGCCGTGCTGGTCGTCGTGGAAAACCGGAATGCGCATGCGTTCGCGCAGCTTGCGCTCGATGTAAAAACATTCGGGCGCTTTGATGTCTTCCAGATTGATACCGCCAAAAGTCGGCTCCAGCGCCGCGATGATGTTCACCAATTTATCGGGATCGTGCTCGGCTATCTCGATATCGAACACGTCGATACCCGCAAATTTTTTGAACAGCACGCCTTTGCCTTCCATCACCGGCTTGCCCGCCAAGGGGCCGATATTGCCCAGCCCCAGCACGGCGGTGCCGTTGGTGATGACGCCGACCAGATTGCCGCGCGCCGTAAGATTGCGCGCCTCGGACGGGTCGCGCACGATCTCCTCGCATGCAGCCGCCACGCCCGGCGAATACGCCAACGCCAGATCGCGCTGCGTAAGCATCGGTTTACTGGGTACAACAGAAATTTTTCCCGCCGGCGCTACGCGGTGATATTGCAGCGCCGCTTCCCGCAATTGCTTATCCATGTTCCACCTCGATTAAGTCTATACCGGATTATAACGCAGCCCGGCCCTTCCCCAGCCGCCACACCGGCTGGAACTGTCCAAATTAATTGCTCATGTTTCGACCGCCCGCGGTAGCGGGTATCATTCCCGCACAACAGCTACAGGAGGGCATAATCATGCGAGTTCCCGTCACATCATTTATCGCCTTGCCCGCAGTCAGGCGGTTTTTACCCGAGCTGTCGCTGCTGACGGGGCTGCTGCTCTGCCCGTGCGCACATGCCGCCACTCCCGATACCCAGGCGGATATCGGCTATATGTTCAACGATAATGTGACGCGCGCAAAAGAGGGGGGAGCCAAGCAGGCTGACCGTTCCTGCACCGTAAACCTGAGCCGCCCCGTCATTTTTCCGCTTACCGGCCATACGCGCGCCGTGCTGACCGGCGCTCTGAACGGAGAGGTGTTTGACCGCAACACGGGCCTGAACCGTTTTACCGAGACGGTTCTCGGCGAGTTCCAATATCGCAGCTCTGCCGAATTCGGCGCACCGCTCTTTGCGCTGTCTACAAAAATTTCGGCGGACCAGTATCAATCCGGTCTGCGCAGCGGCTTTCGCTATTCGGCAGGCATTTCGATACAACAAGCGGTGACCGACCGTATCCGGTTTTTTGCCGCCGTGGCGCATAACGAGCGTAAAGGGAACAACGAGGTATTCAACAACAAGGACAATTCCGCACGCATCAATCTCGACTACTCGCCGGGTGTAGTCGGCACTATATATCTGGGTGGCGAACATCGTCGCGGCGACCTGACGGTCTCAGCCCCGGAATTTTGGGGGCAGTACAATGCCAATGCCTACGCGCAGGACGACGCCTTTTCCGGCGGGCAGATATACAGTTTCCGCTTTGACGGCACAAGCACGCTGCTAACACTAGGCTATAACCTGGCAATCGGCCCGCGCGACGCCATTGATTTTTTCTGGAGGCAGTCGCGTTCAGCGGTGAATTATGTAACCCCATCCTGGAGCAATGCGACTTTGAGCTATGTCACCAATCAATATTCCGTGGCCTATCTGCTGCGTTTTTAGCCGCCCAAACGATCAATATTCGCGCCGCGGCGCGCTGTAGGCATCGTTTTCAAACACAAACGGCGTGCTGCGGCCAACCAATGCTTCGATCAAAGTCAGTTCCTGATCGGTATGATTGATGAAGGGGGCATTGCGGATATTTTTTCCCGACTCCGCGTCTCGCACAATATAAAGCGGCCTGTCGTGATGCGTCGATTCGACGCTGGTTTGGCTGGCAGGATCGGCGCTGGCCACAATATCCGTGAGCCCGTAACACGTGCAAAAATACGTCAGTTCCGGCTCCGCTTCCACATAAAACCCCGTGCCCCGGATACCTATGGTTGCAGTCGCCGTGGTCACCCGCAGCGGATTGTTGCGCGACACCGACAGCAGCTTTCCGGTCAACAGCCTCAGGCCGTTAACCAGTAATGAACCAGAGCTGTCTTGCGCCGATTCTATAAGCAGGCGGCTATCGCCGCGCAGCATCATGGCATGGCCGCCGTTGACTACAAAGATGATTTCGCTGTTCTTCGCGGTTTGCACCGTGTCGCCGGGATTAATCCGGGTTTCCAGGGTCGCGTTTCGCCCGTTGACCGTGGCTAGTCCGGCAATGCGGTAGATAGATTGACCATCGGGCAGTTTACTTGGCCGACTGCCGAAGATGCCGGATGCCAACGCATTCCTGCCGTGCAGCCCAGCCGCAAACAGCCCAGCCGCAAGCGCCTGAACCAACCACCTCCGGCGCGGGTCTTCAATTCCACTCTGGCATTTCATTGCGAACTCCTTGTTGTGGAAACGCCTTATTCCAATTCCATTTCATTGCTTGAATTGCCCCCCTCTCCCGCTTGCGGGAGAGGGGATGCCGTTAATTCACTATTGCTCTAGAAATGGAATTACCCGGTGCGCAGCCTCCCGCTAAAAAACACAGCAATCAAAGCCCGGCCAGCATTTTTTCCAGCCGTTTCACCGACACGATCACCGGCGTTTTCAGTTCCTGCGCAAACAGCGACACGCGCAATTCCTGCATCATCCAGCCAAAGTCTTCCAGTCGCGCGTCAATTTCTCCCTGTTGCGCGGACAACTTGCGCTGCCAAAGTTGCAGCAAAGGATACATCTGCGCCATATTCTGCGCGTCGCGCGCGGGATTACCGCGCAGTTTTTCCAGCCGCACGTTGATCGCTTTCAGGTAGCGCGGCATGTGCTGCATGCGCTCGAACGGCGTGCGCGCCACCCATTCGCGGCCCAGCAGCCATTCGCACTGGCTGCGGATGTCTTGCAGTGCTTGAGTATGCGCTTTAAATCCGGGCAAAGATTTTTGCAGCGCCTGATGCTCCGCTAATACCGCGCCGACCAGCCGTGCGATTTCCTGCGCCACCAGATTCAGCCGCGCCTTGGCATCTTTGCAGCGCGCGGCAAATTCCTTTTCGCTTTCCGGCCAGGGATCGTTCAGGCAGCAGCGGTCAAAGGTTACCGCGAGTATCTGCCGTTGCAAGTCTTGCTGCGAACCAAACGCCATCCACTGCATCGCCATCGCCTGCAAACCGGACAGATTTTTTTCCAGATACTTCACCTGCTCTTTCAGCGCGAATTGAAACAGGCGGCGCAAACCCAAGCGGTGCGCGGCTTGCGCGACATCCTGCGTATCGAAACTTTGCAGCGTGACTGCGTCGCCCTCGTCTACCAGCGCGTTGAATACAGTGATGGTCTGTCCGGCACGGGATTCGGTGCGGGTGGGCTTGAAGTCGCCGAAATCCCACGAGGTGTGGCGCTTCGATTCCTCCCCCTCCCCAGCCCTCCCCCGCTGGGAGAGGGGGTTAGTACGGCGCGCGGGGTTTAGTCCCTCTCCCCCCGGGGGAGGGACTAGGGAGGGGGTTGGTACCCACTCGCCGCGCAACGCGGCAAAATTCCGCCCCATCCCCAACTGCCTGCCATGCTCATCCACCACGCGGAAATTCATCAGCAGATGCGCTGGCAACTGCTCCAGGCGGAACGCATCCAGCGGCACGTCGAGCTGTTTTTGCTCGCGGATATAGCGCGCCAGCGCTTGCAGCAAAGGCGCATCGGAAGGTTGCACCGCCGCGCAGAATGCCGCTGCGAATTCCGGCACGGGCACGCAATGGCGGCGCAACTTCTGCGGCAGCGATTTCACCAGTTGCGCGATTTTTTCCGCCAGCACGCCCGGCACCAGATATTCGCAACGCGCCGCCGACACCTGATTCAACAAGGCTTGCGGCACGGTCAACGTCACGCCGTCGTCGCTCTTGCCGGGCGCGAAGTTGTAACCCAGTGCATAGCTCACGCTGTTCATCACCATCTGCGGTGGGAACTGTTCGGTGGTGATGCCTGCCGCCTCGTGGCGCATCAAATCGTCTTTTTTCAGGTATAGCAGCTTGGGCTGTTCGCGTTCCGCCTCCTTGCGCCAATGCTCGAACGCCACGCCGTTGTGGATGTGCGGCGGAATGCGCTGGTCGTAGAACGCGAAGATCAGCTCGTCGTCCACCAGCACATCGGGGCGGCGCGCCTTGTGCTCCAGCGCCTCGATGTCGGCGATGAGTTTCTGGTTGTACGCGAAGAACGGCGCTTGCGTGTTGAACTCGCCCGCCACCAAAGCCTCGCGAATAAATATTTCGCGCGATTCAACCGGATTCATCGTTCCGTAATGCACGCGTTTTTTGGGATTGATGAGCAGCCCGAATAAGGTGCTGCGCTCCCACGCCGCCACCTGCGCGGCTTTTTTCTCCCAATGCGGGTCGAAGTAGCTGCGCTTGATGAGATGCGCGCCGACCTCCTCCAGCCACTCCGGCTCGATGCGCGCCACGCAGCGCGCAAACAATTTGGTCGTCTCCACGATCTCCGCCGCCACCACCCACTTCGCGCCCTTCTTCGCCAGCACCGAATTCGACGCGATGAAGAATTTGATTTCGCGCGGGCCGAGGTAATACGGCTCTCTATCTACCCCCTTGCAGCCTATGTTGCCGAGCAGTCCGGTGAGCAGGGCTTTGTGGATTTGCTCATAGTTGGCGGGCTGCTCGTTAAAACGCATGCCCATCTCCGACACCTGCGCATGCAATTGCTGGTGCAACTCGTGCCACTCGCGCAGCCGGATCGGCGAGAGGAATTTCTCGCGGCACTCGTTCGCCCACAGCTTGTTGCTCTTCTTATGCTTGATCGCTTCCTGGAACCACGCCCACAACTTGAGGTAAGCGAGGAAGTCCGAGCGCTCGTCGTTGAAACGCTGGTGCGCGGCATCCGCCGCCTCGCGCCGTTCGCTTGGCCTGTCGCGCGGGTCTTGCAGCGCAAGCGCACTCGCGATGATGAGTATCTCGTTGAGGCAGTGATACTGCCGCCCCGCCAGCAACAGCCGCGCCACCTTGGGATCAAGCGGCAGCTTGGCCAGCTCGTGACCAAGCGGCGTGAGCGATCGCTTGTCGTCGATGGCATTCAATTCCTGTAGCAACTGATAGCCATCGGTAATCGCGCGCGAACCCGGCGGCTCGATGAACGGGAATTCTTCCACTGTTCCTAGCATCAGTGCGCTCATACGCAGAATGACTGTCGCCAGCGACACGCGGAAAATTTCCGCATCGGTAAATTCGGGGCGCTGCAAAAAATCCGCTTCCTCGTACAAACGGATGCACACACCGCTCATCACGCGACCACAACGCCCGGCGCGCTGGTTGGCAGCGGCGCGCGCGATGTTCTCGATGCGCAGTTGCTCCACCTTCTGGCGCACGCTGTAGCGGTTGATGCGCGCCAGCCCCGAGTCGATCACGTAACCGATGTTGGGCACGGTGAGCGAAGTCTCCGCCACGTTGGTCGCCAGCACCACGCGACGCATACCGGAAGCGGGTTTGAACACGCGATCTTGCTCGGCGATGGACAGGCGCGAGAACAGCGGCAGGATTTCAATGCCCTTGTGCTGGTGTTTGCGCAAGGCTTCGGCGGTGTCGCGTATCTCGCGCTCTCCGGGCAGAAACACCAGCACATCGCCGCGCAAACCGCCGATGCTCAATTCATCCAGCGCGCTGCATATCGCCTGCGGCACGTCCTGCATGTCGCCTTCTTCGTTTTTTTGCGGCGGGCGGTAACGCACTTCGACCGGATAGGTGCGGCCCGAGACTTGGATAACCGGAGCGGGAATTGCCGCCAACATCCCCTCTCCCTCCGGGGGAGGGTTAGGGAGGGGGTTTGCTCTTAACACCTCAGAAATCCTTTGCAAAACCCCTTCGACATTCGTCAGCGCCTCATTATTCCAAAAGCGCAACACCGTAATTCCTTGCTGCTCCAGCCATGCACTGCGCTTCTCGTCATAGCGGAGTTGCGAATCTTCTGCATGCTGCCCGCCATCCAACTCAATCGCCAGCTTTGCCTGATGGCAATAAAAATCGAGAATGTACGAACCCAGCGGGTGCTGGCGGCGGAAACCGAAACCATAAAGTTGATTCCTTCGCAGCAATTGCCAAAGCAGGTTTTCGGCATCCGTTGCATTTTTGCGTAACTCGCGTGCATGAGTAAGTAGCTCTTCAAGAAGTGCTGCGTGATGTTCAAGCTTTTCCCCCTCCCTAGCCCTCCCCCGTTGGGAGAGGGGACTGGCAGCGAAATGTTTGGAGAAGCGCTCCGCATCCAGCGTCGCCGAGGTGATGATGACTTTTAAATCGGGCCGGCGCGGCAGTAGTTGACGCAGGTAACCCAGCAGAAAGTCGATGTTCAACGAACGCTCGTGCGCCTCGTCGATGATGATGGTGTCGTATTGTTTGAGCAGCGGATCGTGATGGATTTCGGCCAGCAAAATACCGTCGGTCATCAGCTTGATGCAGGTATCGGGCGACACCTTGTCGTTGAAGCGCACCTTGTAGCCGACCAGCCCGCCGAGTTCGGATTTCAGCTCGTGCGCGATGCGCGCTCCCACCGAGCGAGCCGCCACGCGGCGCGGCTGGGTGTGGCCGATCACGCCGAGCACCCCGCGCCCCAGACTCAAACAAATTTTCGGCAGTTGCGTGGTCTTGCCCGAACCGGTCTCGCCACACACGATGACCACTTGGTGTTTTTCGATGGCCTGCGCCAATTCCTCGCGCCTTGCCACCACGGGCAGGTCGGCGGGATATTCGATAGCGGATAGCTGTTGCACACGCGCCAGACGGCGCTGAGCCAAGGGAGATAAAGCTGAATTCATGGAACGCGTTTACCCGCCTATACTTTCACTTTCAAGCAAACGCTGGATGACCGCCCCCGCCAAGGTAAAACCGAACAGCGGCGGCATATAACTGATCGTCCCGTTCACCGCACGCGGACGCCCCCTGCCGGTCGGTTCGGGCGGCAACGGTGCACTCGGGTGTTCGTCCGAATACACCGTCAATATGCCCTCATAGACCTCTTCGTCGCGCAAGCGTTTGCGCATCTCCCGCGCCAGCGGGCATATCTCGGTTTTGCTGATATCCGCCACCTTGATGCGCGTGGGGTCGCGACGGTTTCCCGCCCCCATGCTGGAGGCGACCTTCAGCCCGCGCTTATGGCTCTCCACCACCAGCGCCACCTTGCACGACAGTGAGTCTATGCAGTCCATCACATAATCCACATCGGCGGGCACAAGTTCGTTCACGTTTTCGATGCCGAGAAAATCGTACAACAAGGTGACCCGGCATTCGGGATTAATATCGGCGATACGCGCGCGCATGAGTTCCGCTTTGGATAGTCCGACGGTGGAAAGCAATGCGGGCAATTGGCGGTTGATATTGCTGGCGACCACTTTGTCGTGGTCGAGCAGCGTCAAACGGCCGATACCTGCACGCGCCATCGCTTCCGCGCAATAGGAGCCGACACCGCCCAGACCGGCGATGAAGATGTGTGTATTTTTGAGTCGTTGCAGACCTGTGTCACCGATCAAGATATGGGTGCGGGTGAATTGTGGAGGAGTGGTATTTTGCATAGTGCGCATTATAAAGGGCTGCCGTCATTCCCGCCTACACGGAATGACAAACTGCTACAGCTTGGTCAATACGCTCATCGCATTGGCAGTCGTCGCCTGCGCCACCTCGTCCAGTGAAATGCCGCGCAACTCCGCCAAGGTCTGTGCCATGCGCGGCAGATATTGCGGCTCGTTCGGCAAGCCGCGTTCCAGAAACTCTGGCGGAATGTCCGGCGCATCGGTTTCCAGCACGATGCTTTCCAGCGGCAACGTCGCCGCGAGTTCGCGCAGCTTGGTGGCGCGCGGGTAGGTCATCGCACCGCCGAAGCCCAGCTTGAAACCAAGTTTGATGAACTCGTCCGCCTGCTGGCGGCTGCCGTTAAACGCGTGTGCAATGCCTGCCCTGAGCGAAGTCGAAGCCTGTCCTGAGCCCGTCGAAGTGGGGCCGACGCGCGGATAATATTCGCGCAGGTGCTTGAGGATCACGTCCTGCGCGCGGCGAATATGCAGCAGCACCGGCAAATCAAACTCGCGCGCCAGCTTCAATTGCTCGACGAAAAAATATTCCTGCCGCGCGCGGTCGTAATGCTGCACAAAAAAATCCAGCCCGATCTCGCCCACCGCAACGGCGGGCTGCTCGCGCAAGGTGGCGCGCAACACCTCCAGATCGTCCGGCAACGCATCGTCCACATACATCGGGTGTATGCCGTAGGCCGGGGCACAGCAGGGATACTGCTCGCACAAGGCGCGCACGGCGTCGAAGTTGGCGCAAGTGACCGACGGCACGACGATGCGGCTAACTCCGGCAGCCTGCGCGTTGCGTACAACGTCGGCTTGCACTCCGCCGAATTCGGCGGCGTCTAGATGGCAGTGGGTGTCGGTGAACATGGTTGAATCGCGTCATAAGGCGGCTGCACAAATTAATCAAAATTCCAGGAGCCGTTAGCAGCCGCCCGCGCCCCCTCCCGCACCGGAGGGCTACGCCCCACCGTGTCGGGGGCGCTATGTTAAACTCCGCGCACTTTTTTTGCGAGATAACACCATGTCTGGAAACACCTTCGGCACGCTCTTCACGGTTACTTCTTTCGGCGAATCGCACGGCGCGGCCATCGGCTGCATCGTCGACGGCTGCCCGCCAGGAATGGAGTTGAGTGCGGAATACATCCAGCATGATCTGGACCGGCGCAAGCCCGGCACCTCGCGCCACGTCACCCAGCGCCGCGAATCGGACACCGTGGAAATTCTCTCCGGCGTGTTTGAAGGCAAGACCACCGGCACGCCGATCGCGCTGCTGATCCGCAACGAAGACCAGCGCAGCAAGGACTACGGCAGCATCGCCGAGACCTTCCGCCCCGGCCACGCCGACTACACCTACTGGCAGAAATACGGCATCCGCG
>CAZXDK010000041.1:0-22616 GCA_964639585.1 uncultured Gallionellaceae bacterium | reverse complement strand
TCTTGCTGCTGAAGTCGCCTTTGTTCGCCAAAGCGACGATGTTGCGGATATCGCCGACGATGCCGCGCAGGCTGTCTTGCATGGTCTTCAGCGAGTACACCAGACTGGTCGTGTCGCCCGGTTTGATCGCAAGTTCCGCCGACAGGTCGCCTTGAGCAATCTTGTGCACCGCTTCCGCCGCATAGTCCGGCTCGCCGCCCAATTGCTTCATCAGGGTGCGCACGATCATCAAGGCAATTAGGGCGCCAGCGATAATCGCGATGATGGCCAGCACGATTATCATCATCAGCGCATTTTGCACCGCCTTGTCGGCCTCGTCACCGGACTTTTTCATTAAATCGCTTTGATAGTCTATGAGCTTGCCTACGCTCGCAATGTAAGCAGCTTGGGCCGGGCGAATTTCAACCAACAAATAGCCGGTGGCTTCCGCCTGTTTCCCTTCTTTCATCAGCGCCAAAAAATGATCCTGATTGTCAACGTAGTTCTTGCGCGCCTCGATGACCTTGTCCAGCATCGCTTGGCCTTCGGGGGCGGTGATTTTTTCATCAAGCTTGGCGATTCTGTCTTTGATGATTTCGCGCTGTTCGGCGATGAGATCAATTTCTTTCTGTATCTTGGCGGGATCCTTTTCCAGCAAGGCATTGCGCATCGCGCGGGCGATGGTGTTCACACCATCGACTACATCATTCGCCCATACTGTCTTGGGGAACTTATCTTTCACAATGTCATCGATATCACCCGCCACACTGCGCATATTGGTGATGCCGAGTATCGCTATGATGATCATCAAAACAATCACCGCGCCGAAGCCCAGTGCCAATCTTGTTCCTACTTTCATATTTGTAGCCGACATTTCCGCTCTCCCTTCGTTAATAAACAATTAAACCGTTTAGATGCTACGAGTTCGATGTTACATTTAGTTATTGCGCGCCGCATGCGACGCGGCCAATGCCATGACATCCAGAATCAATGCTACTTTTCCATCGCCCATAATGGTCGCGCCGGAGATGCCGTGCACCTTGCGGAAGTTCGATTCCAGACTCTTGATGACGACTTGATGCTGCCCTAGCAACTCATCCACCATGAGCGCGGTTTTCTTGCCCTCGGCTTCGATAATCACCACGATGCCTTTGCTCAGGTCGGTGACGGCGTTTTGAATGTTGAACACCTCGTACAGCGCCACCATGGGCAAGTATTCGCCGCGCACTCGCAACAAGTGGCCTTCGCCGCTCACCGACTTCAGATCGTCGGGATGCACCTGCAACGATTCCACGATGGAACCCAGCGGCGCAATAAAGGTTTGCCCGCCGACCGCTATCGACAAACCATCGAGTATCGCCAAGGTCAGCGGCAGACGTATCGTGGTGCGAGTGCCGTAGCCTTCCGCCGATTCAATCTCGACGCGACCACCCAACTCGGCGATATTCCGTTTCACCACATCCATACCGACTCCGCGACCGGAGACATCGGTCACAACTTCCGCCGTGGAAAATCCCGCCTCGTAGATCAGCATCCACACCGCGCTGTCGGGCATATCGTCGCTGACGCTCATACCGCGCTCTTTGGCCTTGCCGAGTATTTTCTTGCGGCTGAGCCCGCCGCCGTCGTCGGCCACTTCGATGACGATGTTGCCTCCTTGATGGAAGGCGTTCAGGGTGATGGTTCCGGTCGGCGACTTGCCAGCGGCGATGCGCTTATCCGGCATTTCAATGCCGTGATCCAAGCTATTACGGATAAGATGGGTGAGCGGGTCGGCGATCTTTTCGATCAGGCCCTTGTCCAGTTCGGTGCCTTCGCCCAGCGTCTTGAGTTCAATCTGTTTGCCCAGCTTGTTCGCCATATCGCGCACCACGCGCGGAAAGCGGCTGAATACGAAGGAAATAGGCAACATGCGCACCGCCATCACCGCTTCCTGTATGTCGCGGGTGTTGCGCTGCAACTGGCTCAAACCGCTTTGCAACACTTCGACCAACTGCGGATCGAGCTGCGAGGCGGATTGCGTCAACATGGCCTGGGTGATGACCAGTTCACCCACCAAATTGATGATCTGATCCACCTTTTCCACACTGACGCGTATCGACGAATCGGCGGCGGCGGGGGGCGGTGAACGGTCTGCCGCACGGCGGTTGGGATGGGCTTTTTCGGCAATCAGCGCGGCCGCTTGCGCGGCGCTGTCTGAAGTTTGTTGGGGTTGCTGTGGCGCTTTTTCTGCCGCCGGGGGCTGCGCAAGCGGCTGTGTATCCGGGTTCGGCTCTACCAGAAAACCATAACCGCGCGCATTCTCGCGTTCGGTTTTTTGCATCGGGGTTTCTTCAAAGAAGCCGTAGCCTTGTTTTTCCTCGGCTGCGCTCTGCACCTTCTCGGCCTCCGATTTGCCGGCTGGCTCGGCGTCGAAGAAGCCATATCCGGGATCAGCGGCCACGGGCTGCACGGGCGCAGCGGGCTCGTCATCGAAAAATCCGTAACCATCATCGGCTTTGTCCGCAGGAGGCGTTGCTATCGGTGCCGCGGGTGGGGTAAGGGTAGGGGCAGAAGGCTGCGCGGAGGACAGCCGTTCCAGATTGGCGCGGGCGGCCTTGACGACGTCCTGATCCACTTCGGTCGAATCGCGATGCCCCGCCAATTGCATGGAGATAGCATCGCCCGCTTCCAAAAAGGCGCTGACCATTTCATTGGTCAAAGACATTTCCTGTTTGCGCAATTTATCGAGCAGAGTTTCGAGAACGTGCGTCACTTCTATCATATCGGTGAAGCCAAAAGTCCCCGCACCGCCTTTGATGGAGTGTGCGGCACGGAAGATGGCGTTCAAATCATCCATGCTGGGATTGGCGACATCCAAACCCAGCAGCAAACTTTCCATATTGGAAAGGTGCTCTGCCGCTTCTTCAAAGAAGACCTGATAAAACTGACTTAAATCGAAACTCATGGTGGTGGGTTTCCTTTAAAAATGGGAAGGGGTAAGGCGGGAAGGAATGCCCCTTCGGGGCTCAAGGGAGTAGGGTGCGGAGCGCAGCGGCTTACCCTTACGCTTCCCCGCCTTCGCTACCCAATGACCTTCTTGACCACTTCCAGCAGCTTTTGCGGATCGAAAGGTTTGACTATCCAGCCGGTCGCCCCGGCCGCTTTTCCCTGCGCCTTCATCCCGTCACTCGATTCGGTAGTCAACATAAGGATGGGCACACTTCTGTAGGCAGGCATGGAGCGCAGAGTTTTGATGAGCGTCAGACCATCCATACGCGGCATATTCTGGTCGGTGAGCACCAAATCCACCGTTTTCATTTTGGCCTTGTCCAGACCTTCTTGCCCGTCCACCGCTTCGATGATGTCGTAACCCGCGCTCTTCAATGTGAACGCCACCATTTGCCGTATCGAGCTCGAATCATCCACGCTCAAAATCGTTTTTGCCATAACTCCCTCGCCGCCGAATAATTATTTACTGCCTAACGGGCATGACAAGTGTGCAGCCCATGATAATGAAACTTGCCATACCCGTTTCCCTCACCGCTATCCTCTCCCGGAGGGAGAGGATACAATCGAATCGCTACGCGAGCCTCACGTTAAAATCGGATTTTCGCAGATCGGGTTTGTCCCGACGCAGTTGGTATTCTGAATCCGCAAAACAAATCTGTCGAGTTGCAACCAGACTAAAACAGGTCAATCTCGCTGGTTTCCATTTTTTCCTGACGCACCGGAGAACGCGCACTTAATCGTTCCGCTTCGGCGAATATATCACTTATTTCCTGGCGCATTTGTGAAATTTGTTCGGGTGATGCTGCCACGCCCCGCTGCGCATCGTTGGCCCAATCTCCCAGATGTTCCCATGCGGTCGCCATGCTGCCGATGCGCGTGTGCGTGTGCTGGATCAACTGCCCCACCATGTCCTGGAATTGCAGCGAAGTCACCGCGCGCCCGACCACTTGATTGACCTCGTTGGAAATGCTGTGCTGGTTTTCTATCACCTGCACCATTTTTTCATTGAGCCCTTTGACATGCGCCAACGTCTCATCAATTTTCGCTTTGGATTCCAGAGCGAAGTTCATGTCCAGCGAAGCCATGTTGCTGATCGACACCTCGGCATCCTTGATGGAGGCTTTCACGTCGGTCACGTTGCGACGAATCTGGTGGCTGAAATGCTCGGAACGACCGGATAGTTTTCTCACTTCGTCCGCCACCACCGCAAACCCGCGCCCGGACTCGCCCGCACGCGCCGCCTCAATTGCGGCATTGAGCGCAAGCAAATTGGTTTGTTTGGAAATGCCGTCGATCTCGCCCAGCACATCCAGAATGCTGCTTACTTGATGGCTGACAGCATCCATCTTGTCCACCAATTCCATCGCTATCTTGCTGTTGTTGACGATGCTCCCCACCATCTCCTTGAGCGTATCGGAAGTTTCGTTAATGAATTGCTCCAGCGAATCCGGGTCCTCCGCACTCGCGGTCTTGCCCACAAAAGCCAGCGCCACATCGCGCTGTTTCTGGATGAGCGATTGCATGCCGTTAAAACTGTCCAGCAACTTGCCGATGGCGTCATTCAGCAGAGTTTGCACCTGATTCAGGTCCGCGTTGGCGCCGGCAAAATGTGTGGCAAATTGTGTGTGGGTTTGCGCCAGCACATTTTCCACCGCGCTTTGCGGCTTGGAGAGCGACTCCAGATGCTCTCGCGTGTCTTCGACCTTGGCATACAGCATGAGAAAGATATAGATCGCCACGATCACGCCCAAATGCACGACGACTTCAACAATGGCGGAATCCGTGCCGCCTGCCAACACGAATTGCAGCGCCACCGAAACGACGGCGACCACCGTCAAGAATACCAGCAGGTTTTTGTTGTATTTTTTCCGTTTTTCGTTCTGCATGATGACCTCTTTCGATTATCCCCGATGATTTTTATTGATCAGGCACGATGAAGTATTAACACCGTTCTGGCTGCACCTGTTGTAGCCCTGCACCTTTCGACAAGCTGAGCGTGTGCTG
Source organism: uncultured Gallionellaceae bacterium (assembly GCA_964639585.1). GTDB lineage: Bacteria > Pseudomonadota > Gammaproteobacteria > Burkholderiales > Gallionellaceae > PALSA-1006. Next base: position 17,642 of record CAZXDK010000041.1, on the reverse strand, counting down.
TTGGGGCGAATGCCCCTTACAGCCACGGCCTCCCCCATGCGGGTACAAGGCGAACGGACTTCACACTTTAACTGGCCGGGTCATTAGTTAACATCCCCGAGCAATTCCTTGATGTCCAGAATCAGCACGATCTCACCTTCGCTCGACATGGTCACGCCCGCCACACCTTTGGGACGGAACGTATCCAGCGATTTGATCACCACATCATCGTGGCCGGCGAAGCCATCGGCAGACAGGATAAAACTCTGGCTGCCGACTTGCATCAGCACGCCGACTTCCGACTTTCCAGAATCCGCCCAACCGATGAGACTTGCCAGCGATTTCACCGGCAAGACTTCGCCGCGCACAACCATGGTGGGACGGCCTGAAATGAGTTGTTGCCCCTCCGGTGTCACCGACATGATCTCGCGCACCATCGACAGCGGCACCGCAAACGGCTGGTCGCTGAGCCGCAACAACAATACCGGCAAGATCGCCAGTGTCAGCGGCAATGAAATGGTGAACGTCGAGCCCTTGCCGGGTTCCGAATGAATATCGATGGCCCCGTTCAGTTTGGATATGTTGGTCTTCACCACATCCATGCCGACGCCGCGACCGGAAACACTGGAGATTTCGTCCTTGGTGGAAAATCCCGGCAGGAAAATCAGGTTCAAGCTGGCTGCCTCATCCAATGAGCTGGCGGCTTCCGGCGTAATCAGCCCCTTTTCGATAGCCTTGCCGCGTATTATTTCGGGACGCATGCCTTTACCGTCATCGGAGATGCTGATGAGGATATGGTCGCCTTCCTGGCGCGCGCCCAGATACACCATGCTTTTCACCGGCTTGCCTGCTGCGCTGCGTTGTTCGGCGCTTTCCACGCCGTGATCCACCGCGTTGCGCACCAGGTGCACCAGCGGGTCGTTCAAATCCTCGATCATGGTCTTGTCGATTTCGGTCTCTTCACCCGACAACACCAGCTCCACATCTTTGCCCAATTGACGGGCAAGATCGCGCGCCAGGCGCGGATATTTTTTGAACAAACGCCCGATCGGCTGCATGCGCGTATTCATCACCGCATTTTGCAGACTGACCACCAGCATATCGAGTTGGCTTACCGCCTCGTCCAGTGACTTGAGCGTGTCCGCGTCGGAACGGCCTTGCAAAATATCGCTGCGCAAATGCGTCAGCCGGTTTTTGGTCAGACCGATTTCGCCCGACAAATTGAGCACCTGATCAAGACGGTCGGTGTCCACGCGTATCGTATTGTCTTTGGCGGCAGGCTCCCCCTCGCGCCGACTTGCGGAAGGTCTTGCATTCCCCGGCACATCCTCGGCGCGGCGGCCGAATGCGCTCCTTTTGAGTTGTTCTTCGTCCACTGCCGCCGACCCGCCTGCCGCTACCGGAACAGGCGCTGACGCCGCAACGGGAGCTTCCGCCGCAGCAGGTTTTACCACCGGGGCCGCTGGCGCAACTGGCGCGGGCGTTTCGCCCACCAATGTTTGATACAACGCATTCCAGTCCGGCCCGGCCTGTGCCGCAGCTTGCAGTGCAGCAGACACCACAGGGGCGGCGGCAGGCGCAGGTTCTTTGGCGGCGGCTTTGGCTGCGCCCCCGCTCAACGACACCTCTTTGCCTTCCAGCGCGGCGCCCAGTGCATCCAGCACGGCTTGCGGTGCACGCTGCGGCTGCACGCCGCGACCCAAATCATTAAACATCAGGCGCACGTCCCCGGTCGCCGCAAGAATCACATCAAGCAAAGCAGGGCTGAGTTGCAATTCATCATTGCGCAATTTATCGAAGAGATTTTCGGTCAAGTGGCACAAGGTCACCAATTCGGTCGCATTCAGAAATCCGGCGCCTCCCTTGATGGTGTGGAACCCGCGAAAAATCACATTGAGGATATTTTTGTCTTTGGGCGATTTTTCCAGTTCCATCAGTTTGCTGTCCACGTCGGACAACAAATCGGATGCCTCCAACAGAAAATCCTGCAACAACTCTTCCATGCCCGTGAAGTCGTTCATTTTGAACTCCAATATTTCTAGCGATTCACATCCCGCGCCCTCGCGGAAGATGCCCTTAAAACCGCTGTTGCGATTACATTTATTTGCGTAGGGTGGGCACGTTTCATGCCCACGCTGCTCATCACCTTCGCTACCGCGTGGGCACAAAAAACGTGCCCACCCTACAACTTCTCCTTAAATTAGGATTCAGGAATTAGGATTGAGGATTTGGTAAAACCTCGTTCCGAACACGCCCCTCAATCCTCAATCCCGCTTTTAAAATCCTAAACTTTCCAACAAATCGTCCACCTGTTTTTGGCTGGTGACTACATCGGTGCGCCCTTGTGCATTGATAACCGGCCCGTTCAACAGACCCGAATCAATTTTGACCGAGGGAGGCGCATTTTCAACCAGCAGCGCCACCAGTTGCGCCTCCATCTGCTGCGTCACTTCGATGATCTTTTTGATGACCTGGCCGGTCAGATCCTGAAAATCTTGCGCCATCATGATTTCGGTCAGGTACGCATTGGTCGTTTTGGTTTGCTTGGGCACTTCGACCAGATAGGCATGGGTGCGTGTCGCCAGTTGCTTGAATTGTTCCGCATCCAGTTTTTTGTCGAACAATTTCTGCCATTCAGCGGACAGGTATTTGGCTTCGCCTTCGATCCTGTCCACCACGGGTTGCGCCGCATCCGTCGCATTCAACACCCGCTCGGCGGCCTGCTGCGTCATGGTGGCGATATAGTTAAGACGGTCGCGCGCATCGGGAATGGCGTTGGCTGCTTTTTCCAGACTCTTGTCGTAGCCGAGTTCGCGCAGGCTGTCATGCAAAGAGCGCGTCATATGCCCGATTTTGTTGATGACTTCCGAATTCGCCGCCGGGGCGCTGCTTGCCGCTATCGCGTTAGGCTGCACCACCGGCGCGGCGGCGGCAGGCGCTTCGCTGTTGCTCGAAACGATACTATCGAACAGCGCTTCCAGATCATCCGAATCATTATTGGCTTTTGTCATGGCATCTCTCACTTCATGGTTAGAAATATCTTTTTCAACTTCTCATCCAGCGTGGCCGCCGTGAATGGCTTCACCACATAACCGGATGCCCCCGCCTGTGCGGCTTCGATAATATTTTCGCGCTTGGCTTCCGCCGTAACCATCAACACCGGCAGATGCTTTAATGCGGCATCGGCACGGATGGTGCGCAACAACTCAATACCGGTCATGTTCGGCATATTCCAGTCCGACACCACAAATTTATAATCGCCTTCATTGCGCAATTTATTGAGCGCATCCACTCCGTCCTCAGCCTCGTGTACATTGGCAAAGCCCAGTTCTTTAAGCAGATTGCGCACGATGCGGCGCATCGTCGAAAAATCATCCACTACCAGAATTTTCATATTTGGATCAGCCACTTTGTCCTCCTTAAATTGCTTCAGGATTGAGGATTGAGGATTTAGCAAAACCCAAACCACCGCCCCTCTGCATCACATCTCAATCCTCAATCCTATCTTTCCTCAATCCTGCTAAAACAATGGTCGTATAGTCTCTGCCAGCATGACGGCATCGAACTTCGCCACGTAGTAATCCACCCCCACGCGCTTGCCCATCGAGCGGTTCGCCTCGGATGACAAAGACGAGTGCATCACCACCGGAATATTGTCGAAACGGCGGTCTGATTTAACATGCTGGGTCAGCACATAGCCATCCATTTCCGGCATTTCCGCATCCACCAGTATCACCTGGATCTGCTCTTGCAGTTCGCGCCCCGCGCCTTGCGCGGAATCCGCCAGACCTTTCAGGCGGTTCCAACCTTCAAGGCCATTGTTCGCCTGAATATGCTTCACCCCCAATTTGTCCAACACTTCGGCTATTTTCTTACGCGCAACCGAGGAGTCATCCACGAAAAAGACGGTCTTTTCATGCCCTCCTTCAACTTTCTCCACCTGCCCCACCACCGCTTCACCAAACGCGCTCGCCATAATCTGTTCCACGTCCAGTATGGAAACGAGGGTGCCATTGGGCAACTCGGTGATCGCGGTGATCAAATGCGAATTGCCTATGACCATACCTTCGGCGGCACGCACCTTGTCCCAATCCACACGTATGATGCGATCCACATCGCGCACCAGAAAACCGAGTACGTGACGGCTGTATTCCGCCACCATCATTACTTTTTGTTCTTCCGGATTTCCCAAACCCATGAACGCCGACAAGTTGAGCACCGGCATCACGTGGCCGCGTAAACTCACGATGCCGTCCACCCCGTGCGGCATATTCGGCGTCTTGGTGATGCGTATATTGCGGGTGACTTCTTTGACCTTGAACACGTTGATGCCGAATACCTCATTCGAGCCGATAGAAAACAACAGGATTTCCATCTTGTTGGAACCGGCCAGACTGGTGCGCGCATCCACCGCGTCGAACACACTGCCGGGTTCATTGTTGCTGTTCATCAATTCTGTGAAAGACATGACGGTCTCCTATTTAGTAAGCAAACGCGTCAGCGTCTGCGCCAATTTCTGCGGTTCGAACTTCGGCACGTATTCATCCACGCCGACCGCCTTGCCCAACTGCTGGTTGGAATCGCTGGACAACGACGAGTGCATCAATACCGGAATCTTGGCGAAGCGTTTGTCTTCTTTCACCTTGCGCGTGAGCATGTAGCCGTCCATCTCCGGCATCTCCACATCGGTGAGAATGACCTGCACCAGGTCACTCACCGGGATATGCGCGGCATCGGCATAGTCGGCGATTTTTTTCAATTCGGACCATGCCCGGCTGCCGTTCGTGGCGGAAATATATTTGACCTGCATCGCATCCAGCGTTTTCTCTATCTGTTTGCGCGCAACCACCGAATCATCCGCGAAAAACACGGTGCGATTGGGAATATTGAGCGGCTGCACGCTCTTCGAGATCATCTCGTCATCGCCAAAATGCCCGGTCTCCGCCAGCACTTTTTCCACATCCATCATCATCACCAGGCGCTTGTCCGCCAGCTCGGTGACAGCGGTGACCAGACCGCCCGTTTGCGAATTAAGCATTTCGGGCGGTACGCGCATCGAGGACCAATCCAGCCGCAGGATGGTGTCTACCGCCTCGACCAGGAAGCCCTGCGTGTGGCCGTTATATTCGGTCACGATCATGATCACCGGTTTGATCTCGGTTTGAATGCCGATGTATTTCGCCAGATCGATCACCGGAACCAGCGCCCCGCGCAAACTCACCATGCCTTCCACTGCATTCGGCATATCGGGTGACTGCGTGATGGCCGGCACCCGCATTACTTCGCGCACCTTAAACACATTGATGCCGTAGGTCTCGCGCCGCCCGCTGCGGTTATCCACACCCAGTGTAAACATGAGTATCTCAAGCTTGTTGTTACCCGCCAGCTTGGTGCGAGCATCAATATTTTTCAATAAATCGGACATCATGCCTCCTGTCTTAACCGCTAAAAATTATTTCAAAAACATTTACCTGTAGGTGCATTTTACGCACCATGGTGCATGGAAGGCACCCTACTAAATCTTAAACCGCTCCGACGACTGTCTCAGTTGATGCGACAACGCCTCCAGTATCACGATACTTTCGCGCGTATCCGCCACGGCAACATGATTCTTTTCCGCCATCTGGGCTATGCCTTCGACATGGTGGGCAATACTGTCCGTCGCGATTTTCTGTTCTTGTACGGCATGGACAATATCGCCCACGCCGGTGGTGGCGCGCTCTACCGCATCGCCCGCTTGCAACATCAAGCTCGACACTTGCTGCACATTTTTTTGCGTGGCCTGAATGGAGCGCACGCCTTGCTCGATAGATTTTTCCACTTGCCCCGATTGCGTATCCAACTCGCGCGTGATGCGGTCAATCTCGTTGGCCGAATGTGCGGACTTCTCCGCCAGCTTGCGCACCTCATCCGCCACCACCGCGAAACCTCGTCCCTGCTCACCGGCACGCGCGGCTTCAATAGCCGCATTCAATGCCAGCAAATTGGTCTGGTCGGCGATGTCTTTTACCTGTTGCGTCATGCCGGTAATGGTGTGCGCACGTTCGATGAAATCATGCACCGATTGCTCCACCTGACGTATCACCTGCTCGATACTGTTGATCTCCGCCACCATCGCATCGGCATTGCGGTTGCCCTCGCGCGTCAGCTCGGCACTCTCTTGCGCCTGACGCCCGACTTCGGCAGCGTTATCCGCCACCATGCCGATGCTCACCGTGACTTCTTCCACTGCGGCGGCGGTGGAAGCCGCCGATTCGTTTTGCGCTTGCGAGCTTTGGTTCACTTCATCGGCGGAACTTGCCAACATCTTGGCGGCGGTCTGCATCTCGATCGAGCCGTGCTTCACGTCATACATACTGGCGCCGACGTTAATCATCAACTGGTTAAAGGTGGTGGCAATATCACCAATCTCGTCTTTGCGATCTGTTTTGGGCGCGCGTAGTGTCAAGTCGCCGTTCGCCACCGCTTTCGCCATCACATCGCGCAGATCGTGCGCCATCTTGGTCACACCGCGTATCAAACGCTGGCTATACACCAGCATAAACGCCATGCTGACGATGATGGAAACAAACAGCATTTTGGTCGAGCGCGCGGTTTCGTCCTCAATCATCTTGGCGGCTTGCTGAATACCATTGCGCTCATGGTCGGCTTGCGCCTGCACTTTTGCCGTTACCTCCTCCATCAACGGCAGCACTTTATTAATGACTAGTTTTTCCGCATCTTCAAAATGGCCCTCCGCCAGTGCGGCACGCACCGGCACTACGGCCTCGGTGCGATATTTTTCAAACGCAGCGCGCATTTCGGCATAGCGCTTTTTCCCTCCTTCGGAATGCACGCCCTTTACGTATTCATCAAGCGCCTTTTCCAAACCTGCCAAATTGCTATCAATCAAGTTTAAATGAAAGGAGATCGGATGATTTTGCATCGCGGCTAATCGACCCGATGGCTCATGCTGCAACGCCAGCAAAATCTGCTCACGTGTAGTGGTGGCATAGTCGCGAATTTTGTATATCTCCGTGGCCAAAACCACGCGCCGACTGGCCACATCCGTAAACGATTCATCCGCATGTTTCAACGCCACATAACCTTGTCCACCGTCAAACAATAATGCTGCGAGCAATACCCCAAACGCCAACCATAATCTGGCTCCCAGACTTTGGGGGATAAACTTACTCAGCCAACCCGGACGCTTGCGCGCCGCGCCATGACTGATCTCCCAGTTACCCTGACGACCTTCGCGGAACTTGCGATACAACGCCTCGGCCGCCTCGACCTCGGCACGGGCGGGCTTGGTGCGCACCGATACATAACCGACACACTGGCCGTTTTCCATCACCGGACTGGCATCTGCCACCACCCAGTAGTAGCTGCCATCCTTGCGCCGGTTCTTCACCAGACCGTGCCATGGCTCACCACCTTTCAGCGTGCTCCAAAAATCTGCAAACGCCTCCACTGGCATATCGGGATGCCGCAAAATATTATGCGGCTGCCCCATTATTTCCTGCTCGGTATAACCGCTGGCCGCAATAAAATCCTTGTTGCAGTACGTGATCATGCCGCGCGTATCGGTGCGCGATACTATGAACACCCCCTCCTGCAAGGCATACTCAACATTCGAGACAGGCTGATTATTTCTCATGGCACTCTTCTCCCTGTGGCCGCTTTATTTTTTAGTTTTTTAAACCTTGAACTTGCTCACGGCCTGCTGCAAGTCACGTGCCAGTTCGCTCAGATTCACGATGCCTTGTTCCGACTGGGCGATAGCGGCGTGATTCTCTTCCGCCATCTGCGCGATGCTTTCCACATGGCGCGCGATCTCGTTGCTGGCCAGAGACTGTTCCGAGACGGAAGAAGCGATGTCGTTCACGCCCGCGCTGGATTTTTCCACCGCGCCGCCGGCCTCTTCCAGCACGACGGACACTTCATCCACATGTTTCTGGGTGGACTGCAAAGAACGCAAGCCGTCCTGCACCGATTTCTCCACCGAGGTGGATTGCTGTTCCAGCGACTGGGTGATGCGGTCGATTTCGCCCGCCGACTGCGCGGATTTTTCCGCGAGCTTGCGCACTTCGTCCGCCACCACCGCAAAGCCGCGACCCTGTTCGCCGGCGCGCGCCGCTTCGATGGCGGCATTTAGCGCCAGCAGATTGGTCTGGTCGGCGATGTCTTTGACTTGCTGCGTCATGCTGGCGATAGTGCGCGCGCTGGTGATGAACTCGTTCACCGAGCTGGCAATCTGGTTCACCGTAGTCTCTACCTGGCTCACGTCCTTGATCATCTCGCCGGTGCTGCGATTGCCCTCGCGCGTTTTTTCCAGGCTCTGCTCGGACAACCTGCGCACTTCGTTGGTGTTCTCCGATACCGAGGTGATGCTCACCGTCATCTGTTCCACGGCCGCGGCAGTGGATGCCGCCGCTTCGCTTTGCGCCTGTGAGCCCCGGGTGATCTGGGTGGAAGCGGTAGAAAGCTGGGTGGCAGTGTCGATCACACGATCCGCACTGTCGTGCACATGGCTGATGACTTGGCGAAAGCTGTCCAACAGAGAGTTGTAGGCAAGCGCCGACTGTGCGACCTCATCTTGCCCGTACACCGGCACATGACGGGTAAGATTGCCATCGGCGGAAGTGCGCGTCATCGCATCGCGCATATCCCCGGTGGAACGCGATACACCGGAGATGATGGAATAACCCAGACCTACGCCCGCCAGCACCGACAGCACCATGCCGAATACCAGTATCATTTCCGAAGTGTGCGCTGCGGCCATTGCGGCTTCCAATGCCTCTTTGGCAGCCTTGTCCTCATGTTCGGCGATTGCGTGCCCCTTGGTTATTGCGGCTTCCAGTAGCGGACTGACCTTGGTGACCAACAAGCGCCCGGCTTCGCCGAAATTATTTTCTTTGAGCGCTTCTTCAGCGGGGATCACACCTTCCTTGTTCAAAGCGTTGCGCGCCTCCAGAAATTCGCCGAGAAGCTTTTTGCCTTCTTCGCTATGCGTGAGTTTTTCCATGTCGGCGAAATGTTCCGCGTTTTTGACCCGGATGCCGTCCATGTGCTCAAAATGTTTAGTGATTGGGTGATCGTTCAGTTTATTGAGTTCCGATGCGGGATCATGGGTAAACCCCAGCAGAATTTGCGAACGCGCATCTTCCAAATTAAACATGATGCGGTTTACCGTGCGCACCAGATGCAAGCGGCGCTCTGCGATGTCTTTGGTCGCGCCCTGCAAATTGTTAAAACCGATATAAGCCGCTATCGTGATGGCGACGCCGATGACCATAATTACACTCACCAGCATAATTAACCGCGCTTTGATTGTCATATTGCTCAGCATATTATTCTCCCGTTTATGACTTAAAGATAACCATCCGGATTGCGACAAAAATCTCGTCTTCCGCACTTTTATCTTTTTAAACTAAAATCCGTATTCCCATCCTCCGAATACCCGCGTACTTCGCCTGCTTTTCGTTCTCCTATCCTCACACCTTGAAACGCCCCACGCTGTTTTTCAGCGCCGCAGCCAGGCGCTCCATATCCTGTACGGCTTGCACCGTGCGCTGCACCGCAGCGTTGTTATCCCCGGCCATGCTGGCGATATTTTCCACATTGCGCGCAATCTCCTGGCTGGCTTGTTTCTGTCCGTTCACCGAGGCCGTGATGTTGTCCACTCCGGCATTCACGCCGTTCACCGATTCGTTCGCCTGTGCCAACACGGTCGTTACATTTTGCATATGCGCCTGACTGGACTGCAGCGATTGCAAGCCACTTTGCACACTTTGTTCGACTTGCCCGCTTTGCTCGCTCAACGTTTTGGTCACCACATCAATCTGACTCGCGGATTGCGCGGATTTTTCCGCCAGCTTACGCACTTCATCGGCCACCACCGCAAAACCGCGCCCCTGTTCCCCGGCTCGCGCCGCTTCAATTGCAGCGTTCAGCGCCAGCAAGTTGGTCTGCTCGGCAATGTCGCGCACTTGTTGCGTCATGCTGGTGATGGTTTGCGTGCTTTTCACAAACGCATTTACCGAGTCCGCCATCTGCTTCACTGCATTTTCGACACAGTTGATTTCACCCATCATCTGTTGCATGTTCTGTTGCCCATTATTTGCGCGCACCAGACTTTCCTGCGACAGGTGTGCCACCTGCTTGGTCGTCTCGGCTACCGAGGCGATACTGGCGGTCATTTCTTCCACCGCGCTCGCGCTATTGTCGGCAGCGTTGGTTTGGCGCTGGGAATTGTCTGCCACTTGCTGCGCACTGGAGGAGAGGCGAAGTGCAGCAACACTTATTTCTTCGGCGTGACCGTGGACTTCGCGCACGATTTGCTGAAAACTCTCCAGCAAGGAATTGAATACTCTTGCTATGCGACCGATCTCATCACCGCTGGAAACAGGGGCGCGCTTGGACATATCCCCATTTGCCTTAATGACCAGCATGGTTTGTTCCAATTCATGCGCCGGTTCAGTCACTTTGCCTATCAGTCCCCCGATCAAGAAAAACAGCAGCAATTGCAAAGCAAATTGCCCAAGCCAGAGCACCGTGTTTAACTCTCCCAGTTCCTGCATTTCCTGATCCAGGTTGACCGTTAAACTCACCGCCCCGGTCACTGTTCCTTCCGGCACGGCATGGCACTGCAGACAGTTAGTGCCGTGATTATTCTGACCCGCAGTAAAAGGTACGGTCACACGCAAACTATGAATTTCGTCATCACGAATCATGGTCTGCACGGTGTTGCTGCTTATCGCCGCGCGATCCAGCTCATCGCCCTTATTTTCTTCCGGCAGGCCCGCACCGTAAGTGTCGGTGATCGCTTTGGCGCGCACCAAGTGAAAATCCGTCACCCGATCCTGGCTGCTCATTTTTTTGATGAAAGTGGCGCGTGTTTCCGTCTGGCTGATACTCCCATTGAGCATCATGCCATTCAGGGTAAGAAAAGATTGCAGCGCGCTCGCCTGCGCGCTTTGCGCGGCGTTATGAAACATCTTTGCTTCAAATTTTTTCATTACCCAATGTTGCGCAAAGGTAAGCACGATCAGCAACGCAAGTTGCGTCGGGATTTGCAGCTTGTTGCGCATCGACAGCCAGTCACCCCAAGTTTTCATTTTCTTCTCCGTTTGGACATCTCTCCCAGCATCCTAGAGAGGGATCATGAAAAGAGAGGTCAACTTTTGCACAATACCCCTCTGCCTAACCTTCACCCGCCAACGGGAGAGGGGAATATCGTTTATCAATGCTGTTTCTATACTTTGAAATGTTCCACGCTCCGCTTCAATTCTGTCGCCACATGCTCCATCATGTCCACGGCCTGCACCGACCCCTGCACCGAGCTGTAATTCTCCCCGGCCATGCTGGCGATGTTCTCCACGTTGCGGGCGATATCCTGACTGACGCGTTTTTGCTCGTTCACCGCTGCGGTAATTTCGTCCACACCGGCATTTACGCTGCTCACCACCGCGTTCGCCTGTACCAATATCTCCGCGACTTCCGCCATGTGTTTCTGGCTGCTTTGCAAAGATTGCAATCCGCTTTGCACGTTGCGCTCCACTTGCTCACTTTGGTCGCCCAGCGTTTTGGTCACCACATCAATCTGACTCGCGGATTGCGCGGATTTTTCCGCCAGCTTACGCACTTCATCGGCCACCACCGCAAAACCGCGCCCCTGTTCCCCGGCTCGCGCCGCTTCAATTGCAGCGTTCAGCGCCAGCAAGTTGGTCTGCTCGGCAATGTCGCGCACTTGTTGCGTCATGCTGGTGATGGTTTGCGTGCTTTTCACAAACGCATTTACCGAGTCCGCCATCATGCGCACAGCCGTTTCAACCTGGGCGATTTCCCCCATCATTTCTTTGAGGCTGGCCTGCCCTTTGTTCGCGCGCACCATGCTTTCGGTTGAAAGCGTGGCAACCTGGGTTGCGTTGTCTGCAACCGATGCAATACTCCCGCTCATTTTCTCGACGGCCTCGGCTGTGCCGTTTGCAGCCTCAGTCTGGCGTTGCGACCCCGATACGATGTTTGCCGTATCAATTGAGAGCGAATGGGCCGACCTGACCACCTGATCAGCATAGCCGTGCATTTGACTGACTATAGTCTGGAAGCTTTTTGCCAACTCGTTAAATGCCATACCGGTCTGACCAATTTCATCCGTGTTGTATATGGTCACGCGCCGGGTTAGATCGCCATCTGCTTGCATTTTCGACATCGTTTGCTGCAGTTCTTTGGCCGGAGAAGTGACACGATTGATGATCATTCCGATCATGAAAAACAGGAAAACCTGCAACACGATCTGCCCCACCCAGAACCAGAGGTTGGCTTTTTTCATTAGCGCATATTCTTCTTCGAGGTTGAGCGTAATGCTGGCCGCACCGTTTCTCGTTCCTTCGGGCACTGTGTGGCATTGCAAACAATTGGTGCCGCGAAAATCTTTTTGGGCTATGAAGGGAACGATCACTCGCAACGTGTCCTTACCCCCTGCGTGACTCAACCTGCTCTGCACTTTGCCGGTTTCCAAAGTGAGCTTGTCCAACTCATCCTTGACTTCCTCTTCCGGCATGCCGGGACCGAATTGATCCACAACTGGTTTGCCGCGAATAACGCGCAATTCTTCTACTCTTTCGGACGACCCCATTTTTTTTATGTAGAGTTTGCGCTGTTCAACATCGCTGATGAGCCCGTTAAGCATCAGCATATTCAGCCCATTGATTACTCCGTCTGCGGTGACTTTGGCTTTATCTTCTGCTTCCAACAAAACGCGACTCTCAAATTCATCCAGAGCAACACGCTGGGTTGTTATCGTTATCAGCAGCAAAACGACCTGAATAGGGATCTGTAGCTTGTTTTTCAGCGTTAGCGCACTCCACCAGTTACTCATTTTTACTCCTCCTAAAATACCTGGAAACTTTATTTTTCCACTTCTGTTAGCTTTTATTAACGACAGTCAAATTAAAATCTTTAATCTTTTCAATTTTCAACAAAGCAACGCATATAAGTAATATGAACTTCGTGTTGATTCCCTTTGTCTTGATTGAAGGAAATATTCCACCCTTAATGTTTTACAGGCACCGCCGGGACAGACGATGTGACAGCCGATACGCCACTCGCCCCCAGTAATTTATTTGCATCCCCTTTTTCCGCATCCAAATCCACTGACCCGCCGTCTTGCTGTGCGGCTTCCTCCGCTTTTTTGTTCAGCACGATGATGCTGATGCGGCGGTTGACCGGATTGAATGGGTCGCTCTTGTCAAACAGCACGGCAGATGAAAGGCCCACAACTCGCACTACTTTCGCTTCATCCATCCCCCCCAGTATGAGTTCCCGGCGCGAAGCGTTTGCCCGATCAGCCGAGAGATCCCAGTTGCTAAATCCTTTTCTATCCGCCGCATAAGGTTGCGCGTCGGTATGTCCGCTCAAACTGACTTTATTGGGCACCTGATTCATGGTTCTGCCGATCTCTTGCAATATCTCTTTGGTGTAAGGCTCCAACTCAGCCCGACCACTACGAAACATCGGTCGGTTTTTTTCATCCACAATCTGGATGCGCAACCCTTCGCTGGTGATGTCCAGCAGTATCTGGCTTTTGTACTGTTGCAATTTGGCATTGTTGTTGATCGCACTTTCAATGCTCTGCTTCAATTCTTTAAGTTTGCCGAGTTCTTTCTCTTTCTCTATACGCAACATTTCTTCGGTTGCCGCTTTAAGAGTGATCATTTTTTTCACTGGCGCCACTTCGCCATTCTTCACTTGCCCGGCGGTTCTGGTTAAATCCTGTCCCCCGCCTTTGATTACGCTGGTGGCATCTCCGCTGCCATCGCCACCGCTCAACGCTACTTTGAGCGGGGTCTTGAAATATTCCGAGATACCTTGCAGGTCACCTTTGGCCGTTGAACCCAGCAACCACATCAATAAGAAAAATGCCATCATCGCCGTCACGAAATCGGCATAGGCGATTTTCCATGCCCCGCCGTGCGCACCGCCCGCAACCTTTCTAATGCGCTTGATGACTATCGGTCGTTTTTCTTCATTTGCCATGCGATAGCTCCGTCATATAATTTTTCATGGCTTGATTAGCGTTTTTGCTTGACGTGCTCTTCCAGCTCGGTAAAGCCGGGACGTTCGGTAGAAACCAGCACCTTGCGTCCGAATTCAACAGCCATCGCAGGCGCATACCCGTTCAAGTTGGCAAGTAAAACAACTTTAATTGCCTGCAACATTTTGGACGACTCTTCCGCTTTTTGTTCAAGCAAGCCGGATAAAGGGCCTACGAATCCGTAGGCCAACAAAATTCCGAGGAAGGTGCCCACCAGCGCGTGAGCGATCAACATACCCAGTTCGGATGGGGGAATGCCAACGGACTCCATGGTATGCACCACACCCATCACCGCTGCAACGATACCGAACGCGGGCATCCCGTCGCCAAGTTTGGCAATGGTGTGCGAGGGCAATAACGCTTCGTGGTGATGCGTTTCAATTTCCACATCCATCAGATTCTCTATCTCCATCGCATTGAGGTTGCCGCTCACCATAATGCGCAAGTAATCCGTGATAAATTCAACCACATGGTGGTCGTGCAGTATCTTGGGATATTTGGCAAAAATGGGGCTTTCATGAGGTTGCTCTACATCCCCCTCGATGGACATCAGCCCTTCTTTGCGGACCTTACCCAATAGCTCATATAACAATGCCATCAATTCCATATAGGAGTCTTTGGAATAAGCCGAGCCTTTTAAACAGAGCGGTAACGCCTTTAAGGTCGCTTTTATTGCTTTAGCTGTATTGCCAACCAAAAATGCGCCGCCTGCCGCACCGCCTATCATCAGCAATTCAATAGGCTGAAACAATGCACCCAAGTGCCCGCCAGCCAACGCGAATCCGCCAAAAACACTGCCGCATACAATGATATAACCGATTATTACAAACATTTTTCAGGGCTCCATAAACCTGCACACTTTGAATTTGCCACATCGTGACAACCTATCGCGCACCCCTTTTGGGCAAACAACGCCTCAATTCTGTTGCATTTCTAGACTTAAATCAAAATTCTCGGCATTATTTTCACGCCAAGAATTCACCGGTATTAGATATTCGTGATCTTTCACTTTCAACTGAGCCTCGCTCAACCAGTCCTAACGCTTGCATTCTGCTGTGAAGTTAATGCGAAATAAATCCGACGATGTCTGATTCTTGAGTAGGATTAACTCTTACATTCAGTTCGGGAATTTGTTGCTTATATTTTGCCGCCGTAGAGAGCCAGCACTTTGAGCATCCCCCAAGCCTTGTCCAATGTTTCCCGGTATTCGTCGTCCGCTCTGGAATCCGCCACGATACCGCCGCCAACTGAAAATTGAATCTTGCCGTGCGCATAGATCATGGTGCGAATCGCGATGTTCGTATCCATATTCCCATCCCACCCGACGTATCCGATTGCGCCGCAATACAGTCCGCGCCGCTGCGACTCCAATTCTTCGATAATTTCCATCGCCCTTTTCTTGGGAGCGCCGGTAATCGACCCTCCCGGGAAACAATCTCTCAGCAAGGAGAGTGCATCCTTGCCTATCTTTAATTTTCCGCTGATTGTGCTGGTCAGATGATGGACATTTGCGTAGGTTTCGACTTCAAATAATTTTCGGACTTTTATCGAACCCACCGCGCAGCTTTTACTTAAATCGTTACGCAGCAAGTCAACTATCATTAAGTTCTCGGCACGATCCTTAAGGTTGTCGCGCAGATTTTCTTTTAATTTTGCGTCTGATATTTCGTCACTGCCGCGTTGGCAGGTTCCTTTGATCGGCCTGGTTTCTGCAATGCCGTCTTTTACCTGAAGAAATCTTTCCGGTGAGGTGCAGAGTATTTGACAGTGCGGTAGATTGAGGAATGCGGAATAGGGTGCTGGCGTCATTTCCCGCAAGGCCATGTATACATCCAGTGCTTCACCGGACGCTTGGGCGGTAAAGCACTGCGCCAGATTGACCTGATAACTATCCCCGGCAGCCAGGTAGTCGTGAATTTTCTTAAAGGCGGCGCCGTATTCTTCGCGCGAGAAGTTTGCCTTTATTTTCCCTTTTACGCGGAAGTCGTGCCTGCGGCTTATTTGCTTACTTTGCAACCGCTCCAATATTTCCGGCAAGATTTTCGCTGTTTCGGGAAATTTCTGCTGTGATATCAAGCGCGCATTTTGCTGGTGGTGATCTATCACCACCGCCCAATCATAGATACCGAACGCCATGTCAGGCAGATTATCCACCGCTGTTTCGCGCGCAGATAATTTGACCCAGCGTCGCGCCAGATCGTAAGCACAGTATCCTACTGCACCACCGCTGAATAGACTCTCCTGTGCGCGCGCAACCACCGGGCCTAGCATTTCTTGCAGCAAATCGAGCGGATCATCGCAAGAAAAACGTTTCCCCGTGACATCGTTTATTTCCGTCTGTTCACCATAAGTCACTAAAGTCGCTCTGGGTTGTGCCACAAGAATGTCGTAACGATCTCTGCCGCTGCTGTCCAACCATATTGCCCAAGGCAATTCGACTATCGCAGCGAAGTAATCACCCGCATGGGTAGCATAGGGGAGGCTGGCGCTATACATCATCAATGATAAAATACTGCCACAATTTAGGGGTTCACCATGACTACGATAGTCGCTGTAAGAAAAAACGGGGTAGTCGCCATTGCCGCCGACACATTAACCACTTTTGCAAATACTCGCTTGCATGCTTCGCAAGACGCTTCCCATGACAAGATATTGCTCATAGGCGATAGCTACCTCGGCGTCTGCGGCAGCGCTGCGCACCACTTGGTACTCGCAAGTTTGCTGAGCAAAACGCCAGACGTGAAGCTTAGCAGCAAGGCTTCAATTTTCGAAACCTTCCGTAAATTACATCCAATCTTAAAAGAGGAATGTTTTTTGAATCCCAAGGAAGACGAAGACGATCCCTACGAATCCAGCCAAATCACAGCGCTCATCGCAAATTCAACAGGTATCTATGGGATTTATTCCATGCGCGAAGTATTCGAATACTCGCAGTTTTGGGCGATAGGTTCGGGTCACGAATTTTCACTGGGCGCAATGCACCACGCCTATTCGCTTTACGATGATGCCATAAAAATTGCCCGTATTGGAGTTGAAGCCGGCATTGCTTATGACAAAAACAGCTCTGCTCCTATCACGCAGTATTCCTGCATATTGAGTCAATGAAATGGCTTCAATCGCCGCAACCTTTGCAACCTGTCCTCTACCCCATTTCTGAATAGGTTTTCAGATAGTTGTAATGATTAAAACGGGAACAACAACCCGTGCCACTTAATTTTAGGTGGCATTTCATTTTTCCGAACCCGATAAAAACAGCCTTTACAATTGCATATAAACAAAAACCCGCTCTTTTCAAGTACGGAAAATTCCATCCAACAACTAAACCGTGAACAGCCCCATCCTAACTAAAGGGGCTGCCTCACAGCCTCCCGCCAGATCAATTCGGCTTGCTGATGCCTGGGGTCGGAAAAGGCCAAGTCGCAGCTGGACGCACTGGTGCTGGTGCTGACGGCGCCAAGGTTGCGGTTGGCGCAGCAGCCACGGGTGTAACAACTGCTGGTTTAGCTGCAACTGCTTTCTTTGCTGCTGGCTTAGCTGCAACGGCTTTCTTTGCTGCCGGTTTAGCTGCAACGGCTTTCTTTGCTGC
>CAZXDK010000040.1:0-22900 GCA_964639585.1 uncultured Gallionellaceae bacterium | reverse complement strand
GCGGCATAGACAATATGGTTGTGCCCCCAATAACGCGCCACATCGAACTCGATCTCGAACGCCGCGCCGGTTACTTCCCGTGCGGCCAGCTGCAACGCTTCCAAGCGGTGTGCATTGACCTCGCCCAGGAACATGAGGGTGCTGTGCAAGGTATGGGCGCGCATCGCACTGCCGCCGCACAGCTTGCATAGCGGCGCTTGCCATGCCGCCAGCGCGGCACGCGCCGCTTCATCCGGCCACAGCGCAAAGAACAAGCGCACGGAGGGTTCTTTGTCGATACGCTTCATGCTCCCGGCCTATCAGTTCGACCTTGCTTGGTGAGGGCGGGCAATGCCGTGTTGCGGTAGAATCCGCGCCATGTTGATTGGAGCCGCCATGACAGCACGATTGAGCGAAATCCCCTACAACTACCCCACGCTTTACTGCTTGGTTAAAGTCTGCGCACCGCCGCTCTGCGTGAGTTGCACGCCGAATTGTGTATTGGCAATGCTATAGGTAGACGTTGAAGTAAAGCCGGGCCCGCTAGTACTGGTAGATGCCGGATTGGCTGGATAAGCAGCCATACTGCTGCAGTTCCATTTTTTGAAGCTACCGTTTGACTTTACAAAGGTGAGTGTAGAACCGGAAGCGGTGTAGGTTCCATAATCAGCAGACTCCGCGTACGTTACGCCGTATGCCCCGCAACCAGAAACAATCACAACATTGCTATACGTTCCGTCCGCATTGAAAGTGAGTGTTTGGTTGCTGCCGGTCCATATACCCACCAGTGCAGGATTAATGGTTCCAGTAGCAGTTCCTGTTCCCGTGCCAGTCCCTGTTCCCGAACTAGTCCCGGCACCCAAGAAAATCACGCCATCAGTACGCCCCGCATTCAGCGCAAGAATGGTGATCGTGCTTGATAGCGTATCGAAATACGCCACGCCCGATAGCGACTGGTTCGCAAATACGCAAGGCGCTGCCCCGAACTGGAGCGAAACGTTGTATGCATTGCCG
Source organism: uncultured Gallionellaceae bacterium (assembly GCA_964639585.1). Taxonomy (GTDB): domain Bacteria; phylum Pseudomonadota; class Gammaproteobacteria; order Burkholderiales; family Gallionellaceae; genus PALSA-1006. The sequence continues at coordinate 21,907 of CAZXDK010000040.1, read as the reverse complement.
TCATTGCGTGGCGAGACCGAACCGGAAATCGCGCAACCGCTGGCATCGCCGGATAGCGCTCCCGCAGCCGACACCGTCAGCGTGGCATTCGCTGCGGCGCCGGTGAAAGCCGCCGCTTGTCCGGTGAACGTGCCGGTGATCGAAGCCAGTGTCGGCTTGGTTTCAAACGCGGCGTTGTAAGCGGATGTCAAATCTGCCGCACCGCCCGCCGTATAGGTAAGCGTGCCATTGAACGAACTCTTGGACGAGTAATTAACGGACATGCCTACTGCATTCACCCCCTGGCCTTCAAAGTTGAAATCGACCGCATTGCTGGAAGTGAATTTCCCGTTACTTGCCGTACCCGCCCCCTGCACTACCCCGGCGATTGCGTTGGGATTTCCGACCGGCGAATAGACCATGTAGTAACTGCCGTCACCCAACACCCGGCTGGTGACCGAGCGATTGGTGGACGTACTGCCCACCCACAAACCCTGCGCGGGCGAACTTGTTGCGGGTGTCGTTGCGGGTGTCGTTGCGGCGCCGCCACCGCAGGCGGAGAGCAATGCAACTCCCAGGAACAGAGTGCCAAGAACGATGTTTGCTTTGGTGAGTTTCATTTCGATTTCCTCATTAACACTGATGCGTATTGTTCATTGCTATTGTGCCTGTATCGGCGCCGGTAAAAATCAGCTTGCTGCCGGACTGCCCCATATAGCGCTCATCCGCTGCGGTGGTGGCGTAATCCGGCGTACCGGAACCACCCTGCAAAACGCTGTGCAGGTCGCATGCAGTAAAGGATAGGAAATCCAACCGCCCAAGTCAAATCAAACTCCCGCCCAAATCTGCCTCAACAAGAAACGGTCATGTACGCCGGGTACTGTTGAAACAGGTTAACATTCTCCAGATTATTTCATGCCAAGAATCCGTGCTGTCCCATTCCAGTGCCAACGACTTGGCGTTCATTGCGTCCCGCCAACAACGCAACGATTGCAGGAATGCTCTTTACCCATGCTGTCGGCAAGTGTACATCGCTGGCAAAATTTTTCTTGCAGTTGGTGCGGATTAAGCGCCATCACACATGCACGGCAAATAAAATCAGCAGGCGCACATTCTTCCCCGCTTCCCCATAGGCGCATTGTTTCGAACTGGCCACCCTGATAAATTTCCTTGGCGCTTGAACTTGCAATATTGCCCAATATATATTTCGCGTAGTAATCATGGCAGCAAATAATGGCTGAGCCATCCGGGGTGAAATGCAGCCAATCGGTTAATCTTTTTGCCGAGCAGCCATCCAACTTTTCAACGCGAATATTCTTGGGAAAATATTCATCGGAAGAGCCCGCAAAATTGACGATCGGGCATATCACAATTTCCGGCTGCTCCGCTGAAAATTCGGATTCGACATCCTTGATGTCGGCGCAATGGTTGTCATCCAGATAACCCAACATCATCAAAGTTACTTTGATCTTTGATTGTTTGGCTTTCACAAGCAAATAACGCACATTTGGCAATACCCGCCCCAGATCGTCATTGCCGCGTGTTTGCTTGTACTTAACCGGATCCAAAGTCGAAATATTGATATTGATAGTCGCCAAACCCGCATCGACTAGACGATCCAAAAGAGATGGTATCAGTCCCGATCCGTTGCTATTAAGGTGAATCTGATAGCCACGATCATGGATCATATGCACCCACTCAATTAAATTCGAGTCAAAAGTTGGCTCGTTAAATCCATTCAGGAAAATCGTCTCAACGGGAAATTCATGCAGGCCGTCCAGAATCCTTTCGAGCGTTTTGCGCTCCATGCTCATCTTTGCGCGCCGATCAGTTGATACCGGACAGAAAACGCAACGCTGGTTGCATACTGTAGTAGTTTCTATTTGTACATATCTAATGGGCACGTTCAATCTCCAAGCAATCAGTAAAGGATAAAAACCGCCGACTATGCGGTGAGAGTGTTGGACATTGCGTGCTTGCTGGCTCACGGTTAAGGAAAGGATAGGAAATCCCCGCCCCCACGTCAAATCGGACTCTCGCCAAAATCCTCCTCAATCCAACGATCTCCTTTTACTTTTGTGAAATTTTCCGCCTCCACGACAAGAATTTGCCGCCTTACCACCCCATTCTCAGTCTGCTCATGCGCACGTACAACGCCCGCATCCATGACCTGCGCGGAGGCAGCAACGAATAAGAGCCACCGATCTTCGAGTACTGGCATGACGGCGAGATGGCACTTTGCATTGAGTATAGGCCGGGTAGGTGTGAGGCGGATATGGTGCCCGCCCGCCCCTGCCTTCGTCAGCTCAGCGAATCTTGAACGGCCCCTGCGCCGTGGTGCCGTAGAACGCGCCATCCGAACCGATGGTCCAGTCACGCGGCCAGTTGATCTCGCCGCGCTCGTAGGACGCCGACCGGCTGCTCACTTCCCCGCCATCCATGCTGAAGGTGGGATAGTCGTTTTCGGTAGGTTGCGTCCAGGTCCACAGTTGGGTGCCGGTGTCAGCGTCCAGCGCCATGATGATGCGGCCATCCATCAGGTAAACCACACCGCCGGCTGAGGCCGCCAGCTTCAGCCGCACCGGGCTATCCGGATCGGGCAGCGGACGCCGCCAGGCAGGACGACCATCGGTGAGGTGATAGGCCCACAACTCGCGGTGTCCCGGCATGGTGCCAAAAATTAGCACGATCAGTTTGTCGCCGCTGATCAGATGCGCGCCGATCTCATGGCCCCGTTCCGCCAGCCGCGCGCGTGGCAACCATTCCTCCTGAAAACCGGCGGGGATAGGCGCGGTGCTCCAGATTTCCTGGCCGGTCTTGGCGTCGAGGGCGCGGAAGCCATAGCTGTTGGTGTCCATGCCATCGACGCGGGTGATGAGTTTGCCGCCCACCAGCATCGGTGAGCTGTCGTCCGAGCGCTTGCCGCCCTGCGCCGTCTGGTAGATGACCGGCTGCCCCTCATGCCGCCAGAGCACTTTTCCCGAGTGAACGTCGATGGCGTGCATTTGCCGGAACGGCAGATCGCCCTGATCCAGGCCGGCGGCACTGATGTAGAGGACGCCGTCCGAATAAGCCGGGTTGCTGAACAGGGCCGTGCAGTCACTCTCGGCGATGGACTTGGGGCAACCGGCACGGAAGGTATCGACGCTCCAAAGCGGCTTGATTTGATCGAGATCGCGTCCCGAGAGATGGCTGAAATTGCTCTTGCGGCCATGGGACACGAAGGTGCCGTCGAACTGCTGCAGATTCCAGGTGTTGAGCTTCTTGCTCTCGTGCTTCAACAGCTTGCCGGTCTTCAGGTCGAAATACATGAAACTCCAGCCCACCGCGAGCAGCAAGGTGTCGTCCGGCAGGGCGTAATAGCCCACGCCCCCGGCTTCGCCACCGCGCAATTCGCAGACCTGCGGGTTCTTCCACAGCACCTTGCCGGTCTGCCTGTCGAACGCCGTGATGCCCTTGTTGGTCTCGTTGCCGCAACTGTAAGAGATGAGCTTGTCGCCGACCAGCGTGAAGGGATTGGCTCCCCACCAGCCGCGATTCACGATCCACTGCATCTTGGGTGTCGAGAGTATGGGCGGCGCATCGAATTCGCGGCTGCCGCACTGGGTGCCCAGTAGCGACGTTGCGGCACTGGTGTCGCCCGGACACACCGGTGACCGTTGCTGTCGGCGCAGGCGTTCGATGGCCGCCTGCCGTGCAGACTCCGAATCATCCGGCACCGGTGCTTCGCGCATGCCCGGTGGAAACCGCGAAACCGGCGGCTTGTAGTTCTCCGCCAGAGCGGGGATGGGCAGCGCCGACAGGATAGTCGCGAACAGCAGCAAGGCTGGGGCAAGTGGTTGACTGGAGTTGATACGATAGTGCAGATTCATACGCGGCTCTCCTAACTGGCCAAAGTACTTACTGTTGTTTTCAACCCAGATAGTTCATTAGACACGGAATCCCTTGTAGGAGCGGCTTCAGCCGCGAAAGCGCTTTCGCGGCTGAAGCCGCCCCTACAGGAGGTTTGCCGCCTAATGGATAATCTGGGTTCAAGTTTGCCTGTGTTCATTGCAGCTTGTAGACCCCGCGCAGGCTCACACCGTAGATCGCACCATCGCGGCCAATGCGCCAGGAAGGCCCCTGCGTCTGGTTGGAGTGCGAGGCATTGAGCCCCCATTCGCCGGTCAGATCGACATTGTGCGTCGGCAACTGGGTCGACCACAGCAGGGTGCCGGTCTGCGCATCGAGGCCCTGCAAGACGCTGGTTTGCGAGTCCTTGGGGCCAGGCTGCACGGTATAGAACGCGCCGCCCGCCGATGCCGTCAAGCGGGTGTTCGCCGCCACCGGTCGCCGCCACATTAACTTGCCATCGGACAGGCGATAACCCCAGAACTCTTTGAGCTCATCCGCCACCTCCGCGATCAACATGTCGCCAGCGGCAATGACATTGCCCAATGTCTGTTCATGTATCGCCCGACCGGGGCTCCACTCCGGTCGGGCGGGCAACCAATCCTGTTTGAAGTCGGTTGGGAAAGAGGCCGTGGTCCACAGGACTTTTCCTGACTTAGCATCAAGGGCACGCAGGGCATGACTGCTACAACCACCGGCGCGTGCGGTGGGCCCCAACAGACCGCTGACGCGGATGATGACTTTGCCGTCCGCGACCATGGGCGGGCCGTCGTCGGAACGCACATCGCCATGGCATACCGGCTGATCCGCATGCTTCCACAGCACTTGGCCGGACTGCACATCGATGGCATGCAACTGGCGAGTCGGCGGGTTCGGCTGATCCTTGGCGGTGATGCTGAAATACTGGATACCATCGCTGTAGGCACCGGCGCTGAACGGCGTGGGGCAACCCAGCAGCGTGTCCTCGCAAGGGGCACGGAATGAATCCACGCGCCAGCGCAGTTGCCCCATGTCTTCGCTCAGTCCATTGAGGTAGGAAGTCCCCTCCTTCATCGAGTAGGTCTGCACCATGACCATGCCATCGCGTGGAATCAGGCCGCCACGCTTCACCGGCTGCAAAGCGCGCAGGATCTTGCCGGCCTTCACGTCGAGCAGGTAGTGGTCGCCCTTGGGGCCATCATCCCGACCGAAATAGAACAGCACGTTTCCGTCGCTCAACGGGAAGAAAGCCACCTGGCCCATGCTGCCGCCACGATTGCCTTGCTCGCAGATGTTGGCAATGCGCCAAACGGTCTTGCCGGTACGCATATCCAAAGCCGACAGCCCCTTGTTGTCCTCGTTGTTGCAACTACCGGTCAGAATCAGATTGCCGCTCAGGAATGGCGACCAGACTCCCCACCATCCCGGATTGACGGTCCACTGAAATTTAGGCGCTTCGAGCATGGGGGGCGCGGCGAACTCACGCGTGGCACAGGCCGTGCCGTACACTCCGATCGCCTTCGATTTGTCGCGGCAGATTTCGCGTGGTGGGGCGTTGCGCAAGCGAGCGAGTGCCGCCTGGCGGGTGGCTTCCGAGTCATCCGGAATCGGCGCCGATTCGGCGCCGGTCGGCAAGCGGCTGTCAAACACGAGGCGTACCGGCGCCGCCAGGCAGGATATTCCGTGCGCCAAGGCGACAAGCGCCCCCAGGCTGACCATCATCCGTTGAAATTGCATTGCTTCCCCTTGCCGCAGTGATCTGGGAAGAATAGGAAATCCAACCACCCAAGTCAAATCAAACTCTCGCCAAAATCCTCCTCAATCCGACCACCACCCTGCACTCTTGTGAAATTTCCTGCTCTCGCGACAAGATATTCTCCGCGCCATTCCCCTAAAGCCGACGAGCCGGAACCAAACAAAATGTCAAAGCCAAAAAATTTGAGGGTGCTCCGCGCACTGGATGCGTTACGCTATTCCCCTGTACTTTAATGGAGTTGTATTCCAGAATAAATGCTTTTGAACCCAAGCGATTAAGCGAGACTGGCGTTTGCCGCCGAAATGAAACTGGCTTGCGCGGAATGACACAATGAGTACACCCACTGCGACCACGGTCGCGACACCCACCCCGGAGTTTATCGGCGACATCGAATTCTTCAAGCCGCTCAGCGCCGAAGCGCTGGCGTCCGTGGCCCGCGCCATGAACAAAGTGACACTCGCTCCGGGCGAAACGCTGGTGCGGCAAGGAGAGCGCGGCGATGCCATGTTTGTGGTCAAGTCGGGGTTGTTGCACGCCTTTTTGCAGCGGGATGACGGCTTTACAATCGAGCTGGGGAATATCGGCCCGGGGCAACCCGTGGGCGAGATGCAGTTCGTCAGTGGCGGCACCCGCAGCGCGACGGTGCAGGCAACATCGAAATGCGCCTTGTACCGTCTGCCCTATACCTTCTTCGACACTCTCCCCTATGAAGATCAACTGGCGCTATCAAATTCGCCGGTAGTGCAAAAAAGGCTGCACCGCGCCCATCTGGCGGCGTCACTCCCCAAGATTTTCGGGCCGCTCGATCTGAACGTGATCGGTGAAATCGAGCAGATGATCGAATGGGTCAATCTGGAACGGGGGCAGGCGCTATTTCATCAGGGTGACCTGTATGACGGCTGGTATCTGATCCTTGCCGGGCGACTGCGTGTCGTCGTGAACGATGCCGAAACCGGAAAGGAAACTGCGGTCGCCGAACTGGGCAGGGGCGACAGTCTGGGCGAGATGGCGATGATTACCGGCGACAAACGCAGCGCGACGCCTTATGCGGTGCGCGATTCTCTGCTGGCCCGTTTCCCGGTGCAGGCGTTCGAAAAAATCATGGAACATCATCCGCAGGTGCTGCTCTCGATCTGCCGGACGCTGGTCAAGCAAAGCCAGAATACTGCACGGCGCTCGAGCGCAAAATCGCGTCTGGTCATCACGGTCACACCCGCCGGTAACGGGGTGCTCGCCCCCGAGTTTTCGCTTGCGCTCCAACGCGCGCTGGAAACCTTCGGCACGACCCTGCATGTCAACGCACGCAAGCTTTCCGAAGAAGGTGTGCTCAACGTAACTGCGGATCTGGCCGCCGACCACCCGAACTGGTTGCACTTTTCGGCCTGGATCGAAGAGCAGCAGGGCAAGTATGATTTCATCGTACTCGAAACGGACAGGCAGATCAGCGGTTGGACACAACGCGCGCTGGGACAAGCCGATCACGTGGTGGTGGTCGGCGATGCCGCCACGGATCGGGCTCCGGGCGAGATCGAGGAACGCTTGCTGCCGCTGGATCAAAGCACCGATGTGCGGCGTGCGCGGCGTACACTGGTGCTGGTGCATGGCGCGGACACGGTCATGCCCAGCGGTACGCGCGAATGGCTGGCACTGCGACAGGTTGACCGGCATTTGCACGTGCATTCCGGGTCCCAGCAGGACATCGAACGGGTCGCGCGCATGATTACGGGCCGTGCGGTCGGGGTCGCGTTAGGCGGTGGCGGCGCGCGCGGATTTGCCCATCTGGGCGCCATCAAGGCGTTGCGCGAACTCGGCATTCCGGTTGATCTGATGGGCGGCACCAGCATGGGCGCGATCATCGCCGCGCAACTTGCCACCGGGCGATCGCAGGAAGAACTCTACGAGCTCAACCGCCGAGTTATCGATCTCAAACCGTTCAATGAATATACGGTGCCTATGGTCGCCATGCTCAAATCCGCGAAAATCACCGAAAGCGCCTTGATAGCATTTGGCGATATCTGCATCGAAGATTTGTGGTTGCCGTATTTCGCCATATCGAGCAATCTGACGACAGCCGAGATGGTCGTCCACGATACCGGCCCGGTGTGGGAAGCCACGCGCGCCAGCGGCTCGCTTCCCGGCATCGTGCTGCCGCTGGTCAGGGGCGAACACCTGCTGGTTGACGGCGGCGTCATCAACAACCTGCCGGGCGACGTGATGCGCATCAAGTGTGATGGCGGGTCTGTCATCGCGATTAACGTGAGTCCCGAAGAGGACGTGGGCATCGACATCGGCGGTTTTCCTTCGCCCTGGAAAATTTTCTGGAGCCGTGTGCTGCCGTTCAAAAAGCGGATAACCGTACCCGGGATGATCGACATCCTGATGCGGACGACGATGCTGGCAAGCTCGAACCGGACTGCCCAGGTAAGGAGTAGCGTGGATCTGTATCTGCGCCCCCCCATCGATGCTTACGGCATGCTCGAATTTGAAAAACTGAACGAATTTATCGACATCGGTTATCACTACACGCTAAAGGTTGCCGATGGCTGGAAGCCGCCCGAAAGCTGATAGCGCTGCTGTCGCTGTCTTGCCCGCCTTGTTTTTCTCCGCGCCTCCGCGGTCATGTTTTGACATCATTTGACCGGTAAGCGACTAATGGATTATTGAGTTCAACCCAACACACTTCCGGCTATTTATGCTGATAGACGTACTCTCCCTCCCAGTCGGCGGATGGAGGGTTCTTTTCAAACTCGATGCATCTGCCAAGCAGTATTTCGCACGCACGATCACCCGCCTTGATTTCAAGCAATTTATTGAAGCGGAGCTTGGCCCTTTCCCAATCTTTCGCCACATAGGATTGAACCGCCTTGGTGAACATTTCGAGAAACTCTCCCTGGCTGGCCGTCACGTCGTTCTTCTGCGCGACCAGTTCATAAATCGAAACCGGCTCTGTTTTCCCCTTTACAACGACAACATCCAGCAACCTGAACGCAAAATCGTCCGGCAATTCATTCAGTGTCGATTGGCTAACGATGATGCTGGTCGAATATTCCTTATTCAGTCCCTCAAGCCTGCTTGCCAGATTGACTGAATCCCCCATCACCGTATAACTCAGGCGCTGCTCCGAGCCGATGTTCCCGACGATCATTTCGCCAGTATTGATACCGATGCGCATCTGGAAAACCGGCTTGCCTTCGGATTGCCACTTCTTCGCCAGATCCCGCAACTTCTTCTGGCACTTGAGGGCGGCAAGGCAAGCCTGAGTCGCGTGGTCTTGCATGGCATTCGGCGCGCCCCAGAACGCCATGATTGAATCGCCAATGTATTTGTCCACGGTTCCTTCATGCTCAACGATGATGGCCGTCATCTCGCTGAGGTATTCAGACAGTTGCGAAGCCAGTTCATTCGGGGTGAGTCTCTCTGAGATAGTAGAGAAATCCGCAATATCGGAGAAAAACACGGTCAGCTTTTTTCTCTGCCCGCTTACCACCGCTTCTTGCTTGCTCTCGATCAATTGACGCACCAACTGATGCGGGATGTATTTCCGGAATGATAGCAACCCGACTTTCATCGAACTCATGGCCTCGACCAAGCCGGAAATCTCCCGCAGGGAGCTTTGAATTTGAATAGGATCGTCGATCTTGAAATCCCGGATTTTCTCGGTTTCCAACACCAGCGCTTTGATCGGCGACGTGATCATCCTGAACAGCATCAAGATCAACAGCGTGGAAACAACAAGCCCTGCAAGGCATATTCCTATCGCCTTGTTCCTGGCGTCGGCCACTCTCTCGAAATAGTTCGTCGAACCGACATACCTGATGATCGCCGTGACATCGCCCTGATAGTTTCTCACCGGCATATAGAGCGAAATGGTCGAGTTGGATTTGTTCAGATCGTAGTACGGCATCGCTTGTTTGATACGGCTCAAAACTTCGGTCGCGGGCGGCAAATTCTCAAATACCCGGTTCTTGTCCGGGCCAATCGCATTGACCAGCACCCGATCATCGACCGAGCTAACTCCCCGCGCCAGGTTGTAGATCGCCCAGTTTCCCGGGAAACTCTTGTCGAGGACTTCAAGAAATGGCTCACCCATGTCAAAGCCTGTCTCTACCGAACCTATGTGCTTGCCATCCAACAGCAAAGGCGAAACCGCACGAAAACCATAACCCGCTCTGCCTTGCTCGATTCCGGAAATACGCTGCAATGCGGTATTGGCTTTCATGACGATCGGCCTAAAGCTGGCCGAATCGTTATACGACAGTGGTTTTTGTGCGCGATAAAAGAATTTAATCTCTCTGGAGCCTTCCGCGTTGAGTTCAACCCGGCAAAAATTGAATTGTGCGAATCCCATTTCTTTCAGGTCGCCCCAAATCTTTGCCGTCGCCTTGACCAACTCATCGCGATCCCCCTTTGCCAGCAGCACCATAAGGTTGTTATCGTCCGCGATCACCTTCGTTGCGGTCGAAGCTTGCGCGGTGGTTTGCTCTATTTGATTGCTTACATATTTGACAACCCCGTCTATCCTTTCTTTTTCCACCTGATCCAGCAGCGAGACGGTGATTTCCATGAAGAGTATGGATAGCGCAATCAGCAGCGATTGCACTAATATAAACACCATCAAGAACGAACTTCCCAGATGAACGTGTTTACGAAGCAATGAAAGATTCATTCGCAATCCCCTTGGATAATAATTTCTCCGAAACTTACCCCGCTACCGTCACAACAACGCAACAAACAAAGTGCCGCCCAAGCTTTTGAATTAAAATCCCCACTAAAAAACCCAGTTAATACAATCTGCAATCTGCGAAGTTCAAGCCGCCAGAACACTGAACCCAATCTTTATGCGACCCCGGAAAATCACCCTCAGGCTACTGGGCGGCTGGCAACTTGAAATCGACGGAACTCCGTCCCAGGGGCCCGCGTATGCAAAAGGACGTGCGCTGCTGACTTATCTCGCGGCCGAACCGCGCTGGCATGCGCGCGAGGCACTGGGGGAGCTGTTCTGGCCGAACTCGCCGGGCAGCCGTGCCAACCTGCGTCAGGTCGTATCCAACCTGAGGAGCATATTGGGCGATCAGGCGCATACCGCGCCCTGTCTCGAAGCGGATCGGAATGCCATCCGCCTCCATCCGGAGTCGGATTTGTGGGTGGATGTCGCGGCATTCACGCCCGTCCCCGACATCTGCACCGGCAACACGACCACCGAACAATCTCAGCCCTGCATCGAAGGGATGGAAAAGGTTGCCGATCTGTACCGCGGCGAATTCCTCGACCGGCTGACACTCCCGGATTGCCCGGATTTCAACGACTGGCTCGACGTTCGCCGCGAAGGCCTGCGCCGGCAGGCTGTCGCCAATTTTCAGCGCCTCGCGGAGTGCCATGAACGCGCGGGAAACTGGATGCGCGCGCTGCAGTTTGCTCACCGCTGGGAAGCGCTCGACCCGCTCGCCGAAGAAGCGCAGCGCTGCCTGCTGCGGCTGTATGCGACCAGCGGCCAAACCGCCATCGCCCTCAAGCAGTTCGACGCCTTTTCCCGCCGCCTGGAACAAGAGCTCGGCAGGACGCCCGAGGAAGCGACCCGCATCCTGCGCCAGAAAATACTCTCCGGCGAACATGAGCCGCCGCTCACCATCCGGCCATCTCCCGAAGCTGCGCTACGACCGTCGGAGCGTCGCCAGCTTACCGCCCTGTATTGCGAGATCGCTGTAACCGGCAACGATCCGGAAGAGATCGCCGAAATGCAGCGCGAGCCGATGCGCCGCGCCATGCAACTGATTCGCCTGAACGGCGGCTACCTCATCCCCTCTTACGGCGGCGGCTTGCTGGCCTATTTCGGCTACCCCCAGGCACAGGAGAACGCCGCCTTGCTGGCGGTGCGCACCGCATCCGCCCTGCGCCTGACGGACGGCGGCGCGCCTATCCGCGTCGGCATCCAGACCGGCATGGCCGTGATCGGCCCCGACCCGGCGATGCCGGATATTGCGGGCCAAGTCTCCGCCACCGCCATCAGGCTGTGCCAGTCGTTCGGGACTGCCAGCGTGGTACTGGGCGCACCGGCTCGCAACCTGGTTTCCGGATATTTTTCGTTCGAAAAACTGGGCTCCCTGCCCGATGCCCTGGCGGGTATCGAAGCGTTCGAACTGGTAAGCGAGAGCGGCGCGCTCACGCGGCTGGAGGCAAACGCTAGTCTCGCGCCCATGGTGGGACGCAGGAACGAACTGGCATGGCTGGCAAGCTTGTGGCGCGATGCCGAAGCAAGTTCGAACGGCTGCGCCCTCCTGATCCGCGGCGAAGCCGGGATCGGCAAATCCCGTCTGGTCAGAGCCTTCCGCGAAAGCCGCGAGGTCGAACCAGCAATAGTCTGGGAATTGCAGTGCCGCCGGGAATACGGCGGCAGCGCGCTGCATCCGCTGACCGACTGTCTGGCACGGGCCTGCGGTTTTACGGCCCACGATAGCGGCAAAACCCGACGCGAAAAATTCGACGCCTATTTCGCCGGGCATCATCCGCAGCTCGACGCAGAGGCGTTGGCTCTGCTTGCCCGGCTGCTCGCTGTCGCGACCGACGCTGCGGCGATTGCCTGCCTGCCCCCGCAACAGGTGCGCGAACGCACTGCGGTCGCGCTGATCGGAATGATGGCGGCAACGCGAACCTTGCTGATCGTGGAGGACTTGCACTGGGCCGACCCTTCCACGCTGGAATTGCTCGGCGCGTTGCTGGAACGCAAGGCGGCACCGCTTCCTTTCGTGCTGCTGACCGCGCGCCCCGAGTTCGGGTGCGACTGGGAGATCGAGCGGATCGACCTGACGCCGCTGTCAGCACAGGAGTCCGTCGAGCTGGTCGAGTACGTCGGCCGGGACCGCGAATTTTCCGCCGGCAACATCGGCAGCATCGTTTCCGCCAGCGACGGCGTACCGCTGTTCATAGAAGAGATGGCGCGCATGCTGATCGAGCGGGGAAACGGCTCCGCCGGGACGGCAGTTCCCGGAACGCTACAGGACTTGCTCGCCGCCCGTCTCGACCAACTGGGGCAGAACAAACGCCTGGCCCAGATGGCCGCCGTGATCGGGCGCGAATTCGATGTCGAGCTGCTGCAGGCCGCATTGTCCGCCACCAGCCCTGCCGATCTCGAAGCCGATCTGGATGCGCTGGAACAGTCCGGGCTGGTGCAAACCGCCCCGGGATCCGAGATGCTGCATTACCGTTTCAAACATGCGCTGATCGCCGACGCCGCCTATCACTCGCTGACCCGGCCCGATCGCAGGGAGGCGCACCGGAGAATCGCGCAAGCGCTGGATGCCAGAGTCCGCCAGAATGAGGATGCGCCGGAATTGCTGGCCCACCACTACTCCGAAGCGGGCGAAACGAAGCAAGCCGTCAAGTGGTGGCTCGTCGCCGGCAAGCAGGCGGCCATGCAGTGCGCCAACGCCGAAGCGGTCGAACATTTCAACCTGGCGCTGGCCGCGCTCGCCGGGCTACGTCCCGCGCCCGGCTGCGACGAGCTCGAACTCGAAATCCTGGTCGAGCTCGGCAGCACGCTGATTTCCAGCAAAGGCTACGGCGCTCCCGAAGCCGACCAAGTGTACCGGCGCGCAATGTCCCTGAGCGGAAAGACCGGCGTGTCGCTGGCGCTGTTTCGCTCACTGTGGGGGCTGTACCTGGGCAGCAGCTCGCGCACCCACCACCAGGACTCGATGAATATCGCCGAGCGCCTGCTGGAACTGGCCCGGCAGGACGGCGCGGCAACGCTGCTGATCGCAGCCCGCTACGCCTGCACCAACTCGGCCTATTCGCTCGGACGATTCGACGAGGCGATAGACCATTTGCAAGCGGCACGCAAACTGTACCAGCCGGAACTGGACGAAGTCATCGTCGCGCTGTTCGGCGAGCAGGTCATGGTCACGGGGCTGCTGTTCGGCGCGTTGTCGTGCTGGATCACGGGCCGGAGCGATGCCAGCCTGGAACTGGCCGACGAGGCGATGGCAATCGCTAAGCGCATCAATCATCCCTACACCCTGTGCTTGGCCTACAGTCTGTCCAGCATGTATTTCCACATGCTGCCGGACATCGCCAGAGTGCGCGAGTGCGCCAGCGCGCTTTCGGTGCTGGCGACAGCGCAGGGATACGATTTCATGGTCGTGGTGGGCGGCATGCTCGAAGGCTGGACCCAAGCCGCCTGCGGCGAAGCCGCCGGTGCCGCGCGCATTGCGGCCACGGTGGACATCATGCGCCAAGGGCGGCATTTCAGCGGGATCGTCATGTACTTCCTTGAAATGCTGGTCGATGCCTACCGCCTGCTGGGCCAGGGCGAAGCCCAACTGCGTTCGGCAAACAAAGCCATCGAAATCATGGAAATGCTCCGCGATGTCCATTTCAAGGCGGAGTTCTACCGGCTAAAAGGCGAAGCCCTGCTCCAATGCCAAGCGGCGAACGCGAAAGAGGCCGAGGACTGTTTCATGTCCGCACTCGCCGTCTGCCGGCTGCAAAACGCAAAATGGCTGGAGCTGCGCGCGGCGACCAACCTTGCGCAACTGTGGCTGGATAAGGGAATGCGGGAACAGGCCAAGGCGCTGCTGGAAGAAGCTTGCTGCGGCTGGGACAGCGTGCAATTTGACGTGCCCGATCTGCGCTACGCCAGAGCGTTGTTGCTCGAACTGGGGTGAACGGCGGCGCATGGCCCGGACAGCGTCGTAGTCAAGTAATTTCGGACACTTCGATAGCTTGTTTTACTGCGAACTTTTTTTCGTAAACTATCGGAGCTATGTTTCCCTATGCTGAGTGTCGTCGTGTGCAGTTATAGAATTCCACGATGTATTCCGTCACGTCTTTATTGGCCTCCATCAGGTTCGCGTATTCCCGCTGCCAAACCAGTGGGTTAACGTTGAAGGAATTCGACCAGAATGATGTCACTGTACTAGCCCGCGAAAAATCCTAAGGCAAATCTCCCCGTTTTTCCGCCCCTCCTCCCATAGGGGTCGAGCACCGGCATTCATTGCGGTAGAATGCGCGCCCTGTTGATCGGAATCACCATGACTGCACGTTTACGCGAAATCCCCTACAACTACACCTCGTTCTCAGACCGCGAAATCGTGATTCGCATCCTCGGCAACGAGGCGTGGGACATCATCAACACCCTGCGCGACGAGCGCCGCACCGGACGTTCCGCGCGCATGCTGTATGAGGTGCTGGGCGACATCTGGGTTATCAACCGCAACCCGTATTTACAGGACGATTTGCTCGGCAACAACAAGCGCCGCGCCGCGCTGGTCGGCGCACTGCGCCATCGCCTCAATGCGATTGAAGAGCGGCGTCAGGACAATCTGCCGGTGAAGCGTCTGCTCGAATTGTCGCATGCTGCGGTGAACGAATTCGCCGATGAGTTTGAAGCGACGCTGCAATTGCGCCGCCGCGCTTTGCGCGAGTTGTCGCGCCACACACGCCGCGACAATATTCAGTTTGACGGCTTGGCGCGCGTTTCGCATGTCACCGACGCCACCGACTGGCGTGTGGAATATCCGTTCGTGGTGCTGCATCCCGACACTGAAGAAGAGGTTGCGCCGCTGGTGCGCGCCTGCATAGCACTTGGCCTGACGATGATCCCGCGCGGCGGCGGCACCGGCTACACGGGCGGCGCAGTACCGTTGGACAAACGCGCCGCCGTCATCAACACCGAAAAGCTGGATACGCTATCGGCAGTGGAAAGCATCACACTACCCGGCCTCGACCACCCCTACGCCACCATCCATTGCGGCGCGGGTGTAGTCACCCGCCGCGTGATGGAAGCGGCAGAAGCCAACAATCTGGTGTTCGCGGTCGATCCCACTTCCGCCGACGCCTCGTGCATAGGCGGCAACGTGGCTATGAACGCGGGCGGCAAGAAAGCCGTGTTGTGGGGCACGGCGCTGGACAATCTGGTTTCGTGGAAAATGGTCACGCCGGACGGCATGTGGATGACGGTGGAACGACTGGAGCACAATCTGGGCAAAATTCACGATGTCGATGTGGCGCATTTTCGTATCACGCGCTTCGACGGAAAAAAAGCGCAGGGTGAAGTGGAGATGCTCGCCATCCCCGGCGGTAAATTCCGCAAGACCGGCCTGGGCAAGGACGTCACCGACAAATTTCTGTCGGGTCTGCCCGGCATACAGAAAGAAGGCTGCGACGGCATCATCACTTCGGCGCGCTTCATCCTGCACCGCGATTTCAAATTCACGCGCACGGTATGTCTGGAATTTTTCGGCCAGGTGCGCGAAGCCGTGCCCGCCATCGTCGAGATCACCGGACTGTTTCACAAGAACAATGGACATACCGCTTTCCTCGCCGGGTTGGAACATCTGGACGAGCGTTATCTGAAAGCCGTCGGCTATGCCACCAAAGCCAAACGCGGCATACGCCCGAAGATGGTGCTGGTCGCCGATGTGGCAAGCGACGATGAAAACGCAGCCGCACAAGCTGCCTCGGAGATTGTGCGCCTTGCCAACCTGCGTCACGGCGAAGGCTTCATTGCCGTCTCCGCCGACGCGCGCAAAAAATTCTGGCTGGACCGTGCGCGCACCGCCGCTATCGCCAAACACACCAACGCGTTCAAAATCAACGAGGATGTGGTGATTCCATTGCCGCGTATGGGCGACTATTGCGACGGCATCGAGCGCATCAATATCGAATTGTCGCTACAGAACAAAATTAAATTGCTGGGCGCGTTGGATGAATTTTTTGCGGGTGAGCTGCCGCTCTACTATCAGGATGACGCGCAACTGGGCAGCGCCGAGTTGCTGGGTAATCGTCCACAGCAGGCGCGCGAGTTGTTGAAGGAGGTGCGTACACGCTGGCAGTGGTTGCTGGACAATCTGGATAACCCTAGTCGTGAGTCGTTAGTCGCTAGTCGCGAGTTAAATCTTAAAAGCAGTTCTGACTCGTTGGTAGCTAGTGCCGGAGCGCCAACTAACGACCAACGACTAACGACTAACGACTTAACCGTTTTCGACGCTGTGCAGCGCCATGAACTTCGCGCCTCCTGGAAGCGCGAAGTGCGCGAACCGCTACGCCAAATATTTAGCGGCAGCACCTACCAGCCCATCCTCGAACGCTGCACTGTGCTGCATCAGGCGGTGTTGAAAAGTCGTGTATTCGTGGCGCTGCACATGCACGCGGGCGACGGCAATGTGCATACCAACATTCCGGTGAATTCGGACGATTACCAGATGCTGCAACAAGCCTACGGCGCGGTGGACCGCATCATGCAATTGGCGAAAGATCTGGGCGGCGTGATCTCCGGCGAACACGGCATCGGCATCACCAAATTCGATTTTCTGGAAAGCGCCGAGATCGCCGAGTTCACTGCATACAAACGCAAGGTTGATCCCGATAACCGCTTCAATCGCGGCAAGCTGCTGGCGGGCGGCAACCTCGAACGCGCCTATACGCCGAGCTTTAATTTGATGGAGCTGGAGAGTTTGATTCTGGAAAAGAGCGAGCTCGGCAAAATTTCCGATTCGATCAAGGACTGCCTGCGTTGCGGCAAATGCAAACCCGTTTGCACCACCCATGTGCCGCGCGCCAACCTGCTGTATTCGCCGCGCAACAAGATACTCGCCACGTCGCTGCTGATCGAGGCTTTCCTGTACGAGGAACAAACGCGGCGCGGCATTTCCATCGCGCACTTCGACGAGTTCAACGATGTGGCCGACCATTGCACGGTATGCCACCGCTGCGAAAAGCCCTGCCCGGTGAATATCGACTTCGGCAACGTAACGGTCGCCATGCGCAATTTCCTGCGCACCCAGGGCAAGAAGAATTTCAGCCCGGTGTCGTATGCCTCGATGCTGTACCTGAACGCCTCCAACCCTGCCACCATCAAGCTGATGCGCAAGGTGATGATAGAGTGGAGCTACCAGGCGCAACGGCTGGGCTACCGCTTCGCCAAATACATGGGGCTGTTCCGCAAGCAGGTGGCGCATCCGCCCGCCACGGTGGGCGGCGCGCCGCTCAAGGCGCAAGTCATCCACTTCTTCAACAAACCGATGCCGGGCAATCTGCCGAAAAAAACTTCGCGCGCGCTGCTCGACATCGAGGACAACACCATCGTCCCCATCATCCGCGACCCGCGCAAAGCGAACGAGGATTCCGACGCGGTGTTCTACTTCCCCGGTTGCGGTTCGGAGCGTTTGTTCGGGCAAGTGGGTCTGGCGACGCAGGCGATGCTGTACGAAACCGGCGCTGTCACCGTGCTGCCGCCCGGCTATATCTGCTGCGGCTACCCGCAGGCCGCGACCGGAAACGACGACATGGGCAGCCAGATCACCACCGACAACCGCGTGCTGTTCCACCGCGTCGCCAACACGCTCAATTACCTCGACATCAAGACTGTCATCGTATCGTGCGGCACCTGCATGGATCAGTTGTTGAAATATCAATTCGACAAAATATTCCCCGGCTGCCGCTTGCTCGACATCCACGAGTACCTATTGGAAAAAGGCGTGAAGCTGGAAAATGCCACCGGCAAGCGCTTGCTGCATTCAGATCAGAGTGACTCAACGTCCGGTGAGCAGCAAGCCATCGCACTTCCCGCCCCGGCGCTACGCGATGCCGTGTCAGTGCGATACATGTACCACGAGCCCTGCCACACGCCGATGAAGACCTACGCGTCTTTGCAGGTGGTCAACCAACTCATGAACAGCGAAGAGATCAAACTCAACGACCGCTGCTGCGGCGAATCGGGCACTTGGGCGTTGAGCAATCCCGCCATCGCCACACAAGTGCGCTTCCGCAAGGAAGAAGAAATGCGCAAAGGCGCGGATGCCTTGCGTAGCGACGGCTACAACGGCGAAGTTAAAATCCTCACCTCCTGCCCGGCTTGCCAGCAAGGCCTGTCGCGCTATGCGGAAGATTCCGGCACGAGCACGGATTACATCGTGGTGGAAATGGCCCGGCATCTGCTCGGCGAAAATTGGTTGGCCGATTATGTGCAAAAAGCGAATAATGGCGGCATTGAACGCGTGTTGCTTTAGGATTTAGGAACTAGGATTTAGGATTGAGAAACCGAGCCTCAGGGATTAGTATCTAAAACCACAAAACGACAAACACCCCAATGCCCCACCGAAATCCTCAATCCTCAATCCTAACTCCTAGTTCCTAAATCCTAGCCCACCATGCTCGACCTGCCACTCGAACCTACCGACGACCTCGCCCAACCCGCCTTCACGGATGCAGCAAGCTGCGCGGCCTGGCTACAACAGTTACAGCTTACCAATTTGCATCAGGCTCACGGCGTTTTGCGCACACAGCTCGACGAATTCAACCGCTATCCTATACGCGGCCTGGAGCGCTTGCACACGCTCGAATTATTGCGTGAAACCATCGTGCCCGTGCAAGCGGACTACGCCAAAAAACTCATCTCCAAAAAACTCCCGCTCAACGATGACGAATTGACTATCTTCGTTGCCATCATCGGTTTGTGGCAAGGTTTGACGACCGGCTATCAACGCTGCCTGCAAGCCTGCACCGCCGGGGATAAATACCTGAAAGATTCAGGCGCGCTATTGACTCAACGCTGCCTGCGTTACAGCGGTTTGCAAATATTTGAACATGTACGCACCGGTTACGAGTTCGACAGCAAATTGTGGCAGCAATTGCATACGCTCTTCGCCTTTGCCGAAGAACAAGGCTTTCACCGCCAGCCGGTGATAGATGATGCCCACCCGGCTACCCAGCCCAGTTCTTGCCAAGCGGTCTACGCCAAGACCTTGCTGGATTGTCACGCCCGCCCGCACGAATTGACACGGGGGCAACTGCAATTATTGGATCACTGGTTGAATCAATGGAGCGATGTCCTTTTGGTAGAAAACCGCTACAGCGTGAGCAAAGAAGATGCGCCTTCTTTGGCCATCGACCTGGCCGGCAAGCAAGGCCTGCAAACGGTCGGCCAGGTCGCTCCCTCCCCCACGGTGCGTTATCTGTCCATGGTGCCGTTAAGCAAGCTGCTGCGCGTAAAATCCATTTTGCTGCAACAAGGACAATCACCGCAGGAACTCGAATTGGGGAGCGAAGGCAACGGAAAAGAGTGCGTAGAGTTTCTCAATAAATTGCACCATTACCTTTGTGAAGCCAACAGCGCCCGCGAAGCTGATCGCCATACCGTCGCCCAGTCCGCCAGGCTATGTTTCGGCATTGAGGGCATTTATGCGCATATAGCCCGCAAACCGTTCAAGCAGCCCGGCAGGGAAATCGGCATGGACAGCTTGGCGCGCAAACAGATCGCCGCATTTGGCCGCGTTCTGGCTGATACAGACCGGTATGACATTGCCCATCTCGGCCATGTGCTGGAAAACTGGCAGATCGAAAATGAAAGTATTCTGGGCGCCCGACTACTGCGTGAAGGGGGGGCAGGCGAACGCATCGGCATCCATCAAATCGTCGCCGTAAAACCGAATGATGCGAATGCTTTCATGCTGGGGAAAGTGACCTGGGTCACCGTTACCCGCAGCGGGCAATTGCGTTTGGGTGTCAAATACATTCCCGGTGTGCCGCAGGCTATCGCAATTAAGGGAAAAGGGATTAACACGGCACTGTCGGACAAGTCCCAAGCGGCATTGCTGTTGCCGCAGATTACTTCACTCAGGATTCCGTCCAGCCTCATAGTCCCGCGCGATTTTTTCCACCCTGACCGCCTTGCCGAAATCATACACCTTGATGATAAGCGCCAGCCGGTCAAAATGGGCTTCAGCGTGGAGAAAGGTATTGATTTTGAGCGCATCAGTTTCACCTACGCATAACGCTTTCCGGCTTGCTTAATGCAATATTCGTTTTGCCGGAAACACGATGCTGAATGTACTGCCTTTGCCTTCTTCGCTGACCACTTCCAACTGTGCCTGATGGCGGTTAACAACATGCTTGGTAATCGCCAACCCCAACCCTGTGCCGCCTGTTTCACGTGAGCGGCTACGGTCCACACGATAGAACCGTTCCGTCAAACGCGGAATATGTTCGGACGCAATTCCGATCCCGCTATCGCTGACGCTGAAAATTGCCTCCCCGTTTCCGCGGAACTGCCAGCGCATAATAATTTTGCCTCCCTGCGGTGTGTAGCGAACCGCGTTTGACACCAGATTTCCGAAGGCGCTGCGCAACTCGCCCATATTGCCGAGAAGTTTCGCGCTGCTTTCCAATTCCAGTATCAGCAGGTGGTTGCCGGCGCTTAACGCCA
Source organism: uncultured Gallionellaceae bacterium (assembly GCA_964639585.1). Classification (GTDB taxonomy): domain Bacteria; phylum Pseudomonadota; class Gammaproteobacteria; order Burkholderiales; family Gallionellaceae; genus PALSA-1006. Next base: position 1,103 of record CAZXDK010000040.1, on the reverse strand, counting down.
TCCCTTCCTGATATAACAATTGCAACAGTTCGGGCACATCTACGGTGTCTTCCGACAATATATTTTGCGAACTCTCCAGACGCGAGAGCGTCAACAGATCGTTCACCAACCCCTCCATGCGGCGCGTCTGTTCACCCATCAAAAACAAAGCCCTGCGCGACATTTCGTTGTCCAGACTGGGCATATCCTGCAAGGTTTCAACAAAACCATTCACGACCGTAAGCGGCGTGCGCAGTTCATGTGAAACGTTCGCGACAAAATCCCGGCGCATGGTTTCGATACGCTCAAACTGGGTGATGTCGCGACTGATCAGCAGTTTTTTATTGATATCGTAAGGCACGACCTTGATCGAGAGCACCAACTCTTCCTGGCGAGTCCCGCGCAAGACCAAGGGCTCGGCATAATTGCCCTGCACAAGGTAGCGCACGAACTCGGGCTGGCGCGCCAAGTACGTGATATGTTGTCCGATATCGCGTACACCATCCAGCCCAAAGTGTTTTTCCGCCAGCGGGTTACACCATTCAATATGCCCCGCCCCGTCTAAAATTGCGACACCTTCTGGCAACGCGGAAGTCGCCTGTTCGATCTGGAGCAAAGCGGAGGTATATTTTTCATGTGCATCAGCCTGTTTGCGTATGAATTTTTTGAGGTGGGAAAATACCTCTTTCCACAATCCAAAACCGCCGGGTACAACTTGTGACTCCGGTGACTTCAGCCATTTTTCAAGCTGCGCCAACTGGTGCAGATGAACGAGCAACTGCATCATCAACACCACACATATAAACAAAATGGCTACAAATATGCCCAGGCCGCCCCACAAAAACAGGGAGATAAACAAAATGGCAAAGGGGAAAAACAGGGCGCGCCGCCAAAAATCAAACACGTCAAATATCCTGATAATTTTTGATGCGGCATTATACGGCGCAGATATTGCGCCAAAATTATTTCCGCAAGAACGCAATAAATCCTTATCGCAGCAACGCCCAACAGCCCGTTGGCAATCTCGGCTGTGTCTACGGCGGCCTTCGGTGTAAAATTGTCGTCTATACACTCATCAGGAGAGCCCCATGTCCCACTGGTATGCAGACAACTCACTATCCATA
>CAZXDK010000039.1:0-23805 GCA_964639585.1 uncultured Gallionellaceae bacterium | reverse complement strand
CGCAGCCGTCGCTGAGCGACGTTTAGCCGCCCCGCGTTTGGGTAATTCAAAGTCAATACGTCCGAAATCTGAAAGCAGCAACGATTTAAGCGTAGGGCGCGCGGCATTGCTCAGTCGTTTCCATTCTGCAATGGGGACGAGGACGGCTGTTTCCGCACCGCGCCGGGTGACCAGTTGCGGCCCCTCATTGACACAGGCTTCCAGCAATTCACTGAAACGCGATTTTGCATCTTGTACAGGCCAAGTATTCATGACGGCGCCTCATTAGACTAGTTAGGTGACTAGTCTAATGAGGCCTTGATAAATAAGCAATGAGCAAAACGGTTTGGGGTCGCAAACCCACTCCAGCCTGAGAAACACCTTCTGTCTTCGCATCGTTTCATCGCATCACTTCACAGTAAACAACTAACTAGGACGAGCAATAGATCACGAGCAGATTTTTACTTTGCACCAAGCTTCATGCGCATTCTGCGGTGCGGGATATTCGCATCCATGAACACTGCGCCTTCTTCCACAAAACCGAAACGCCTATAGAAAGGCAAGGCCTGCACTTGGGCGTCGAGATCGACTTCGGAATAACGTTTGCTGCAGGCGTAGTCCAGCAAGCCTTCCAGTATTGCCGCCCCCACTTTTTTGCTGCGCCATTCCTTCACTACGGCTATGCGCCCGATATGCGCGTTGGGCAAAATACGCCCGCAACCGATGGCTTGACCGGCATTGCTTAAGGCCAATACATGATGACTGTCCGCATCCAGGCCATCCCATTCCAACTCCGGGGGCACGCCCTGCTCACGGATGAACACGGCTTCGCGCACCGCGCGCAGCAAGGGTTCCGCATCGCGCCAGGTTACCGGGTGTATTGTAAATTCCATCATTCCCTCCTAACGCAGGAGCGTGCAGAGCACGCTCCTGCACTAATCAACGGATCAGGCCAGAATATCCACTGCCGTACCCGGCTGCACCCGTTCGAACAATTCCAGCAAATCGGCGTTGCGCATACGCACACAGCCGTGTGAACCGGGCTTGCCCAGCGGCGTGCTGTCCGGTGTGCCGTGTATGTATATGTAGCGGCGCATGGTATCGCACGTGCCACTACGGTTATAGCCCGGTTCTTTGCCGCATAGCCACAGGATGCGCGTCAAAATCCAGTCGCGCCCCGGATGCGCCGCACCCAATTCCGGCGTGTAGATTTCACCCGTCGGACGACGTTTTACAAATACCGCATTCTCCGGCTGACCCGCGCCGATCTTGGCGCGGATAATGTGCTTGCCGCGCGGCGTGCAAAAGCTGCCGCTCTCCTCACCCGCGCCATTGGCGCCCGTGGAAACCGGATAGCAACGCAACACATCGCCGTTGTCGCCAAACAGTTCGAGCGTTTGTGTCGGTATGTGGATGACGATGTTCATTCCCTTCTCCCTACATCCTTTCCCGCTCGCGGGCGGCAGGGTGTTCGCATTGCGCGGAACCATTGCGTTGTTGCGCCCGCCGCAATGCAAAAAAGTCGCTTAACACCTTGCCGCACTCCGCCGCCAGCACACCGCCTTGAATTTGCGCATGATGGTTTAGTCGCGTCTCGTCAAACAAATTCATCACGCTCCCCGCGGCTCCCGTTTTGGGATCGTGCGCGCCGAACACCACGCGCGCGATGCGCGCATGAAACATCGCGCCTACACACATCACACAGGGTTCCAGGGTAACGAACAGGTCACAGCCTACCAGCCGATAATTACCAATATGTTGCGCCGCATCGCGCAACGCTCTCATTTCCGCATGCGCAGTAGGGTCATGCAGCGAGATGGGGGCATTGCTTCCGCGCCCGATGATCTCGCCATTTTTCACCACGACCGCGCCCACCGGCACTTCGCCGACCAGCGCGGCTTGTTCTGCCTGGCGCAACGCCTCTCTCATATAGCTTTGATCGCGCTGCTCAAGGGGGAAGTTGGAATTATCCGGCGGCATCGGGGAATAGACTGTCATTTTCAGGGGAAGCAACCGTAACATAGGCGCTGATTTTTGGCGAGACAAGGAAGCGCTTGCCTTAGCCGAATATTTTGACAACAATGGCGGCACTTAACAGGAGTTCATTTGATGTCGAATCAGGCCGTACCGAATTTCACCCTGCCCGCCACGGGCGCTGTCGATTTCACGCTTTACCCCATCCGCAACAAATCATTGGTGATTTACTTTTACCCCAAGGACAACACGCCGGGGTGCACCACCGAGGCGCAGCAGTTCCGCGACCTGCATGCCGAATTTCAAAAAGCGGGCAGCGAAATCATCGGCGTCTCGCGCGACAGCATCAAATCGCACGAAAATTTCAAAACCAAATTCACCCTGCCCTTCGCGCTGGTTTCCGATGCGGACGAGGCGCTGTGCCAGCAGTTCGGCGTAATGAAGCAAAAAATGATGTACGGCAAACAGGTTCGCGGCATCGAGCGCAGCACCTTCGTGCTCGACAATAACGGCATCATCCGCAAGGAATGGCGCGGCCTGAAGGCTGACGGTCACGCCCAGGAAGTTCTCTCGTTCGTACAATCCCTATAAGGAACAACATGGTCACCCGCAAAGCGCCCCCCAGCAAGAGAAGCACCGACACCAAGCTGTTCGTACTGGACACCAACGTGCTGATGCACGACCCGACCAGCCTGTTCCGTTTCGAGGAACACGACATCTATCTGCCGATGTTCGTGCTGGAAGAGCTGGACAACAACAAGAAAGGCATGACCGAAGTGGCGCGCAACGCGCGTCAGGCCAGCCGCTCGCTCGACGGCTTGGTGAGCGAAGGCGTCAACATTGAAGACGGCGTGCCGCTGCACACGCTGGGCAACAAGAATGCGACCGGGCATCTGTTCCTGCAAACCGAATTCATCACCCATCAGTTGCCGGACAATCTGGCCAACGGCAAGGCCGACAACGCCATCCTCGGCGTGGTGATGTTCCTGCACAAACAATTCCCCAAGCGCGAAGTCACGCTGGTCAGTAAAGACATCAACATGCGCATCAAGGCGCGTGCGCTGGGTCTGAACGCGCAGGACTACTTCAACGACAAGGTGCTGGAAGACACCGACCTGCTGTATACCGGCATGAAGGATCTGCCCGCCGATTTCTGGGACAAGCACGGCAAGGATATGCAATCCGGCCAGCAAAACGGCCACACTTTCTATCACCTGAAGGGGCCGCTGTGCCAAGACATGCACGTGAACGAGTTCGTGTATCAGGAAGGCGACACCCCTTTTTATGCGGTCGTCGCCGCGCAGGAAAACAATACGGCCACGTTGCGCACGCTCACCGATTACACCCACACCAAAAACTCCATCTGGGGCATCACCGCGCGCAATCGCGAGCAGAATTTCGTGCTCAACCTGCTAATGAATCCCGAGATCGACTTTGTGACCCTGCTGGGTCAGGCGGGCACGGGTAAAACTTTGCTCACCTTGGCCGCGGGCTTGATGCAGACACTGGAGAGCAAGCTCTACTCCGAAATCATCATGACCCGCGTCACCGTGCCGGTGGGCGAAGACATCGGCTTTTTGCCGGGCACCGAAGAAGAAAAAATGTCGCCGTGGATGGGCGCGCTGGACGACAACCTCGACGTGCTGAACAAAGCCGACGAGGAAGGCGGCGACTGGGGACGCGCCGCCACACGCGACCTGATCCGCTCGCGCATCAAGATCAAGTCGCTCAACTTCATGCGCGGCCGCACCTTCCTCAATAAGTACCTCATCATCGACGAGGCGCAAAACCTCACGCCCAAGCAGATGAAGACGCTGATCACCCGCGCCGGCCCCGGCACCAAGGTGGTGTGCATGGGCAACATCGCGCAGATCGACACGCCCTACCTCACCGAAGGCAGCTCCGGCCTGACCTACGTGGTGGATCGCTTCAAAGGCTGGGCGCACAGCGGACACGTCACCCTGCAACGCGGCGAACGTTCGAGACTGGCGGATCACGCGGCTGAGGTGCTGTGAGCAATCAACACCTGTTAGCCACGGATGAACACGGATATTCACGGATAAATCTGTGTCCATCCGTGGCTGAATATTTTTTGAGTTTATTGACATGACTAAACACCCCCTCGACAAAACCGACGCCGAATGGCGCGAGGAGCTTACGCCGGACCAATTCGAAATATGCCGCGAATGCGGCACCGAGCTGGCTTTCTCCGGCGAATACTGGGATTGCCATGACATCGGCATCTACCGCTGTGTGTGCTGCGGCGAAGCACTGTTCGATTCGGAAACCAAATACGAATCGGGCACCGGCTGGCCCAGCTTCTGGCAACCTGTCAGCGAAGAAGCTGTCGCCTACAAGGAAGAAGATCCGCTCGGCATGGATCGCATCGAGGTCTGCTGCGCCAGGTGCGACGCGCATTTAGGGCATGTCTTCGAAGACGGGCCCGACCCCACCGGTTTGCGTTACTGCATCAATTCCGCCTCACTCGCTCTCGACAGAAATTAGACCTCCGTATTTACCATACGGATAATTCACCCCCTATGAAAATCTTATTCGATCTTTTTCCCGTTATTCTTTTTTTCATCGTCTTTAAACTGTTCGGCGTGTATGCCGCCACAGGCGCGGCAATCGCCGCCACCATCGCCCAGGTCGCCTGGGTAAAACATCGTCACGGCAAGGTGGATGTCATGCTGTGGGTGAGTTTCGGCATCATCGTCGTCTTTGGCGGCGCCACCTTGCTGTTGCACGACGAGACCTTTATCAAATGGAAACCGACGGTGCTCTACTGGTTCTTTGCCGCCGCCCTATTGTTCTCGCGCCTGCTGTTTGGAAAAAATTTGATGCGCTCGTTGCTGCAAGACAAAATGTCCCTGCCCGATCCGGTGTGGGATAAGCTCAATTTCGCATGGAGCGCCTTCTTCGCCGTGCTGGGCGTGATCAACCTCTATGTCGCTTTCAACTATACGCTGGACACTTGGGTTAATTTCAAACTGTTCGGCGCGACCAGCTTGATGTTCTTGTTTATCGTGCTGCAAGCGGTCATGTTGGCCAAACATTTAGCAGAAGACAAAAAGGAAAGCGAATAATGCTCTACACCATCATCGGCAGCATCTACCCCGACTGCCTGGAAAAACGCAATGCCGCCCGCCCTGCACATCTGGCGCGTTTGCAGCTTTTGCAGGACGAGGGCCGCCTGATTCTGGCAGGCCCATTTCCCGCCGTGGATGCTGACGACCCCGGTATTGCCGGATTCAGCGGGAGCTTGATCGTCGCGGAATTTGCCTCACTATCTGATGCCAAAACCTGGGCCGATGCCGATCCTTACTTCAGCGGCGGGGTTTATCAAAGTGTTGCGGTTTACCCGTTCAAAAAAATCTTTCCCGCATAAGGTAACTCATCCGACTCAACACCTTGCCTGCATATCGTGTGATATATTCCGCGCTCGGAGAAATGAGGCGGCACGTCACCCATGCGCTGTATATTTTAAGCTTTAACTCCCGGACAAATTTAATGACTACTACACTAAGGACGAATACGATGCTGAAACCTTCCAACATTGCAGCTTTGGCTTTGCTGGCAGCGATTGCCGCCAACACGGTCAACGCCGCAGATAAAGTCGCCGAACAAGACAAAAACACCGCCGTCACGGTTAACGGCGTAGCCATCCCGCAGGCGCGCGTTGACTTCCGCCTCAAGGCAGCCGCGCAACAAGGCCAGGCCGACAGCCCGGAAATACGCAAGGCCATCAAGGACGACCTGATCAACCTCGAAGTGCTGTCGCAAGAAGCGGCAAAAAAGGGTTTGGACAAGCAGGATGAAATCACCCAACAATTGGCTCTGGCGCGTCAAAGCATATTGGCTGGCGCTTTCGTGCAAAACTATGTCAAGAGCCACCCGATTGCAGAGGAGCTGCTCAAACAGGATTATGAAAACCTGAAGAAACGCGCCGGCAACACCGAGTACAAAGTTGCCCACATCCTGGTGGACAGCGAAAAAGACGCCAAAGCGATTCTGGCCGAATTGAAGAAGAAGGGCAAATTCGACAAGATCGCCAAAGAAAAATCCAAAGACCCCGGCTCCAAAGAGCATGGCGGCGAACTCGGCTGGACGGTTCCTTCCAACTTTGTTCCTCAATTTGCAGAGGCTATCACCAAACTGAGCAAAGGCCAGATCAGCGAGCCGGTGCAAACCCAGTTCGGTTGGCACATCATCAAGCTGGATGACACCCGCGAGCTGAAAGCCCCCTCTTTCGACGAGGTAAAACCGAATATCGAAAAGCGTTTGCAACAACAGGCGATTCAGGAAGCCATCAAAGGTTTGCGCGCTAACGCCGAGATCAAATAAGAGCTGCACTTGGCTGTAAAAAAAGGCGACCAGCAGGTCGCCTTTTTTGTTGCCATATCCCGCTTGCCCGGTGGAAATGCACAGAACTGTAGTGGCGGATTTTTCTTTAGGGCGCAAAACCTGCCCTGTGACAATATGCCGCACCCCGCCTCACAAACCAGCCTTTACAATCCCGGACTTCTTCAAGGGAAATTTTAAAATGGCCAAAAATCATTTCGGTTTGCTCATATTATGTTTGTGCAGCGCGCTAGCCGTAACCGATGTATATGCCAGTTGCGGCAGCACGGCCTGTTCGATCAACACCAATTGGGACGAGCACAGCGCCGGCAAACCCGGCTGGAGTATAGACTTGCGCTACAGCTACAGCGCAGCCCGGCAACTGCGCTCGGGCAGCGGAAAAATTAGCGCAGACCCAAGCAACTCAACACTGGAACCCGGTTCGGAAGTCGAAAATCTGCGCACCATCAACAAGATCATCACCGCCGGTATCGACTACACGCACGACGAACACTGGGGCATGGCTTTGAGCATCCCCTACATCTCGCGCGACCACAGCCATACGCTGGCCGACACTAATCCTGCGCTGGTCGGCTCCGACAGCTTCGCTGCCAACGCGTTGGGCGACATCAAGGCGGTGGGACGCTATCGCTGGTCGCCGGATGGAATCGGCGGAACAGGCATGGGCGTTAAATTCGGACTGAAGCTGAACACGGGCAAAAGCGATTTTTTATTAGCCAGCGGCACACTGCCTAACGAAGTCACGCTGCAACCGGGCAACGGCAGCACCGATCTCATCGTCGGTATATTTTGGCAACAGAGTAATCCGGGCAGCGCATTGAGCTGGTTCGCCCAGGGCATAGCGCAAAGCCCGGTGCAAAGCAAAGCCGAGTTCAAACCCGGCAATCAAATCAACCTCGACGGCGGAGCGCGCTATGCTTTCACCCGCAGCTTGAGCGGACTTTTGCAATTGAACGCGCAATGGAATGCGGCGGACTCCGGCAGCAGCGCCGCATTAACGGGAGCAGGAGATGCCAGTAGCGGCGGCAATTCCGTGTCCCTCACTCCGGGCTTGAGTTATGCCATCGTACCCGGCACCAATGTATACGCCTTGGTACAAGTACCGCTGTACCAATATGTGAACGGCGAGCAACTCACCGCGAATTACTCGGGTACGGTCGGCATCAATCACCGTTTCTGATCCGTCATTCCGGCGAATGCCGGAATCCAGTCATAAAAAACAATCTGCGAAGCAGACAAAACCATGAGATTGTCCGCTTGCGCGGGAAATTTTTATTCATCTGGATTCCGGCCTTCGCCGGAATGACGGCCTGTTTTCAATAAGTCACCAGCGGTGTTTGCTTGAAGCAAGTCGGCTTGGTCAGTTGGTTCAAAATAAAATCCGCCACGTCCGCGCGCGAAATTTTTCCGGCGGTCACGCCGTTCATATCGGTCAGCACGCGGTATTGCCCCGTGCGCACGCCGTTGGTCAACATACCGGGACGCACGATCATCCAGTCGGCGTTGCTGGCTTTGATGATGGCTTCTTCGCGGTCTTTGTCGTTATACATTTCCTTCAGCAGCAAAGGCTGCAACAGCTTGTCGTAGAAGAAGCCGCCGTGGCCGCGACTGTCGCCCGCGCCGATGCCCGTCACCGCAATAAATTTCACGCTTGGCGTCTTTTGCAATGCCGCCAGCACATGGCGCGCGCCCTGCGAAAAAGTGTCTATCGGTTTGCGCGAGGGCGGCACACCGATGCTGGTGCACACCGCATCCTGTCCGCTCAAGGCCGCCTCGATGGATGCCTGATCGCGCACATCGCCTTTAACAACGCGCAGCTTGGGGTGCGTGAGCGTCATCTTGCTTGGGTTGCGCATGAGTGCGGTGACTTCATGGCCGCGCTCCAATGCTTGTTGGGTCAATGCCAGTCCGATACCGCTTGCCGCGCCGATTACTGTGATCTTCAATTTGTTATCCTTTTCTGTTTAACTGAAAAATATGGTCGGTTTTAGTAGGAGCGTGCCCTGCACGCGAACACTCCCTGTCGCGTGCAGGGCACGCTCCTACATCCTGACTTGGTCAAATTTACTTAAGCCCGTGCCGGGATTGCGCCCAACTGCTGCATCAATCCCGATGAATTGGTTGTTTGCCATTCGGCGGTCACTTTGCCGTTTTTGACTTCGCGCATGAATTGCCCGGTGGCATGGACGCGCTTGCCGGTGGCGGGGATGCCGAAGAATGCGCCGGAGTGCGTCATGTCGTTGGTGTAATCCACCGCCACTATGTCGCCCTCGGCCACCACGCGCAAAAATTTCATATCCATCTGCGTCATCGCCGCGCACAGCATGTTGCGCATGAAGCCGACGTATTGCGCCTTGTTGAGCGCGGGCTTGTCGTCGCCGATATAGACAAAGTCGTCGGATAGCAACACATCCACCTTATCCCATTCGCCGTTCATAATCGCTCTGGAAACATCCAGCGCCACCTGTTTATTCTGCTCGCTCATTTTTCATCCTTTGCTGTAGGGCGCTTCTAAAAATTCAAATTTCTAAGCAAGACAAGGCGCGAACAAAAAATTACGACGCAGCATATGTGCGATATGTAAGGAGTAATTTTTTGTGAGCAACGCAGTATTGCGACGAAATTTGGATTTTTAGAAGTGCCCTGTAACTGTTTGTGCAAAATGCGGGCGCATGGTATCAATTCACTCTCGCACAAACCAGAACGCACCAAATAGTGAGCGCCTCACCAAAACGAAAGCAAGCCTATGAAAACCGATGTCAGCCCCACTCCCGAAATCGCCGACTGCGCCCTGCCCATTCCGCCCTTTGCCATCGGAGAGCGGCGTTACTATTGCCCGGTGCAACTCACAGTCGACACGCTGGCGGGAAAGTGGAAACCGATGATCGTGTGGCATCTGGTGCTGCACGACAAGATGCGCTACAGCGAAATGAAACAGGCGTTGCGCACGGTGACACACAAGATGCTCACGCAATCGTTGCGCGAACTGGAAGAGGATGGTTTGGTTGACCGCACCGTGCATGAGGTCGTGCCGCCCAAAGTCGAATATGCGCTGTCGGAAAAAGGCAAAACGCTGCGCGGAATTTTTATGGCGATGCGCGATTTCGGCGAGACGTACAAAGCGAATTAGCTAGGCAACGAGCTTCCCGTAGGAGCGGCTTTAGCCGCGAATAGCTTTCGCCAGCAAGCTGGCTCCTACGAGGGGCATTGCCAATGGAAATCGGGATTAAATCTCAGGCGGGAAACACCCCGGTGGAAAGATAGCGATCGCCGCGGTCGCACACGATGAACACGATGGTGGCATTCTGCACTTGCTGCGAGATGCGCAGTGCGATGCCCAATGCGCCGCCGGAGGAGATGCCGCAAAAGATGCCCTCTTCCTTTGCCAATCTCCGCGTCAGTTCTTCCGCATCTTTCTGTCCGACATACTCGATACGATCCACATTCTGCGGGCTGTATATCCTGGGTAGATAAGCCTCCGGCCATTTGCGGATACCGGGAATCTGCGCGCCCTCTTCCGGCTGCGCGCCGACTATCTGGATGGCAGGGTTCACTTCCTTGAAGAAACGCGAGCAGCCCATGATGGTGCCGGTGGTGCCCATGCTGCTCACGAAGTGCGTGATCTTGCCCTGCGTGTCGCGCCATATCTCCGGCGCGGTGCCCTCGTAGTGCGCGAGCGGGTTATCGGGATTGGCGAACTGGTCGAGGATGATGCCGCGTCCCGCGTCGCGCAGTTTTTCCGCCGTGTCGCGCGCCAGCTCCATACTGCCTTCCTTGGCCGTGAGCACCAGTTCCGCGCCGAACGCGCGCATGGTCTGGCGGCGCTCGATACTTTGGTTTTCCGGCATCACCAGTATCATCTTGTAGCCGCGCATCGCGGCAGCCATCGCCAGCGCGATACCGGTGTTGCCGGAAGTCGCTTCGATCAGCGTATCGCCGGGTTTGATGTCGCCGCGCGCCTCGGCATGAGCAATCATCGACAGCGCCGGCCTGTCCTTCACCGACCCCGCTGGGTTGTTGCCTTCCAGCTTGGCGAGGATGACATTGGAAGTGTCACCGGGAATGCGTTTGAGTTTGACCAGCGGCGTATTGCCGACAAAATTTTCTATCGTTTTGTACATGTTCTCCAAACCTTACACATTGCACTACAAGACTCCATCGTTAGCCTCTCCGTTCGATCCGAGCCTGTCGAACGCTTGAATACATTCAGTGCTGTTGGGATAAAACTCCTTACAGCCACGGCCAGCCCCTTGCGCATACGCCATAAACTGCTGCCAGTTTTATTGACGCCGGATCAGTGGTTTCATAAAAAATGTTTTTCATGCTACCAGTTTTCTTCTGAAATGCGCTAATTCAGACCTAAACACGTTTTACTAAATATGTTATTGACGCCCTCCCCACCCTCGGCTACCATCGCGTAAATTTTTCAGACGGATTGCGCCTGTGCGACTTAACAGACTGTTTTTATTAATCATTCTAATCTCCCTTGCACTCGTGCAAACGGCGTTTGCCGAAGAGAATCTGAATGCCGACAGCCATCTAAGTTTCATCCCCCCTGAAAACCCTGTCGATGCCTCGGCAATTCCGCAATTAACTCCCGCGACGCAGATATCCCTCCCCGTCATTGATGCGGCAGTTGTCCCGGCCGCAGCGGAACAGGTTAATTCCCCCGTGGATCTGTGGCAACGCATCCGCAATGGTTTTGCCATGCCAGAACTCGGCAGCCGCCTCATCGCGCGCCATGAAAAATGGTACGCCAGCCGACCGGAATATATGGCGCGCATGACCGAGCGCTCACAACGTTATTTGTTCTACATCACGGAAGAAGTCGAGCGCCGCGGCATGCCTTCCGAAATTGCCTTGTTGCCCATGATAGAGAGCGCCTTCAATCCCGGCGCCTACTCGGTGGGTCGGGCCTCCGGCATCTGGCAATTCATTCCCTCCACCGGAAAAAATTTCGGGATGCAGCAAAATTGGTGGGTAGACGGGCGGCGCGACATCATCAGCGCAACCAATGGTGCGCTGGATTATTTGCAAAAATTGCACGAGCAATTTGGCGATTGGGAACTTGCGCTTGCCGCTTACAACTGGGGCGAGGGCGCGGTAGCCCGCGCTCAGGCGCATAACCGCAGAGCGGGTAAGCCCGCCAATTATTCCAGTTTGCGCTTGCCTCCGGAAACGCAAAATTACGTTCCCAAGTTGCTCGCCATCAAAAACATCGTAAGCAACCCGGAGCGCTTTGGATTAAATCTCCCCAGCATTCCAAACAAACCTTACTTCGCCGCAGTCACAACAAATCGCCCCATTGATGTCAAACTCGCCGCCGAACTCGCCGATGTTTCTCTGGATGAATTTATCGCGCTTAACCCCAGCCATAATCGCCCCGTTATCCTGCAAGACTCCGCCAATGTCATTCTGCTCCCGGTCAACAAGGTGGAATCGTTTCAAACCAATCTGGAGAGCACCAGCCAGCGCCTCGTTTCCTGGCAGCCTTACCAGAGCAAGAAGGGCGAGCATTTCGACCAACTGGCCCCGCGTTTCGGGCTTTCCGCCGATAAATTGCGCCGTATCAACGGACTTTCCGCCCGCAGCAAAATCAGCAATGGGCAAACACTGCTGGTGCCCGTCGGCAATGAAGACCGCAACGAAACCGAATTCACCGCCTTTAACACCCATTTGCTTAGCATTGATGAAACCAGGGCGACTGGATCGTTAAAACACACGGTGCGCAAAGGCGAAACGCCCGCCAGCATTGCCCACCGCTACCACGTCAGCCTAGCCCGCTTGCAGGAATGGAACAACGGCTTGAATACACTCAAAGTCGGGCAAAATATCACCATTGCCCAAGCCTCCGGCCACGGGCGCAAGAGACATCTGGCAAGGGTAGGCAAGCGGCACGCCACCAAGCTGGCACGCAACAGCCGGACGCAAAAAACGGCTCCATATAAGAGCCGCATTAAAGTCGCTTCCAGCCGATAAGGCTTACCCTGCAAGGTGGCAATGCACGCGATGCTGCGCCGCATTTTCCTGATCACCCGCCAGCACGGTTTCCTTGGGATACGTCATCCGGCATTGCGCATACGCGTGCATGCAGCGCGGATGAAAATGGCAACCCTGCGGCGGCTTGGCGGGCGATGGCATTTCGCCGGACAAACGAATGATCTGCTGCCCCGCGCCCGGCTCAATACGCGGCACCGCAGACAGTAAAGCTTGCGTGTACGGATGACGCGGATGATGCAACACCTGCGCCACCGCTCCCCGCTCCACTATGCGCCCCAGATACATGACGCAAACCTCATGCGCAAGATAGTCCACCACCGCGAGGTTGTGGGTAATGAACAGATAACTCAGTCCCAGCTCCTGTTGCAGCGTCTTCAGCAGATTCAAAATCTGCGCCTGCACCGACACATCCAGCGCGCTGGTCGGCTCGTCGCAAATCAGCAGTCTGGGATTCACCGCCAGTGCGCGGGCGATGGCGATACGCTGGCGCTGCCCGCCGGAAAACTCGTGCGGATAGCGCCATTTGGCGCTCTCCGCCAGCCCGACCTGGTCCAGCAATTGGTCGATGCGCTGCTGTCTTGCCGCGCCGTCGCGCCCGATATTCAGCGCGTCCATCCCCTCCTGCAAAATCTCTGCCACGCGCATTTTCGGGTTCAGCGAAGCAAACGGATCCTGGAACACCATCTGCATTCCGGCGCGATGTGCGCGCAACGCACTGGCACTCAATCCGGTCAACTCCTTATCCGCGAAACGCACGCTGCCGCAAGTCGGCTTAATCAACTGCAATAAAGCCTTGCCCACCGTGGTCTTGCCGCAACCGGACTCGCCCACCAGCGCCAAAGTTTTCCCCGCCGCGATTTCCAGCGACACGCCATCCACCGCTTTGACGTAAGCGACGGTGCGTTGCAACACGCCCTTGCGGATGGGGAAATGGACTTGCAGGTCGGCGACTTGCAGGATTGAGGGTTGAGGATTGAGGATTGAGCCCCCCTCTCCCGCAAGCGGGAGAGGGGCTGGGGGTGGGGGAACCTCAATCCTAAATCCTAAATCCTCAGTCCTGTTGTACAGATGGCACCTCACCCGCTGGCCCTCTTCGACCTCAGCCCACGCCGGGACTTGCTCGTGGCACAACGCCCAAGCCTGCGTGCAGCGCGGCGCAAACCGGCAACCGCTAAACACCTCGCCCAACGGCGGCACATTGCCCGCAATCGCCGCCAGCGGCTGCCCGCCGCGCTTGCCGTCAGGCTGCGCGGCGAATAATTTCTGCGTGTAAGGATGGGCGGGGTGGGCAAACAATTGTTCGCGCGACGCCCGCTCGACGATCTGCCCGGCGTACATCACCGCCACCTGATGCGCGTTTTCCGCCACCACGCCAAGATCGTGAGTGATGAGCAACATTGCCATGCCGTTTTGCTGCTGCGTGTCGCGCAGCAATTGCAACACCTGTGCCTGTATGGTCACGTCCAGCGCCGTGGTCGGCTCGTCCGCGATGAGCAATTGCGGTTGCCCGGCCAACGCCATCGCGATCATCACGCGCTGCTTCATGCCGCCGGAAAGCTGGAAAGGATATTCGGTCAAACGCCGCGATGCATCGGGAATACCAACCTGTTGCAATAGCTCGACGCAACGCCGAGTGATCGCATCAAGCGGCAAGGCGGGGGCGCTTTGGCGCCCGACAGCTCCCGCACGTATTTCCCGCCCCCCGGCCTCTGCTTGAGACGAAAAGGAATAAGACAACGCTTGCCGCAGCTCCAGCACCTCGGCAATTTGCTCTCCCACCGTCATCACCGGATTCAGGCTCAGCCCCGGCTCCTGGAAAATCATCGCCATCTGCCTGCCGCGCACATCGCGCATCTCTCGCTCCGGCAATGACGCCACATCCACATCGGCCAATTGCGCCATGCCGTTTTCAATGCGCACACCATCGGGCAATAGCCGCATCAAAGACAGCGCCGTCATGGATTTTCCGCAACCCGATTCACCCAGCAAGGCGAATGTCTCGCCCGCCTCGATCTCGAACGAAATTCCATCGACGATGCGCACGCCGTTGTGCAAGGAAGTGGTCAGCGATTGGACGGAAAGAAGACTCATGCGGTGAACACACTATCCACGCGGCTAAACTGCAACAGCCTCTGTTTCCGCATCAGGCAGTTGCAGAACAAATATAAAGCGGACTAGGCTGCTTGCTGTTAACAGAACGTTATCAGAACTCATGACTCAAGCATCAGTAATTCTCATGCGCCAGGTTTTCAAAGCGCGTGTATTCACCCCGGAACGTCATCGCCACCGAGCCTATCGGGCCGTTACGCTGTTTGCCGATAATGATCTCGGCCTTGCCCTTATCGGGAGAATCGGGGTTGTAGACCTCGTCTCGGTAGATGAACAAAATCAGGTCAGCGTCCTGCTCAATCGCGCCTGACTCGCGCAAGTCTGACATCACGGGCCGTTTGTTGGGACGCTGCTCCAAGCTGCGATTCAACTGCGACAAAGCGATCACCGGCACATGCAGCTCTTTGGCCAACGCTTTCAGCGAGCGTGAAATCTCGGATATCTCGGTAGCGCGGTTCTCGCCACCGCCCTTGCCTGTCATCGGCGATGACATCAGTTGCAAATAGTCGATCACGATCAAGCCCAGCCCGTTGTTCTGGCGGTGCAGGCGGCGCGAGCGCGAGCGCAATTCCAGCGAGTTGAGTCCGGGTGTTTCATCGATAAAGATAGGCGCTTCGTTCAACCGCCCCAAGGCATGCGTCATGCGCGACCAATCGTCATCTTCCAGTTTTCCGGTGCGCAAAGTGTGCTGGTTGAGGCGACCGACCGAGCCTATCATCCGCATCGCCAATTGCACCCCGCCCATTTCCATACTGAAGATCGCCACCGGCTTGTTCGAGTCCAGCGCCACGTTTTCCGCAATATTGATGGAGAATGCGGTCTTGCCCATACTCGGACGCCCCGCCACGATAATGAGATCACCGGGCTGTAAACCCGAAGTCATGCGATCCAGATCCGCAAAGCCGGTGGCGACGCCGGTCACGTCGCTGGCGTTGTCGCGCCCGTACAAGGTTTCGATACGCTCCACCACCTGCGTCAACAAAGGCGGCATAGCAACAAAACCCTGATTGCCGCGCTCGCCCTCTTCGTTGATTTCCAGCACGCGGCTTTCCGCCTCGTCCAGCAACTGTCCCGCCGAGCGCCCGCCGGGATTGTAGGCGCTAGTCGCAATATCGCTGCCCACCTCGACCAGTTTGCGCATGATGGAACGATCGCGCACGATCTCGGCATAACGGCGAATGTTCGCGGCCGTCGGCACGTTGGCCGCCAGCGAGCCCAGATAGGCCAAGCCCCCCGCTTTTTCCAGCTCGGCATTGCTTTCCAGCGACTCCGCCACCGTGATCACATCCACCGGCTTGGCATGCTCGGTCAAGCGCGCGATGTGACGGTAGATCAAACGATGTTCATTGCGGTAGAAATCGCGCTCGGTAATCAAATCGGCAATCTTGTCCCACGCGCTGGTATCCAGCAAAATGCCGCCCAGCACGGACTGCTCCGCCTCCACCGAATGCGGCGGGAGCTTGATCGCATCCATCTGCGGATCGGCACTGGGAGCGGAAAAGTTTTGCATGGTGTGTGCGTGATTTTGGGACGGCGATTTTACACCGAATAGAAAAACAAAAAGGGCTGTCGCCAGCCCTTTTTGTTACTGCATCAAACAGCCTGAACTTATTCGCCCAGTACAGACACCGTGATGTTGGCTACTACGTCGGCATGCAAAGCGATGCTGACCGGATGATCGCCAATTTGCTTGATATGACCTTCAGGCATACGC
Organism: uncultured Gallionellaceae bacterium; assembly: GCA_964639585.1. GTDB lineage: Bacteria > Pseudomonadota > Gammaproteobacteria > Burkholderiales > Gallionellaceae > PALSA-1006. Next base: position 7,667 of record CAZXDK010000039.1, on the reverse strand, counting down.
ACTTGCGCCTTTTCAACCTTGAAGCCTTGAGCTTCCATTGCGACCGCGATGTCGGCATTGGTGACGGAACCGAACAGTTTGCCGTCCACGCCCGCCTTCTGCACGATCTGCACCGTCAGCCCGCTCATCTTTCCGCCCAGCGCTTGTGCTTCCGCCAGCTTAGCCTGTTCAGCCGCCTCAAGTTCAGCGCGACGCACCGCAAACTCGGCCACATTACCTTCTGTTGCACGTTTAGCTTTGCCTTGCGGAATCAAAAAATTACGCGCAAAACCGTTCTTCACTTTAACCACATCGCCCAACTGGCCGAGGTTAACTACTTTTTCCATCAGAATTACTTGCATGGCGACTCCTTAATGCAAATCAGTGTAAGGTAACAGCGCCAGGAAACGGGCGCGCTTGACCGCCACGCTCAATTGGCGCTGGAAACGGGACTTGGTGCCGGTGATACGCGCCGGGATCAGCTTGCCGTTTTCGGCAATAAATTCTTTAAGGATGTTGATATCCTTGTAATCCACTTCGGGTATCTTCTCCGCTGTGAAGCGGCAGAATTTACGGCGTTTGAACAATTGACGCGAAGAATTGTTGTTCTTCTTGTCATCTTTTTTCTTAAATACACGAGCCATGTTGTGCCCCTTATTTCAATTTAATGTTATCAATGTGTAGCACCAACTGCGCAATGCGCAAACTGCGCTGAGCCAGAAAACCTTCCACTTGCACGCTCTGCCCTATTTGAAAACGGCTCACCTGCAAAGCCGCGTCTCCTAGCGCTATCGCCGGAACAGTGCACATTAACTGTCGCTCTATTCCAGCCTCCTGCCGCGTTGAAACGTGGCGTATTTTCAATCCGATTCGCGGAATCCCCGCCGGGGTATAACGCAAATCGTCCAACTCAAGCAATTCACCGTCAATAACGCAACGGTTGCTACTCAAACCAATCAAGCAGCCACTGGCGCCTGCACCGCCTCGGCTGCATCAGTCGTCAACGAACGCGACTTCTCTTCTTTCATCATCGCGGAAGGCGCTACTACAGCGGCTTTCACCTTGATGATCAGATGACGCAACACCGCATCGTTGAATTTGAATGCGTGCTCCAACTCATCCAAAGTCTCTTGATCGACTTCGATATTCATCAGCACATAATGTGCTTTGTGGATTTTCTGGATAGGGTAAGCCATTTGGCGGCGGCCCCAGTCTTCCAGACGGTGGATGTGACCGTTTTTGCCGGTCACCAATGTGCGGTAACGCTCAATCATCGCGGGAACCTGCTCGCTTTGATCGGGATGCACGATAAACACAATCTCGTAATGTCGCATTGAATCTCCTTATGGTTAATACCCCCCGCTATGCGTGAACGGTGGGGCAAGGTTTTTAGGGAGGGCGGATTATAGCGATTTTCAGAACAGAGTCAAGCAAAAGCAATGCAATGCGACCTGTCAAATGGCGCCAAAACATGGCAGGCTTTTCTCACGCGGAGGACGCGGAGGACGCGGAGAATTCGGGCTTTTGTCCACTTTGTTTTTGCGAGCATCCGCTACGCGGATTGCCTGCTTACCCCACTTCCGCAACGCAGCATAACCAGCCGCTTGCAGGCTTAGTGAATGGCTAGCAGTTTCATCAGTTGGGACGAAATATGGATTTTTAGAAACGTCCTTGATTTAATATTGACCCGACCAGATGAGGATAAAGTCCGCTTGCCTTGGACTTGCCGAATCGCTTTCGACTTTGCGGCAAGCTCAGGCCGAACGAGCATGATGCTTCATCTCGCCAGATCAATAAGGCGGAACCCTAGATTATTTCCAGCCAGCTTGCTTCTCGCACGCCTTCATTTCAGTAGGGTGAGATTTTTCCCACTGGGAGATGGATTTGGTTTCATTGGAACTCATTTTATTGTTCATACATTCGCAATACTTGTAAACAACCTCTTCCTTGGCGCCTTCATCCTTGTTGTCCTTGATGCACTGCGCTATCCATTTTGTATCGTCCGAATCTGCAAAGGCGCTACCGCTCGCCATTGCTGCCACAATTGCTGCCGCTGCAACTAACTTGATTACTGATTTCTTCATGTTTACTCCTTAAGATTTTAGTACATTAAAGTTGATGAAACGGATTCGTGTCCCCCGGATTGCCATTACGCGCCGGGGACTCATGAAAATATCCGTGAGCTTGACTACACTTGCCCCCCGGGATCAGGGACGGAAAAGATTATGGTGCAAATTTATTGTAGTGGCAACACTACAAATCAACACAAGCAAAGGGCCGCTTGATGCGAATCCCAAGGGGCGCCGCCCCATGCTGATCAGTTTTTGATCAGCGCCAAAGACAGGCTCGGCCAGTAGGTGATAATCAGCACGGCGACCAGCAATATCGCGACAAATGGCAGCACGGCGCGGAATACTTCCAGCATGGAGCGATCAAAGCGATAGATGGCGATGAATAAATTCATGCCCATAGGCGGCATCAGGTAGGCTATCTCCATATTGGCCAGAAAGATGATGCCCAGATGCACGGGATGGATGCCGTAGCCCACCGCAATGGGAAGGATCAATGGCACCATGATGACCAGCGCGGAAAAAATATCCAGCATCATGCCCAGCACGAGCAGAAACAGATTCAGCAGCAGCAAAAAGGTGAGCGCATTGTCCACATGGTTGCGTATGTAAGTGAACAGCTTGGTCGGGATTTCCGCATCGAGCACATAGTTGGTAGAAGCCAGCGACATGCCCAGCACGATCAGAATCGCGCCGACCAGCACCATGGATTCGCGCATGATGCCGGGTAGCACTTTGAAACTGATCTCGCGGTGGACGAGCACCTCGACTATGAACACATAAATCGCCGTCACCGCAGCCGCCTCGGACACGGCAAAAAATCCGCCATAGATGCCGCCCAGCACGATAAAGGGCAAGGGCAACTCCCAAGCCGCCTCGCGCAAAGCAGCCAGCGCCTTGCCGGTCGTGAACGGCTCCAGCGTGGGCTGATGTTCACGCTTTTGCCACAGGCCATAAATCGACAACATCACGATAATCAACAAGCCGGGAAAGATACCGGCAAGAAACAAATCGCTGATCGCCACCGGATGGCCGATGTTGAGCTGCTGCGCCACCACGCCGTAGAGTATGAGCGGCAGCGAGGGCGCGAACAGCAGGCCGATGCTGCCGGATACCGTCACCAGTCCCAGGCTGTAGCGTTCGGGATAACCGGCCTGCTTGAGCGCCGGGTACAACAGGCCGCCGAGCGCCACGATGGTCACGCCGGAGGCGCCGGTGAAGGCGGTGAACATCGCGCAGATGACTAACGTCACCGCCGCCAAGCCGCCGGGCATCCAGCCGAAAAAGACATTGGTGATATTGACCAGACGCTGCGGTGCACGCGACTCGGCCAACAGATAACCGGCGAAGGTAAACAGCGGAATAGCGAGCAAGACCGGCATTTCCGCCAGACGGTAGATCTCGATGACGACCACCGTCAGGTCTACACCATCCTGTGCAAAATTCAGCATGACGCTGGCGGCAATCACCGCGAACAGCGGCGCGCCGAGCAGCACCATCACAAGTATGGCGATTCCGGCCAGTATCATTGGATTTCCTCGCGGCCGCGCGCTATCTGGATATGATGAAAACAGCGTATGGCATAACGCAGCGCAATCAGCGTAAAGGCCAGCGGCAAAATGAGTTCGGCCACCCACACCGGCAGCGCGGCGAAAGCCATTTCGCCGGAGGCGCGCGCGCTCTGCATAAAACGCAACGCCTGCCATGTCAGCAACAGGCAGATTACCAGGGTGAAAAGGTCGGTCAACGCATCCACTCCCGCCTTGAGCTTGCCCGGCAACAAACGCGCAATAGCATCCACGCGGATGTGCTTGCCGTCACGGCTCGCCGCAACCGCGCCCATGAACGCCACCCACAGCACCAGCAAGCGCAACATCTGATCGGCGCCCAGAATGCTGATGTCCATGAAGTTGCGCGCCAGTATCTGCAAGGCGGCCAGCGACACCATCGAAGCCAGCATGGTGATGAGCAGCGCGTTCTCGGCCCAAGTGACGAGATTGACCAAGCGGACAAGCGCGGGAGGCAGGTGGCGTGTCGGCATTATGTGTTAGTGGCTATGGCGATACGCATCCAGATGGGTGCGCAACTCCTTGAGTATGGCCGGTGAAAATCTCCCCTGCGCGCTCAAACGCTGTATGGTCTTGTCGGCCGCGGCGCGCAGCTTGGCGATTTCATCCGGCGCCAGCGTGGTGAACTGGATGCCCTGTTTGCGCAAGGCATCGCGCGCGCCGTTGTCGTCTATGCGCGTCTGGCGGTTCATCGTCGCATACACGCGCTCCATCACTTCGCGCACTACGGCTTGATCCGGTGCGCTCAGGCCGGTAAAAGTCTTTTTATCTACCGCCAGTGCACCGAAGATATACAGCGTCGGCATATCGACCAGATACTTTACTTTGGTATGCCACTGCAAGGCGATGGAACCGGATGGCGTCGAGCCTATGGTATTGACGAGCCCGGTCTGTAGCCCGGTAAGCACATCGGTCAGCGGCAGCGGCAGCGAGGATGCACCCAGCGTCTCGAACATCGCTCGGCCGATTTCATCGCCCTCCGGCACCCAAATTTTGAGGTTTTTCAACTCATCGACATGCTGTATCGCCGAGTTCGACATGAGGTACGCGAAACCGCCGTCGGTGATGCCAAAGGTAACAAAACCTTCCGTTTCAAAGCGTTGCGCAATCGTTTTATCCATGTGCGCACGCACGTAATCCAGCTCTTCATAGGAGCGGAACAGCATAGGCAAGCTGTAAATCTGCACATCCGGAGAAATCTCGGCCAAGGCGCCGCCGGTGAGTGCGCCACCGTTCAACTGTCCGGCGCGTATCTTGCGCAGCACCACGCGGTCACTCCCCATGCTGCCACCCGGATAAAATTTGACGGTGACACGACCCTCGGTGCGCTTGCTTATCTCATCGCCACCTTTGCGCAACTCCTGCATCCACATCGTGCCATCCGGCGCGAGCGTGGCAATTTTCAAATTCATCGCCAACGCTGGCGCGACGACAACGGACAGCAACACAGCAAACATACCTAACCACAGTGAACGCATTTCTTCTCCCAGTTTGAGGACGGATATTGTTTATTCCGCTCTGTATCTTAAAAATAATTTTCCGCGCCCGCCAGCAACTCGCGCGCCTGACGCTTGGCCAGCACATTCCGCAAAGTCAATCCCGGTGCGACGGGATCCGCATCCAGCACTTCCTGTAGCAAACGGTCATGCAGCGGCCTGTCGTACGTGATGCGCGCATAGCGCCGCGCGTATTCTACCTTGGCCATCAGGTCGTGTCCCGCCGAGAGTGACAAGGCGCGTTCGAAATGGACGCGCCCCTCGTCCGGCTTTCCGCCCAGTGCAGGAGGCAGCAGAGTGTCGAACACCCCCAGATACAAGTGCGGCGTGCCGCGTTCATATTTTTCATCCAGCTCGACTACCCTCGCCATCACGGCTTTGACTTTTGCCAGACTGGCAATCGCATTCCAATCGCTGCTGTTGGCTTGTATCCAGCCCGCCCATGCTGCACCGCTGGCATACAACACCGGCACATCGCCAACTTTCATCGCGCCAATAGCCGCGGCAAAATCGTCGTAGCTTTTATCCTGCAAATTGCACAACCGGGTGTTATGGATACACAAAGCGCGGTCGCTGTAATCGCGCGCCTTGCGCGCAAGGCGTTTGGCGCGTTCCGGCTCCTTGACGAAAGCCGCAGCATAAGCGCCATATAGCTTGCTGCCCGCCAGCAACATGTTTTCGTTCTGCGCATCCCCTTCAATGAGGCTGTCGATGAGTATCAAATAGGACGGCGCGCCGGCTTCAACCGTTTCAGGATCATCCTGATTGAGTATCGCGCTGGATAAATTATTGGCCAGGCGATTGGAGGTCGAGGCGACAAAGCTTGCACAACCGGTAAACGCCAACAAAGTCAGCGGAACAAACAAAAATCGGATCAGACGCATCGTTGGGAATCAGGAAGGAATATATTTTCCGCGCAAGCTAAATCATTTTTCCGTAACGCGCAACCCGAATTGGCGAGCGAGCACACCAACGCGGTAGTCAGGATGCCATCCATTTCACTGTAATGCATGACTTTTTCCCCGTGCGACCATGTCACAATCCCACAATGGAAACATTGTTCACACGGAAAAAAGTTAACTGCCCCTCGACCAAGTCGGGGGCTCATTATGCGCGCCGTCGTGAAGTCGCGGACAATTACAGGCCGGGCTAGAAACAGCCCTACGGTGCGGGATTGAAATACCTGAGATGTATCGCTTCTATCAGCTTAAGCACTTCGCCATTTAGTTCGATGCGTTGCAGGTTTTCCTCAAGCTGCGGCATCGTCGTTGCGCCGATGATGGTGCTGGCGACGAAGGGACGGCTGCGCACAAATGCCAACGCCAGCGCTGCCGGAGAGCAGCCGTGTGCTTGCGCAAGTTGCACATATTCCGCCACGGCTGCCGCCACATTCGGCTTGTGATAACGCTGACCAAAGGCAGGAAACAGGGTCATTCTGCCGTGAGCCTGATTGCTTTTGAAATATTTGCCAGACAACAAGCCGAACGCCAGCGGACTATAGGCCAGCAGGCTGACTTGCTCGCGGTAACACATCTCGTGCAAACCCATTTCAAAAGCACGATTGATGAGGTTGTAGGGATTCTGGACGGACACGATGCGTTGCAGCCCCAAACGCTCCGCCACCTTTAAAAATTCAGCGACACCCCATGCCGTTTCGTTGCTGATGCCGATGTGGCGCACCTTGCCGCCACGCACCAGTTCCGACAGCACGGTGAGTTGCTCCTCGATGGCTACAGTCGGCTTTTCCAGAGCGGTGTCGTAGTCGATTTTTCCAAACATCGGCACGTTGCGATCCGGCCAATGCAGTTGGTAAAGGTCGATGTAATCGGTTTGTAAACGCTTGAGGCTGGTGTCGATGGCGGCGCAAATATTGGCGCGATCCAGCGCAGTCTGTCCACCGCGTATCCAGTCGAAACCGCGTGACGGGCCGGCCACTTTGGTGGCCAGAATAATCTTGTCGCGCAATTGCTTCTTGAGCCAATGCCCCACATACTCCTCGGTGCGCCCTTGCGTCTCCGCCCTGCCCGGCACGGGGTACATTTCGGCCGTGTCGATAAAATTCACCCCTTGCGCCACGGCATAATCGAGTTGAGCGCAAGCTTCAGCCTGCGTATTTTGCTCGCCGAACGTCATCGTTCCGAGTGCTATCTCGGAAACATGCAAATCACTTTTCCCCAGTGTGTTGTACTTCATATCGTTACCTCCGATTCGTGTTTGTCATTCCCAAGCCGGTATATAAGCGCCAATTAAAAACAGCAATACCACCCGCCTGGTATAGCTTATTAAATCATTGCTGCGTCATGGCGCCACTTCTTTTCGCCCGCGCATAAATCACAGTGGGCAGCAACAGCGTTAACACCGCCGAGGATAGCATGCCGCCAAGCATGGGCGCATGCGCACGCCTGACTCAGACCCGTCAACATGCTCGTTATGGAAATAACTAAAAGTTTATTTTTTACTCTCTTCAGGATGCGGGTATTTGATCTCGCGCGCTTTGAACAAGGCATACAGCGCGGGGATCACGATCAGCGTCAATATCGTCGAGGAAAGCATGC
>CAZXDK010000038.1:0-24281 GCA_964639585.1 uncultured Gallionellaceae bacterium | reverse complement strand
CGCGCATCAGCGCCAGCAACTCGCGCTCCTTTTCGCTGCCGCGCAATTGCAGCGCGATGAAGCGGCGCAACGTGGCCGCGTGGTTCGCTTCCAGTTCGGCGGCGAATTTTTCCAGCACGGCGCTTTCCATGCCGAACGCCCAATCCTCGCGCTCGGCAAAACATGGCGTGCTCGCCACCAGAATCAAACGCTGCACTTTATCAGGTTCGCGCGCCGCCCAATGCAAAGCGACCTGCCCGCCGAGAGACCAGCCGCAGAGGGTGATGGGAGCGTTGAAGGCCGCCGATAGTTCAGCGACAACAGCATCAAGCTCCCCTCTCCCGCAAGCGGGAGAGGGGCTGGGGGTGAGGGGCTGTGCGCAACGCCCCTCACCCCAACCCTCTCCCGCTTGCGGGAGAGGGAGCGCACTTTTCCCATGCCCCGACAAATCCACCACATGCACGCAAAAATTCGCCGCCAGTTGCTGCGCCACATCCGCCCACACGCCGCCGTGCATCCCCCAGCCGTGCAGCAACACTAGCGGCGCGCCGCTGCCTAAGATTTCAACATGCAAGCTCATGCAGCGCTCCGATGAGTTGATCTACATCTTGCTCGCTGTGCGCAGCCGACAAAGTGATGCGCAGCCGCGCCGTGCCCTGCGGCACGGTGGGCGGACGGATCGCCGCCACCCAGATGCCGCGTTCGCGCAGCCCCTCGCTCAACTTCAGCGCCTGATGATTGTCGCCGATCAACAGCGGCTGGATAGCGGTCTCCGAGGGCATGAGTTGCCAGGGCAGATCGGACAAGCCAGCGCGCAATTGAATGATGAGTTTTTGCAGATTCGCCCGCAGCGCATCGCCCTGTTCGATCAATTGCAGACTCTGCGACAGCGCCACCGACAACGCGGGCGGCGTGGCGGTGGTGTAAACGTAGCTGTGCGCGTGGTTGACCAGCGTATCGACCACCACCTGTTCCGCCGCCACGAACGCGCCGGAGACTCCGGCGGCTTTGCCCAAGGTCGCCATGTAGATGATGCGCGGCGAGACGATGCCGAAATGCGCCAGCGAGCCGCGCCCCTGCTCGCCCAGCACGCCGAAGCCGTGCGCGTCATCCACGTACAACCATGCATCGTGCCGCTCGCACAGCGCCAGCATTTCCCGCAACGGCGCGATGTCGCCATCCATGCTGAACACCGCATCGGTAATGACGAGTTTTCGCCCGGTCTTAGCCTGCTCCAGATAGTTCGCCAGTTGTGCCATATCGCCGTGCCGGAAACGCTTCATCTCCGCGCGCGACAACAGCATCGCGTCGTTCAGCGAAGCGTGGTTGAGCTTGTCGGCAAACACTGTATCGCCCTTACCCGCCAGCGCCTGCACCACACCGAGGTTGGCCATGTAACCGGTGGAAAACAACAGCGCGGCAGGCTTGCCGACAAAAGCGGCGAGCTGTTGTTCGAGTTGATGGTGCGCCTCGAAATGCCCGCTCACCAAATGCGCCGCTCCCGCGCCGACACCCCATTGTTGCGCGCCCTGTTGCAAGGCGGCGATGAGTTGCGGGTGATTGGCGAGACCCAAGTAATCGTTGCTGCAAAAAGCGAGATAAGGCTTGCCGTTCGCTTTCGACTCGTTACTGACGAAGTCAGCCGTTTGCGGGAGGAGGCGAGAGGGCGGCACTCCCGCACCGGATGCTTCGCAACACCGTGTCGTGCCGCCCACGGTGATATGGGGAGATTGCGGCGTGGCTAAAGTGCGGCGACTGCGCAAAAGACCTTGCGCTTTGCGGGTGTCGATTTCGGTTTGTAATTGTGTGACTGGCATCAGTGTAGTCGTCCCGCTAAAACGTCATAAACACCGGAGATGTTGTGCATCACATCGTGATTGGTGAAACGGATGACGGTCAGCCCATAGCGTTGCAGTATTTGTGTGCGCTCGATGTCGTATGCCGGATCCTCCGCATGGCTATCGCCATCAATTTCAATCACCCAGCGCAACGCTGCGCAATAAAAATCCACGATGAAACGGGCTATCGGTTTTTGCCGCAGGAATTTGTACGCGGAAAATTGGCGGGCTCGCAGAACTTCGTACCAGATTTTTTGTTCGGCTGGGGTGGGGTTCTTTCGGTTGGCGCGAGCTAGGGTGGTGAGTTTGGGGTCGTAGGGAATAAAACCTAACCCCTCCCGGCCTCCCCTTGTCAGGGGAGGAGCATCCGTGCCAGCCGACCGATCCGACGCTACGCCCTCACTCCCCGCAGCCAAACCTGAATTGCTCGACACCAAAAGTGGCGACTCGTCATCCCCCCTGACAAGGGGGGACTGAGGGGGGTTAAGGTTTTGCTTTGCTGTCTCGCCCACAGATTAAAACTCAATGCTTATCCGCAAACGGATACATCCCCAGCTTATCCATCAACTTGCGATCCCGCTCCACATCGGGGTTGCCCGTGGTCAGCAACTGGTCGCCGTAAAAAATGGAATTCGCCCCGGCCAGAAAGCATAGCGCTTGGACTGCGTCGCTCATCTGCTGGCGTCCGGCGGAGAGGCGCACTCGCGCGGTGGGCATGGTGATACGGGCAACCGCAATGGTGCGCACAAAATCCAGCGGGTCGATGTCTTCCTGCTCCGCCAGCGGCGTGCCTTCGACTTTGACTAGGTTATTGATCGGCACACTCTCTGGATACGGCTCCATGTTCGCCAGTTGCGCGATAAGTCCGGCTCTCTGCTCTAAAGTTTCCCCCATCCCAACAATTCCGCCGCTGCACACGTGCATGCCCGCTTTGCGTACGCGCTCCAAGGTATCCAGCCTGTCCTGATAATCGCGGGTGCTGATGATGTTGCCGTAAAACTCCGGCGTGGTGTCGAGGTTGTGGTTGTAGTAATCGAGCCCGGCGGCGCGTAGCTGCTCGGTCTGCTCGTCGTTCAGCATGCCCAGCGTGGCGCAGGTTTCCATGCCCAGCGCGCGCACTTCCTTGACCATTTCGACCACGGCGGCCATGTCTTCTTTCGAGGGCTCGCGCCATGCCGCGCCCATGCAGAAACGGTCCGCGCCCGCGTCCTGCGCGGCTTTGGCGGCTTTCACCACCTCGCTCACGTCCAGCATTTTTTTGTTTTCCACGCCCGCGTTGTGGAAGGCCGACTGCGGGCAATAGCCGCAATCCTCGGAACAGCCGCCGGTCTTGATCGACAGCAGCGTGGATAACTGCACCGCGTTCGGATCGAAATGCTCGCGGTGAATTTGCTGTGCGCGGAACATTAGGTCTGAAAAGGGGAGTTTGAATAGCGCTGTTATTTCGGTGACCGACCAGCGTTGTGATGCGGGTTCGATTTTTGCGGATGAGGAATAAAGGGTTATAACTTGAGCTTGCATGGCAGAATGAGCGGGGGAAATAGACGGTCGGCATCTTCGATTAAACTATACGCGCTGTCAATTTTAATGGCGATATTAATGGACAATAGATCATTTATTGAGCGTATTTTACCCGCGCAACCCTGTGTGTTATGCGGCGCACTGAGTCATTTCGGGGTGTGGTGCAAGGCGTGTGGCGCGGATTTGCCACGCTTGAAAGAAAACCATTGCCCGGTATGCGCTTTGCCCTCGGCTAACCGTATGGTCTGTGGGAAATGCCTGCAATATCCCCCGGATTTTGATCGTACCGTTGCCGTATTTGTTTACGCTTTTCCTGTTGACAAGCTAGTGCAGGCGGTCAAATTTTCCGGGCAACTGGTATTGGTAAATTACCTCGCTGACGCGCTCGCGGAGCGCATCAGCGTACTCCCGGATGGTCTCATCGCCATGCCTTTGCATCCGGCGCGCTTGCGCGAACGCGGCTACAATCAATCGCAGCTATTGGCTCAGCGTCTTGCAAAAAGGCTGAGTATCCCGCTGTTGGCAAATGCCTGTGAGCGCGTGCGCAATACCTCGCCGCAATCTGCTTTGCCATGGCGGGAACGCGAGAAAAATATGCTGCATGCATTCGAATGCTCAGCCGATTTAAGCGGCAAACATATCGCTATCGCGGATGACGTGATGACGACGGGCGCGACTATTGCCGCACTCGCAAGCGCGATCAAACGGGCGGGGGCGAGAGAGGTCAGCGCATGGGCGGTGGCGCGCACGCTACCGCATTGAACCCGGATTAAACACCGCGTAGAAACTGCTTCGATCACAAGACGCGACTATGCTTTTGTGGTGAGCGCGCCGAACCGCTGCGCTGTGGCAAATCGGCAGTCCGGTTAAATCCTGTTTTTGGCTTTCTCGCGCTGTTCCAGGAATTTCAAAAGCAGGTAAGTTAGCCACCCGATGATCACCATGCCAACGGAAAAAGCGCTGTACGCAACCGGCCAGGAAATATCTTTGGTCATCATGGAAAACTCGGACATGCCGCCCATGCCTGCTATTACGTTGAGCGGCATGAACACGACGCTGAGTATGGTCAGGCGTTGAATCACCTTGTTCTGGTTGATATTGATGAAGCCGACGGTTGCATCCATGAGAAAGTTGATTTTTCCGAACAGGAAGGTGGTGTGGCCATCCAGCGATTCGATGTCGCGCAGAATTTGTTGCGCGTCTTCCATTTGTTGCTTGTCCAGAAACTTGCTGCGCATCAAAAATGACACGGCGCGGCGCGTGTCCAGCACGTTACGGCGTATGCGCCCGTTCAAGTCCTCCTCGTGGGCAATGGAAACCAGTATCTTGGCGGCTTCTTCGTCGGTCATGTGCTTGCTGAGCACCTGTTTGCCGACGGCCTCCAGACCCTGGTACATGTCTTCCATTGCGTCCGCCGAATATTCCGCGTCGGCAGCGTAGAGGTCGAGCAGCACATCGCGCGAATCGGAAACGTAATTGGGTTGCGAAAAGGCGCGCAAGCGCTGCAAACGGAAAACCGGCAGTTCTTCGGAGCGTATCGAAAACAGAATATTTTGATACAAAATAAAGGCAACCGCGACATTGCGCGATTCGTCTTCGAGGTCAAGCAAGAAATCCGAATGCACATGGATCGCGCCGTTTTCTTCCACATAGAAGCGCGCGCTGGATTCGAGATCGCTGAGTTTTGCCGGGTCGGGAAGTTCGATGCCGAAGATGTCGCCCACCCAGGTTCGTTCTTCGAAGGTGGGGCCAACCAGATCTATCCATACCGGTTTGGCCTTGAGTAATTCATCGCCGGTGAGGACGTTGGTTTCCCGCAAGCGGCCTTCATTCAGGACAAAGGCTTTGATGCTGGATTTTTCGTTGCCGAACGCGCGCTTACCCAAAGCGTTTAATACCGACACGGATAAGTCGCGCAGGATCAATTCCTTGCGGTTTTCAGCAAGTTGATCCCACACGAAAATCTGCATTTCCGGGGTGAGCCCCTCAAGAATTTCCGCCACTTCTGCGGGGGCGGCTTCATCCAGAGCTTGTCTCAATTTAACGATATATTGCTTGCGCACCAGCGACTCGACCAGGTTATGGTGGGGGGCGTCCTGCTTGCGCACCATATCCTCTTCGATGTGTTGCTTTTCCAGCAAGTTGAGGATGATTTCCCGCTTGCTGTGTGGTTCTGCGGCTTGATCGTTTTGCATGAGCCAACCTAATGTTATATTCAATAATTGGGGGATGATACGGTAGAAGGTCATGGCCTGTCACTGGCTTTAAGTCCAAATAATCTACCGGCTAAAGTGCGCCCTCTCACGTGCGGGGAGGGCGAAGGAAGGGCGGCTTTCGTCTTAATGGATTCCCTGGGGTAAGCGCACGGGCGCAATGGAATTTCCCAAGTGACTTGTTGCAAAATTTCTGGAACATACGGCTGGGCGTTTCAGTTAAAATGCGCGCTTTCGTTAATTCCGGCGTAGACCATGATTACAGGCAGTATTGTTGCGATCGTCACCCCCATGCATGAAGACGGCAGTCTGGACTGGGAGGCGTTTCGCTCATTGATTGATTTTCATATCGGGCAGGGAACAGATGCCATTGTGGTGGTGGGCACCACGGGTGAGTCGCCAACTGTGGATGTGGAAGAGCATGAGCAACTGATACAGGTGGCGGTGGAGCACGCGGCAAAACGCATTCCCATCATCGCCGGAACGGGCGCCAACTCGACCAGGGAGGCGATTGAGCTGGCATCTTTTTCCAGGAAAGCGGGGGCAGACGCCTCGTTGAGCGTGGTTCCGTACTACAACAAACCCACACAGGAGGGGTTGTACCAGCATTTCAAGGCCATCGCCGAGGCGGTGGATATGCCGCATATCCTCTACAACGTGCCGGGGCGCACCGGCGCGGACATGAGCAATGACACCGTGCTGCGCCTGGCGCAGATTTCCAACATCGTCGGTATCAAGGATGCGACCGGCGGTATCGAGCGCGGCAGCGATTTGCTGCAACGCGCGCCAGAAGGTTTCGCCATCTATAGCGGCGATGATGCCAGCACTTTGGCGCTGATGTTATTGGGAGCGCATGGCACAATTTCGGTGACGGCCAATGTTGCGCCCAGGCTGATGCATGAAATGTGTGTCGCCGCGTTGAACGGCGAAGTCGCCGTGGCCCGCGAGATCAATTTCCGTTTGTTGGGCTTGCATCGCCATTTGTTTGTCGAAGCTAACCCCATACCGGTGAAATGGGCGGTAGCGCGTCTGGGCAAAATAAAAAACACCTTGCGCTTGCCCCTCACGCCGCTCTCCGCAAGCGCTCAGGCTCTTGTTGAAAGCGCCATGCATCAAGCAGGAATAATCAAATAAGGAATGGAATGAGGATTCGGAAAATAGCAGTATTGGTTTTGCTTGCGCTGGCTTTTTCTGCGTGCAGTTTAGACAAGCAGCGTATCGACTATAAAGTGGTATCCGCCAGAGTGCCTACGCTGGAGGTTCCGCCAGACCTGACCGCTCCGGCGGCGAACGAGCAATATGCGATCCCTGATGGAGATGGCGCGCTGGTAGCCAACTTTTCCGATTATTCAAAAGGCGCCGTTGCCCATTCCGCCGCAGTATTGCCCGAATTGACAAATGTGCACCTTGAACGCAACGGTAAGCAGCGTTGGCTGGTGGTGAACGACAAAGCGGAAAATGTCTGGTTTGCGGTTAAAAAATTCTGGCTGGAAATGGGGTTCTCGATGCAAGTGGACAACCCTCAAGCCGGCGTGATGGAAACCGATTGGCGCGAAAATCACGGCAATTCTCCCAGGTATTTTGAGCGCGGCGTCTTGGGTAATGGCAAGGTGCTGGATACGCTTAAACCGGCCGGCCAGCGCGATCAGTACGTGATCCGCCTGGAGCGCAGCAAAGATGGTTTGAGTACTGAGGTGCATGTCACACAACAGGTCATGCGGGAAGTTCAAATTCTCAACAAGAAAGAGCCCCAGTGGTTGCCGCAGGAATCTGATGCGGAAATTGAAAGCGCGGTTTTGCAGATGTTGATGGCGAAATTGGGCAGCGTAACGAATACCCCTGTGGCAAGCGCGGCGCCAGCGGGGGCGACCGCAGCATCTGTCGCCCACCGTGTTGAGCTGAAAGAAATTGCGGGCGGCAAGGCGATTCAGATTAAAGAGCCGTTTGATAAAAGCTGGCGCAGGGTAGGCCTGGCCTTGGATAAAGCGCACATCGCGGTTGAAGATGTGGATCGTTCCAGTGGTGTTTATTTGTTGCGCGCTGCCGATGCCAAGGGTAAAAAACAGGGCAACTATCAAGTGACGGTGCGCGAGAGCGGCGGAGTGTGCGAGGTATTCGTGCGCAATGCGGCCGGTGAGAACGATCAGGAAAGTTTGCGTATCGTCGAAATGTTGTTTAAGAGCATCGAGAAATAATCGCAGCCTCGATGCGTTTTGCTTTACTCGGCAGCGGTAGTGAAGGTAACGCGCTGGTGGTGGAGGCGGGGCAAACACGAGTCTTGATGGATTGCGGTTTCTCGTTGAACGAGACCGTGGCGCGATTGGCGCGCATCGGCCTTGCACCGGAGCAGTTGCAAGGCATTGTGGTCACACACGAGCATGGCGATCACATCAGCGGCGTGGCGCGGCTGGCGCGAAAATTTGCACTTCCGGTATTCCTCACCCACGGCACCTTGCGTTCGCAGCATGGTGCTTTTAACGATTTAACTTCAGTGACGCAGATCAGTCCGCATCTTCCGTTTGCTATCGGAGAAATTCGGGTGCACCCCTATCCTGTGCCTCACGACGCGGGCGAGCCGGTGCAATATGTGTTTAGTGGCGGCGAAAAGCGTTTGGGTGTGTTGACCGATGCGGGTTGTTCAACACCGCATATCGAAGCGATGTTGGGCGGTTGCGATGCACTCGTGCTGGAATGTAATCACGATCCCGGTTTGCTGGCCAACGGTGATTATCCTTACAGTGTGAAACAACGAATCGGAGGACGTTTCGGGCATCTCAACAACCATGATGCGGCGGCTTTGCTGGCGCGTCTGGATAGCAGCCAATTGCAATTTCTGGTGGCCGCGCATCTCAGCCATAAAAACAATAATCCGGCGCTGGCCGTTAGCGCGCTCAGCGGGGCAATCGGATGGCCGGAAGAAAGAATCACCGTTGCGACCCAGAATGAAGGAACTTCCTGGTGTGATATCGGGTGACGCGATGATTAAGTGCGCAATAAAAAAGCCGACTTGCGTCGGCTTTTTTATTGCGCAGGATCAACTTAGTGCTTTGCTGGTTCCGCTGCTGGTGCAGCAGCCGGAGCGGATGCTGCTGGAGCGGCGGCGGCTGGAGCAGAGGCTGCATCGACTGGAGCAGAAGCTGCTGGAGCGGGTGCAGGTGCTGGAGCGGGTGCTGCAACTGGAGCTGGAGCAGGTGCTGGAGCTTCAGCAGGCTTTTCGCCACAAGCGGAGAGAGACAATGCCAACAAGGCGGCAACGAGAGCTGAGTATTTCATGGTTTTTCCTTATTAAATCAATTAAATCAGATTGCGAAAAGTTTATTGGGAGCCTGGCGCGACATGCTTGCCGTTGCAAGGACGCAGCATTCTATCAACTTTCTTCAAAAAAGCTAGGGCTTAATGCTGCAAGAGTTAAGCCATCCCGGCTCTGCTGTTCGTTGATTTTTCGGAGTGGTGTTATGATTTGCGGGAAATTTTTGTCCGTTAAATTTATATTGCATTAATTAGGGGCTGTTGGGCATGTTATCCGGCGTGGCTGAGTTTGTGATTCAGGGAATTACTGTGGAGGGGGCGTTATTTGAGCCCTATGACTGGGCGCAGAGTCTGTGCAATATGCTGGGAACCGTTGCGCCGGACAGACGTCTGATTTACTCTTCGTACGCCCGTCCGGCCATGGTGGACGGGGTGTCTAGCGTGGTGGTAAGGGTGTCTTTGGAGCATGCTGATCCTGCTGCATTTGTCATGCTTAAGCACTTTGTTGCCGAGCATCGCCTTAAAGTGCGTTCCGGTCGCGGCAGCCGTGACGCGGATGGTGAAGCAACTGGCCCGCATCCGGTTTTGGGTATGGAACGACGCAAACTGGGGCAAAACGGTTGGTAGTGCTTACTGTTAATCACCATGAATCTACTTAGAGCGCTTGCGGCAGTCAGCAGCCTGACCCTGGTTTCGCGCATCCTGGCGTTTGCGCGCGATGTGTTGATCGCACGGGTGTTCGGTGCGGGGATGGCGACCGATGCCTTCTTTGTCGCCTTCAAACTGCCTAATCTATTGCGGCGCATGTTTGCCGAAGGCGCGTTTTCGCAGGCTTTTGTGCCGATCTTCGGGGAATATAAAAATCGGCGCGGGCAGGAAGAAACCAAGCTGTTGGTCGATCATGTAACGACGCTGCTGGCGATCATTCTGTTTATCGTCACGCTCATCGGCATCATTGCCGCGCCGCTGCTGGTGTACATCAGCGCCCCTGGTTTTGTGAAAGACGCGGACAAATTCGAACTCACCGTGCAACTGCTGCGCATCACTTCGCCGTATATTTTCTTCATCTCGCTGGTCGCGGTAGCGGCGGGAATTCTCAACACTTACAACAAATTCTGGGTGCCTGCGTTTGCGCCTATTCTGCTCAATATTTGTTTCATCGGCGGCGCGTTGTTTCTTGCGCCGTATTGCAATCCGCCCATCATGGCGATGGGCTGGGCGGTGTTTGTAGGCGGTGCGGTGCAGCTCGCATTCCAGATTCCGTTCCTGAAAAAAATCGGCATGCTGCCGACATGGAAACTGAATCTGAAAGACGCCGCCGTGTGGCGTGTCATCAAACAGATGGGGCCCGCCATGTTCGGTGTTTCCATCGCGCAGATCAGCCTCATTATCAATACGATTTTTGCCTCGTTTCTGGTGGCGGGCAGTGTGTCCTGGCTATATTACGCGGATAGGCTGATGGAGTTTCCCTCCGGTCTGTTGGGCGCGGCGCTGGGCACCATCCTGCTGCCCTCGCTGTCCAAGCATTACGCCGACAACAGCACGCAGGAGTATTCCAGGCTGCTGGATTGGGGCTTGCGGCTGGTCATTATGCTCACACTACCCGCCGCGCTGGCGCTGGGCATGATCGCCGTGCCCTTGCTGGCAACCTTTTTTCAGCATGGCGAATTTGTTGCCAACGATGTGCTGATGACGCGCAGTGCGCTGCTGGGATACAGCGTCGGCCTCATCGGCCTCATCGCGGTGAAAGTGTTGGCGCCCGGCTTCTATGCGCGGCAAGACATCAAGACGCCGGTGAAGATTGGCATCGCCACACTGCTGGCGACACAACTGATGAATCTCGCTTTCGTCGGTTGGCTGCACCATGCCGGACTCGCGCTCGCCATCGGCCTCGGCGCCTGCTTCAACTCCGCCGTGTTGTTTTATTTCCTGCGCAAGCGCGGCATCTATAATCCCGAACCCGGCTGGGGGAAGTTTTTCCTCAAGCTATGCGTTGCTTTGCTGGCGTTGGGTTTGACGCTGTGGTTCGGCATGGGCAGCGAACAGCATTGGCTCACCAGTCACGGCTGGAGCCGCATTGTTCATCTCACTTGGCTGGTGTTGGCGGGTGTGGCGGTGTATTTCGCCGTGCTGTTTGTCCTCGGATTCCGGCTCAGGGATTTTGCCAAGCGCGGGGCGAGCTGAACAGGCTTCGTGCTGTTTTGGTTTGAGCTGAATCCATCATGCCGCAACATACTTTTTCTCCGCCCTCAGATGGCAGCATGAGCCCCAAGGTCTGGTATCTGACCGCGCGCGAAAAGCCTGGGTTTATTTACGACGCGGCGCAAGAGAAAGCGATTGAGGCGCTGGACGGGCTGTGGCGCCAACTGGTGGACTTCAAGGCCAAACGCAATCATTTTCTCGGACGCAGTTGGCTCAGTCCCGAAGTGCCCAAGGGCCTGTATTTCTGGGGCGGGGTAGGGCGCGGCAAGAGTTTTCTGATGGATGTGTTCTATGACTGCGTGCCCTATCGCCGCAAGCGCCGTATTCATTTCCATAACTTCATGGCGGAAGTGCATCACGAGATGAAACTGCTGGCGGGAGAAAAAGACCCGCTGCTGGCGTTGGCCGACAACATCGCAAAATCCACGCGCTTGCTGTGTTTCGACGAGTTTCATGTGAGCGATATTGCCGATGCCATGATTCTGGGACGTTTGCTGGAGGCGATGTTCGAACGCGGCGTGGTGCTGATGGTGACCTCTAATTATCCGCCGGATGGTTTGTATCCCAACGGTTTGCAGCGGCAGAAATTCTTGCCTGCCATCTCCTTGATCAAGCGTGAGCTGCGGGTGCTCAATGTCGATGGCGGCAACGATTACCGTTTGCGTGAAATGACGCGCGAGCCCTTGTATATTGTGCCCGCCGATGCCGCAAGCGATGAAAAACTGGCGGCGATATTCGAACGTTTAAGTCCGGTGGCGCAGCGGGATGAAATACAAATCGATGTCTCGGGACGCATGATTCCTGTGAAAAAATTAGCACATGGTGTGGTTTGGTTCGAGTTTGCGGATATTTGCGGCAGTCCGCGCGACCAGACAGATTATCTGGAAATTGCGCATCAATTTCATACCGTGTTTCTGTCGCATGTTCCCAGGCTAACAGCCGAGGATGCGGCTGCGGCGAAACGTTTTACATGGCTGGTGGACGTGTTCTACGACAACCGCGTCAAGCTGGTGATTACGGCAGCGGCGTTGCCGCAGGAGCTTGATATTGATGCGATGCTGGACAATGAGTTTTCACGCGCGGTGAGCCGCTTGATAGAGATGCAGTCAAAAGCTTACCTGGGGCTGCCGCATCAGACGGAAGGCGTTACGCTGCATTTGCCGCAGAACTATGTTTGACGATGGTTAAACTTATCCACCACGTCTTCCATGAATTCGACGGCATCCTCAGGTTCAACACCGATTTCTTCCAGAATCTGCTGTTCATTTTTTGCCCATTCGGTATCGTTAATGCGGTGTATGATTTTGTGCAAATGCCGCGCCATTTGCAATAACGAGACGAGTGTCAGCGCGGCATACTCAACGCTTAAACGGTCATGATGGTAGCGCACTGCCTGGCAGATAAATTCGGGCAAGTTCCAGTGTTTGGTCACCAAAAATCCCACCACGGTGTGGTCGGTATGGAAGCGTTTATCTTCTTCGACAAAATCTGTCCAATTACTGCCCTCATTTAGCCGGAAGGATAGGCAGTACTCGGGGAAACGCTGCATCAAAATAGGCACGCCGCACTCGTGAAACAAGCCGGCCATAAAAGCCTGATCAACCGTGATATTGCACGCCGAGATTTGTTTTTCCGCAATGATGGCGCTGAGCAAGGCGATTTCGTTTGAGCGCTCCCAGAATTTCTCGTAAGCGATCTCTTGTCCGCCTATTGCCTTGCGCAGGGATAATCCTTTAATCAGATTGGCAACTTGAGGCACGCCCAAAACGGTGATTGCTTTTTGTATGCTGGTAATCTGGATTGGCGTTTTGTAGAACGACGAATTGACGAGCTTAAATATGCCGGCGCTCAGCCCAACGTCTTTGTTGATCAAATTGGCAATCGCGCCAAGTTGATTATTCGGTTTGTTGATCAGTTTATCTATTTCCAGAAGGATCGCGGGTTGCGGCGGAATATTGATCTGGCTGCTAATTACTTGATCGAGCGACATTTGCGCGTTCTGGATTGCTGTCTTTTTCATGGAATGGTTGTGCGGAAAGACGGTGACTGTTTTAAATGGTAGCGGATTATAGCCGCGTTATATCGCGATGCGGCTATCGGCATTAGACGTGTTCGGCAAGCTTTGCCGTGGCGGATTTGTATAATTGACTGACGCGGGACTCGCTCAAGCCCATTTCATTAGCGGCCTCCAATCCGTTCATGTCGCATAACACGCGCAGAATGAAGGCCTTTCTTTCGTTGGGCTGCAAGAGCTTCAGGTGGGCGATGGCGCGTGAATAGGCCTCGCGCCGTTCGACTATGGCGCTGGGTTCCATGCGGGAATCGGGGATGTCTTCCGTTTCGTCCTGGGCGCCGTCGTCGATACGAATGAAACTATAGCCGTGGGCTTCACCGAGTATGGCGGTGATGTCATCCACCCGCACGCCCAGTGTTTCTGCGATTTCAAATTTCGAGGGTTCCCGGTGCAGCAATGAATGCAATTTTTCTATGGTTTTTGAGACTTTGTTGGCGCGTCTGCGCACCGACCTTTGCGCCCAATCGCCGGCACGCAGACCATCCATGATAGCCCAGCGGATTTTGTTTCCGGCGTAAGTGTGAAAAACAATGCCGGATTTTTTATCGTGTTCGCGAAATGCCATAATTAACCCTATCATGCCGTCTTGAACCAGATCTTCAAGCATGATGTTTGGGGGTAATGAGCGATGGATTTGCAGTGCGATGATTCTGACCCATGGCATGAAGTCTTTGATGTCCACGAATTCTCCTGTTTGCTGAGCCTCATGCTACATATCGGCAAGTTATGGTAAAAACTTAACCCTTGCCGAAAAATATTTTGATGTCAGTCTAGTGGTAATAAGCGACTGTTTCCAGGGGAATTTATTGATGATGCCGCTGGTGGCTTGTAAATGCCCTTCCATGCGTTTCATGCTTTCATAAAATACTTGAGTGTGGCAGTGTCATCCATTGAGGTGGCGGTTAATTGCGGTGGTTTTTGTGAACCAATAGGCTGAAAAACACGGGGCGCAGAGTGAACGAAATGCAGAGCACTGTGCTATCGCTCAACTACACGCGTACTTTGCACAGATCGCTCAATTTGCCAAATAGTTCGCTACCGTCTCTGGAGCTTATCCATAGTGTGTCCTGCAAGCCGTAATGAAACCCTCCCGACTTGGCCGCAAGCCAAATTTCCCGATTGGGGGCGTGGCGGTTGAGGATGATTTTCGAGCCGTCTTCCAATTCGATTTCCATCACGGCGCCATTCACGCAGTAGTCGATTTCGGTATTGTCGAGCGCATTTTCGATGCGAGCGAATATCGCATCGGCCAGTCGGGTGAATTCGCTTTCGGTCATGGGCGTAGCCTTTCCATTTATAATTGGCGATCAGAATTTCCTAAGGTCGCAATAATGCGCAATTCAAAATTCGTCTGGGTGAGCATTATGTTGTTGATGGTGCTTATGCTGCAAGGCTGCGGTCGCAAAGGGGCTTTGTTTCTGCCCAAAGACACCGCACCAGCCAATCAATCAGGACAGAAAAAATAATATGAGCCCCTATTTCCATTACCAACAAGAGCAACTATTCGCTGAAGGCGTAGCCATGTCCGAAATTGCAAAAAAATTCGGCACCCCGTGTTATGTGTATTCGCGCGCGGCGCTGACCGACGCCTATCGCCAATTTGCCGATGCGCTTAAAGCGCGCGAGCATCTGATCTGCTTTGCGGTGAAGTCCAATTCCAATTTGGCGATACTGAATCTGTTTGCGCGTTTGGGGGCGGGGTTTGATATTGTTTCCGGCGGCGAATTGCAGCGTGTGCTGGCAGCGGGAGGGGCGGCGGACAAAGTCGTGTTCTCCGGCGTGGGCAAGACGGAGGCGGAGATGCGGTTAGCGCTCGCTGCGGGGATTTTATGTTTCAACGTGGAATCGGCGGCGGAGTTGGACCGCCTCAACGAAGTTGCGGGCAGCATGGGGAAAATTGCACCGGTCAGCTTGCGCGTGAATCCCGATGTGGATGCCCAGACCCACCCCTATATCTCCACGGGCCTGCGGGACAACAAATTCGGCGTTGGCTACATTGAGTCGCTAAGCTTGTACTATAAGGCCGCAGAAATGCCGCACCTGCGCGTGACGGGTATCGATTGCCACATCGGCTCGCAGATTACCGAGGCCAGTCCGTTCGTCGAGGCGGCGGAAAAGGTTCTTAAACTGGTGGATGCGCTGGGTCGCGACGGTGTCGCGCTCAAGCATATCGACTTTGGCGGCGGGCTAGGTATCTGTTACGACGACGAGACGCCGCCGCCCATCGCCGACTATGTGCAAGCCCTGCTGGGGGTGCTGCAAGGACGCGCCGAGAAAATCATCCTGGAGCCGGGGAGGGTGCTGGTCGGCAATGCCGGGGTGTTGCTCACACGTATTGAATACCTCAAGTACAGTGAAGAAAAAAACTTTGCCATCGTGGATGCGGCGATGAATGATCTGATGCGCCCCGCTTTGTACGATGCTTACCACGGAATTCTTCCGGTGCAGCGTGAGCCTTCTTCTCAGCCCTTGTCCGCACATGGACGAAATGGCGAACGAGAAAAGCAATCCCTGGTTTACGAAGTGGTCGGCCCGATTTGCGAGACCGGGGATTTCCTGGCGCGCGCGCGCGAACTGGCGTTGGAGCAAGGCTCTTTGCTCGCAGTGATGTCCGCCGGTGCTTATGGCATGAGCATGAGTTCGAACTACAACACGCGCCCGCGTGCAGCCGAAGTGATGGTGGATGGCGCCGCGCTGCATCTGATACGCGAACGCGAAACAGTGCAGCAATTATTCGCGGGAGAAAAAATCATCATGTGATTTTTTTGCATAATCCGAATAAATATGTTGCGCATTATTTTTATTCACGCATAGAATGCGGCCACCAAGCACTTCAAGGTGTTTTCAGGGAATAAATTGTTTGGGAGTGCAGCGCTTGCACGCAATGTATTGCCAGGTTTTTAGTCAAATAAATTTTATAAGGAATGAAAATGGCTGCAGCATCTACCAAAGCAAAAAACACCTCCGCAAAAAAATCGGCAGCAAAAAAAGTCGTTGCAAAGCCTGTTGAAAAAAAGGTTGCAGCAAAAAAAGCGGCTGCGGCTAAACCGGTCGCGAAAAAATCAGTTGCCAAGCCGGAAGCCAAAAAAACAGTAGCAAAAAAAGCCGTCACCGCTAAACCGACTGCGAAAAAAACAGTTGCTAAACCGGAAGCCAAAAAAGTTGCTGCAAAAGTCGCTGCAAAAAAAACTGCCGCCGTTAAACCCGTCGCGAAAAAAGCCGCAGCAAAACCAGTAGTCAAAAAGGCCGTGGCAAAAAAAGTTGTCGCCGCTAAACCTGCCGCGAAAAAAACAGTCGCCAAACCCGTGGCAAAAAAAGCCGTAGCAAAAAAAGCGGTTGTCGCTAAATCGGTGGCGAAACCGGTCGCGAAAAAAACCGCCGCGAAACCAGTAGCGAAACCAGTCGTGAAAAAACCCGCCGTTAAAACGACTACGACAAAAGTGGCTGCTAAAAAGCCTGAACCCAAGAAGATCGTAGCGAAGAAAGCGGAAGCCAAACCGGCAAAGCCCAAGGGCAAGGGTATTCTCGGCGCTTGACTATAGTAGATGGGGCGGGTCGACGAATTTTTGCGTTTCGCCCATTCTGCGTTTCTTGCCATTCAATCGCGGCAAGGAGTTTGATCCTGAAAACCTTAATTCAAGCCACAGAGAACGCAGAGAAAGAAACGGTTTCTCCCTGTTTTGCTGACTTCCCCAAAAGGTGAGTCGCAATTTTGCGATAACCGATAACCGTTTGTTTCTCCTCTGTGGTCTCTGTGGCCAATTGAGTTTTTAGGTTGATTGTTTATTGAAGCAATTTCGATAGGCATAAATTGTTTGATGCCCCGTTGTTCCAGCAAAATTCAAAGCGTTGAATACAGCAGAATTTCCCCCTCTGTTCCCAAAGATTTCAGGGTGCTCCTAAAGCTAAAGTGGGAAGCGGCGCTATTGCCTTTTCATTTATAAAATTTTCGGAGATATTTGATGTCCACAATCAGCAGCCTTTCCGGTATGGGCGTTGCGCCGCAGGTTTGGTCCGGCGCCAGCGCGCGTATGCCGCCGCAGCAAAAAATGTCCAACTTGTTTCAGCAAATCGATACGACCGGCAAGGGCAGTATCAGCAAGGCGCAGTTTGTACAGGCGTTCAACGCTATGAATCCCCCCGAGGCATTCAAGGCTATCGGTGCGGATGCCGCGTTTGGCAAGCTTGACCCGAATGGTACGGGTAGTGTGTCCAAGCAGGATTTTATCAGCGGCATGAAATCCATGATGACACACGGTCATCATCGTCATCAGCAGCCTGGGGCGACGGATGCCAATGCCGCGGCAACTTCGCAGACATTGGCGCATAGCATTACTGCGCTGAGCGCGGTGGGCAATACGGTTGCACCTGCCGCCGGTGCGGTGATCGGGAGCATCATCAGCTTGTCGGTGTAACGGGCTATTGGGATTGCCAGTTACGCTGCCGGCCCTAATTCCTGATACAGGTTACCTCCCACGCGGCCAGCTTCATCCATCCAGATGTGCGAGACGCCCATCTCCTTCAGCCATTGTTTTCCGTCATTGCCTTTAAGCATGGCTATCGTGGCGAGGCTGCCTGCAACCAGACATTGTTCCGTCATGATGCTGACCGAGGCCAGCCCGCGCACCGGCCAGCCTGTATGCGGGGCAAGGATGTGGCAGTAACGAATTCCATCCGCAATGAGGTAACGTTCATAGTCTCCACTGCTGGCGATTGCGCCTTGTGCGATCTCGATGATCGTCATGGCCTCATCCAATTTCCTGGGATGGCGTATTCCCACTATCCATGGCGAGAGGTCGGGATGGGGGCCGATCACTTTGATGTCGCCGCCCAGTTCGACCAAACCGTGCTCGATGCCGGCGGCGACACAGACGGCTGCCGCTTGGTCGGCTGCGTATTCTTTGGCTATCCCCCCGAAATCGATTTCCATACCGGGTTTTTCAAAAGACAGGCGGGGATATTCCCAGCGCACTTTATCCATCCCGACTAAAGGGAGCAATGCGTCAAGCTGAGATTGCTCGGGCAACCGGCCCGCGGTGAAGTCCCAAGCCTTGCGCAGCACGCCCGATGTAATGTCGAATAGCCCCGCGCTTTTTTCATGGCAGAGGTAAGCGTAGTCGAGCAGCAGGGCGGTTTCCTCGTCAACGGACAAGGGGGCGCCCGAAGCCGCTGTGCGATTGATTTCGGAAAGTACGCTATCTGCGCGGTACCTGGAATAACGCGCTTCTATTCTTGATATTTCATCGATTGCGGATTGGGCAATGGCAGCCGCCATAGAGATGTTGTTGGCGTAAAGCTGAAGTTCGCACGGTGCGCCCATAGCCGTGAACGTGTATCGGTGCAGTGTGGGCGAGGTCATAATTATGCTTAATAAACCGGAAAGTGGATGATATTGTAAAGAATTCAGATGCAAAGCGGGGCGCGCTGAAAATTTGAATTAAGCGGAAAACCTCCCGCTTATTGCCCAATTGATTTTAATAAAACGCGATAAATTGCAACCATTGCTAAATTTCATAGGCGACCTGCACAGGTTGGTGTAGCCGCATCACAATCTGGAATTGCGCAAATGGAAAATGGGAAGGGCATTGTAGGAATGCTCTGATAACTGGATCAACGGCAGATTATCTGCCTTGTAACCAAAAGTAAGTTGGAAGCAATGGCGATAGTGTCGAATTAGCAAATACAAAGTTAAAGGAGAAATAAAATGCCTTCATTTATCAATACCAATATAGCGTCCTTAAACGCTCAGCGTAACCTGAATTCATCGCAAGCCTCGCTGCATACTTCGCTGCAACGCTTATCCTCGGGCTTGCGCGTGAACAGCGCCAAAGACGATGCGGCCGGCATGGCAATCGCCGCACGTATGGACAGTCAGGTTCGCGGCCTTAATCAGGCAGCAAGAAATGCCAACGATGGTATCTCGCTGGCGCAAACTGCCGAAGGCGCTTTGGGGTCGATACAGGCGAACTTGGCGCGTATGCGGGAACTGGCGGTTCAGGGCGCCAATGCCACCTCGGCGGGCGTCAATGACATCGCGGCTATCAATAACGAATATACGCAGTTGCAGCAGGAAATTACGCGGATCATTACCGCCACCAAGTTCAACGGTACTTATCTGCTCGACCCCGCGCAAGTGCCTGCCACCGGTTTGACTTTCCAGATTGGTGCGGACAATATTGCCGCAAACGACCAAATCACCATTACCACCGCAGGCATTACCCTGCTTTCAGGCCCAACGGGCAACCCGCCGTCTTTGACCAATCAGACCGACGCCCAAAATGCGCTCGCCAATCTGGATACGGATATTCAATCGGTGGCGAACTCGCGCTCGACCTTCGGTGCGGTGCAATCGCGTTTTGAGGCCATCATCAACAATATCCAGATTACGGCTGAAAATACGAGTGCATCCAAGAGCCGTATCATAGACGCGGATTACGCTGCGGAAACCGCCGCATTGACCCGGGCGCAAATTCTGCAACAGGCCGGAACTGCGATGTTGGCGCAGGCGAACCAGTCGCCCAACACGGTATTGACACTGTTGAGATAATGAGTGGCAGTCAAAATGGAGATACATTACGCGACCGGATTGGGTAAATAAAACTGGCGTTCCTGCGCACCGGGGACTGGTAGCCCAATAGCCAATACAGTGAGCTATCCGCAATCCGCGATGATTTTTGTTGCGCGTGTTGTTCGGCCTTTAAATTTCGCCATAGGTTCGCCATTCGCTTGCGCGCATTCTCGCGCTGTCCGTTTGCGGGCTTCGTCTTTGATATATCTTTAGTTGTCGTGAAGGTGATTTTCCGGGATCAGATGCGGCTGCCGATAAAAACGGCCTCCCCGATTCTTTCGATCTTTACGCCTTGAGCAGCACCCTTGCGCGACGCAAGGCATCCCCCAGATTCGCCACCATATTTTCCATGCCGATTTTTTCAAACAGTCCTGCTTGATGCATCAGGAAATAAGGCTGTGTGTGCGGGCCGCACAGGATGAGATGTTTGCCGCGCTTGCTCAGTTTTTTATGCAAATCTTCCAGCACATGCAGCGCGCTGGCATCCATGCTGATGACCTCGCTCATGTTGAGCACCAGTATTTCGGGTTCGATGTGTTGCTGGTGCAGCACGTTTTCCAGTTTGTCCGCCACGCCGAAAAACAGCGCGCCATACAGGCGATAGATGAGTACGCCGGGCGGCGCCATTTTGCGCGCGCGGGTGGCTTCGCCGTCGTCCGGCATCAGGGTGTGTTCTTCCGAAAGCTGGACCTGGGAAAGCTCGGTCATATTGCGGATGAAGAAGACTGCGGCCAGCAACAGTCCGACTTCGACGGCAACGGTCAGGTCGAAGATGACCGTGAATAGAAAGGTGACCAGCAGCACCACGGCATCGTGGCGCGGATAGCCTTTGAGCCGCGTGAACACATCCCACTCGCCCATGTTGATGGAAACGATGAGCAGGATGGCGGCCAGCGAAGCCAGCGGGATGTATTGTGCCAGCGGCGCGGCGAGCAGCACGATGAGCAGCAAGGTGAGCGCATGCACCATGCCGGAGACCGGGCTGCTGGCGCCGGAACGCACATTGGTCGCGGTGCGCGCGATGGCGCCGGTGGCGGGAATGCCGCCGAAGAACGGCGTGACGACATTGGCGATGCCCTGCGCGATCAATTCCTGGTTCGGGTCATGTTTGTCGTCGATCATGCCGTCCGCCACCGCAGCCGAAAGCAGCGATTCGATCGCGCCGAGCAGGGCGATGGTAAAGGCTGGCATGATGAGGTGGCGTAGCGTGCCGATGGAAAATTCCGGCATGGTGAAATCGGGCAAACCTTGCGGGATGCCGCCGAATTTTGTACCTATGGTTTCCACGGGTAAATCGAACAGCGTGACCACGGCTGTGCCGAGCGCCAGCGCCACGATGGGCGAAGGAAAACGCTGTGCCCACGATTTCGGGTAGTACCAGATTAACAGGGCGCTCAAGGCGGCGAGAATAAAAGTGACGAGGTCCAAGGTCGGCAACGCATGCCATAAGACGGAGAGTTTGAGGAAAAATTCGGCGGGCAGCGCCTCCGTTTTCAGCCCCAGAAAATCCTTGATTTCGCTCAGCGCGATCAATACGGCGATGCCGTTGGTGAAGCCGATGATGAGCGGGCGCGGGAAGTATTTGAGCAGGCTACCCAACTGGAATGCGCCCATCGCGATGAGCATTACGCCCGCCATGATGGTGCAGATGAGCAGGTTGGCGTAGCCGTACTGCGCGATGATGCCAAACACGATGACGATGAATGCGCCAGTCGGCCCGCCGATCTGCACGCGCGAGCCGCCCAGTGCGGAAATGATGAAGCCGGCGATAATGGCGGTGAAGATACCCGCTTCGGGCTTTGCGCCGGAGGCGATGGCAAAGGCGATAGCGAGGGGCAGGGCGATTACGCCGACCGTGATGCCGGCGGTGACGTCGGTGGAGAAGCGCGCTTTGTCGTAACCGCGCATGGCATCGAAAAGACGCGGGCGAAAGTATTGCGAAAGTTTCACCAAAAGCGAATTGTTCATGATTGCTGTATCAGCACCTCCTGTTTAGCCGATAATCTTGCGTTGCTCCAACTGATGAGTGCAATCCAGCGCGGCGAGTTTGTAGCACTCCGCCAGCGTCGGGTAATTGAACACGTTGCTGATCAGATCGCGCACCGTGCCGCCCAGGTTCATCACCAGTTGCCCGATGTGGACAAGTTCGCTGGCCTGTTCGCCGACGATATGCACGCCCAACAGTTTTTCATTGCGCGCATCCACGATCAACTTCAGCAAGCCCTGTGCGTCGCCGATGATCTGGCCGCGCGCACTGTCTTTGAAATAGGCGCGCCCGATCAGGTAGGGAATATTTTCCTGCTGCACTTCTTTTTCGGTTTTGCCGACGTAGGAAATTTCCGGGATGGTGTAAACCGCCATCGGCAGATTATCCGCCGTGACATGCTGTGCGCCGCCGAAAGCATACAACACCGCCGCGCGGCCCTGTTCCATTCCGGTCGACGCCAGTGCGGGACGCCCGATCAAATCGCCCACCGCGAAGATATGCGGCACGCTGGTTTGGAAGTGCTGGTTCACGTCGATCCAGTTGCCTTGGGTGCTGATACCGGCGCGCGCGACTTGCAGCTTCTCGCTGTTCGGTTCGCGGCCTTGCGCGTAGAGCACAGCGTCGGTGCGGAGTTGTTTGCCGCTTTCCAGCGATGTGACAATACCGCCTTCTTCGCGGCGGATTTCCGCGACGCGCTCCCGCATGTGGAAGGTGACGCCCATGCCGAGGAAGCTGTCGGACAACACGCCCACCACGTCTTCGCTCAGGTATTCCAGCAATTGTGTGTGGCTGTCCACCACGCAGACTTGCACGCCCAGCGCGGCAAAGATCGAAACGAATTCGCACGCGATCACGCCGCCGCCCACCACCAGCAGACTGTCGGGCAGATGGCGCAGATTCAGGATCGAGGTGGAGTCCAATACCGTTTTTTTGTCGAAGGGAATATCGGCGGGACGGCGCGGTCGGGAGCCGCTGGCAAGGATGATGAACTCGGCAGAAATGCGGCGCGCGTTGCCTGCGGCATCGGTGACTTGGATGGTGTGCGCATCGGCGAACGAGGCTTCACCCGGAATCAACGCCACGCCGTGACGCAACAGGCGTTGCAGAATGACCGATTCCTGCTGCGCGATCACCCCTTCCTTGCGGCGCACTGCATCCGCCAACAAGCCATGGCGACTGCGGGCGTCGGGCGCGAGCGCCGACCGCATGCCGCCGGAGCGCGATAGCAGATAAGCCACTTCGCGCATCGCCTTGCTGGGAATGGTGCCGGTTTGCAGGCCGGCGCCGCCGATCTTGGGTTTGCGTTCGATGATCGCCGCGCGCTTGCCCATGCGCGCCGCTTGCCACGCCGCATGTTGTCCGGCGGGGCCGGAACCGATGATGAGAACGTCGTAGTCCATGGTGAGGCTCCGGTAGTTGGGACGTCAGAGATTAAAAAACGAAAATTCAGCCACAGAGATCACAGAGAGAGTCCTGATATTTTGTGAATTGCTGGATGGCACACTAACAGGGATTCAACCATTCGCATTCTCTGTGCTCTCTGTGGCTAAAGGTTTTTTCGTCGCTTACTTGATGCGCATGCCGGGCTGGGCGCCGTCGTCCGGCGACAAAACGAATAGCCCCGGCGCATCGCCCGATGCCGCGAGCACCATGCCTTCCGACATGCCGAACTTCATCTTGCGCGGCGCGAGGTTGGCGACCATCACCGTCATGCGACCTTTTAATTGTTCGGGATCGTAGGCCGACTTGATGCCCGCAAACACCGTGCGCGGTTTTTCTTCGCCGATGTCCAGCGTCAGTTTCAATAACTTCTCCGCGCCTTCCACATGTTCGGCGTTGACGATTTTTGCCACGCGCAGGTCGACTTTCATGAAATCGTCGATGGAGATGAAGGATTCAGATTCTTTGCTGGTTTCGGTCATTTCTTTTTTCACTTCGTTTTGTTGGTGAGCCGCGTGGCGCTGCTCGGATTGCGCCGTCTCCCCTCGCCCTTGGGGAGAGGGGCTGGGGGTGAGGGATTCACGGTTGTCGGCGACCATCGCTTCGATGAGCTTGGGGTCAAGGCGGGTCATGAGGTGGGAGTAATCGTTGATCTTCCCGCCCAGAATGAAATCAATATCTGACCAAGCAAGGGGTTCAACATTCAGGAATGTCTCAACCTGTTCAGCCAACTTGGGCAGAATCGGTTTGAGGTACAGCGTGAGCATGCGGAACAGGTTAAGGCTTACGGTGCAGACTTCGTGCAGTTTTGTCTCTTGCCCTTCTTGTTTGGCGAGTACCCAAGGCGCCTGATCATTGACATACTCATTGGCGAGATCGGCAAGGCGCATAATTTCGCGTATAGCTTTGCCATAGTCCCGCTGTTCATATGCAGCCGCAATCTGCTCTTCTGCGCTTGTGAAAGTGCCAATCAGTTCCTGAGCCCTGCCACCCGAGATTTGATGCTGGGTAGCTAATGCACCGCCAAATTTCTTGCTGAGGAAACCGGCTGTTCTGCTCGCAATATTGATGTACTTGCCGATCAAATCGCTGTTCACCTTGGCCACGAAATCCTCAAGGCTGAGGTCGATGTCCTCCATCGTGCCGTTGAGTTTGGCGGCGTAGTAGTAGCGCAGGTATTCGGTGTTTTTGATGTGGTCGACATAGCTCT
>CAZXDK010000037.1:0-24699 GCA_964639585.1 uncultured Gallionellaceae bacterium | reverse complement strand
GACTTCGGCTAAACGTTCCTGCTTGCCGTCGTAGTCAAAGATACCTCCGCAGTTCCGTGTTGCGGGTGCGCAGGTCTTGAATTTTATTGGTCAGGGCGTTGAGTTGTTCGGCTTCCATGATGGGTCTCGATAATTCTGAAAGGGCGCGATTATACATGCAATGCAGGTGTCATTCTTTGCCAGCGCTACAGGAATAACAGCCCTATCGCCACCCCCGCCGCCATTGCCACGAACCCTCCGGCAACTTCTTTCGCCAAGGCCTTGCCACCGATGAACGCCAGCATGCCGAATTTGAATGTCATGTTGGAAATAAAGGCGATGGCTATCGCCGACACGGCTTGCTCTCCGGTCAATTTGGCGAGCGAAAACAGACGCAAGCTGGACAGCGTGATGGCGTCCACATCGGTCAAGCCGGAAATCACGGCGACGACGTACAGCCCGCTGCTGCCCGCAATATCGCTCAGCCATGCAGAACACAGCAGCACCACGGCATACAGCAACCCGAAACCAAGCGCCGCATGAATCTCTGTCGGGTTAGCGGTTTGCGGCAGCGGTAATTCGGACGAAGTTTGCAATTTACGCCAACTCAGTAAAGTGACGGCCAAGCCGAACAGCAGGCCAAGCGCCATCGGGGGTAGCAGTTTGACCAGCACATTGGGCGCAGCTACCGCGCTGACGACGAAAAGACGAACCAGCACAACCTGGCTGGCGATGAGTATCACCACGGCAGAAAGACAACTCATGCTTGCGCTGGTTTTGCTGTGGCGGGCATACACCATGGTGGTGGCGGTGCTGGAAACCAGCCCGCCAAAAAAACCCAATAAAGGCGCGCCATAACGCTGACCTGTCCAATGCAAAGCAACATAACCAGCGAGGCTCAAGCCGGAAATCAGCACCACCATCATCCATGCATTGTGCGGGTTGAAGGCGTTGTAAGGGCCGTAAGTTTGGTCTGGCAAAACAGGCAGTATAACGAAGCTCAATACGCAAAATTGCAGAATGGAAACCAGATCACGGCGCGTAAGCCGTTGCGAAATTCCCCGTAGCTCCGGCTTGAAATACAACAGCGTGGTGGTGACGATGGCAAGCATAATCGCAAGCGTGGATTGTTCGTACCAAACCAGCGCACCCAGTGCATAACACACCAGCAGCGCGGCAACCGTGGTGGTGCCGGGATCGTTATTCTCGGTGGGAGCGTTGATGTACACGGAAATAATCATGGCGGCAACCGCCAACATCCCCGCCCCTAACAACCAGGTCGAACCGCTCAGGCTGGCCAGCATGGCCATGAGTGTGCCAAACAGGGCGACCAAGGTGAAAGTACGCAGACCGGCTTTGGCGGAGAGGTTACGTTCGCGTTCCAGCCCGATGAGCAGGCCGATAGAAAGGCTGGTGAAAAACAGGGGCAACGCTTCGATGCCATTGCCAAGTAGCGGTGACGGGGTCATGGCAGAGTTCCTTTGCTCTGTAGACTGTCAGAGTAAGAGGTCTCTCGTACTCATTGGATACTAAATTCCGCGGTTACAGCCGCACCTTATTGATCCGGTATCTAAAAGCATGCAGGCATCTGTGTTGCGGGAATGACCATGAGCCTGCGAGATGCGCGAACCGAACAGACTTGCCACTCTGTTCGCGACGGATCAAAAGCTTGCTAATGTTTTAAGACCGGCGATACGCCTGCGTCCTTATCCACACTCGATGGCGTACTTTCAGGAGCGGGGGGAGTATCGGCTAACAGTGGTTCTGGCTTTCTTTCCAATGCCAACTCCAATACCTGCTCTATCCATTTAACCGGATGAATCTCCAATTTAGCTTTAACGTTATGAGGAATTTCGATCAAGTCCTTGGTGTTCTCTTCCGGAATCAAGACCAACTTAATGCCACCCCGTTGCGCCGCCAATAATTTTTCCTTAAGCCCGCCAATAGGCAACACTTCTCCACGCAATGTAATTTCGCCCGTCATGGCGACATCGGCCCGCACGGGAATACCCGTCAAGGCCGACACCATGGCCGTGCAAATTCCTATGCCCGCACTGGGGCCATCTTTGGGCGTAGCGCCTTCGGGTAAATGGATATGCAGGTCATTTTTCTCGTAGAAACTTTCCGGGATACCCAATGTCCGCGCCCGGCTGCGCACTACGCTTAGGGCCGCCTGTATGGATTCCTGCATCACTTCGCCAAGTTTGCCCGTCGTGGTGGTTTTGCCTTTACCCGGCAGCACGGCAGTTTCAATGGTCAGCAATTCGCCGCCGACTTCCGTCCAGGCCAGACCGGTAACCTGCCCAACCTGATTATTCTTCTCGGCGATGCCGTAGCTGTAGCGCCGCACCCCCAAGTATTTATCCAGATTCCGGGCAGTAACGATGACTTTACTGTCGTGAGCTTTCAGCAGCAAAGATTTCACCACTTTGCGGCATATTTTGGAAAGTTCACGCTCCAGACCGCGTACACCTGCTTCGCGGGTGTAATAGCGCAAAATATCGCGTATGGCACTCTCGGAAACGCTGATTTCCTCCGACTTCAAGCCGTTATTCTTGATTGCTTTCGGAAATAGATAGCGTGTTGCGATGTTCACTTTCTCGTCTTCCGTGTAGCTGGACACATGGATCACCTCCATGCGGTCCAGCAACGGTGCGGGAATGTTCATACTATTTGAGGTGGCGACAAACATCACATCAGACAAGTCATATTCAACTTCGACGTAGTGGTCGACAAAAGTATGGTTTTGTTCCGGGTCCAGCACTTCCAGCAGCGCCGATGAAGGATCACCCCGGAAATCCATCCCCATCTTATCGACTTCATCCAGCAAAAACAGCGGATTTTTTACGCCGACTTTGCTCATATTCTGCAAAATTTTACCCGGCATTGAACCGATATAGGTGCGGCGATGCCCGCGTATTTCGGATTCGTCGCGCACTCCGCCCAACGACATGCGCACGAATTTGCGATTGGTCGCGCGCGCGATGGATTGCCCAAGAGAAGTCTTGCCTACGCCAGGCGGGCCGACCAAACACAAAATCGGCGCTTTCATTTTGCTTACCCGTTGCTGCACCGCAAGATATTCCACGATACGCTCTTTTACTTTTTCGAGGCCGTAATGATCCGCTTCCAGCACGCCTTCGGCGTGCTTCAAGTCCGTATCAATCTTGGTCTTTTTCTTCCACGGCAACCCGATGAGAATATCGATGTAATTGCGCACCACGGTCGCCTCGGCGGACATGGGCGACATCAAACGCAACTTTTTCAGTTCCGCTTCGGCTTTGGCCAGTGCATCTTTGGGCATATGCGCAGCCTTGATTTTTTTCTCGACTTCCTCGATGTCTGCGCCGTCTTCCCCCTCGCCCAACTCCTTCTGGATCGCTTTAACTTGTTCGTTCAGGTAATACTCGCGCTGGCTTTTCTCCATCTGACGCTTAACCCGTCCGCGAATACGCTTTTCCACTTGCATGATATCCAGCTCGGCCTCCAGCAAGCCCAGCAGATGTTCAAGGCGTTTGCGCACGTCGAATATTTCCAGCACCTCCTGCTTCTGCTCCAGCTTAAGCGGCAAGTGCGCGGCTATGGTGTCGGCCAAGCGCCCGGCATCATCAATACCGGCTAGCGAAGTTAGAATCTCCGGCGGAATTTTCTTGTTCAGTTTCACATACTGGTCGAATTGATTAATGATGGCGCGGCGCATCGCCTCGACTTCATGGCCGGGATCTTCGTCCATCGGCACGGCCTGTATCTCGGCATCGAAATGGGACTTTTCTTCCAGTATATGCAGCACCTTGGCGCGCTGCGTACCCTCTACCAGCACCTTGACCGTGCCATCCGGCAGTTTGAGCATTTGCAGAATGTTGGCGATGCTGCCGATACGGTACATATCTTCCGTCAAAGGCTCGTCTTTAGCCGCTGATTTTTGGGCGACCAATACGATGTTTTTCCCCGCTTCCATAGCGACTTCCAGCGCCTTGATCGACTTTGCGCGACCAACAAACAGCGGAATGACCATATGCGGGAACACGACCACGTCCCGCAAAGGCAACAAAGGCAACAAAACAAGTTCAGATGAAATGAGGGCAGATTCTGGCATGGGAATAATATTCTTTCAGGTGTAGATACAACTCAGATTGGGCATCCATCTGAAAAATTCAAGCCCAACCGAGTTCGGTCAGAATGGCTATGCCGCTTTCGTGGCGTCGGAGTACATCAGAATAGGCTTGATTTCGCCCGTGCTGATTTCATCCAACACAACTTTGCTTACATTATCCATCGAAGGTAAATCAAACATCGTGTCCAGCAAAGCCTGTTCCAGAATCGAACGCAAGCCACGGGCGCCAGTCTTTCTGTCCAATGCTTTTTTGGCAACCACGCTCAACACATTTGAGCGGAATTCCAGTTCGACTCCCTCCATCGCAAACAATTTTTGATATTGTTTGATTAGCGAATTTTTGGGTTCGGTCAAAATTTTCACCAAAGCCGCTTCGTCCAGGCCTTCCAATGTGGCAACAACCGGCAAGCGGCCTACAAATTCCGGGATCAAACCAAATTTAATCAAGTCTTCCGGCTCAACCCCGCTCAACACAGCGCCGATGTCTTTTTCGTCATCGCGCTTCGCCAAATTGGCGGAAAAGCCGATGCTCGCTTTCTCGGAACGGTTGCGTATCACCTTTTCGAGACCATCGAAAGCGCCACCGCATATAAACAGGATATTCGTGGTATCGACTTGCAGAAATTCCGTGTTGGGGTGTTTGCGCCCGCCCTGCGGTGGGATAGACGCTTTGGTTCCTTCTATCAGCTTGAGCAAAGCCTGCTGCACGCCTTCTCCCGACACGTCCCGAGTGATGGACGGGTTATCGGACTTGCGCGAAATTTTGTCGATTTCGTCGATATAAACAATGCCCCGTTGCGCACGTTCCACATCGTAATCGCAGGCTTGCAGCAATTTCTGAATGATGTTCTCGACATCCTCGCCGACATACCCCGCCTCGGTTAGCGTAGTGGCGTCCGCCATGACAAAGGGCACATTAAGCAAACGCGCCAAGGTCTGCGCCAGCAGGGTTTTGCCGGAACCGGTAGGGCCCACCAAAAGAATGTTGCTTTTTGCAAGCTCAACGCCATCCTTGTCAGTGCTCTTCAAACGCTTGTAGTGGTTATATACAGCTACAGATAATATTTTTTTTGCCTGGCGTTGACCGATAACATACTCGTCCAGCAGTTCGCAAATTTCATGCGGGACGGGCAGATCGTTTTTACTTGTTTTTTCCAAGCCGCCAGACGCCAGCGTTTCTTCGCGTATGATGTCATTGCACAAAGCGATACATTCGTCGCATACGAACACGGACGGTCCGGCAATAAGCTTGCGCACCTCGTGTTGGCTTTTTCCGCAAAATGAGCAATAAAGCAATTTGTCACCCTTGTTTTTATCCGCAGCCATTCAAGTCCCCATATATCTTAGTTATCGGCAGCCCGCAATGTTACTTAAGCGCGTTTACTTAACACTTGATCAATCAAGCCGTAGTCCAATGCTTCCGGCGCGGTCAGGAAATTATCCCGCTCGCTGTCGCGCGCAATCTGTTCAACACTGCGCCCCGTATGTTGGGCCATCAGGGTATAGAGCCGTTCGCGCAAACTCAAAATATATTTCGCGTGAATTTCAATATCGGTCGCCTGCCCTTGAAACCCACCCAAAGGTTGGTGGATCATCACGGTAGAGTTGGGCAAAGCAAAACGCTTGTCTTTCGCCCCGGCCTGCAACAGAAATGCTCCCATCGACGCCGCCATACCTATACACAAGGTCGAAACATCGGGTTTGATGAATTGCATCGTATCGTAAATCGCCATACCCGACGAGATTGAGCCGCCGGGCGAATTGATATACAGATGAATGTCTTTGTCAGGATTTTCAGACTCCAGAAACAACAGTTGCGCGACGACCAGATTCGCCATCTGATCGTTGATGGGGCCGACCAGAAATATCACCCGCTCCTTGAGCAAGCGAGAATAAATGTCGTAAGCTCGCTCACCACGACCACTGCTTTCAACGACCATCGGAACCAACCCGAGGTCTTGCGGTTCAATGTACTGCGCAGAGAAGCTGGGCGACATATTTAGTTATTCTCCATCAATTCATTCAATTTAATCGTTCTGTCGGTCACTTGAGCATGTGCCATGACCCAAGCCACGACATTATCCTCCAGCACCAGATTCTCGACTTCCCGCAAACGCGATGCATCGGAACCGTACCAGCGCTCTACTTCTTCAGGGTGCTCATAACTCTGCGCGTAATCTTGTATCAAAGCCTGAACCTGTTCAGGCTTTGCATAAAGATCATTCTTCTTAACCAACTCCGCCAAGATCAAACCCAGCTTCACGCGCCTGTTTGCGCGCTCTTCAAACACATCGACCGGGAGTTGCATCCCTTTGGGAATTTTCATCCCGCGCGACTCCATATCTTGCAAAGTTTGTCGCATTAAATTTTGCGCCTCCGCTTCCAGCAAAGCCTTGGGCATCTCCAGTTGACCCGCCTGTAGCAATACTTCCATCGCACTGTCTTTGTTGCGGACTTTGACCCGGCGTTGCGCTTCGCGATCAAGATTATCCCGAATTTCATCCTTGAGTTTGGCTACATCCCCATCCTCCACCCCCAAAGCTTTGGCAAAGGCGGCGTCCACTTCCGGTAAGCGCGGCGCTTCAACGCTATGCAAAGTAATGGTGAAGACAACCTCTTTGCCTGCTACATCCTTACCGTGATAATCGGCAGGAAAAGTCATCGCAAAAGATTTGGTTTCACCCTTTTGCATGCCGACAATGCCCTTCTCAAAATCGGGCAACATACGCCCCGAGCCGAGCACAACAACAAAATCTTTAGCCTCCCCGCCTTCAAATCCAACGCCATCCAGTTTCCCGCTAAAATCAATGCGCACCTGATCTTCATTTTGCGCAGCGCGTGCAGCCGGCTCATACACTGCGCGTTGCTTGCGCAGAGTCATCACCGTATCCTCAACATCCGCATCGGTTAACGCAAAAATGACGCGCTCGACCACCTGCCCACTCACATCATTAACCACCACCTCGGGATACACCTCAAATGTCGCGCTGTATTCAATCTGCGGCGCGTTCAAATCCGCTGTTTTGATTTCAAAATGAGGATAACCCGCCACCTTCAATTTGTTTTCCTGCGCCGCTTCAGAAAAAGTGCGCTGCAGACTTTCCCCCAACACCTCCTGATGCACTTGCTGCCCATACTGTTGCTCAAGAATTTTGAATGGGACTTTTCCCGGGCGAAAACCATGCACTTTGGCGGTGCGCCCTAAACGTTTCAAGCGAGATTCGATTTCTCCGCGCAACTGTGGCTGCGGAATGGACACGTTCAATCGGCGTTGCAATCCACCCAATGTTTCTACACTCGACATACTGATCACTTCCTTGAATAAAATTTGAAAAACCAACGTGCATTGAACAATGACTAGCCCTATCTCTATTCAGGATACGAACCAGATTTATATTGCTCCGACTGCTCCGCGACGGCGCGCGCGCCCCTAGTTTCAAGCAGACACCCTACCTCCAAGCGCCTACCAGACAGGCAATAATACCCGAAACGCGGATACTGTACACGCGCAATGCTCAACCGAACTGGCTAGCGGATAACTGCTCTATTGCATTCCACTACCCTTACAGCAACGTCCGTTTTCTATCCGCAGGCTGCAATAGCCGATACGAATGCAACAAAAATAATCTATTCAAGCCATACAAAAGCAATTTCCGCGCCAATTATTTAATGCAAAAATAAAATGGCTCGAAATTTTTTATTTACTCCCGGTAAGACTCAAATAAATCTCCCGGTATTTGAGCGCACTGCTGTGCCAGCCAAAATCTTTCTTCATCCCGTTCAACCTCAACGCAGACCAAATCTTTTTGTCATGATAAGCCGCTAAAGCCCTGCGGATGCAGTCCTGCAAAGCTTGCGGTGTCATTTCGTTAAATACAAAACCGGTGGCGACGCCTTGCTCCAGAGTTGCCTTATTGCAATCAATGACTGAATCGGCCAATCCGCCAGTGGCATGAACGATAGGCGGAGTGCCATAACGCTGACTGTACATTTGATTCAATCCGCAAGGTTCAAAACGCGACGGCATCAAGAAAATGTCTGCTCCGGCTTCGATCAAATGCGACAATCCTTCGTCAAAACCGACAATTGCCGCCACCTGTCCCGGATATTGATCGGCCAAAGCCAACGCTGCGCTTTGCATTGCGGCATCTCCGCTGCCCAGCAGGACTAACTGCGCATGAGCGGCAATCAGCTGTGGCGCAATTTCAAGGACGACATCCAGGCCTTTCTGGTAGGTAAAGCGACTGACCACACCGAACAGCGGTGTATCCGCATTCGCATGCAAGCCCAATCGCCTTTGCAGCTCACGTTTATTATCTGCTTTACCAGCCGCCAGGCTTTTGACATCGTAAGCGTGCACTAGCGCGGGGTCGGTCGCGGGATTCCATTCCCCGTCATCAATACCATTCAGGATGCCCGTTAATCTGCCGCTTCGGCTTCTCAACAAACCCTGCAACCCGAACCCCAACGCATCCGATTGAATTTCTCGCGCGTAGGTCGGACTCACGGTAGTAATATGATTGGCGTAAAACAATCCGGCTTTTAGAAACGACATATTGCCGCAGTATTCCAGACCATAAGGCTGAAAACTTTCCTCTGGCAGCGCTAACTCGTCCACCGTCTGCGGCGAAAATACGCCCTGGAAAGCCAGATTGTGTATCGTGATGACAGTAGGCGCGCCTCCCGGTGCGAAATGCAGGTAAGCGGGGGTCAATCCGGCTTGCCAGTCATTGCAATGAACGATATCGGGTCGCCATTCAACTGGAGAGTCTTTCCCGCCCAGAATAGCTGCCACTTTTGACAGCAAGCCAAAGCGTAAAGGATTATCTACCCAATCCTCCCCCTTGCCGTCCTGATATATCCCGCCATCCCGCTGAAACAACTCCGGGCAATCAATCACCCAAAGCGATACGCCATTCGGCAAGGTGCTCGCCAACAGGCGGCAATCCGGAAATCCGGTGATTCCCGAAAAAAACACTTCGATCCTGAACGACTCAAGCAATGTCAACACTTGGGTATAACCGGGTAACAACACCCTTACATCATCACCCAAACGCCGCAGGGCTGAAGGCAATGCCGCGCTGACATCCGCCAATCCTCCGGTCTTGATCAGGGGAGTCACTTCCGAAGTCACAAATAAAACACGCATATCAACTTTCCTTGCAAGAAACTCCCGCTCTGTCAATCCGGGACAACCGTTACGTGCGGCAAGCGCCATATGTCCTGATTG
This sequence comes from uncultured Gallionellaceae bacterium, assembly GCA_964639585.1. GTDB lineage: Bacteria > Pseudomonadota > Gammaproteobacteria > Burkholderiales > Gallionellaceae > PALSA-1006. The sequence continues at coordinate 15,376 of CAZXDK010000037.1, read as the reverse complement.
TAGTCCAAGATAGTCCGGTCGCTGGAGAATTTCCCGCTGGCGGCCGTATTCAAAATGCTCATGCGTGTCCAGCGATCTGCATCGCGATAAGCAACCGCCACTTCACGTTGCGCATTTACATAGCTGCGGAAGTCTGCCGCCGTCAACCACGGATCGTGGGGATTGTAAATTGACTGAATGATAGAGTTAAATATTCCAGGCTCGAACAAATTGAAGTGACCGCTTCCCAGGAGGTGCATCACCCGCTTCAAGTCCTCGTCCTCATTGATGATCTCGGTTGGATTGTAATGCCCCCTGGTCGCCTCCACTTCCTCTGCGGTCAATCCGAAAAGGAAGAAGTTTTCATGCCCCACTTCCTCACGTATCTCAATATTGGCGCCATCCAGCGTACCTATCGTCAACGCACCGTTCATCATGAACTTCATATTTCCGGTGCCGGACGCCTCTTTTCCAGCGGTCGATATCTGCTCCGACAAATCCGCAGCAGAACATATCACCTCCATGGCCGACACGCGGTAATCGGGTATGAACGCCAGTTGCAGCAAACCCGCCGCGTCCGGGTCTGTATTGACGATATCCGCAACGGCATTCACCAGCTTGATAATCTTTTTAGCCATTTTGTAACCGGGCGCCGCCTTGCCCCCGATCAACACGCAACGCGGCGTCCAATCCGCAATATCGCCGCGCTTGATTCGGTCGTAAAGATGGATCACATGCAGCACATTAAGCAGTTGGCGTTTATATTCGTGTATGCGTTTCACCTGCACATCGAACAGGGCATTGGTATTGAACTCGACCCCGCAATCGCGTTTCACCATCTCCGCCAAGCGCACCTTGTTTTCCTGCTTGATGACACGCCACTTGATACGGAACGACGCGTCATCCACAAATGCCGTCAATCCTTTCAATTTGCTCATATCGACAAGCCAACCTTGGCTCGTCGAATGCCCTGCCATATTGGACACCCAGCCTTTCCCTTCGGAACCCAAAGTGTGGGTGATCAAATTACTCAATGCCGGATTTGCCCAAGCCATCCAGCGGCGCGGAGTGACGCCGTTGGTCTTGTTGTTGAATTTTGCCGGCCACAACTCAAAGAAATCCCTGAACAAATATTTTTTCAACAGCTCCGAGTGCAACTCAGCCACACCATTCACGGAAACACTGGCGACAATCGCCAAATAAGCCATGCGAACATGCTGCTCGGCGCCCTCTTCGATAATCGACATGCGCTTTTCCCGCTCGACATCCCCTGGCCAATGTTGCGCCACGACTTTGATAAAACGCGCATTGATCTCGAAAACAATTTCCAATAAACGGGGCAACAAACGACCAAACATGCTCACCGACCAACGCTCCAAGGCTTCCGGCAACAAAGTGTGGTTGGTATAAGCCATCGTGTTGCTGGTGATGCGCCAGGCATCGTCCCATGACATGCCATGCTCATCCATCAACAGGCGCATCAATTCAGGCACCGCACAAGTGGGATGGGTGTCATTCAACTGGAAACAATTTTTCTCGGCAAACTCGCTGAAATCATTGCCGTTGACGCTCACCCATTGGCGCAATATGTCCTGCAAGCTGGCCGACGCCAAAAAATACTGCTGGCGCAAGCGCAATTCCTTGCCGTTCTCGCTTGCGTCATTGGGGTAAAGCACCATGGTGATATGTTCTGCGGCATTCTTGGAGGCCACCGCCTCGGCATAGCTGCCCGCATTAAACTCCCGCAGGTCGAATTCTTCAGTAGCCGCCGCTTTCCACAAGCGCAAGGTATTCACGGTGCCATTGTGGTAACCGGGAATCGGCACATCGTAGGGCACCGCCATCACATCGTTGGTGTATTTCCAGTACGCGCGCAACCTGCCGTGCGCATCATGATGCAACTCGGTTTGGCCGCCGAACTTGACGCGCGCGGTAAACTCTGGACGCTCGATCTCCCAAGGATTGCCATTGCGCAACCAATGATCCGGCTCCTCGATTTGATAGCCGTTGTCTATGCGCTGACGGAACATGCCATATTCATAGCGTATGCCGTAGCCCATCACCGGTAATTGCAGGGTCGCGCAACTATCCAGAAAACACGCCGCCAAACGCCCCAAACCCCCATTGCCCAGCCCCGCGTCGTGTTCCCGATCGGCGACCTCTTCCAACACGAGGCCGAGCTTCCTGAGCGCTTGCGTGGTCGAAGCCTCGATATCCAGATTCAGCATGGCATTGCCCAGCGTTCGCCCCATCAGAAACTCCAATGAGAGATAAAAGGCGCGCTTGCAGTTTTGCGCGCGATACGCATTCTGCGTGTCTTTCCAGCGTTCAACCAATCGGTCCAGAATCGAATGCGAAAGCGACGAATAAACGTGATGGGCAACGAGATTTCTGGTGTCCCAGCCCAGTGTATGGCTGAAATAATGGGCGAAATCCTCCAGGATGCTTTCCGCATCCATGCCTAATGAAGGCTGTTCAATTTCAAGCCCCATCGGGTCCTTAACAAAAAACGATTTGGTATGCACGTTTACTCTCCAGATATTAACAACAGGGATTATACGGGGCTCAAGTTAATAATTTCTTTACAGCCCGCTCAACACTTTAATATGCGCTACAGCACTTCGCCCTAAAGCGGCAAGCGCGTAGCCGCCTTCCAACACAGAAACAATACGGCTTTCGGCATACTGCGCCGCAATCGCCTTAAGTTTTTCTGTCACCCACACATAGTCGGCCTCGCGCAACGCAAGCCCGCCCATATCATCCTCGCGGTGCGCATCGAAACCGGCCGATATAAACAACATCTGGGGCTGAAAACGCTCCAGCGCGGGTAGCCAATGTTGCGTGACCGCCGCACGGAACTCCTCCCCAGCCGCTCCCGCCGCCAGCGGTACGTTAATGATGTGATCGTTGCCGCTGTCGGCGCCGCTATAGGGGTAATAAGGGTGGCGGAAGGTCGAACACAACATCACACGCGGATCATCGTGAAAAATATTTTCGGAGCCATCGCCGTGATGCACATCGAAATCGGCAATCGCTACACGCTGCAAACCATACTGTTCCAGCGCATGTGCGACAGCCACCGCAATGTTGTTAAAAATACAAAAACCGGCCGCACCGGAGCGCCCCGCGTGATGTCCCGGAGGACGGATATTGCAGAACGCGTTCTCGGCCTGCCCCGCCATCAAAATATCCACTGCCTTTACCGCCGCGCCGGATGCGTGCAACGCCGCATCCAGACTGTACGGGTTCATCGCCGTATCGCCATCCAGATGCAGCAAACCGGCTTTGGGCGCAAGGGTAAACACGGACTCGACAAACTCCGGCGCATGCACACGCAACAACTGCGCGCGCGTAACTTGCGGCGCTTCTTGCTGCGCCAGAAATTGCATCAAGCCGGAAGCGATAAGCTGATCCTCTATGGCATGAATGCGTGCGGGGCACTCCGGGTGGTCGGCGCCCATTTCATGCTTGAGACACAATGGGTGCGTTAAATAAACAGTTTGCATGGATCGGTTTAAAGCACCTTGCGCACTGTCTTGATGCTATCGTCCTCCGGACTCGTCTCAACCTTGAAGCCGAGCCTGTCCATCAGGTGCAACATATCCGCGTTGTTTCTAAGCACTTCACCTTCAATCACTTTCAAGCCTTTTGAACGGGCGGCATCCATCACCGCCGTCATCAACCTTTGCCCCAAGCCCTTGCCGTGCATGTTGTCGGCGATCACTAAAGCGAATTCGCAGCTTTCACCGTCCGGGTTGGTAGTAAAGCGCGCCACGCCCAACTCCACTTCCTTGCCGTGCTCTTCGGTCACAGCGATGAGCGCCATCTCGCGGCTATAGTCGATTTGCGTAAAGCGCACCAGCATGGACTGGCTCAACTCCTGCATACTGTTCATGAAGCGGAAATAACGCGACTCATCGGACAGGTTGCGCACAAAAGCCTGCACCAACTCGGCATCTTCGGGGCGGATCGGACGCACCGTAATGTCCATCCCGTCGGCCAGTTGCCAGTGGTTAACCAAATGCGTGGGGTACGGATAAATCGCCATATGCGAATAGCGATCCGCTGCCTGCGGCCGGAAATCAACCACCACCCGTGCGTCGGCAGCCAGCGCGCCGTGTTCATCCACGATCAGCGGATTGATATCCATTTCCATCAGCATCGGCAACTCGCACACCATTTCCGATACGCGCAACAGCACGTTTTCCAGCGCCTCCATATCTGCCGGCGGCATATGGCGGAAAGCGCCCAGCAACTTGGAAATACGCGTCCCCTTAATCAAATCTTTCACGAGAAACGTGTTCAACGGCGGCAAGGTGACCGAACGGTCGCCCATCACCTCCACCATCGTGCCACCCGCCCCAAAGGTAATCACCGGACCGAATACCGGATCGTTAATCACCCCGACCATCAGTTCTCGACCATTCGGCTTGACTATCATAGGCTGAATGGAAATGCCTTCCATATGGGCATTGGGGCGGTTGCGTTTGATGTTTTCAGAAATGTCGTGATACGCCGCACGCACCGCCTGGGCGTTACCCAGATTCAACATCACGCCGCCGGCGTCGCTCTTATGGGTGATGTCGCGCGAGTTCACCTTCATCGCCACCGGAAAGCCGAGTTGCTGCGCGATCAACAGCGCTTCGTTGGGCGAATGCGCGATCATGGTTTTTGCCACGGGAATATGGAAAGCAGACAACAGCGCCTTCGATTCCATTTCGCTCAACACCTTGCGTTTGTCGAGCAACGCGCCCTCGATCACCATGCGCGCGCCTTCCACATCCGGCTCCAATTGGTTGGACAAAGGCCCCGGCATCTGCATCAATAATTTCTGGTTCTGGTAATAAGCGGAAAGATAGGAAAACACCTCCACCGCCGGCTCCGGCGTACGGAAATTCGGCGTCTTGGCGTGGGCAAAGGCCTTGCGCGATTCGGCCACTTGCGCCTCCCCCATCCAGCACGTCAGCAAAGGTTTTTTGTACTGGTTGGAAATCTCGATCACCGCTTTGGCCGCATCCAAAGGCTTGGTCATCGCTTGCGGCGTCAGGATAGTCAACACGCCGTCCACATTGGGATCTTCCAGACACGCGGCAACCGCGTGTTGATAGCGATCCACCTGCGCATCCCCGATCACATCCACCGGGTTGCCGTGCGACCAGTTCGGCGGCAACACCTTATTCAAGCGCTCCATCGTCGCATCGGACAAATTCGCCATCACCAGCCCCAAATCAGACGCACGATCCGTCGCCATCACGCCCGGCCCGCCGCCATTGGTGACTATCGCCAGACGGTTGCCGGAGGGATGGAAGCCGCAGGACAACGCCTTGGCGGCCGAGAAAAGTTCAGTCACCGTTTTCACGCGCACCACGCCAGCCCGGCGCACGGCGGCATCGAAGGCATCGTCCGACCCCACCAGCGAAGCGGTGTGCGACATGGCCGCCTTGGAACCCGCTTCGTGGCGCCCGACCTTGACTATGATGACAGGCTTGACGCGCGCAGCGGCACGCAGCGAACTCATAAAGCGGCGCGACTCGCGGATACCCTCGATATACATCAAAATATTTTGCGTCTGCGGATCGGACACCAAAAAGTCGAGTATCTCGCCGAAGTCCACATCGGCGGATGAACCCATCGACACCACGCTGGAAAACCCGACATCATTGACCTGCGCCCAATCCAGAACGGCGGTGCACAAAGCGCCGGACTGGGAAACCAAGGCCAGGTTGCCCGTGTTAGCCCCGCCCTTGTTGAACGTGGCATTCAGGCCGATGCCGGGACGCATCACGCCCAGGCAGTTCGGACCGACCAGGCGTATCCCGTAGCGTTTGGCATTTTCCAGCACCTGGCGCTCCAGCTCCTTGCCTTCCGGGCCTATCTCACCAAAACCCGCCGTGATAATCACCGCCGCTTTAACGCCGCGCTTACCGCACTCCTCGATAATATCCGGTACGGTTTTCGGCGGCGTCGCAATCACCACCAACTCGATTTTTTCCTCAATATCGGAGATGGACGCGTATGCTTTGCGCCCCTGCACTTCGGCATTCTTGGCATTGACGGGATAAAGCGCGCCTTGAAATCCGCTGTCCAGCATGTTTTGAAACACGATCTGGCCGACCGCATCAACGCGGTCGCTGGCGCCGAAAACGGCCACGGATTTTGGGGCAAACAAAGGGGTTAAGTAGTGTTTTGACATGATGAGGTATCGTAATGATTGAAATTAAACTCGCATACTAATTCAGGGGAACACCGGCTAAACCGCCATCCCCGCGCAGGCGCTATCCGGTGTGTTGACCGGGTGATTTGCAGCGCTGTTTTCCGCGGCAACCCTGTCGCTTTGGCTACAGAAACTTTCCCAGGCGGCAACCTCGGGTTTCAGCAAAAGCGCCTTGGCAAATTCAAATGCCAACGCCAATCTCTCTGCCGCCAAGGAAGACAGGCTCTCGCCCAACTCGAAATGCTCACCGCAAACACACAGGACAAACACCGCCGGGGGGGCTTCCCGATAAAACTGTTCATACACTTTCAACAACGCTTCGGGAACCAGAGCATGACTGTAAAGAACCGGCTCACTTTTGTTTTGTGCGCGATAAAGAACAAACGGCGCCGGGGTGTCCATCCCCGCATCAATAAACAGCACCAAGCGCCTGTCCCGCATATCCATCGCGTGCTCAACCTGCAATTGGAAATCTTCCAGCAGTTCAAACTGACTGGCGCAAGCGTTAGCCTTTAACCAGCCGTCCAGCTCTCTTAACAGCAAGACGCCAAGCGCATCGTCGCCACGCGATTCATTGCCGACCGCAAAAACAAGAACGGGAGCAGCCATCAGGCTACCGCGCCGGCACTGGAGCGCGACATGCGGGACAATTGTTCGCCCGCCTCATTCAACACCTCCACCTCCAGCGGCATCTTGCCCAACGCATGCGTTGCACAAGACAAACAGGGGTCGAAAGCGCGCACTGCAACTTCGATGTGGTTGAGCAAGCCTTCGGTGATTTCGTGGCCGTGCAGGTATTGCTGCGCAACGCGGCGCACCGCTTCGTTCATCGCCTGATTGTTGTGCGTGGTGGACACGATGAGGTTGCACATGGTGACGAGATCGTTTTCGTCCACGCGATAGTGATGGATGAGCGTACCGCGCGGCGCTTCGATCACGCCCACGCCTTCGCTGGCGCGTTCGCCCGTCACCATCAAATCGCCGCCCATGATGTCGTCATCGTGCAGCAGATCCTTGATCATCTCGGCAGCGTGCAGCATTTCGATCATGCGCGCCCAGTGATACCCCAGCGGCGCGTGCATCGGCATCACGCCGCTGTAGGCGACAAAATCGCGCCGCTCGACCTCGGCCAATGGCGTCGAAATAAAATCGCAATTCTGGATGCGCGACAATGGCCCGACACGATACCAGCCCTTCTCCTTACCCAGCGATTTGAGATAAGGGAATTTCATGTAGCTCCAGTTTTTTACTTCTTCCGAGATCAGTTGCGTGTAGTTCTGATAGTCCACGCCATCGAACAGGATGTTGCCGTTCTCGTCGCGGCCACGCAGGCGGCCGTGATACAAATCCAGCCCGCCGTCGAAACCCACCATAGACATCAGGTTGGCGCGGAACGCGCCGAAGCTGTTATACAACTCCGGATTTTTGTGGTGCAGCTCTTTTGCCAGATGCACCGCATCGCGGCTCCAGGCCACCATCTGGTAAATGTCCTTCAGCAACTCGTCGCGCTCTGCGACGCTCAGCGACTTGTTCACTCCGCCGGGAACGGAACCCGTGCCGTGAACGCGCTTGCCTGCCGTATGGCGTATCACCTCCTGCCCGAATTTGCGCAATAACACACCGCGCGTGGCAGTCTCGGGATGTTTTTCCGCCACGCCGATAATATTGCGCTTGGCGACGTCGCTATCGAAACCGAACAGCAGATCGGGCGAAGACAGATGAAAAAAATGCAGCGCGTGCGACTGTAAAATCTGACCGTAGTGCATCAGACGGCGCATCTTCTCCGCCGTCGGCGTCAGATGTTTGGCGCCGACGATGGCATCGAGCGCCTTGCTGGCCGCCAGATGATGGCTCACCGGGCAGATGCCGCACAAGCGTTGCACCATCACCGGCACTTCCCAGTAGGGCCGCCCCTGAATAAATTTTTCGAAGCCGCGAAACTCGACTATGTGCAAACGCACCTGATGCACTTTATTTTTATCATCCAGCAGGATGGTCACCTTGCCGTGACCTTCGACACGCGATACCGGGTCGATCGCAACGCGGCGCAGATTCTCCGGATGAGCAGCAGTTTCCAATTCGAATGACATAGACGTACCCTTAATCGTAGTGAATCAAGCCATGACCGAGTTCCGGCTCACGCCCGGCAAGCAGATCGGTCAACACCTTCCAGATGGCATCGCCGGAAGGCGGGCAACCGGGAATAAAATAATCGACCTTCACAACCTCATGGATAGGATGCACCTTATCCAGCGGCAAGGGCAATTCCGGATCATTCGGAATAAAACCATCGACCAGCCCATGCTGCGCGTGATACACCTCTTCCAGAATCAGCGGCAGCGAAAGATGATTGCGCTGCGCGGGCAAACCGCCGTTCACGGCGCAAGCCCCCATCGCGATCAAAATTTTGCAGTTGGCGCGAAACTCGCGCAGCACATGCACGTTCTCGGCATTGCACAGCCCACCTTCGATAATCCCGATGTCGCATGGCCCGCAATGTTTGATGTCGGTGATCGGCGACCGGTCGAATTCAACCAGCTTAATCAACTCCAGTATGCGCTCGTCGATATCGAGAAAGGACATGTGGCAGCCGAAGCATCCGGCCAGGGAAGTGGTCGCTACTTTCAGTTTTTTTACCGGGGCGTCCATCTCAGACTCCTTTCGCGATCGGATGCGGCGTTGCGCTAATGGGCTGCTCATCGAAGCTGCGCTTACCTATAGGCACGGCAAATCCAACGCGCTTTTTGAGGATAACGCCGACGGGGCAAACATGCGCGGCCTTGTCATCGTCGGAAAAGTCGGTGTCCGCAAGTTGGCCCGACTTCGCATTGACGATCAGATGGCTCTTGATACCGCGCCCGGACAGGGCAAACACATTCTTGCCATCCACATCGCGGCTGGCGCGCACGCAGAGGGAACACAGGATACAGCGATTGAAATCGAGCAAATATTCAGTATGCGACGCGTCCACGGGACGATCTGGAAAAAAATGGTCGTAATGCGGCGACATCATATCCAGCTCGTAAGCGGTAGCCTGCAACTGGCAATTGCCGCTTTTTTCACAAGACGGGCAGAAATGATTCCCTTCCACAAACAGCATCTGCAACAAGGCGCGCCGCTCGTCGTTCAACTCCTTGGTATCGCTCTCGACCACCATGCCGGGTTGAGGTTGCTGGGTGCATGAAGCGGTCTGCCGTCCATTGGCTTTCACCGTGCACAATTTGCAAGAGCCATGCGGCTTGAACTCGGGGTTGAAGCACAAATGCGGAATGTATTCGCCGGCATCCATCGCCGCCTGAATAATAGTCTGACCTTCGCTGAACGGAATGGTCTTGCCATCAAGGGTAAAAGTTTTATCTTGACTCATCGCTACGCTCCCCCTCTATCCAACTTTCTCCCGCAAGCGGCAGAAAGAGCAAACGAGAAAAACAATTATTATTCATGAGTGCGCTCCAAGTGTGCTCCGGTGTCGTCGCGTCCGGTCATCTGGCGCGCCTGCGACAAGGCGCGATCAAGATCAAAGGCCGGAACGAAATCTTTGTGCGCCATACGCTGATCGTAAGCAGGGCGGAATTTGGCGATGGTATCCAACACCGGATTGCAGGCCGAGTGTCCCAACCCGCAATGGCTCATGGACAGCAACAAAACGTTGAGTTTTTCAATCTCGGCAAAATCGTAGGGCGAGCCGTGACCGTGCGCAAATTTGTCCATCATATTGGACAGCAAAGAAGTGCCGACTCGGCATGGCGTGCAAAACCCGCAACTTTCATGCGCAAAGAAATGCACGAAATTGCGCGCCACCTCAAACATATCGCGGCTTTGGTTAAACACCATGAACGCCCCCGCCGTCGGGATGTCATCGAAGGCGATGCGCCTGTCAAATTCATGCGCCGCGATACACACGCCCGATGCACCGCTAACCTGCACCGCCTGGGTTTCGCGCGCACCGCAATCGGCCAGCACTTGCGCCACCGTCACGCCGAAGGGATATTCATACAAGCCCGGACGCTCGCAATCGCCCGACACGGAAAGTATTTTGCTGCCGCTGGATGTCTCGGTGCCGATACCGGCATACCATGCGCCGCCGTGCAAAGCGATCAAACTGGTCGATGCGAAGGTCTCGACGTTATTCACCACCGTAGGCTGATTGAGATAACCGCTGGTCACCGGAAACGGCGGACGATTGCGCGGCGTGCCGCGCTTGCCCTCCAGCGACTCGATCAAAGCAGACTCTTCCCCGCAGACATACGCGCCCGCGCCCAGATGAATCTCGATGTCGAAATCAAAATCGGCGTTGCCGAGGATGCTCGTCCCAAGCAGTGATTGCTGGCGCCGATGATGCAGCACCGCCTGCAAGTGATCCAGCATGTAGCGGTATTCGCCGCGCAAATAGAGGAAACCTTTTTTCGCGCCGATGATACGCGCGCACATTGTCATGCCCTCGAACACCATGTCGGCATAACCGTTCAGCAACACCCTGTCCTTGAATGTGCCCGGCTCGCCTTCGTCGGCATTGCACACCACGTAATGCGCATCACCACTGGCGTTGCGGCAAAACTCCCATTTCATGCCGGTGGAGAAACCCGCGCCGCCGCGTCCGCGCAGCTTGGACGCCTTGATCTCCAGCAAAGTCTCGTCTGCCCCGCGCTGCAACAATGCGGATAGCGCCGATCCAGACTTGAAACGGCTGTCGAGCAAAATATCTTTGCGCCGGATATTGTCTTCAATGGCAAAAAACTCGGCGGGCCAAGCCGACACGGGCACACGCTCGCGGATCAGCTCGGCAATGGCGCTGATGCGCTCCGGCGTTAAACGATTGATCGCGATATTGTTCACCAGCAGCGCCGGCCCCTGATCGCACAAACCGGTACACGAGGTTGTCGCGACACTGACCAAGCCATCCTCGGATAGCTTGCCTTGCTCAACCCAGAGCTGGCTGCATAAAGCTTGCAATAAATCCTGATTTCCCAGCATGCGGTCGGTGATATTGTCGGAAAACAACACCCGGAACTCGCCGCGCGGTTGCAAATACAGAAAGGAATAAAAACCAGCCACGCCCTCAATTTTGGAGCGCGGCAACTGCAATTGCTCGCTCAGGTAATCTATGGCGTCGGAATGGATATGACCATAATGCTCCTGCGCCTCGCGCAGTATTTGTAGCAGGTCATTCGGGTTGTGCTGGTAATGCGCGAGTATCGGATTCAAGTACTCGGAATGCGTGTTAATTTGATTGAGCATTTTGAATTCTTTCAAATTAGTGTGACGAAAAACATGCTTTAGCTCCCGTAGTGATTCTACACCCCATAATGCAGTTGAATAGTCATACAATTACAAACGGAAGCAACTAACCTTATTAACCTGCAAGGTCATTATAGGCTGCAAACGTGACAACTTCATTGCACACTCCAGTGTCAATCAAGCTGGCTCCATCCTTCCTGACCCGGCATTCTCATCCAATTTGACCTATGCCCCTCCTGCGGCAGCCCGCACATACAGGTCGTAGCAGACTATCAAATGCGGGCTAAAGAGTGAGCGGCTGCCTAACACCGCTTAACTTCAGCTTGCCCATCCTCACCCCAATGTTATACCCCCCACGCCATTATTCGGCCTCACTCCCTCAGCCAAGCCCGCGTAAAAATCAACCTTTTTTGGTCATCGCCTCAATTCTTTTCCTGGCGTCACCTGCCAATGCATGGGCAGGGTGTTGTTTGATAAAGTCTTCATACATCTCTTTCGCCTTCCATTTATCTCCGAGCATATTTTCCGTTATTTCAGCGTTGGAATACGCTGCTTTCAAGGCAAGCTCGGAGTTGGGTGAACGGGCTTGGATGCGCTAATTGACAGACATTGCCAAGTTCCAGTTTTAAGTGGAGTTTGAGTTCGGTTTCGACCGTCATTGCAGCCTCAGAGTATCACCGGTTTATCCGGCAACTCGTTGGCCTTCGCGCCAACTTGCGGATAGTGACGCGCGAGATGCGCCCCCACGCTGCGTATCCCGGCTATGACCCCCTGTTCAAACTGGCCTTGGCGGAATGCGGCTTCCATCTCCTGGCAGACGGTCTCCCAGGTAGCTGAACCAAGTTTGCCATGCACACCGCGGTCCGCGACTATTTCGACATCGCGATCCGCCAGCAACAGATAAATCAGCACGCCGTTGTTGTGCTCGGTGTCCCATACGCGCAATTGCGAAAACACCTCAATGGCGCGCTCCCTTGCCGTTTGCCCGGCAAGCAACGGTGACAGTTCCAGCGTGGCCTCTACGGCGAAGCGGATTTGCCCGGCATGCGTTTGCTCCACTTGCGCGATGGTGCGCTCGATATTGGCCAATGCCGCGCGCGGGAAATTGCGCCGCACTGCCGAGTTGCCGATAGAGAGATGTTTGATGACGCGTTTAATATTCATTACCAGCCTCCCGATGCGCCGCCGCCGCCGAAGCCGCCACCGCCCCCGCTAAAACCGCCACCACCGCCCCCGCTCCAGCCGCCGGAACTGCCGCCGCCCCAGCCGGAGTAACCCGATGTGCCGCGCCCGCCACCGCTTCCGAACAGCAGGGACAACACGAAAGCGATCAGCCCGCAGAGCCCGGCCCATATCAGCGAAGCCAGCAATGCCCAGGCCAAACCTCCGATGAGCCCGCCCACAATCAGCCCGCTCGGAAGCCGCCCCAAAAATTGGCGCAGCAGCAGATTGCCCAGCATGACGATGGCAATGACTGCCCCCAACAAGGTTTGCAGCATGCTCAGGTCGTCGCTAAAAGAGGAAGTCGCGGCGTCGGGCTCAGGCGCTGGCAACGGTTCGCCCTCCACCACCTTGATGATCGCCGCCACCCCGGCATCGACCCCGGCATAAAACTCGCCGCGCTTAAAATATGGCGAAATGACCTCGGCCACGATGCGCTTCGCCGTGGCATCGTTGAGCGCGCCCTCCAGCCCGTAGCCCACTTCAATGCGCAGCTTGCGGTCATCCTTGGCGATGAGCAACAGCACGCCGTCATCCACACCTTTGCGCCCCAACTTCCACGCCTCAGCCACGCGGATGCCGAACTGCTCTATGGTTTCCGGCTGCGTAGTGGGCAGCATCAGCACCGCGATTTGCGCTCCTTTGCCGGATTCGAATGCGGCAAGACGCGCATCCAGCGCCTGTATCTGCGCGGCATCGAAGGTCGCGGTAAGATCGGTGACGCGCTGTTTCAGCGGCGGAACCGAGACCTCGGCTTGCGCCGTGCCGCAAAGCAACAGCGCAAGCAAGAAGGTTTGCCAAAAAAACTTTTTCATCAGCTTAAGGAAACACAATTAGCCACGGATGCACACGGATTGCCTCGGATAAAACCAGACAGGACTTGCGCTCTGCCATCAGCCTCACATTGATAATCCGTGTTCATCTGTGTTAATCCGTGGCTGATGTTATTTTTGCGGAGCAGCCTTGGGCGCTGCGAAATCCACCGCAGGGGCTTTCGACACGGCCTTCTCGTCGTCCACCGTGAACGAAGGTTTGACCTGATAGCTGAACATCATCGCGGTCAGGTTGGTCGGAAAGGAACGCGTCAGCACGTTGTAGGCTTGCACCGATTTGATGTAGCGGTTGCGCGCCACGGTGATGCGGTTCTCGGTGCCTTCCAATTGCGCTTGAAGATCGCGGAAGATCGCGTCCGATTTCAGTTGCGGATAATTCTCGGTGACCATCATCAGCTTGTTCAACGCAGAAGTCAGCTCGCCCTGCACGGACTGAAATTTGGCGAATGCTTGTGCATCGTTAATCAGCGCGGGCGTCGCCTGAATGCTGCCCACCTTGGCGCGCGCCTCGGTTACGCCGATCAGCACATCTTTTTCTTGAGCAGCATAACCTTTGACGGTATTAACCAGATTGGGGATCAGGTCGAAACGGCGCTGGTACTGGTTCAGCACTTCCGCCCAATCGGCTTTCACCTGCTCGTCGTTGGTTTGAAAATCGTTGTAGCCGCAACCACTCAACAACATCGTCATTACCAGCATCCACAAAATACGCATCGTCGAATCTCCTGTGTGAACTAAACCTAACGCGAAAACTATAGCATTAAACCGCTTGGCCTGCGGCATAGCCGGAAGCCCACGCCCACTGAAAATTGTAACCGCCAAGTTGGCCGGTGACATCCATCACCTCGCCGACAAAAAATAATCCCGGTACATCGTTGGCCTGCATGGTTTTGGAAGATAGCGCTCGCGTATCCACGCCGCCGCAGGTGACTTCGGCTTTGCTGTAACCCAGCGTGCCGGTGGGGGTGATTTGCCAGTCGTGCAGTTGGTCGGCCAAGGCTGCCAACGCTTTTTCGGAAAACTGGTTGAGCGGTTTGTTTTCGGCAAATTTCGCGCACCATATTTCAGCGTAGCGCTTGGGCAAATACTGTGCAAGGAAGTTATCCAGCAGCATACGGCTGCCGCGCTGCTCAATGAATATCTGGCGCATATCGCGCTCGGGCAGCAGGTCGAGGTGCAGCGCCTGCCCGGGTTCCCAGTAGGAGGAGATTTGCAGAATCGCGGGGCCGCTCAGGCCTCGATGGGTGAACAGCACATTTTCGCGAAACTTCTGTTTGCCGCAACTCACTACTGCATCGACCGAGATGCCCGCCAGTTCGGCATAAGCGCCCCACTCTTCCGGGTGAAAACTGAGCGGCACCAGCCCCGCATGCAGCTTGGTCATGGGGATGCCGAATTGTTCGGCGACTTTGTAGCCGAACGGGGTTGCGCCGATTTTGGGTATGGAGAGTCCGCCGGTGGCGATGACCAGCGAGGCTGCGCGGAAGTTGCCGCGACTGGTGGTTAACTGAAAGTCCCTCACCCCTAGCCCCTCTGACAACTCCGCATCAACTTTAGCTGATAGCGGATTGCGTACCTTTAGTGCTCCCGCTTGCGGGCGAGGGGAATATTGAATCTCGTCAATATCGCACGCCAACAGCAACTTCACGCCCGCCGCATCGCATTCGTCCTTGAGCATTTTGATGATCGCTTCCGAGCCGTCATCGCAAAACAATTGCCCCAGGGTTTTCTCGCTGTAGTGCAGCTTGTGTTTTTCCATCAGGGCGATGAAGTGCTGCGGGGTGTAGCGCGCCAGCGCGGAGCGGCAGAAATGCGGGTTTTGCGACAGGTAGTTTTCCGGCTTGGCGTTGAGGTTGGTGAAGTTGCAGCGCCCGCCGCCGGAAATGCGGAT
>CAZXDK010000036.1:0-24810 GCA_964639585.1 uncultured Gallionellaceae bacterium | reverse complement strand
GCAGCTTTTCGGTGAGCGTGGTCTTGCCCGCGTCCGGGTGGGAAATGATGCCAAACGTGCGGCGGCGCGCCACTTCGCGCGTAATCAGATCGCGCGAGACGGCTACGGGTTCGTGGGTGGTTTGTTCGATGTCGTCTGACATGGTGATGGCCTACGAAAAAAGTTCGCAAGTTTAAAGGGTCGGGGGGAGGATGTCTAACGGTAGCCTCTTCCAATATGAAATGAGTCTGAAATTGATTTGCTGGGTCGGTCATTATGCGAGGCATGGTGATCAACATGGAAGAAGCAAAACTGAAGACCTTGGAACAGGTCAAGGCATTTTGGGACGGGACATCGGAGGTGGCATTTCGTGTCCCGAAAGAGGAATGCAACCCGTTTGTCGAGCGGGTGCTCAAGCGGTTTGGTTATGCCCCTTACGTTCGGGCAGACAAGGGCGTGCTGTTGCGCCACATCGAGCGCATGACCGGGTTGTCGCGCCAGCAAGTGACCCGCTTGGTGACGCGCTACCGCAAGGATGGGAAGCTGACGAAGCAGTCCTGCGCGCCCAAACGGGGTTTCAGCTGCCGCTATACCGCAGCGGACGTGGCCTTGCTGGCCGCGACGGATGTGCTGTACGGCACGCTGTCCGGGCCTGCCACCAAGAAGCTCATGGAGCGGGCCCACGAGGTGTTCGGCGACCCGCGCTACGAGCGCTTGGCGGGCATTTCTGTTTCTCATCTGTACAATCTGCGCGGGAGCAAACCGTATCGGAACAAACGGCGGCACTGGACCAAGACAAACCCGACTGCGGCGCCCATCGGCACACGCCGCGCGCCGCAGCCTGATGGCGTGCCGGGCTATATCCGCATAGACAGCGTGCACCAAGGCGACCAAGACAGCGTCAAAGGCGTGTATCACATCAACGCGGTGGACTGTGCCCCCAGGGGAGCTTCTCTGCCTACGGCATTCACCTTCTGACGCAGATGCAATTCGTCGCCACCTGCGAGAAGATCAGCGAGGTGCACATGCTCCCGGTCATCCACAAGTTGCTGGGCGGGTTTCCGTTTGTCATCCTGGGATTCCATTCGGATAACGGTTCGGAATACATCAACTACCAAGTGGCGAAAATGCTGAAAAAGTTGCTGGTCGAATTCACCAAGTCGCGGCCACGTCATTCCAACGATCACCCAGTAAATCCCCAGATCGGACACCACCTTGACGAATTTATCAAACTCCACCGGCTTGCAAATGTAACTATTAGCACCGAGTTGGTAACTCTCCGCTTCATCCCGCCCCTCCTTTGAAGAAGTCACCACCACCACAGGGATGGCTTTGGTTCTTTCGTCGCTTTTAAGCTGGCGCAACACCTCCATGCCACCCAACTTTGGTAGGTGGAAATCCAGCAAGATCAAATCGGAGCCGTTTGCCACCTGTCGCGCACTATAGGCACCGGTAGCAAAGACGAAATCCAGTGCTTTCGCACCATCCTTAACCCAAACCAATTTGTTGCAAAGAATGCTCTTCTTCAGCGCACGAATGGCCAACTCCGCATCGGTCGGGTTATCTTCCACCAGCAGGACTTCAACTTCCTTCATTTAGTCATTCGTGGCTTTGTCTCCTTGCAGGGTAAAACAAAATAGATCGTCGCGCCTTCGTTGACCTTGCCTTCCGCCCACACCCTGCCGCCGTGGCGGGTGACGATGCGCTTGACGATAGCAAGCCCGATCCCGGTGCCTTCGAACTCGGTTACGGCATGCAGGCGCTGGAACACGCCAAACAGCTTGCCCACATATTGCATGTCGAAGCCGATGCCGTTGTCCTGCACGAAATAGATCGTCTCATTCCTCTCGACGTAAGCGCCGACCCTGATTCGGGGGGGCTCGCTGTTGCGGCTGAATTTGATGGCATTGGATAACAGGTTGGCGAATACCTGATGCATCATCGCCTTGTCGCCCCGGGCTGTTGGGATGGCGTCAATTTCCAGTTGCAGTTTGTCTGCGACAGCGGAAAGTTGAAGCTCGGCATACACATCGCGCGCCAGTTGCTCCATATTGATCTCGGTAAGATTGAGCTCCAGCCTGCCGGTACGCGAGAAATTCAAGATGTCGTCGATAAGCTGCCCCATTCGATAGGTGTTGTCGCACACCACATTGAGCAACCGCTTACCCTCCGCATCCAGCTTGTTTTCATAATCTTCCAGCAGGATTTGTGAGAAGCCTGCGATGGCGCGCAACGGGGAGCGCAGATCGTGCGAGACGGAGTAGGCGAAGGCTTCCATTTCCCTGTTCGCCGCTTCCAACTGCGCGGTGCGTTCGGAGACGCGCTGTTCGAGCTCCTGATTGAGCTGGCGAATTTCTTCTTCCTCCTGCTTGCGTTCGGTGATGTCGATGTTGGTGCCGATCATGCGCAGGGGGGCGCCGTGTGGGTCTCGAAAGGTCTTGGATGCCGCCTGGATGACGCGCACGGAACGGTCAGGCCAGACGATGCGGAATTCCTGTTTATATTCATGTTCACTGCGGATGGCAGCTTGGATGGCGTCATTCGTCATTTGCGCGTCATCAGGGTGAACATAGCGCATCCATGTATCGTAATCATTTGAAAAATCCTCCGGCTGAATGCGATAGAGCCGGTACATGCATTCGTCCCATTTGAGTTGGTTATTGACGATGTCCCAATCCCATACGCCGATGTCTGCGGCACGGGTCGCCAATTGCAGGCGCTCTTCGCCTTCCCGTAACGCCTCGGCACGCTGGTCAAACTGTTTGGCCAATTCCTCCAGTTCGTCGCCGGTTCCCAGTGGTGCGCAACGGCGCTCCGGGGTGCCATCTGCCAATGCCACCCGGTCGCGGAGCGTCAGGATGGGCTGAGCCAGCCGATGACCGAACCAGCTTGCCAAGGCGATGGCTAAGGCCGTCAGCAGCAAGCCGAGCAATGCGACATCGCGAATGGCTGTGTTTGCCGGTGCGAGAAGGCGGTCGCGCGACATCACCACATCCAGTTCAAGCCCCAGATGGCTCAAGGCTTCTTGACTTCCTTCGCCCAGATACCGGCGCTCCATTAGCAGACTCCCGGCAAGCTTGTTGTTGCTGGCATACAGGACTTTTCCTTGGCTCAGAAGGCTCTGCTGCATGTCGGAGGAGGAGGTCAGAATGCGTGCCGCGATGCCCGGCAGATCAAAATCCACCAGCAGCGCGCCTTGGGTCGTGTTGTAGTAAAGCACCGGGACGAACAGGCGCCATTGCTTGCGCCCTATATCTATTTCCTGTCCGATGACGCCTTGGTTCAGTGCTGTGCGCAAGGCATTCGAGCCTTGGTAGGTGGGCAAGTCCGGCAGGCTGGAATACACGGGACGTCCGTCAAAATCCAGCAGCGCCACGGCACGCACATCTCGACCCGCCATGAAATTGGCCACCAGTGGAGGGAGATTGGTTTGACGTGCCTGCGAATCGCTGATGCCGTTGATGAGCAACGGGTTCTTGGCCAGCACTTGGGCGCTTTCCAGCACATAGTCGAAACGCTGCGCCAGCCGGGTCGCATCCGCTGTCGCCTGTTCTTTGATGTGCTCCTCAAGGGTTGCATTCAGGGAAGTGATGAGGCGATAAGCAACTGCCCCACCCAACAACACCATGGAGAGTGCGACAAAGGCTCCAAACCATAGGGTGATACGGGTACGCAGGCTTTTACTACGCGGCATCATGACTGATTCCCTTTCAGTGAGCCGCGACGATCTGACCGAACTCATTGTAGCGGGCGAGCCGGAGCGCCCCCGGACTCAGTGCATCATGTCGGTCGGGCGTGAAGGGTGGGGCATAAGCTTGGATGATCCCCGCGTAAGCCGGCACCTCTTCCAAGGCGGTGCGAATGGCCTGATGGTCGGTACTTCCCGCCCGGGCAACGGCCCGGACCAGAATCTCGGTCAGATCGTAGGCTTGAACGGTGCCAGCCGGTGCCAATATCGGCTCTTTGCCTTGCAGTCCATAATAGATGCGATAACGTTGAGCGAAATCCGCAAGCGGAGGATTGACTCCTTTGCCTTCAATCAAAACGGATTGCACAAAACGCAGATCCACGCGTGTGAGGGCAGTCTTGTTGTTTTCCCAGAAGTTGCCGCCCGTTAATCCCCAGTTGGCGAGGATGGGGATGGGAACATCGAGTTGCGCCACGGCCTTGACGATTGCACTTGCCTCGTAGGAGTTGGCGACCATGATCAAGCCGTCCACGCCCTGAGCCTGTAAGTCGGTCAAGCGTCCAAGGAAATCGGTATCCCCCTGATTGAACCACTCGATATGAACCTTGCCGGAGTGAAGAGCTTTAAGGGGGGCTTGCAACGCAGCCTCGTTGGCGCGCCCCATGGCCGAGCGTTCCAGCAATATGGCGATCCGCTTGCCTCGCGCAAGGGCGTGCCGTAGCAGAAAGGGCGCGCTCCAGTCGTGGCTGAGAGAGAGGCGGAAGCAGAAGTTCGTCCGCTGCTTTTTCCCGACCAAGTCGGAAACGGCTGCCCAAGGGATCAGGTAGGGCAGCTGGAGTTTGTGGATGCTGTCCAGCTCGGCTTCGATGACCCCGCCATCTTTCCCGCCCATGACCGCCAGCAAGTCCGGCAGTTTTGCAAATATTTCCAGATTGGCTTTACCCCGTTCAGGATTGTGCATGTGGTCGCGTGCCATGATGTGCAAGGGGCGCCCCAACACACCTCCGTGCGCATTGATATCTGCTACGGCCATTTCCATGCCGCGAAAAATAGCGCCGCCAGCGACCCTGCCGTCTCCCGATAGATCGGCGTCCAACCCTATCAGCAACGGCGCCTTCTTGCTCTGTGGCAACATCGCCAAGCGGGCGTTGAGGCGCAGCTCCTCGGTTTTGGCGAGCAGGTCATAGCCGATCTCGAAGCCATAGCGGCGTACTACCGGTGCCAGAGCCGCAGCAAAACGCTGCCGTTGCGCCTCATTGAGTTCATGCACCTCGACGCCAGCGGCGCGAATGGTTGTCAGGAATCCTGCTTCCCGGCGGGCTGTTTCCTCGCGTTCCCAACTACTCAATTCGCGAGCCGTATCGATGATCTGGGTGCGCACATCCTGCGGCAAACTTTCAAAAACCTTGCTGCTGATAGAAAAGGTATAACCCAGCCAGGCATGATTGCTCAGGGTCAGGTGTTTTTGCACTTCGTAGATGTGCCTACCGGCGATGGCGACCAATGGGTTTTCCTGACCGGCGACCACGTGGTCGGCGAGCGCTTGGCGAATGTTGGCGAAGTCGATGACCACCGGCTCCGCGCCCATGGCACTGAACTGATCCATGATCAGACGGCTCTTCATAGTGCGGATGCGCAGGCCGGCAAAGTCTTTAGGGCTGAGGATAGGAGTATTGGCGGTAAACTGCTTGAAGCCGTTTTCCCAGAAAGTGACACCGACCAAGCCCACGTCCTTGAGCTTGGCAAGCAGCAGTTGCCCCGGTTCGCCATCGAGCATGGCATAGAGTTCGGCTCGATCCGAAAAATAGAATGGCAGATCGGCGTACTGCATTGCGGGTACGTCGCTGCTGAGTTTGGCTGTGGGGGTGAGCAGCAGATCTAAGCTGCCGACTCGCGCCATTTCCAGCATCTGTTCGTCGCTGCCGAGTTGCTGGTCTGGAAAGACTGTGACTTGGATGCGACCCTGACTTTTTTCCTTGATCCGCTCGGCAAACTTAACGGCAGCAGCGTGGAGCGCGCTGTCGGCAGCGAGGTTGAGGCCCAGACGCAGCCTGTAGACTTTGGTTGCCATAGGCTGGGGCGAAGTGACTTCTTGCACCCGCCCATTGCGATGGAGTGAAAAAAATCCAACCGCCAACATAACGGCCACGAAGCCAAGCAGAAAAGTCCACCGACGCAGCACTGTTTGCTTTGAATTCATGATGAGTGCTCCTCGTATGTCAAAGTCTTGGAGTCTGTCGGACTTGGACTGCGACCCACGACCTTGGCGTGATAGCGAGTTGGCTGGGCTGTGCCTTTCAATTTTGCCTCGATCACCCGGCAAAACTTCGACCAGACTCCTGTCACAATCAGCAGCGCCACGCCCCAAAGCGAGTTTCTCAACACAATCCCACCTTTTGCGGTCACTGGCGCCGATCTCCTATCAGTATGGCGCAAGTTGAAAGCGGATGCTCAAAATTTATATTTTCAGGGCATCCAGTGGCTGCTAATGGCAACACCTCCCCACCACTTGTTATCGCTATTTATTCCGTCCTACCCGACCCAATTCTCAACCTTCAACCCGTGTACACGTCTGAATTCCGACTCGTTGTTGATCACCAGAATGAGTTTGCTCGCCAGCGCGCGAGCTGCGATCCACAATCGTTGTGCCGATGAGTTTGCCGCTCGCTTGCAATTGCTGGCGGATTTTTCCGTAGTGTTGCGAGGCGTTCTCGTCCAGCGGCAACACGGGTATTGGCGCGATGAGGTGTTCCAGAATTTGCCGCGTCTCTTTGGGCTTGGCGCTTTTTTCCGCAGCAAAACAAAGCTCACCGTATGTGATGGCGGACATGGCGACTTTGCCGGGCGGCAGGCTGTCTTCGCGCTCAGCCATGAAGTCGGCTGGCAAGGAAGCCAGCAGGTGGAAGGCTTGCGCCAGCGATTTTGCTTTCTTGCGAAGAACCAGTTCGTCATCACGGCGGAAAATTTCCACCTCGTCGGTATCGAACTGGAATTCGGCCGGAATCCTGACTGCCTGCGAGTTGCCGCTCTTGAATACTTTTGCCATACGCATAATTCACCCCGCTTTGTGTAGATACGTGGAGTACATACATGCTAATTCGGATTGCAAAATATCTCCTCGCGCACCAACGCCGCCAACTTCGCCAGGCCAAACTCCGCCTGTGTTTCGCTGGCGTGGCTGAAATTGAGGCGCAGCTGACCGCACGCTTCCACTTGCACGGGCATGAAGGGTTCGCCGGGCATGAAGGCGACGCCCGCGTCTATCGCCGCAGGCAGTAACAAACGTGTATCAATGCGGCGATTCAGCGTGAGCCAGAAGAACAAACCGCCGGGCGGTGTTTGCCAGCGTGCGAGGTCGCCGAAGTGGCGGCGCAGCGCGGCCTCAAACGCATCGCGGCGCTGACGGTAGCTTTGTGCCAGTTCGCGCAAGCGTTGCTCGCATGCCGTATCGTTCAACTGCTGCAACACCAGCCATTGGCTGACGCGGTTGCTGTGCAAATCTGCCGCCTGTTTGAGTCGCGTGAGGAAGGGCAACAACTCCGGCGAGGCCGCAAGGTAGCCGAGGCGCAGCCCCGGCGCCAAACTTTTCGAGAACGATCCCTGATATATCCACGGCGCACGCTGCAAGCGCGCGCAAACAGGCGTGCGTTCGCAAGCGTCATACACCAGATCGCGATACGGGTCGTCCTCGAACAAAGGAACGAGCGCGGCATCGCACGTCTCCGCCAGTGCGGCGCGCTGGCGTGCATCCAGACAACGGCCGCTGGGATTTTGAAAGGTGGGAATAGCGTAGGCGAATGCGGGCTTCTCGCGCTGCCATGATTGCGCATCCAGCGCATCCGCATCGTAGGCCGCAAAATGCGCGCCGAAAAATCGGAACACCTGCAACGCCGCCAGATAAGTCGGCGACTCCACCGCCACCGCCGCACCGGGGTCGATGAACAGTTTGGCCACGAGATCTATGCCTTGCTGCGAACCGGACAGGATCAGAACTTGTGCCGCATCGCACTGCAATCCGCGTCCGCTCAAATCCTCCGCCACGCGCTGGCGCAATTCCCAATCGCCTTCGCTGGCGCCGTATTGCAAAACGTCCTGCGGCATCGCATCCAGATTGAATTGCGGAAAACTATCCGGCGCGGGCAAGCCGCCCGCAAACGAGATCATGCCCGGACGCTGGATCACGGACAAAATTTCGCGAATCGGCGACGCATGCAGATCGCGGGTGCGTGCAGAAAAACGCGGGCTACCGGACTGAGGTGAGCTCTTCATAACGTGCCATCCATAAATGTCAATAAAGTTGACCTATGGACAGATTAACGGCGATGCCCCTATCATGTCAATATGGTTGACCAAATTCCCAGCGCCGACACTTTAGCTTCCATGCCACGCAATGACGCGTTGCGCCTGGCGATTGAGCAGTTCTATTTCGGCTACCGCGCCTTCACCGCGCCACCCGACCGCATCCTCGAACAGCGCGGTCTGGGGCGCGTGCATCACCGCATCCTCTATTTCGTTGGACGTAATCCAGGGCTCTCGGTCAACACCCTGCTGAGCATGCTCAACGTCAGCAAACAGGCGCTCAACGCTCCCATGCGCCAACTGATCGAAATGAAATTGATCGCGATGAGCACGGCGGAGCACGACAAACGTGTGCGCCAGCTATCGCTGACCGCAAGCGGCAGCAAACTGGAAACACAACTCACCGGCACGCAGATGAAACAACTGCAAGCCGCGTTCAAACAAACGGGAGCCGATGCCGAAGCCGGGTGGCATCAGGTGATGCGCAGCCTGGTTGAAAACGGTTAGGGCGGAGACACACCGCGGATTCGTCACCGTGGGGCACGCTTGCACACATTCCCTCTTTGTTGTTAACGCTTATTGAGTGTCGTTGCGCCCCATCCGGGCGATAAATTTAGCTTCTGCGCAAGCGCATACATTCCCTTTACTCCTGAACACTTTATTCAGCGCGTGTATGTCTAAAATACCCTGCATGCAACAGGGTTGTTGCTTGACAACACGTGGCGCCCAAGTGTAATTTACCAATAGGTTAATTACAGAGCGGACTCAAAAACAAACATGTCTTCCGATCGTCTCAGCGCCACCTTCTCCGCCCTCGCCGACCCCACGCGCCGCGCCATTCTCGCGCGCCTTGCCTTGGGCGAAACATCGGTCGCCGAATTGGCCGCCCCGTTTGACATCAGCCCGCCCGCCGTGAGCAAACACCTCAAGGTGCTGCAGCGCGCGGGGCTCATCACGCAAGGTCGCCAGGCGCAATGGCGACCCTGCAAACTGGAGGCGGCTCCATTGCAGGAAGCGGCCAGTTTTATCGAACAATATCGGCAATTCTGGGAACAGCGCTTCGACCGTCTGGATGCCTACCTTCAGCAATTGCAAATCGGGGAAAAGAAACGCAATCACAAAGCGAAAGCTAAGAAAAAACCATGAACGAAGATGTCCGCCAATACATAGACGCAGTGCCGGAAGGCAAGTCGCACTTTGAGCGTCTGCACGATTTGATCATGGCGCTCTACCCGGATGCCGAGATCGGCATGTCCTGCCAGATACCGACATACCAAACGGAATCCGGCTGGGTGGCATTGGGCTATTGGAAAAATGGCGTTTCACTTTATACAGGCAACCCGGAACACATCGCTGAATTCAAAGACAGCTATCCCGGCATCAAGGCAGATAAAAATAGTATCAATCTCAAAGTCACCGATGAGATTCCGGTGACGGCGCTCAGGCAAGTGATTCAGCTAGCGATTGAACATCCGGCAACAACGCGGGCTTATCCCCAACATCGTTGACTTGAACGCATCAGCTTAAGCAATGGAGACACACACAAGGACGACACGAATGCGAATTTTGATGCGACATGGTGGTGGAGAAACAGGGTGAGATTGAAAGCGGACACCAAACATTGGCGCGTCTTGCAGGCTATTTATCCAAAGTCTAATCAGGGAGAAAATCATGAGAAAAATCGTTTCGTTTGTACATGTGTCACTGGATGGTTTTGTCGCCTCGACCGATGCGGGCATGGCCAGCTTGGGCTGGATAAGAATTAGTGACGATTTATTTGAATATGTGGAGCACAGGATTCAGCAGACCGACACCGCATTGTACGGACGCAACACTTACCAGATGATGGAAGCGTATTGGCCCACTGCGGCAGACAAGCCCAATCCCTCCCGACACGATATTGAACATACGCGCTGGTATAAAAATGCCAGAAAAATTGTATTGTCGAAAACGCTGGAAGAAAAAAATCACGTCAATACAAAAATCATCAGCAGTAATTTAACCGACGAACTCAACCAGCTCAAGCAAAGTGCGGGTAGCGAAATCCTGCTGTTTGGCAGCCCCTCCGCCACCCACGCGCTCATGGCGGAAAACCTCATCGACGAGTATTGGTTGTTCCTCAATCCAATTTTGCTGGGGCAAGGCATTCCCTTATTCAAAAACATCAAGGACAGAACCGCACTCACGCTGGTGAAAAGTAAAATCTTTGCGTCGGGTGTGGTGTGTCTGCATTACGAATTAAATCGCAATCAATAAACGAGAGGGAGCGAACATGAGCATTGCAGAAAACACGGAATTATCTTACTCGCGCGTGTTCGATGCGCCGCGCGCGCTGGTGTGGCAAGCGTGGACCGATCCAAAACACATCATGCAATGGTGGGGACCGGCGGGGTTCAACAACGAAACTTGCGAAAGCGATCTACGGGTGGGCGGACGTTTTCAACTGGAGATGCGCGCACCGGATGGCAATGTCTATCCTTGCATCGGCACGTTCCGCGAGATCGTGAAGCATGAGCGCATCGTGTACGACGGAGAGGCCACAGAGGGACATCCCTGTGGTGCGGGAATTCCGCCGCGCGCAGTGGTGACGGTGAGCTTTGCCGAACAAGACGGGAAGACCCGCCTTACCTTGCACACGCGCTTTGCTTCGGCAGAGCGCAAGCAGGCTGCCGCCGCAGCGCGGTTTGTCGTCAGTTGGGAAGAGGCTCTCGAACGGCTGGCAAAAGCCATCGACGGCTAAGGAGCAGACATGGACGCCAGCACACAAAACTCTTCAACACTCACCCTCATTCGCACCTTCAATGCTCCGCGTCAGTTGGTGTGGGAGGCATGGACAAAGCCGGAGCACGCGCTGCACTGGTGGGGGCCTAGCCATCATCCGGCGACGGAAATCGAATGGGATGCTCGTCCCGGCGGACGCTGGCGCAATTGTTTGCAATCGGTCGAGACGGGCGAACCGCTTTGGCATGGCGGCGTATTCCGCGAAGTCGTCAAACCGGAACGGCTGGTATTCACCTTTGCCTGGGAAGAGCCCGGCGAGCGCGGGTTGGAAACACTGGTAACGGTGAACTTTAGCGAGGTGAATGGCAAGACACGAATGGAGATGCACCAGACGCCGTTCCAGTCCATCGCCGAGCGTGACGGACACGACGAAGGATGGAGCAGCACCTTCGACCGTTTGGCCGCATATCTCGAACAACATTAACCACAAGGAAAACAGCCATGTTGAAATTCATCCTCATCGCAGTCGTCGTATTGCTGGTGTTGATTCTGATCTATGCCGCAACCAGGCCGGACAGCTTTCACGTCGAGCGTTCGATCAACATCAAAGCCGCGCCGGAAAAGATATTCGCGATCCTCAACGACTTCCATCTGTGGAATGACTGGACACCCTACAACAAAGATCCCGCGATGAAAAAAACCTACAGCGGTAGCAGCAGCGGCAAAGGGGCGATGTACGCATGGGAAGGCAACAAGGAAGTCGGCAAAGGAGAAATCACGATCACCGCGACGACACCGCCCAGCAAGATCGTGATGGACCTGCACATGATCGAACCGTTCGAGGGACACAACGTGGCGACCTTTACTCTCAGCGCCACAGGGGATTCCACCACCGTGACCTGGAGTCTGGACGACAAACATAAATTTATAGTGAAAGTCATAGGACTGTTCATGAACATGGACAAAATGATAGGCAGAGATTTCGAGGCGGGTCTTGCCAAATTGAAAACCGTCGCAGAAAAGTGAGTCCCTTATGAATAATCCAGACATACCACTTCGTCGTCTGTTGCGCAGCATCGGTGCAGTGCTGGCCGGATTCATCGCGGTCTTCGTGCTGTCGCTAGTCACGGATCAGATATTGCATGCGCTGGATGTCTATCCGCCCTGGGGTCAACCGATGACCGACACCGGCCTGCTACTGCTGGCGCTCACGTATCGCATCCTGTACGGAGTCGGGGGAAGTTATCTCGTCGCCATGCTCGCACCGCGCAACCCCATGCGCCATGCCATGGTCATGGGCGGCATCGGTTTCGTGCTCAGCATCGCGGGCGGCATCGCCATGTGGGACATGGGTGCACACTGGTATGCCGTGGCGGTGGCTTTGACGGCATTGCCATGCGCGTGGACGGGGGCAATGCTATACCTTAACAGGCATGGCAAAACTTTTTTGGAGTATCAACCATGAATGTCCTCGCCTACTACGCCATTCCGGGAGCGATGACGGCGTTCACTGATACGCAGTTGAAGCTGATTAAGCAATTGCCGGAAGATATTCCTAGCTTGGTGCGGATTATCCAAGGCCTGCTCATCCACCAATTCGTTGCAGAGACCATGTATAGCGTGAAGATACCGGCGACGCGCGAGCATGAAGCTCACTTGCGCCGCGCAACGGAATTGCTCGACGGGATTCTTGGCATCAATGGCGCACCGCTTGCCTTAGCGCGCAGGCCCGAACAGCGACTGGCCGGGGTTTGCCACCATTTCGCCAAATTGCTTGTGGCTATATTGCGCACCAAAGGAATTCCGGCGCGAATGCGTTACGGCTTCGGCGCATATTTCAATGCAGGATATTTTGAGGATCACTCCTTGTGTGAGTACTGGAATGCAAAAGAAAAACGCTGGGTTCTGGTCGATCCCCAATTTGATGAATTCTGGCGGCAAAGTCCGCTGGTCAGGCATGATGTGCTGGACGTTCCTCGAGATCAGTTCATCACTGCCGATAGTGCATGGCGGCAATGTCGAAGCGGCAAGCTTGATGCGAAATATTTTGGCATCATCACAGGCGAGATGCGCGGCCTATGGTTCATCGCCGGAAACATCGTTAAGGACATCGCTGCGCTGAACAAAATGGAAATGCTGCAATGGGATGCGTGGACCGGAATGCCTCGCCCCAACAACACAATGCAGAACAAGAAGACTCTGGCACGCTTCGACAGACTGGCCGAGTTATTGCAAGACCCGGATGCTGTGTTCGATGAATTGGCGATGCTTTATGCCGATCCGGTCAATCAGTTGCACGTGCCGGAGCGTGTGTTTAATGCAGCGCGCAGGCATCTGGAAAATATTTAATCTGCGAGGAGAAAGTCATGAACAAGATACATCCATTCCTGTGGTTCGACAAAGAGGCGCTTGCGGCTGCCGAGTTCTATGTCTCGGTGTTCAAGGATGCGCAGATAGTCCACCGCTCAATTCAGAAAGACACGCCTTCCGGTGATGTCGAAGTTGTCACCATCCGCCTGTTCGGGCAGGAATTCCAGTTGATGAGCGCCGGCCCGCTGTTCAAATTCACCGAGGCGATCTCGTTCGTGGTGAATTGCGACAATCAGGAGGAGGTCGATTACTACTGGTCAAAACTTTCCGCCGTGCCCGAAGCCGAGGCCTGCGGTTGGCTCAAGGACAAATTCGGCGTGAGCTGGCAGGTCATTCCCAAACAACTGGGCGAGTTATTGGGCAATCCCGATCCCGCCAAAGCGGGACGTGCGATGCAGGCCATGCTGAAGATGAAGAAGATCGTCATCGCGGATTTGTAACGCGCCTGCGATGCCATTAGCAATCTGCCAGCCTGTGATTTCACCGGTCAAATATAGGAGCCACTTATGAGAAAAATTATCGTTCTGGAATTTGTCAGTCTGGATGGGGTGATGCAGGCTCCCGGCGGCCCCGGGGAAGACACCTCTGGCAGCTTCAGTTACGGCGGCTGGACGGTGCCGCATTTCGACGAGGCCTCCGGCAAGCTGATGGAACAGCAGATGAAGCGCCCGTTCGAGCTGCTGCTGGGGAAGAACACCTACGGGATATTCGCCTCATATTGGCCCCAGCACGGCGCGGAGTGGCCTAGTGTCAATGAAACCAGAAAGTATGTTGTCTCGCATCACGAGATGAAACCCGAGTGGAACAACTCGGTACTGTTGAAGGATGACGTGGTTGCCAAGATATCCCGGCTCAAGGAGCAGGACGGGCCTGACCTGCATGTCTACGGCAGCGGCAACCTTGTGCAAACCCTCTTGCAGCACGACCTGGTCGATGAGCTCTGGCTCAAGATATTTCCGGTCACACTGGGAGCCGGAAAGAAGTTGTTTGCAGAGGGTGTGCGTCCGGCGGCGTTTGAATTGACGGAGAGCACGGTGACATCTCTAGGAGTGATCTTTGCCAACTACAAACGCGCCGGTGAGGTGAAGACGGGATCGTTTTAAGCCTAGATGGGGCGGTGTCGCCGCACTTGGTACACAACGGGATATTCCAATCATTCGGGAAGGACAAACAATCATGCGCAAACTCATTGTCTGCAATCTCATCTCGCTGGATGGCTGTTATTCCGGGCCGGTCGACAACATCATGGCCATGCCCTTCGATCTTGGTTTTTCGGAATACAACGCGGAGCGTCTCCGCACTGCCGACACCCTGTTGCTCGGACGCAAAACCTTTGAAGCATTCCGATCCTATTGGCCTGCCATCGCAGATGATGCGAACCAGCCGGTCCTCGAACGCGAGATCTCGCGGCTCAATACCGCCATCGAGAAAGTCGTAATTTCTGACAGCTTGAAGCAGGAGGCCGCCGGAGGCTGGGGGCCGACCCGTGTGGTGCGTCGCAAAGAAGCACATGCCGCCATTGCTGTGCTCAAAGAAAAACCGGGACGGGACATTCTGGTGTTCGGCAGCCACATCCTTTGGAACGACCTGCTTGCTGTCGGTCTGGTGGATGAGCTGCATCTGATGATCGGGGCGGGCGTGGTTGGAGATGGCGTGCGGGCATTCGAGACACGCCCCTCCGGCAAACTTCGTTTGCTGGATACCCGTACATTCGGCGGTTCCAGCCTGCTCTTGGTCCGGTATGCCGTTCAACATTGATTGCGGCTGGTGAATGAACTTTCAAAGGAGTGATTAAAATGGCCCGAGTCAGTACCTATCTCAATTTCAACCGCACAACGGAAGAGGCGTTCAACTTTTACAAAACTGTGTTCGGCACACAGTTCTCAGGGCCTGTCGCACGGATGGGCGATGTCCCTTCCGATCCTTCACAGCCGCCGCTTTCTGCGGCTGACAAAAATCTGGTAATGCATGTTGCGCTGCCTATATTGGGCGGACATGTGCTGATGGGCACCGATGCCCCGGAATACATGGGCAAGCTCACCCAGGGCAACAACATGTATATCAATCTGGAGCCCGATACCCGAACTGAAACCAAACGCCTGTTCAAATTATTGTCTGAAGGCGGGAAGGTGGAATTCCCTCTGCAGGAAATGTTTTGGGGAGGCTACTTCGGCAGCTTGACGGACAAGTTCGGCGTGCAATGGATGTTTAATTGTCAGAGCAATACCTGATCGCAATACACACGAAAAAATTTTCAGGAGGAACACCATGAGTACTCATACGCTTGATCCCGCACTCGATCTTTCCTTTGAGCGCATTGTGGAAGTGCCCAAAGAGCTGGTCTGGAAAGCCTGGACGCAGCCCGAGCATCTCAAACACTGGTTCACCCCCGCACCATGGAAGACCATCGATTGCGAGATAGACCTGCGGCCCGGCGGACGCTTCTTCACCGTGATGCAATCCCCCGAAGGTCAGACATTTCCCGGCACTGGCTGTTACCTCGAAGTGATTGAAAACGAGCGCCTGACTTGGACCAATGCACTGCTGCCCGAATTCCGTCCCGCTCCCTTGCCCCAGGCCGGGGAGACTGGCGCATTCTTTTTCACCGCAACCATCCAGCTTGCGCCGCACGGCACCGGGACACGCTATACCGCCACCGTGCGCCATGGCGATACAGGCGGATGCGAGAAGCACAAGGCCATGGGTTTTGAGCAGGGCTGGGGCACGGCGCTGGAACAACTGGTGGTCTACGTTAAAACCTGGTGAGCCTCGGGAATGGTGGCTGCTAGGCTTCAGAGAGAGAATTAACAGACCTTGCTGCATCTTAAATATGCGGCACAAATGAAAGGAGTTCGCCATGGCAAAACTTCATTACCACATCGCCATTCGTGCGCCCAAAGCACGTGTCCATCAGCTCATGCTGGCGGATGCAAGCTACCGGGTATGGACCAGCGAGTTTGCGCCGGGTTCGTATTACAAGGGCTCTTGGGATAAAGGGGCGGAGATATTGTTCACGAACCAGGAAGGCTTTGGCATGAGGGCGCGCATCGCCGAGCACAGGCCCGCCGAATTCGTTTCCATCGAGATGCTATCCGAAGTGCGCAATGGCGCGCCGGATGCACAAGACCAGTGGCAGGGCGCATTCGAAAACTACACCTACATCGAGAACAGCGGGATAACCACGCTGGAAGTGGACATCAGCGGCATATCCGGCGAGATGGTGGAATACATGAATGCTGCCTGGCCCAAGGCGCTGGCGAAACTCAGGGCGATCTGCGAGGCGAAGTAGCTTGCATTCAGCGGAGAGCGGAAATGGTAAAAAATCAGGAACTATTTACCGACGGCGGCGTTTCCGGCGAAGGCCAGATGAAAGATGGCAAGCGGCACGGGATATGGACGTTCTATTACAAGAACGGCTCAGTGCAAGCGATGGGAAAATATCTGAACGGCGAATTCAGGCTCCGCCACAACCCGGGCATCTCTCATCGTGGCTAGACGCCAGTAGTCAGGAGTGCACATGAAAAAGGTATATGTAATTCTGTTTGTACTATTCACTTCCGGCTGTGCATCAATGCCGCCCCCAAAAATGGAAGCCGCTCCGACGGCTGTCAAACACCAAGGAGACATCATGAAAGTCAAGCGTATGGACAACGTCGGCATCGTGGTGAAAGACCTCAATGCCGCAATTCAGTTTTTCACTGAACTCGGCCTGACCCTCGAAGGTCGCAATGCCTATTGAGGGTGAATGGGCCGGTCGCGTCACCGGAGTGCGCGGGCAGCGTGTCGAGATCGCTATGATGCGCACCCCTGACGGCCACAGCCGCATCGAACTTTCGCGCTTCGATGCCCCCGCCATCGAGTCCGATCACCGCACAGCTCCCGTGAACTCGCTGGGATACCAGCGCGTAATGTTCACCGTTGAGGACATCGACGACACCATCGCCCGGCTCAGCAAGCTTGGTGCGACGTTGGTCGATGAGGTTGTCAATTACGAGAACATTTACCGGCTCTGCTACATCCGGGGGCCCGAGGGAATTCTGATCGGTCTCGCCCAACAGCTCGGGCAGCAGAACTCCCGAGAGAATCCCATGGATCGTAAGCCATGAGAATTAAGGGGTTGACGACAAACCTCCGCAGTCGAGCGGTTCAGAGCGAAAAGCCGTGCGGGCCGCTCACTTTCATTTGGCATCACAACCATTACCGATCTCACACGGAGGATTGAACGATGACAAAGTACCTGATCTCATTTCCAGGGCCAGCAATGAACGTTCCCGACCAGGACTGGGCCGCAGTCGGCGAGACCTCGCACGCTGTCATACGCGAAGCGAAGGATGCTGGCATCTATGTATTCGGTGGTGGCATCAATGAGGATGTGGCACCGCTGATGGTGGCAGCCGACGGTACTGTCACGAACGAGACCTACCCGCAGACAAGGGAGTTCGACGGTGGCTTCTGTGTCCTGGAACTCCCGTCGCGCGAAACCGCCATCCAGTGGGCGGCAAAGATAGCCAAAGCCTGTCGTTGTTCGCAGGAACTCCGCGAGTTCGGGTACGATTCTGAAAGCTGAGCGGTGAGGTCTCAGCCCAATGCTGCGTAATACGATGTGACCGGTACTCGGCCTTAGCGGAAATCCGAGAAAGTGATAGGCTATAACTGCTACCGGCCAACAAGAGCCCCGCATAGATTCCTTCCATAGTGAACACTTAACGTCTTGGATGTTGAACGGAAATTGTGAAAGGCAAAAACATATTGTGATGCTGCCCCCTTTTAATTTTGGTCGCTGGATCGCGCTTTCGGCGTGCCCCTCAGCTTCCGTTGGGCAGTTGTAGAAAGAGGCTTGCTGAATGACCATATTCCGTGGTGGCTGTCTATGTGGTGCCGTGCGTTACGAAACGACTTCTGATCCTTTGAATCAGCGGGTATGTCACTGTAGGGCTTGTCAAAAAGTTATCGGCGCTGCATTCAATGCTCGCGTGCTGATGCGCATCGAACATGTTGTTATTTCTGGCCCAATCAGCACATTTCACTCTTCAGAAACTCTTGAGCGCGGTTTTTGTTCGCGTTGTGGTTCAAGCATTTTCTCGCGGCGTGTTTCTGCTGGAGTCATCGGCTTAACAGCTGGCAGCCTCGACGAGCCGTCACTATTCAAACCCGACATGCACTTTTGGGTATCTTCTAAGCAACCATGGCTAATAATCGGAGATAACCTGCCTCAATATCCAGAAGCTCCACCATCGTTAGGCTATAAACCATGAGTGGTTACGATAGTTGGCCTATCACTGCATTCAACCCTGTCACGCTAACGCGCGCCGGTTAATTTAGGTATTAGCCATCAAAGAAAGGACTCGCAATGCTCGAACTGAGACCGACCTGTGAGAACTGTAATATGGCTTTACCCCCTGACTCACTTGAAGCCCGTATCTGCACATACGAGTGCACGTTCTGTGCTCACTGTGTTGACACGGTGCTGGGTAACGTCTGTCCAAATTGCGGCGGCGGATTTGTTCCTAGACCAATTAGGCCGTCGAAGAACTGGAAAGGAGATAATTATCTCGGAAATGATCCCGCGAGCACTATGATTAAGTACAGGCCAGTTGATCCTGGCACTCATGCAAAATTTTCGGCGGAGATAAAATCAATACCGCCTGAAAAGAGGTAGCCGAATGATAGTAACAAAAGAACTAAAGGGGTCAAAAGAGGGCTGCATCACATTCGTTTTCAGCAACGACCGCTAAGGGTTAGGAGCGAGCTATGATTGAAATCCTTCCGACGTCCGCAAAGGCCGAGCACTGGTCGCTCGGCAAAGGTATCCAGAATGACCGCCCAAAGTCAGGTTTCTATGTCAGTGATTGAGTACCGAAAGGATTTCCCTCTCGCAGCCGCCGATGTGGCAGCGGTCTTCGATGCGTCCGGCATCCGCCGCCCCACCCACGATCTGGCGCGGATAGCACGCATGTTCGCCAATGCGAACCTAGTCGTCTCCGCCTGGCATGATGGCAAGTTGGTGGGGGTAGGTCGTGCGCTGACCGATTTCAGCTATTGCTGCTATCTGTCCGATCTGGCCGTGGACAAAGATTATCAGCGGTACGGTATCGGGCGCGAACTGATCGCCAGAGTGCGCGCAGCCATCGGGGAAGATGTCGCACTGATCCTGCTCTCGGCACCGGAAGCGATGTCGTACTACCCCAAGGTGGGGTTCGACAGAATAGAAAACGGCTTCATCATCAAACGAAATCGGTAAATCCGATCTGTTGATCGCCACATCAGACCAAACCATGCACGTACTCGATCACGTCTCCATCTCGGTTCCG
Source organism: uncultured Gallionellaceae bacterium (assembly GCA_964639585.1). GTDB lineage: Bacteria > Pseudomonadota > Gammaproteobacteria > Burkholderiales > Gallionellaceae > PALSA-1006. The sequence goes on along the minus strand of CAZXDK010000036.1, from coordinate 5,442 downwards.
GATATCACCGTCGCCCGCCCTTTCTACGATGAGGTAATGGATGCCCTCGGGGTTGCCAAAGTCTATGACCGACCCGATGCGCTCGGTTATGGCGTGAGGTGCAATGCCGACGAAGATTTTCATTCCTGCCTCGCCGTCTACCAATCTTCGCAGGCGAATCTCGACCCGGCACGTCACTGGTGTTTCAACCCAAATAATCCATTAGGCCGGTATCCAGCAATGAAAAATACGCCGCGCAGCGGACAAAACCAAGCTGTTGTCCCAATTGCGTGGGGATTTTTAATCATCTGGATTCCGGCCTTCGCCGGTATGACGCAATTTTTTTCTAATGAACTATTTGGGTTCAAGGCGGGCAGCAGGGCACACATGCGCGAGTTCTACGCTCGCGGATTGGCTAACGGCGGGAAAGACGATGGCCTGCCGGGCATCCGGCATCAATACCATCCGCACTACTACGGCGCATTTCTGTTCGCCCCTTTTTTGGGCAATCGGGTCGAGGCAGTTTGTCATCGCGCAGAAGCGGTCTGACGCTATCTCAGTTCCAGTTATCGATCTTCAGGTCGCCCGGCGAGGGGCCGCCCTTGCCGGTTTCGACCAGCATTCTCAGGCTCAGCAAAAAAGTGGCCCATTTCATGCTGCAATGCGCGGATGATTCGCTGGCCTCGCGCCAGTTCCGGTGACCGAAGAGGATGATGGTCTGATTGTCCTGCTCCGTCAGCTCGAAAGTGATGTCGGTGCCTATCCAGTCTTCCGGCCCCGCGATGCAATGCCACCGCACCGTATGCGGTGGCGACAGTTCGCGGATTTCCATCACCATTTTGCCGAGGAGTTCGCCGGATGGTGTGCGAAAGGTGAATTCGATATTCCCCCCGGTCGCCGTGTTGCCGCTGACCTCCTCGGTCCACCAGCCTGCCAGTCCCTCCAGCGTGGACAGTGCCTGAAATACCGGTGTTGCGGGTGCTTTGATGCCGATGCGATGCGTGATGTGGTGCATGATGACCTCCGATGAAACGACGAATAGTTTTAAATACTTGCAATATGCAAGTTAAAATAATATAGCCATCAAACTTGCAAAGTGCAAGTTAAATTGCTAATTTGCGCCTCATGAAGAAAACAGAAACAAAACTCAGATCGCACTGTCCGGTGAACTTTGCCCTGGAGTCCATAGGCGACCGCTGGGCCTTGCTGATTCTGCGCGACATCGTCTTTCGCGGAAAGCACACTTACGGGGAGTTCCTCAAGTCCGAGGAAGGCTTTTCCACCAACATCCTGGCATCACGCCTAAGCCAGCTTGTCGAGGCCGGGATACTCCAGCTAGAGGTGCACGAGGCGGACGGTAGGAAGGGGGTCTATTCCCTTACCGAGAAAGGACTGGAGCTGATTCCGCTGCTGTTCGAAATGGTGTTGTGGAGCGCGAAGCACGACAGCAAATCGGAAGCCCGGCGCATCGCCCCGCTGGTGGAGCTGATCAACAAGGATAATCGCAAGATCAGCCGCAAGACCATGGAGCAGGTGCGGCGAGGCGAGGCGATCCTGAGCGGATATCTTTCGTGATCCGCCTGCTGACACTACGCTGTCAGCAGCCTGCCGGTAAAGTGCTTCCGTAGTCATTGTGCGGAGTGCGTATGAAAATCTTGGATTGGAAAAAGGAACTCAAGCTGCAGTATCAACCTTCCACCAAAGAGGTGGTCGCTGTAGATGTTCCTGCCATGCACTACCTGATGATTGATGGCAAAGGCGATCCCAATTCGGTGCGGGAATATGCCGATGCTGTCGAGGCGCTGTTTTCGGTTTCCTACACCATCAAATTCATGGTTAAGAAAGGGGCGCTCGCCATCGACTATGGTGTGATGCCGCTGGAGGGCTTGTGGTGGACAGAGGATATGAGCAAATTCTCTACCGATGACAAGAGCAACTGGCTGTGGACGTTGATGATCGCCCAGCCGCCTTTCGTTACACCGGCAATCGTGGAGGATGCCGTCGCCGAAGTGAAGAGAAAGAAAAACCCGGTTGCGCTCGACAGGCTACGCTTCGAGGAATTTGACGAAGGCCGATGCGCACAGATCATGCACATCGGTCCTTTCAGTGAAGAGGGCCCGAACATTGCCAAGGTTCACGATTTCATCGAGGCCGGCGGCCACAAACTCAGCGGCAAACACCACGAAATCTACCTGAGCGATATTCGCAGAACCGATCCGTCCAAATGGAAGACCGTCATCCGCCAACCGATGCAACACTCTTAAAGGAGAGCAACCATGAACACAGTCAAAAAAATCCCCGCAGGATTTCATGCCATCACGCCCTACCTGAACATTAAAAATGCGCCGGGCGCTATCGAATTCTACCAGCGCGCCTTCGGCGCAAAAGAAATCGGCAGGATCAGCCTGCCGGACGGCACGATAGCCCACGCCGAACTCGAAATTGAGGGCAACAAAATCATGCTGGCGGAAGAATTCCCGGACTGGAAAAATACCAGTCCCACGACTTTGGGCGGAACAAGCTTTGGCATTGCTCTTTATGTTGCGGATGCCGATGCTGCCTATCAGCGGGCAATCGCGGCTGGCGCACAGGTGAACAGACCACTTGAGGATCAGTTTTATGGCGATCGTTCGGGCAGCGTGATCGACCCGTTCGGGCATCGTTGGTACATTCAGACCCATATCGAAGACGTGTCGTTTGCCGAGATGCAGAAACGCTGCGACGCAATGTTTACGGCTAGAATCTAGGGGTCTTGCATCCACTCAATACCAAGCGGCAATGCAAGTACGCGGTAGAAAGTTGCTGACCGTTCTCGACAAGCAGCGTTAGAAAGGAAGCTCCCGATGGAAAATCCAACCAAGCAATTTATTGAGATCGCACCTGATAGTCCGACAGCCACCGCTATCGTGCCTCGCGACAAGGGCGGCAAACGCTCCATCGCCACCATCGAATACGAGCTGCTGAGCAGCAAGCCCTATGGTTACAATCTGGCAGAGTTGAAATTCGCCACCCATGTGCAGCACAAACAGATTCCGCCCGCCGAGTTGAAAGCGCACCGCCAACAACTGCGGGATGAATATTTCGCCAAACCCTTCGCCTGTATGCGAGCCTCGCCGCTGACCAAGAAATACGGCTGGGGCGCGCATTACGACGAGCAAGGCAAGATCGCCATCTACCCAGCCGAGAGCAAGGAATATAAACGCTTCGTCAACGACAGTGACATCAAAAAATTCTCCGCGATGCGCAGCAAGCGCACCTAGTCCCATGAGCAAGCCAAAATTTTTCATCACCGACGTGTTCACCGCGCAACGCTACGGTGGCAACCAGCTCGCCACCTTCATCGACTGCGCCGCGCTGTCGGATGCGGAAATGCAAAAGATCGCCGGGGAGCTCAATTTCTCCGAAACCACGTTCATCACTGCGCGCGAGCCGCGCGACGGCGGCTACGATGTGCGCATCTTTACGCCGAAGGCCGAAGTGGAATTCGCCGGACATCCGACTCTGGGCACCGCGCACATCATCCGCAACAAGTTGCGCCTGACCGCATCCAACGAGATCACGCTCAACCTGCGCATCGGCAAAATCCCCGTCACGTTCTCGGAAAGCGCGCTCGTGTGGATGCGGCAAATGCCGCCCAAGTTCGGCAGGCAACCCGATGCCGCGACGCTGGCGCGCGTGCTGGGCATCAATCCCGCCGACATTGACACGCGCTTTCCCGTCGAAGAAGTTTCGACCGGATTTCCCACGCTCGTGGTGCCCGTGAAAAATCTGGAGACGCTCAAGCGTGCCGCGATAAACAAAGAGGCGTACTTCACCCTTGTGCGCGACGCATGGGCCAAACTCATTCTGGTGTTCAGCACCGAAGGTTACGAACCGCAGCAAAGTGTAAGCGTGCGCGTGTTCGCCGACTTTTACGGCGTCGCCGAAGATGCCGCCACGGGCAGCGCCAACGGTTGCCTTGCCGCCTACCTGTCCAGACACCAGGTGCTCGGCACGGCCGCAGTGGACATCGTGGCAGGCCAAGGCTACGAAATGGGACGCCCCTCCGCGCTGGCATTGCGCGCGAACGGCAGCGAAGTATTGGTGGGCGGAAGCGTGGTCGATGTGGCGGAGGGCGTGTGGGGCTGACCGCACGCACCGCTATGCGGGCGCAATTTATTAAACTCGTTAAACCCGGAATGGATTTTTTATGGAAGAAATTTTAATCGCCGACTTGGCTTTGCCCGCCCACGCGGCGGCCATTGTTTATCTGTTGAACGAGTATGCCCGAGACGGCATGGGCGGCGGCGCGGAGTTGCCGCAGTTCGTCAAAAGCAATCTCGTGCCCGAGCTGCGCAAGCGGCAAGGTGCGCATGTTGTGCTCGCTTTGGTTGACGGCGCGCCCGTCGGCATGGCGGTTTGCTTCGAAGGTTTTTCCACCTTCGCGTGCAAGCCGCTGCTGAACGTGCATGACATCATCGTCGAAGCAAAATATCGGGGGCGCGGCCTGTCGAAGAAACTGCTGGCCAAGGCGGAAGAAGTTGCCATCAGTCTGGGTTGCTGCAAGCTCACGCTGGAAGTGCTGGAAGGAAATGCCGTGGCGCAGGCCGCCTATAAGGCCTGCGGCTTTGCGGGATACGAGCTCGACCCGAAAATGGGCAAAGCGATGTTCTGGCAAAAGAAGCTGGCGCCGATTGCGCCAACGCCCCAAACCAATTGAACCGCGCTATATACCCTGCCATATTACTTATCTAGGCATTATCTAGAACTTACCTAGCACTTATCTAGACCGATTGGCATATATATTCCGGTTTCCAAACGGAATAAAGTCCGCGTCATATCTATGGTTTTGTTTTCGGCGTCACGATGCGTTGACGCTCTGCCGTTTCATAACAAATCGAGGAGTGACTATCATGTTCTTTATCGGCAATAACCGTGAAATGGAAGCCTTAAAGGGAAAGCTTCGCGACTTTGAGCAATTGCTGAATGAGCGCGAAAGCGATGTGCTGGCCCTGCGGCAAGAGCACGAATCGGTGATCTCAAAATTCAACAGCACCTCGGAGCTGGCCGTCATGCACGAGGAGTTGTTCCGGCATATGCATTCATACGGCGAATCCACAAAAGAAGTTCAGTCATCGCTGGCGACACTGGCGCAGACGATGAAGTATGAGAACGACCAGATTGAAGAGACCACGGGGGCATTAAGCCTCAACCTTACCGCAGTAGAACGCATCTCCAGCAATCTGCAACAGATGTCCAGCAAGACCGCAGAAACCGCCGTCAGCGTCGATCACCTAAACGAACGCACCACGCAGATTGGCGGCATTATTAAGCTGATCAAAGAGATAGCCGACCAAACCAATCTGTTGGCGTTGAACGCCGCAATCGAAGCGGCGCGCGCGGGCGAGCAGGGACGGGGCTTTGCCGTTGTGGCCGACGAGGTGCGCAAGCTGGCCGAGCGCACCGCCACCGCCACGAGTGAAA
>CAZXDK010000035.1:0-25270 GCA_964639585.1 uncultured Gallionellaceae bacterium | reverse complement strand
TCCAGTTCCAGTTCCGGCTCCAGTTCCAGTTCCGGCTCCAGTTCCAGTTCCGGCTCCGGCTCCGGCATCAGCCCCGACAAAACAGTACGGCAGCATCAAGGCTACCGACCAGCAGCTTAAGGACTGGTATGCCTCGGTCGGTGGAACTACAGCAGTCTTTGTCAAAGAGGTAGCTCAACTCGGCGCCACAGCAGATCAGATCGCGTCGGCATGGACGGTGCTTTCGGGCAGTCCCACCACGGCGGCGGATGTTGTAGCCATGGTCGGTAACGGGCAATTCGCCAACTACGGGTGGAATGCCAGCGGTGGCCTGATTAGCAAACCAGCGCCCGCTCCGGCTCCTGTCCCGCAGGCAAAACAGTATGGCAGTATCAAGGCTACCGACCAGCAACTTAAGGACTGGTATGCCTCGGTCGGTGGAACTGCAGCAGCCTTTGCCAAAGAGGCAGCCCAACTCGGCGCCACAGCAGATCAGATCGCGTCGGCATGGACGGTGCTTTCGGGCAACCCCACCACGGCGGGTGATGTTGCGGCAGTGATCGGTAAAGGGGAGTTTTCCAACTACGGCTGGGATGCCAACGGAGGCCTGATTAGCAAACCGGTATCGGCAAGATAAAAAGCGCCCACCTGTTTGATCGTTTAGAGACCGGTTATGCGTCCGCTGTGAACGAGGTGGGTCGGGATGTGGATTGAACCCAGATAATCCATTAGGAAATGCCACCCACTTCCCCCTTTTTAAAAGGGGGATTGAGGGGGATTTTTGCACTCGGATGAAATTCAAATCCCCCCTAGCCCCCCTTTTCAAAGGGGGGAATGCAGCTTCGCAACTTGGCACGGTGCTAATGAACTATCCGGGTTGAACTGAGATTTTTATGAAAAGCTATCAAATGCAAAACCAAGCGGCGCTCGTCTCGGCTTTAGCTTTGCTGGGCGTCGTTGCCCAAGCCGCCCCGCTGCCGCCCGATGCGGGGCAGACCAGCCGCGAACTGCAAAAGCAGCCCGCGATGGCTGCGCCCAAACCCATCGCCCCCTTGCATATCGAAGGCGAAGCCGCAGCCCAAAACGCGGGCGGCGATTCTGCCCGCATTGCGGTAAATGCGATCCATGTCAAAGGCAACAGCGTCTTCACCGCTTCCGAACTGGAAGCGCTGCTCGCCGACCTGACGGGAAGCGAACACACGCTCGGTGAACTCGACGCGGGCGCCGCGCGCATCACCGCCCACTACCGCGCACATGGCTACGTCATCGCGCGAGCTTACCTCCCGGCGCAGGACATTGTGGACGGCATCGTCACCATAGACGTGCTGGAAGGCTTGATCGGATCGCGGCGCATCAGCAACAAATCGCGCCTGTCCGACACAAAGGCCAACGGCTATCTGGGTGAAGTGAACAGCGGCGAGGCACTGCAAGCCAGACAGATCGACCGCGCGCTGTTGCTGCTCAACGACACGCCCGGCATAGGCGGCGCACGCGCCAGCCTGCAACCCGGCGCGAGTGTCGGCACCTCCGATCTGCTTGTCGAACTCGAACCTTCCGCACCGTATAGCGCGAATGTCGAACTGGATAACTACGGCAACCGCTACACCGGAGAAAATCGCTTGGGCGCGGCGATCGCGTTCAACAGCCCGTTAAAGATCGGCGACCAGCTCACCTTGCGCGCCCTGGGTAGCGATCTGAGCATGAGTTACGCGCGTATCGCCTATGCCATTCCGCTGGGGGGCAGCGGCCTGCGCGCAGGCATGGCTTATGCCGACACCCGCTACAAACTAGGGCAGGAGTTCGCTTCATTGCAGGGCAGCGGCACGGCAACCAGCGGCAGCCTGTATGCAAGCTATCCCTTCATCCGCAGCCAGAGCGTTAACATCAGCGGCACCTTGAGCTGGGAAGAAAAGAAACTTGCCGACAAGACCGGTGCGCCCGTCAGTTCCATCGACAAGCAGCTTAAGCTGCTCAGCCTCGGTCTGAGCGGCAGCCGTCAGGACGCGCTGGGCGGAGGAGGTTTCAACTCGTTTGAACTGACGCTGGCCTCGGGCAATCTGGGTATGGATGCGACATCGCTGGGACAGGACAGCGGCCCCGCATCCGCCAACAGCAACGGCAGCTTCACGCGCCTGAACTACACCCTCAACCGACTGCAACGTGTGAGCGACAGCAACACCTTGTCGCTGGCGCTGTCCGGCCAGCAGGCCGACAAAAACCTCAACTCGTCCGAGAAATTCTCGCTGGGCGGCGCGACGGGCGTGCGCGCCTATCCGCAAGGGGAGGGCAGTGGCGACCAAGGCTGGATGATCAATGCGGAAGTGCGCCACAACCTCAAAGACAATCTGCAAGGCATCGCTTTTTACGATGCGGGCTCGGTGACGATCAACCACAACCCGTTCGTTGCCGGTGCGAATAGCCGCTTTATCTCCGGCGCGGGCTTGGGAGTGAATACGAATCTCGCCGGTGTGCAGCTCAAGGCGTATCTGGCTTGGCGCGGCGCAGGCGGCCAGCCGCAATCCGAACCCGCAACCGTCAACCGCAGCCCGAGGCTGTGGGTGCAGGCGGGGAAACAGTTTTGATTTTGCAGGAGCGTATGGCTTTATCCCAGATTGTCTATTAGCAAAAATTACGTCATGGGTGAAATTGCTAGACTATCCACTAAGCCAGCAAGCTGGCAAGTGGCATCAGTTCTAGCGACAAGCTCCTTCATCTACTCCCTCATGGCATTCGGTTAAAGGGCCTCTGATTTACTTTGTGTTGGATGCGACACGGCTTGCAACCTGCTGCCACTCAAGGTTGAGAGTGGCATTGCCCACAGCGGGCGACCATTGGTCTGTCCCAAGGGCAATGTATCGGTGCCATCGTAAAGAACAATTCCCAGTTTGAAAGATTGCTGTGCAACACCGGCCAATTTTTTCAGGCCAACCAGATCGTTGATAGAAACACTGGCGGCGGATTTAACTTCGATGCCGATAATTTCGCCTGCCGCATTTTCGATCACGAAATCCACCTCGTTCTGATCTTTGTCGCGGTAGTAGAAAATGCCATATTCGCCCTCGGCCCAAGTGATCTGTTTGCGCAACTCGGCGAATACAAAACTTTCCAGCAATTGACCAAACAGTTTTCGTTGTGCCAACGTGCCGGAGAAATCGGTCAGCACACTTAACAGACCCGAATCCAGAAACTGCAACTTGGGCGTTTTCAGCAAACGCGAGAGACGATTGCCAGACCACACTGCGACTCGCTGCATCAAATACATTTGCTCAAACACCGCGATGTATTTACCGGCCGTCTTGTGGTCAATACCGACCTGTCCGCCCAACTGGCTGTAGTTGCATAGCTGACCGGCGCTTTGAGACAAGGCTTTGAGCAAGCGTGGCACCTGATCCAATTTGTCGAGACTGGCAATGTCCTTGATGTCGCGTTGAACAAGGGCATCAATGTATTGCCGGACCCAAGTTTTGCGGCGACGGCTTTCAGTGCGGGTCAGCGCTTCCGGGTAGCCGCCACTAACCACTTTTTCGATCAGGTCATTGCCCACTGTGGGAGCTGTGACAACCAGCATCTCACCGGCGAACAACGCATCCAGCCACGCTAACGAAGCGCCCGGTGCGGACGCCATTTCGCATTGTGCCAAGGGAAGCAGCGCCAGTGTTTCCATCCGTCCCGCAAGAGAGTCGGCAATGCCGGGGAGTGTCATCAGGTTAGCCGAACCGGTCAGCAAAAAACGACCGGGGCGGCGATCTTCATCCACCGATTTTTTAATAGCCAACAGCAAGCCCGGGGCGCGCTGAATTTCGTCAATGACGGCGGAGTCGATACTGCGGATCAGCCCTACCGGGTCTTCTTTGGCGGCAATTCGAGTCGCCTCATCGTCCAGCGTCAAGTATCTGCGCGACGTGCCAGCCAATTGGCGCACCAACGTGGTTTTACCGGCTTGTCTTGGTCCATTCAACAAAACGACCGGCGTATCGGCCAGTGCATCCAACACGCGGGGTCGGATATTCCTGGGGAAAATAGTGGGCGTTACAGCGGCATCACTCATGGCAAATTAAGTCGTACGATTGGGAAATTAATATAGTCTATTTGGGATTATTAGGCTAGAAAAATGGGATTGATACGGATTGTCCATTAGCGGGCGTATGTCGCATCACAAGTATTATCTCAACGCAACTGTCGTCTTGTCCCTAGTTCTAGGGACATACATAAATAGTCGGCAAATTCAGAATGCGCCCTGTGAAAAACTGCGTCGCATAACCTAAAGGAGCTTTGCCCAATGAATCGCATCTACCGCCTAGTCTGGAACCACGCAACCAAGCTGTGGGTGTGTTGTGCCGAGACCGCCAAAGGGCGCGGCAAATCCAGCTCGGCAAAGAAATGCGTGGTCGGCGCGATGGCCTTGCTCAGCCCGCTGGCGCTGGCCGCGCCCACCGGAGGGGAGATCGGCGCGGACAGCGGATCGATCAACCAATCCGCCCCCGATACCCCCCTCGCTCAAACCCCGGCCAACACTCTCCCCGAACTGGGCAGCTCCAACGAACGCCCCGGTGTCATCAGCCCCAAGCCCAACGGCATCACACTCGACAACAGCTTCGACGGCAAGCGCCTCATGCTCAGCCCCGAATACAGCGACTGGACCGGCCTGAGTTTGGGCGGCATCTTCGCCTTCCCCCTGGGCGACAGCAGCGCCGGTGGCCTGGTGTTCTCCGCCGGGGCGAACAAAAAAGAACTGCTGTTCAACGCGGGTTTCCAGGTGGGCGATGCCCAGCGCCTGATCTTTACCGCAGGGCAGCAGCGGCAGACACTCGACATCGGCTTCATCAGCGGCGCCGAAAAAACCGAACTGGCCCAGAACAACGGCGCGATCAGCTACCAGCGATTTCTGGGGCAGGGCGCGCTCAATGCCGTCGAATTCAACGCCTATCTCGCCGACACCCCCAGCCGCGATCTCGCGGATAAAACTTACACTGCCGACACCGCCGCGCTGTACGAGCTATGGAACGACCCGCGCCGCGTGGCGGGCGGGCGCATCACCGGCCTGCAAGGGCGGCTGGCGTTCACCCCGCTGCCCGGCGCCACCCTCAAGCTGGGCGCGGGCGGCGAGCGGCAGGAATACGATTACCTCAGCGGCAAGCAGCGCACCACCAGCACCACCGGCAGCGCCGAATGGACTCAAGTCTTAACGAACGGCTACCAGATCAAAGCCGGAGCCGACGCTGCCACGCAGAATCGCTACACGTTTGGCCTGGATCGCCCCGTCGGCGATAACGGCATGTTCGGCCTCAGCCTCACATCCATCCGGGGGAGAGACGGCGCGAAAAACGACAACCAGATCAGGCTCAACTGGAGCTTCATTCTCGACGGCAAACGCGCATCATCGGGCGCTAACAGCGGCAACAGCGCCGTTCCGGCCTGGGGCAGACTGCTCGACCAGGTCGCCCAACGCCCCGGCGTTCTTCCCGCCCAAGTCGTGGCAAGGCTGGACGCCAGCGCGGCCCCCGTGCGCCTGATCGCCGTCAACAAGGCCGTACTTCCTGCCGGCGCCAGCGTCAACACCGCCACCGGCGAGGTCAGCGCACCTCTAGGCCTCGTCGTCAGCGGCATCGCGGGCATCACCCGCAACGGTGCGCGTTTCGCCAACACCGGCCAGTTCGGCATCGCAAACAACAAGCTGTCCATAGCCCCCGACAAAATCACCCAGCCCGCCGTGGGCGTGATCGACACCTACGTGCTCACCCTCGACAACGCGGGCGGCGGCACCACGCTGGCGACCGTAGTGGTATCGCACGGCTCGGTGAAAATCGACAGCATCACCATCGCGGCGGGCGACACCGCCGCGCCTGTCACCACGGCGGCGCCCGCCGTATCCGCCACCACTGCGACCACCACCACGTTCTCTGCCACCATCAACGAAAACGGCACCGGCTACTACCTCGTGCAAGCGGCCAGCGCAGCCGCGCCGACCGTAGCCGCCGTGCAAGCGGGCGCCGCGTTTGCCATGAGCGCCAACGTGGCGGCCACCCAGACGATCAGCGGGCTGGCGGCGTTCACCGCATACAAGATTTACTTCATCGCCAAGGACGCGGCCAACAACGTGCAGCCAGCGGTGCAGAGCGTGGGGCTGACCACGTCTGACATCACCGCACCGATAGCAGTGGCGGACAGCACCACGACCTTGTTCAACACCGCGAAAATTGGCATAGCCGTGCTCGCCAACGACACCGACAACAGCGGAGTTGCGCCGACTCTCACGGGCGTGCTGAGCAACCCGGTCGGCGGAACCTTTGCGGTGAATGCGGGCAAGATCGACTTCACGCCGACGCATGGCTACAGCGGCGCGGCCAGCGTGACGTATGAAATTATTGATATGGACGGCAGCAACAAGAAAGCGACTGGCGTGCTGACGGTGACGGTCGGCGCGGACATCACCGCGCCGGTTGCGCTGGCGGACAGTGCCACAACCTTGTTCAACACCGCGAAAACCAGCATAGCCGTGCTGGACAACGACACCGACAACAGCGGAGTTGCGCCCACGCTCACGGGCGTGCTGAGCAACCCCGTCGGCGGAAGCTTTGCGGTGAACGCGGGCAAGATCGACTTCACCCCGACACCGGGATTCAGCGGCGCGGCCAGTGTGAGCTATGAAATCAAGGATGGCAGCAACAATAAATCGGTGGGCGTATTGACCGTGACGGTCGGTGCGGACATCACTGCCCCGGTTGCGCTGGCGGACAGCGCCGCGACCTTGTTCAATATACCGAAAACCGGCATAGCCGTGCTGGCCAACGACACCGACAACAGCGGCGTAGCCCCCACCCTCACGGGCGTGCTGAGCAACCCGGTGGGTGGCGTCTTCACCGTGAACGCGGGCAAGATCGACTTCACCCCCACGCCAGGATTCAGCGGCGCGGCCAGCGTGACCTACGAAATCACCGACGGCTCGAACAACAAAGCGAGCAGCGTGTTGACGGTGACGGTCGGCGCCGACCCCACCGCACCCGTGGCGGTGGCGGACAGCGCCACGACCCCATTCAACACCGCGAAAAACGGCATCGACGTGCTCGCCAACGACCGCGATAGCAGCGGCATTGCGCTGGCCCTTACCGGCGTGCTGAGCAACCCGGTGGGCGGCACCTTCACCGTCAATGCCGGTAAAATCGACTTCACCCCGACGCCGGGGTTCAGCGGCGCGGCCAGTGTGAGCTACGAAATCAAGGATACGGATGGCAGCAACAAAAAAGCGAGCGGCGTATTGACGGTGACGGTCGGGGCCGACTCCACGCTTCCCGTGGCGGTGGCGGACAACGCCTCGACCTCGTTCAACACCGCGAAAACCGGCATCGACGTGCTCGCTAACGACACCAACAGCGGCGGCGCAGCGCCTGCACTCACCGGCGTGCTGAGTAACCCGGTCGGTGGAACCTTCACCATCAATGCCGGGAAAATCGACTTCACCCCAACGCCGGGATTCAGCGGCGCGGCCAGCGTGAGCTACGAAATCAAGGACACGGACGGCAGCAACAACAAGGCGAGCGGCGTATTGACGGTGACGGTCGCGGCGGACCCACTGGCTCCGGTGGCCGCGCCCGACAGCGCGACGACCCCGTACAACACCGCGAAGACCGGGATCGACGTACTCGCCAACGATAGCGATAGCAGCGGCATCGCGCCTGTCCTCACGGGCGTGCTGACCAATCCGGTCGGCGGAACCTTCGTGGTGAACGCCGGTAAAATCGACTTCACCCCGACCAATGGATTCAGCGGCGCGGCCAGCGTGACCTATGAAATCAACGATGCGGACGGCAGCAACAACAAGGCGACGGGGGTGTTGACGGTGACGGTGGCACCACCTCCGTCCGCCGCACCGACCGCCAGCAGCGTCGCGATCAGCGGCACCGCGCAGGTCGGTCAGACCCTGACCGGCAGCTACACTTACGCCGATGCCAACAACGACCCACAAGGCACCAGCACCTTCCGCTGGCTGCGCAACGGTGCAGCCATCGCCGGAGCCACGGCCAGCACTTACACGCTGGTCGCAGCCGATCAGGGCAACCCCATCACGTTTGAAGTGACTCCGGTCGCGACCATCGCGCCGACCACCGGCACGGCGGTGACATCGAGCGCCACGGTCAGCGTGGCGGGTGTCGGTGTCCCCGCAGCCCCGACCGCGAGCGCGGTCAGCATCAGCGGCACCGCGCAGGTCGGACAAACCTTGACCGGCAGCTACACCTACGCCGATGCCAACAACGACCCGCAGGGCACCAGCACCTTCCGCTGGCTGCGCAACGGTGCAGCCATCGGTGGAGCAACGGCCAGTACCTACACGCTGGTCGCAGCCGATCAGGGCAAACTCATCACGTTTGAAGTGACCCCAATCGCCACCGTCGCGCCGACCACCGGCTCGGTGGTGACTTCGAGCGCCACGGCCAGCGTGGCCGGTGCCGGTGCCGCCGCCGCGCCGACCGCCAGCAGCGTCGCGATCAGCGGCACGGCGCAAGTCGGTCAGACCCTGACCGGCAGCTACAGCTACGCCGATGCCAACAGCGACCCGCAGGGCACAACGACGTTCCGCTGGCTGCGCAACGGTGTCGCCATCGGTGGAGCAACCGCCAGCACCTACACTTTGGTTATCGCCGACGCGGGCAACCCCATCACGTTTGAAGTGACTCCGGTAGCGACGGTCGCGCCGACCACGGGTACGCCCGTTGTATCGGCTGCCACGGCCAGCGTGGCGGCTGCGCCGACCGCCAGCGCGGTCAGCATCAGCGGCACCGCGCAAGTCGGCCAGACCCTGACCGGCAGCTACAGCTACGCCGATGTCAACGGCGACCCGCAAGGCGCCAGCACCTTCCGCTGGCTGCGCAACGGTGTTGCCATCGCCGGAGCCACAGCCAGCACCTACACGCTGGTCGCCGCCGATGCGGGCAACCCCATCACGTTTGAGGTGACACCGGTCGCGACGGTCGCGCCGACCACCGGCACGGCGGTGACCTCGTCCGCCACAGCCAACGTGGCGGGTGCGCCGACCGCCAGCGCGGTCAGCATCAGCGGCACGGCGCAGGTCGGCCAGACTTTGACCGGCAGCTACACTTACGCCGATGTCAACGGCGACCCGCAGGGTGCCAGCATCTTCCGCTGGCTGCGCAACGGTGTCGCCATCGCCGGGGCCACGGCCAGCAGCTACACCTTGGTCGCAGCCGACCAAGGCACTACCATCACCTTCGAGGTCACCCCGGTAGCGACGGTAGCGCCGACTACCGGCGCGGCGGTAATATCGGGTGCAACGGCCAGCGTGGCGGGTGTCGGCATCCCTGCCGCACCGACCGCCAGCGCGGTCAGCATCAGCGGCACCGCGCAGGTCGGCCAGACCTTGACCAGCAGCTACACTTACGCCGATACCAACAACGACCCGCAGGGTGCCAGCACGTTCCGCTGGTTGCGCAACGGCGTAGCCATCGCCGGAGCCACGGCCAGCACCTACACACTGGTCGCCGCCGACCAAGGCACTGCCATCACCTTCGAGGTCACTCCGGTCGCGACGGTAGTACCGACTACCGGCACGGCGGTGACCTCAAGCGCCACGGTCAGCGTGTTGGCAGCCCCAGCCGCCCCGACCGCCAGCGCGGTCAGCATCAGCGGCACCGCGCAGGTCGGCCAGACATTGACCGGCAGCTACACCTACGCCGATGTGAACAGCGACCCGCAAGGCACCAGCGTCTTCCGCTGGCTGCGCAACGGCGTAGCCATCGCCGGAGCCACGGCCAGCACCTACACACTGGTCGCAGCCGATCAGGGCAACACGATCACGTTTGAAGTGACACCGGTAGCGACCGTCGCGCCGACCACCGGCACGGCAGTTACCTCAAGCGCCACGGCCAGCGTGGCCGGTGTCGGCATCCCTGCCGCCCCGACCGCCAGCAGCGTCGCGATCAGCGGCACCGCGGAAGCCAACCAGACCTTGACCGGCAGCTATACCTACGCCGATGCCAACAGCGATCCGCAAGGCACCAGCACCTTCCGCTGGCTGCGCAACGGTGTCGCCATCGCCGGAGCCACGGCCAGCACCTACACGCTGGTCCTTGCCGACGTGGGCAGCGCCATCACGTTTGAAGTGACCCCGGTCGCTACGGTGGCGCCGACCACGGGTACGCCTGCGGTTTCGGCTGCCACGGCAGCGGTGACGCTGCCTGCCGGATATGTGTCTCAAGGCGGACTGACGTGGTTGCCGAACGGCGTGACCAGCGCTGTAGGTTTAGCTTGGCTGGAGGCTGATGCCTATTGCTCTGGCAACACCTTCTTCGGCCAAACCGGCTGGCGTTTGCCGACATCTGCCGAACTGACTGCCTTGGCTAATTCCGGGGTATTGAGCGGTTCGGGTTGGAGTCAGCCAGGTTGGCGGCTTCAAACTACTTGGTCTTCGGCACCCCATGGTGTCGGTTTTCACGAAATGGTCGAACTGCGCAGCGGCTACGGCGGCTCCGTCTACTCGGACGACGACTATTTCGGCCACTGGGTGACGTGTGTCCACAACTAGCCATCTCACTAAGCTGCATAAACCGCAGCAAGTGATTGGTTATAGAGCCTCGGTCTTTGTAAGGATGAAAGGTGCCGGGGTATCATGGCTCTCGGTTAAGCTCCAGTGAAGCATCGTGGCAACATTCCCCCCCTTGCCGGGGGAGGGTTAACGTGAAACTCGCGCAGCGATTCGTTTGCTCCCTCGCCCGCTTGCGGGATAACCAGCGACTAGGCTGCGGTTTCTTGCAGCCTAGTCGAATGGCTAGTTGTTTCACTCATAGGGTTTGCGCGCCACAGCTTCATGGATGCCTTGCAAGGCGTGGCGTTCTACGAAGCGGGTCAGGTGACGATCAAGCGCAACCCGCTCTCTGCCGATGCAAATTTGATTTGCAGGCAAGGAACTTTACAATAGAATCGACAAGGGGATTGCATGAAGCTGTTTGCCTTCTTGTTTGAATGGCAATATCTCCTGGCCCGTATAAAAAACCAACCCTGCCTCGAAATGTCGCCCAGCGGATTCGGCGAGCTTGAGAAGCCCTTTAAAATCCTGCTTGCCTATTGTTGATGAGGCTTTTATTTCGATGCCAATAATTCGGGAGTCACTTTTTTCCAGCACCAAATCCACTTCATTTTTTTGGGTGTCCCTGAAGTGATACAAGCCTGCTTCCTCTTCCGACCACGCAATATTTTTACATAGTTCCATGTACACATAATTCTCCAATAACCCACCATAAAATTGTGATTGCAACAGTTGCTCTTCTTTGCGCAATCCCAATAAATGACAAGCCAAGCCCGTGTCAATAAATTGCAGTTTAGGCATTCCGATCACCCGTCGTTTTGCCGAATTTTTCGTATAAGCGGGTACGCGCTTGACGATGAACATCATCTCCAAAATTTCTATATAGGCTTTTACCAGCTTGTCATCCAGCCCGAGATCGTTGGAAATGCTCGCATACTTCAGGAGGTTTCCGCTGAGTCCGGCAAGACAGCGAACCAGCGCAGAAAGTTTGGAGTGATAATCGCCTCGCGCCATATACAAGCTCTCGAAATCCTTCAGCAGCCGCCCCTCGATGTAAGAGTTAAACCAGATTTGTTTCGAGCGTTGACTTTTGTTTTGGACTTCGGGATAGCCGCCATTCAACAGCAAGCGCGCGACCTCTTCCCGGTCGAGAAAGCGCGTTGGTTTGTTTTGGAAATCGCCATCGATAATGAAGTCGATTATATTGAAATCATGGGCGTTAATTTCGCGGGCCGACAAAGGGTAAAGCTCGATTCTCGCCAGATGTCCGGGCAGCGCTTCCTGAGTTTTCGCCGATCTGAAAATATCGGCTGAGCCGGTTAGCAGAAACTTGCCTTTCAGTTTTGGCGACAAAGCGTCGGATATTTCTTTAATCGCGGGAATCAAGGCGGGCGCGTACTGAAATTCATCCAGCACCGCTTTCTTTTGTCCGAGCGAACGAAGATAACCTTGTGGATCGTTTAACACAGCCCCTAAAACGGCTTGATCATCCAGCGTGACGTACTGCATACCAAGCTTTTCGGCGATGGACTTGACCAAAGTGGTTTTGCCCGCCTGCCTTGGGCCAGTCAGATACAGTATGCGGAACTCGCTTAGCAGCTCAATAAGTGTTGATTCGAGGTGTCTTTGGATCATGCAAGGCTCTTCTTAATTGTTAACCCGAGATATGTTGCATACTAACCCGAGAAAACGCAAGCATTATGCCGAGAAATTTAGTTCGGGATGGGGGCGCTCATTCGCGGCCAGTCGGCAAATATACGACCGATGTGGTATAGCTCCATCGCCCCTCCATCATTAGCATCCCCGGCAGCAATAGATAGCCTGACACCCATGTCAGGATCGCTTCCAAGGAGATTTACATGAACCGCATCTACCGTCTTGGTTTCGGTTAGGCAAACTCAGCTTCGGCTCCCCTCGCCCGCCGGCGTGGGAGGGGATGGGTCCGAACCGGCGACAATCAACCGCAACCCGAGATTGCGGGTGCAGGCGGGGAAACAGTTTTGAGGGTACTTCTAAAAATTCATATTTCATCCCAACTGATGAAGCTACTAGCCATTCCACTAAGCCCGCAAGCGGGCAAGTGGCTGGTTATGCTGCGTTGCGGGGAAGGCTAACCTAAAGATGCCCACAAATTTTTTCCGCGCCTTGTACTTGGGCGAAATCTGCATTTTTAGAAGCGCCCTTGATTTTGTAGGCACCCAAGCTGGCTGCTGCGGCGGGTTTAGAACTCCCC
This sequence comes from uncultured Gallionellaceae bacterium, assembly GCA_964639585.1. Taxonomy (GTDB): domain Bacteria; phylum Pseudomonadota; class Gammaproteobacteria; order Burkholderiales; family Gallionellaceae; genus PALSA-1006. The sequence goes on along the minus strand of CAZXDK010000035.1, from coordinate 12,521 downwards.
CTGAATGCCGAATGTGAACGGGATTACCAGCGGATATACCGGCTCTTTGCTGGTGTAGGTTGCGTTGTAGCGGTAGCCGGATAGATTTTGCCGGAAATAGACATTGTTCAATTCAAAATAGGTGTTCAGCTTCCAGCGGTCAAACACATAGCTGCGGTCAAAGCGCAGATCGAGGCGGTGATAATCGGGCAGCGTGCCGGAATTGACGGCGGCGTAGACGGGGATGTAGCGCCCGGAGTTGTCCTGGTTGGCGCCGATCACGGGTGAATAGGGCGTGCCGGAGTGGTAATTCCATTTCGCACCCATAGTCCACTCGTTGCTCAGTTTGTAGTTGGCGACCAGTGTGGTGTTGATAGGCTGATCGAATTCAAATCGGAACGATTCTCCGGTTATATCGTTTTGCCGCTGTGAGCGTGCCAGTGAAACGGACAGCCAGCCGGTTAAATCGGCATTGCCGCTTTTTTTGATGAGCAACTCGGCGCCATACGCCTTGCCGCTGCCGCCATTGATGTAGTTCAACTGCGGGTCGCCGAGCACCAGTCCGCTGAATTTTTTGTAGTAGCTTTCCGCCTTCCACGACCAATCGTCAGGCAATTTTTGGGTGATGCCGAGCACGCTGTGATCGGCGCGGATATGATCCAGATAGGGGTTGCCAAAACTGCGCGCGACCTGTTGCCCGGTGGGCATTTGGTTGTGGCGTCCCCAGCCGGCGGTGAGCAGGGTGCGCTCGTCCCAGTCCCATTCAACCCCCAGGCGCGGCTCGGTATAGGATTTTTTCAGATAATCCTCGCCGCTGTGATGAACGCCGCCGATCAGGGTTAGCCTGGCGGCAATGCGCTTGCGGTCTTGCGCGGAAAATTCCCATGCATTCGCATTGATGGTCTCGTTTAGTTGCGCGCGCGGTGCGCTGCTCAAGTCGCAACTGGCCTGGAACTGAGTGCAGGTGGTTTTGATGATGTCGGCGTTGATGGAAATGCGTGACTGGGTAATATTGCCGCCCAATGCCAGCTCATGCTCGTCTGCCAAGGGGATGTGCATTTGCTCGCGCAGAAAATTGTCGCTTGCTCCTGTCCAGATTGTGCCGGCGGATGCGACGTTCTGTTTGAAATCGTTGTTTATATGCTCCAGCGCCAATTTATTTTGCGCGCCGTTAAACAGCGCGGCGTCCCACACCAGCGCCTGCATCGAGTAAGAGTCAGAAAAGCTCAGGTTGCCGCCTAGTATGGGTTGCTGCTTGGCGATGTCGGAATCGCTGCCGATGTTCAATTTAAGCTGGTCCGTTGCGCCTTGCAGGTGCAAGGTGAGCTTGTCCGAGGCATTGAAGCGCCATACATATTTGCCCTGATAGTCGCTGTAATTGGGAATCTGGATGGTGATTCCGCGCTGTTCGACTTGCTTGACCAGCAAGTCGATGTAGCTGCGCCGTGCCGCAAAATAGGCGGATTGGTTGCCGGTGAGCGGGCCTTCCACCAGAAAATCCGCACCGATCACGTTGATGTTGACCTTGCCGCCGATGCGGTCGGTGCGCGGTTCGCGCAGGGCGACATCCAGCACCGCGCCGGTGACATCGCCATAGCGCGGGGCAAATGCGGCGCTGTATAAATTGAAATCCTGTATTAGATCGGCGTTAAAAACGCTGATGCCGCCAAAGTGGAAAATTTTGCCTATGGGCAAACTATCGACGTAATACAAGTTGTCGCCGGGGCCGGAACCTCGCACCGCGGGTTGACTACCTGCGCCACCACCTCCAACCACCACGCCGGGTAGAGCCTGGATACTTTTGAGCGGGTCGCCGCTGGAGCCGGGCACTTTGCGCAATTCCTCCCCGGTGATCACGCTCTTGCTGACGCGGTCGACGCTACGCTCCCCGCGCACGACGATTTCCGGCAACAGTGTCGCCGAAGACAAATAGAAAACGGGCGAGGGTGGCGCCGCGCCCGGCTGGAATTCGACGGGAATATTGACGGGGGCAGCACCCAAGGTGGCAGCCGTCAGCGTGTAGCTTCCGGCTTGCGGCAACAGCAATTCGAATTTGCCCGCATCGTCCGAAATGGCGGAAATGGACTCGTTTTCGCGCACCGCGATGTATGCGCCGACCAAGGGTTTGCGCGTGCCTTTTTCCAGCACCAGGCCGGATATTTTCCATTCGGCGGCAAAGGCGGATGCGCTGGCGAATACGGAAAAAACGCAAGCCCACAATAAGCAGATTTTCGGTGAAATATTTTTCATGGCTCAATTCAAATTAAAACGGAACGGTACTTGAAAGCGGGTGCCTACCGGTTTGTTGTCTATCATACCGGGCGTGAATGTGCTTTTCATTAAAGCCTGTTTCACGGCGTCGTCAAAAGCCGCCCCGCCGCTTTTCAAGATACGCACGCTTATAACACTTCCCACTGAATCTATGGTGACTTCGGCCAGCACGTTTGCCTGAGCACCCGCGCGACGCTCTGCCGGCGGATAGGCCGCTTCCACTTTTTTGGAGAAGCCGGGCATACGCGTTAGTCTGAACAGGGGCTGTATTTCTTCGGCGGGTGGTGTGGAGGAAACCGGAGTTTCAGCCGAGGCGGCGCTTGTCGCCGCTTGCACAGCTTGCGGCGCGGGTTCAGCCGCGGGGGCGGCAGGATCAGGCTGCTTGAGCGGGGGAGTGACGGGCGGCGGTGTCTCAAGTTTGGGTTGAGGCGTCGGGGGAGGCGGCCGCCTTTCCAATAGGGGCGGGCTATCGGGCGGAGGTGATTCAAGCGTGATGTCTATCGTCTGCCTCGGTGCGGGGGGAGTATCGGATGGGCTCAAATAGAAGGCGAGCAGAGCCAGTGCATGCAACAGCAGGGCGAGCAGAACGGCCAGCGTCATCTGGCGCGAAGAAGCTATGCCTAATAGAGTATAGGACTGGATATGGGTTTGCGCCGGCAAAACGTCCCCGCTCAGATGAGAATCAAAGCCGCCGGAAGTTCGTCGGAGCGGCTGAGCAGGACTCTGCCTATGTCATCCAGCAGTTCGGAATTGACATACTCGGGTTGCAAGCTGAAAGATTTGATGCCAAAAGCAAGCAGATTACGGCTTAATACATCTATCTGCCCTTTGTCGTAATTGGCCTGGAACCTTAAATGCACGGGTAATTCGGGGGCAAGATGCACTTGCAGCCATTCCTGTTTCGGGCGATTGCTGTCCAATTCCGAATCGTCGATAACTTTCAACTTGAGGTTGTTCAATTCGGCTTTCAGGGCTTCGAGCTGGTTCCATGGACGGGTGACCAATACTGCTTCGGGCGCGCAATAGTTAACGCTAAAGGTAACGTGAGCAAGCCGCGCAGTGGCGGAAAGATCCTGCATTCTGGAATCCAGGAAAGCATCGCGCCATTTCAAATTGCTATAGGCTGTGCGGGCATCGAGACGATAGACTCTCGATATTTCCGGCTCCATATTGTTGGCAAATTTAATCAATGGATTGAGGAATCCGATGATGCGGGTGAGGGCATCTTGCACGCGTTGCGAGCGCGCTTGCAGCTCTTGCGTTTTGGATAGATTCGTCCCTTGTTTGTTTGCGGCTTCCTGGGCTAATTCAGCGAGGAAGCTCGATTCAAATGAGCTGGCGGGGGCGGGAGAGGGCGCAGGCACGGGGACATACGCGGCTTGGGTGCTTATTTCATCCGGCGGCTCGCTGTGTTGAGGCAGGATGAATTCATGCGCAGCGCTCTTGCGCGCTTCTTCCAAACGCCTCTCGATGTCGGCCATGGAGGCGTTGAAGTCGAAATTGATGACCGGTTTGTCATCCTTGGCTGGCTTTTGGGGGGACGGCTCTGTAGGTGCGGGGCTCATCGGTTTCTTTCGTTCACTGGTTGATTTGAGTAGTGTGTACGTTTCTGCGCGGGGAATAGTACGTTATTATTTTTTCAGCTTCAACACATCGATACTCAGGTTTGAGTTTACACTTCCGCTACTGATTGAGGGACTAGATTATGAATACAAATAACCCGGTTGCAGGCAAGCGCAGTCTGATTTTTGCCCATCGCGGCGCGAATAAGGAAGCGGCGGAAAATACCCGCAGCGCTTTCGACAGGGCGCTGAATTATGCCATTGACGGTATAGAAACGGATGTGCAACTGAGCCGCGATGAAGTGGCGGTATTGTGGCATGACCGCTATCTCGGCAAACTGCCCGGGCATGAGACCAAGCACATCGACGATTACGATTATGCGCAGTTGCGCGAGATGAATTTTGCGGAACATTTTGATATGGGGGCTCCGTTCGAGGGCGTGATGGGTTTGCAGGATTTTCTGGATGCATATCGCCAGCGTTGCCGTTTGTTGCTCGAAATCAAAAATCGCGCTTGGGAAGGGCGCGCGCGCCACGAAATCAAAGTGCGCCAGACCCTGGATAAGGTGGGAGCGACGCAAGGCGATGCCATCATCGTGTCCTCCTTTAATCTCGACAGTTTGATTTACGCGCATCAATATCGCCCCGGATTTCCGCTGGTGTATAACTTTGAGCCGGAGCAAACGTTGGCGGATGCCGCGCGCGTGTTGGCGGAACAGCCTTTTCTGCATGGGCTTTGCCTGCCTGTTGTTTCTTTGGATGAGCCCTTTGTGCGCTTGTTGCGCGGGCTGGGCAAAAGCCTCGCGGTGTACACCTGCAATAGCGATGAGGAGATCAATAAGGCGCTGCGCTTGGGGGTGGATATTCTCATCAGCGATCTGCCGCACAAGGCGCTGCGCTTGCGCGACGCATGAAGCGCGACTTCTCCGCTCTGGCATCCACGCACTTCGATCTTTTGATCTGTGGCGGCGGTATTTACGGCGCATGGACTGCATACGATGCCGCGTTGCGCGGGCTTAAGGTTGCACTGGTCGAGCAGGGCGACTGGGCGAGCGCTACCTCATCCGCATCCAGCAAATTGATCCACGGCGGTTTACGTTATCTGGAAGCGTTCGATTTCAAGCTGGTAAAAAAAGCGTTGAATGAACGCGCCATGTTGCTCAAAGCGGCGCCGCACCGCGTGTGGCCGTTACGCTTCGGTGTGCCGGTTTATGAGGACAGCCGTATCGGCAGGTTGAAGATGAAAGCGGGGCTGACCTTATACGACCTGCTGGCACGAGATGCGGATGGGGGCATGCAACATCGCTACTTCAGACCGGCTGAATTTGCCCGGCGTTTTCCCATTCTTGCGCAAGAGGGCTTGCTGGGTGGATTTACTTACGCCGATGCGCAGACCGATGATGCGCGTCTGGTATTGGAGTTAGTGGCGGGGGCGATGGATGCCGGTGCGGTGTGCGTCAATTATTGCAAGCTGCTTGAGCTGAAAGAGGCGCACGGTAAAGCCGTGGGGGCGACGCTGTGGGACAGTGGCAGCGCGACAACCCTGGAGTTGCGGGCGCGGCAAACAGTTTATGCTACAGGGCAATGGCTGCGGGAAGGTGCGGAAAGCCGTTCCTGGTGCAATCTGAGTCGCGGTATACATCTGGTGATGCCGTCCGTGCCGGGAGAGGAGGCGTTGTTGCTGACGGCGCAATCCGATGGGCGCGTGTTCTTTGTAATCCCGTGGTATGGCCGCACATTGGTGGGCACGACCGATAACGCTTACCACGGTGATGTGGCACATGTGGATGTGGAAAAAGCGGAAGTGGAATACCTGCTGCGCGCGGCGAACCATTACCTGAAAACACAGTGGACGGAGAACGATGTGATAGGCAGCTATGCCGGGTTGCGCGTGCTACAGCCAAACGGCAGCTCATCGCTTTCCGCCGCCAGCCGCGATTGGGAATTAAAAACAAGCCGCAACGGCGTGCTTTACTCCGTCGGCGGCAAGCTCACTTCGGCGCGGGAAGACGCATCTGCCATAGTGGATGAAGTGTGCGCCAGAAACGGCGTGAAAGCCGCATGTCCAACCAAGGGACGTGCGTTTCCGTGGATGCCGGATGATTTCACGACATGGACTGCAAACCTTATTGGATTGGCGCAAAAAATCGGGGTCGATGCCGAGTGCACTCGGTGGTTGATACGCCGGCATGGCAAACGCGCGCGCGATATTTTGCGCACGGTAGAAGCGGATCCTTCTTTAGCCGAGCGTGTGCAGCCTGAGCTGCCGTTTATTTATGCGGATATGCTGTTTTGCGCGCGCCGGGAGATGGTGCTGCATCTGGAAGATTTGTTGCGCCGTCGTCTGCCGCTGTTGATCTTGACGAGGCTGGCGCCAGATGAGTTACGGCGAATCGCAACGCGGGTTGCGGAAACATTGGGGTGGGATGAGGCGAGGTTGCAGCAAGAGCTTGCCGCTGTCGCATCACGGGGCGTTTATGCCAACGCCCCGTGATGCAAGTGATGCAGCTTAGCCAAATCGGCCGGTGATATAGTCTTCGGTTTCTTTGCGTTTCGGGTTGGTGAATACCGTGCTGGTATCGCCGAACTCGATCAAGTCACCCAGATACATATAGGCGGTAAAGTCGGACACCCGGGCAGCCTGTTGCATGTTGTGAGTCACGATGACGATGGTGAAGTCCTTCTTCAATTCTTCGACCAGTTTTTCGATATGTGCCGTGGAAATCGGGTCAAGCGCGGAAGTCGGCTCGTCCAGCAACAGCACTTGCGGCTTGACCGCAATCGCGCGGGCGATACAGAGGCGTTGTTGTTGACCGCCGGAGAGTCCAGTGCCGCTTTGGTTTAGCTTGTCCTTGACTTCATTCCATAGCGCGGCTTTTTGCAAGGCCCATTCCACGCGGTCGGACATTTCGCTATTGCTCAGGTTTTCATATAACTTCACGCCAAATGCGATGTTGTCGTAGATGGACATCGGGAACGGGGTGGGCTTCTGGAAAACCATGCCGATCTTGGCGCGCAACTTGTTCAGATCTTGCTTCTTGTCCAGCAGATTTTCCCCGTCAAGGATAATTTCACCTTCGGCGCGCTGCTTGGGATAGAGCTGGTACATGCGGTTAAAGGTGCGCAGCAGAGTCGATTTTCCGCAACCGGACGGGCCGATGAAAGCAGTGACCATTTTTTCGCTGATGGACATATTGATGTCTTTCAGAGCCCGATCCGAACCGTAAAAGAAGTTCAAATTATTCACGACCAGCTTGGGAGGGATGATAATAGCTTCGGCATTCATTTCTAGCTTCCTTAGTTAGTATTGGCTTTTTGACGGAACAGTACGCGCGCACCGATGTTAAGTGCTAATACGCTGAAAGTGATGAGCAGGGCGCCTGCCCAGGCAAGATTGCGCCAGTCATCATAGGGACTCATCGCAAACTGGAAAATCACCACGGGCAGGTTCGCCATCGGCTGATCCATGTTGTTGCTCCAGAACTGGTTGTTCAGGGCGGTGAATAGCAGCGGAGCTGTCTCGCCGCTGATACGCGCCACGGCGAGCAGGATGCCCGTGAGTATCCCGGCACGCGCGGCCCTTAACGTCACCGAGCTGATTACTCGCCATTGCGGTGCGCCAAGCGCCGCGGCAGCTTCACGCAAGGTATTCGGAATGAGGCGCAGCATGTTTTCTGTAGTGCGGATGACTACAGGGATAACGATGATGGACAGAGCCAGGGTGCCTCCCCATCCGGCAAAATGCCCGATCTTCATGATATATACCTCGTAAACGAACAAGCCGATTACGATGGATGGCGCCGATAGCAAGATGTCGTTGATGAAACGGGTGACTGGCGCGAGCCAGCCGCGTTGGCCGAATTCCGCCAGGTAAGTTCCAGCCAATATACCTATCGGCGTGCCGATCAGCGTAGCTGTAAACGACATCAGCAGGCTGCCCCAGATGGCGTTGCTCAAACCGCCATTGCTGCCGGGCGGAGGGGTGGTTTGCGTGAAAATGGAAAGATTGATGCCGGAGATGCCCTGCACCAGCAGTGTCCAGAGTATCCAGGTCAGCCAGAACAGACCGAATCCCATCGCGAGCACGGCGATAGTCAGTGTGATTTGGTTGACCAAACGACGACGTCCATAAAGTGAAAACATGATTAAGCCCCCCGCCCTTCATTTTTCGACAACTGATACAACATGTAGCGGGCTATCGATAACACGACAAAAGTGATGAAAAATAGAATCAAACCCAATTCAATCAGGGCCGAAGTATATAAATCACCAACCGCTTCGGTGAACTCGTTGGCCAGCGCGGAAGAGATGCTGTTTCCCGGATTGAGCAATGAGGCACTGAGCTGGTGGGCATTGCCGATGACAAACGTGACGGCCATCGTCTCGCCCAAGGCGCGCCCCAAGCCGAGCATGATGCCGCCGACCACGCCAATTTTGGTGTAAGGGAGCACCACCTGATACATGACTTCCCATGTGGTGGCGCCCAGTCCATAAGCCGATTCTTTAAGCAGCGAGGGAACCACGTCGAATACGTCCCGCATCACCGAAGCAATAAAGGGGATGATCATGATGGCCAAAATAATACCCGCTGCCAAGACGCCAATTCCCATGTTGGGGCCGGAGAAAAACGGGGAAAGGAGCGGAGTTTGCCCGAGTGTGTCGTTAATCCATGGCTCTATATATTTGGCAAAAACCGGAACGAAAACAAACAGTCCCCACATGCCGTAAATAATGCTGGGTATGCCTGCCAGCAACTCTATAGCGACGCCTAGCGGGCGGCGCATCCATTGGGGAGAAAGTTCAGTCAAAAAGATGGCGATGCCAAAACTGACCGGTATGGCGATTAGCAGGGCAATGCCCGAAGTCGCGAGTGTGCCGACGATGGGAACCAATGCGCCGAATTTTTCGGTAACCGGATTCCATTCCGAGCTTGCCAGAAACCCGAATCCAAACGCGTTGATTGCGGGGAGGCTGCCTACGATCAGTGAAATGATGATGCCGACCAATAATGCAAGCACCGCAAAAGCAGAGAGGCGTGTCACGTTGCGGAACAGTGTGTCCAGCAGATTTTGGCGCTTTAATTTATTGTCTAACGTGTGCATAGTGATTTAGGTTTGGTTTTGGTTTTAGTTAGTTTTTATTTTTATATTCGTTCAAGTTTTGCAAATTGATCTTGCCGGACTAAAATCAATTTGCAAAATTTGAGGGAGCCGAGACTCCCTCGAATTTTTATTGGGTACGCCCGAATTTGTCAGGCGTAGCGCCAAGTGTTCCCTGAGTAGCTATTACCAAACTGACTTGCCGCTGCTGTCTTTGATCTGCGCTTTCCATGAATCGCGGATCATCTTGGTAACGCTGTCTGGCAATGGCACATAATCCAAATCCGCGGCCATCTTGTTGCCATTCGCGTAGGCCCAGTCAAAGAATTTCAGCACGTCCTTGGCAGAGTCTGCCTTGGCTTGGCTGGTGTGCATCAAGATAAAGGTTGCGCCGGTGATAGGCCAGCTATCTTTGCCTGGTTGGTTAACCAGAATTTGATAGAAACCATCTTCGGCTTTCCATTTCGCATTTGCTGCTGCTGCCTTGAAGTTGGTGTCTTCGGGTTTAACGAAATGACCTTCGCGGTTCTTCAGTTGCACGTAGGTCATCTTGTTCTGCATGGCGTAAGCGTATTCAACATAGCCGATGGAGTTTTTGATGCTCTTTACGTTGGAGGCAACGCCTTCGTTACCTTTGCCGCCCATGCCGGTTGGCCACTGCACAGCCGCAGCCGCACCGATAGCGCCGCGCCAATCGGAACTGACTTCGGTGAGGTAGCTGGTGAAAATAAACGATGTGCCGGAGCCGTCCGCGCGGTGAATTACGTTGATGTCCGTGTTGGGGAGAGCTACGCCGTTGTTATCGGCAGCGATTTTCGGATCATTCCATTTTTTGATATTGCCCAGGTAGATGTCGGCCAATACCTTGCCGGTAAGCTTCATCTGGCCCGGTGATATGCCATCGACGTTGATCACAGGAACCACTCCACCGACAACCGTTGGAAATTGAGTGAGTCCGGCCATGCCGAGTTCATTAGCGTTCAGAGGGGCGTCTGTCGCTCCAAAATTTACGGTCTTGGCCTTGATCTGTTTGATGCCGCCGCCAGAGCCGATAGATTGATAGTTGAGGCCGATGCCGGTTTGAGCCTTGTAAGCCTCGGCCCACTTGGCATAAATGGGGTATGGGAAAGTTGCGCCTGCACCGGTGATGTCACCCGCTAATGCGGTGCCAGTAGTTAACAGGGCAGCGGTTAAACCGATGCTGCCTAAAAGACGATTCAAGTTGCTCATGGGTTCTCCAATATTTAATTGTTTAAATTGAGATTGCAATGTTCCGGTTGATTGCCGTTACTCAGCAACTCGCATCGTATCGGCTACTTGTTACGTAATTATTACACTGGTGTTATAGAAATAATCGAGTGTAAAAAACTTTTGCGGTATGCGATTTTGATTTGCTATCTGGATCGTTGAACCGGTCATGCGGCAAGCGAATTGTCGCGATATACGTGATTGACCATTCGCCATTTCGCGGGTAGCATTCCAGCCTTTCGTGGCTATGGGGAATAATCAGATGCGCCGCAAATTGGTGGTCGGGAACTGGAAGATGTACGGGCGCTTGGCTCGCAACAAGGCATTGTTGGAAGACATCATGGTAGGTGTGCGCGAGTTGAAGGCTGCTGATTATGCCGTATGTGTTCCGTATCCCTATCTTGCCCAGGTAGAGACAATGCTGTGGGGAAGTAACATCGCATGGGGCGCCCAGAATCTGAGTCAGTATGAAGAGGGCGCATTCACGGGGGCGGTTGCGCCGGGGATGCTGGCGGACTTCGGCTGCCGTTATGTGATTATCGGCCATTCGGAGCGGCGCGGTTTGTTTCATGAAAGCAATGAAATTGCTGCGGCAAAGTTTGATGCGGCAGTAAAAGCGGGGCTGACGCCTATTTTTTGCGTTGGCGAAACTCTGGCTGAACGCGAGGCTGGAATAACTGAGCAGGCGGTGGCAACCCAGTTGGATGCCTTGTTGGAGCGCGAGGGCGCGCAAGGTGTGGCTAAAGCTGTGTTGGCTTATGAGCCTGTATGGGCGATAGGGACGGGCAAGACCGCTTCACCAGAGCAAGCTCAAGCAGTTCATGCATTTATTCGTCAAAGAGTCGCGCAACTGGATAGCCAGGTTGCACAAGCCTTGTGTATACTCTATGGCGGCAGTGTAAAAGCGGCGAATGCGGCTGAGTTGTTTACCATGCCGGATATTGATGGCGGGCTGATCGGCGGTGCATCGTTGGTGGCGGCTGATTTTGTGGCGATTTGCAACGCGGCGAATAGATAAAGCGACTCGTTTTTTTGTTGCGCGGCGCTTATAAATAAAAATAAATAATGTGATTCTTTGGAGTGGTGAGTGGAAATTTTAGTTTGGATAGTTCATGTAATAACCGCAGTGGTGTTGATCGGTTTGGTTTTGATTCAACATGGTAAAGGCGCCGATATGGGTGCGGCTTTCGGGACTGGCTCCGCCGGGAGTTTGTTTGGATCGAGTGGTTCGGCAAATTTTTTAAGTCGAAGCACCGCTGTGGCAGCGACTATTTTCTTTGCAACCAGCCTCTTGTTGACCTATATATACGCACATCCGACGCAGGGGCAGGGTGTGATGGATAAGATTGATTCAAGCAAGGCAGTGCAACAGGTTTTGCCCGCTCCGGCTGCGGATGTGCCGGGTTCAAAATCAAAAGAAGTACCCAGATAATAAAATAAAAATAGAATCATGCGGAGTTGGCGGAATTGGTAGACGCGCAGCCTTGAGGTGGCTGTGTCCGTAAGGACGTGAGGGTTCGAGTCCCTTGCCCCGCACCAAAATAATATTGAGCCAAATCTTTTTGGTTTATTAAACGAGAGAGGCATACAGCATCCGTTAGCAAGATGCTTTATGCGGGGGGAGTTCAGAATGTTGGAAAATTATTTTCCGGTCTTGCTGTTCATCTGTGTCGGCTTGGCCATTGGGGTTATTCCACTGGTATTGGGCAGGTTTGCCGCGCCTCATCGTCCGGATGAGGCCAAGCTTTCGCCTTACGAGTGCGGCTTCGAGGCTTTTGAAGACGCCCGTATGAAATTCGATGTGCGCTACTACCTGGTGGCCATCCTGTTCATTCTGTTCGATCTCGAAATCGCTTTCCTTTTCCCGTGGGCTGTTGTGCTTAAAGAAATAGGCACATTTGGTTTTTTTTCCATGGTTCTTTTCTTGGGTATCCTCGTGGTCGGTTTTGTCTATGAGTGGATGAAAGGGGCGTTGGAATGGGAATAGAGGGAATTCTTGAGAAGGGTTTCGTGACCACTTCGCTGGATACGGTCATCAATTACACACGCACCGGTTCGCTGTGGCCGATGACGTTTGGCTTGGCTTGCTGTGCGGTGGAAATGATGCACGTGGCCATGTCGCGCTATGACCTGGATCGCTTTGGTGCGGGTGCTTTTCGCCCCAGCCCGCGCCAGTCCGACTTGATGATAGTGGCGGGTACGCTGTGCAACAAAATGGCCCCCGCGTTGCGTAAAGTGTACGACCAGATGGCCGAGCCGCGCTTTGTGATTTCCATGGGATCATGCGCCAATGGCGGCGGTTACTACCATTATTCCTATTCCGTAGTACGCGGTTGTGATCGTATCATTCCGGTCGATATCT
>CAZXDK010000034.1:0-27190 GCA_964639585.1 uncultured Gallionellaceae bacterium | reverse complement strand
TTGGGCGATCGTGTGGTCTACCGAAGGCGCAATCGTGCGCGAGTCTTACGTCAACTTGATCCCCACCTGGTCAGGCGGCACGCATGATTCCGGTCTGCGCGACGGCGTGTTCAACGCGGTAAAGAGCTTCGCCGAGTTGCACGGCCTATTGCCCAAGGGCGTGAAGCTGGTGCCGGAAGACGTGTTCTCGCGCGCCAGCTATGTGCTGTCCGCCAAAGTGCTCGACCCGCAATTCCAGGGGCAAACCAAAGACAAGCTCGTCTCGCGCGATGCGCTACGTCTGGTTTCGCTGATGGTGAAAGACCCGCTCGATCTGTGGCTGAACGAGCATATCGACTTCGGCAAACGCATCACCGAACTCGCTATCCAGCAGGCGCAAAGCCGTTTGCGTTCGGCGCAAAAAGTGGAAAAGAAAAAAGGCTCTTCCGTTGCGGTGCTACCGGGCAAGCTGACCGATTGCAGCTCCAGCGACCCGACCCGCACCGAGCTATTTCTGGTCGAGGGCGACTCCGCCGGAGGCTCCGCCAAACAGGGGCGCAACAAGGAATTCCAAGCCGTGCTGCCCTTGCGCGGCAAGGTGCTCAACACGTTCGAGGTGGAAAAAGACCGCCTGTTCGCCAATAACGAAATCCACGACATCGCCGTCGCCATCGGCGTAGACCCGCACGGGCCGGACGAGGCCGTGGATTTATCGGGCATGCGCTACAACGGCATCTACATCATGGCCGATGCCGACGTGGACGGCGCGCACATCTCCACCCTGTTGCTGACTTTGTTCTTCCGCCATTTCTACCAAGTGGTGCTCGCCGGAAAAATCTATCTGGCGCAGCCGCCGCTGTTCCGCGTGGACGTACCCGCACAAGGAAAAAAGCCGATCCGCAAACTCTATGCGCTCAACGAAGGCGAGTTGCTGGGCATCGAAGACCGCTTGCGCCAGGAAAAAGTGCGCGAAGGAAGCTGGTCGATCTCGCGCTTCAAAGGCTTGGGCGAAATGAACGCCGAACAACTGTGGGACACCACGCTCAACCCCGACACGCGCCGCTCGTTACGCGTCAATGTCGCCGCCGTACCGTACAAAGAAAACATGGACATGTTCAACATGCTGATGGGTAAACACGAAGCCTCAACGCGCCGCGCGTGGCTGGAGTATCACGGCAATGAAGTTGAGGGAGATATCTGATGAGCGATAGCGATAGAATGCATTCCATTCATTAACCCTTAATCCGATGCCTGATTATTTTGGAGGATATTGAGCATGCGAACAGTAGGGCAAAAAATCGAACGGCCATTAAGCGCGAACGCTTCAGGCGAACTGCTGCGCGAGGCGGCGGCGTTCAATGAAATGCTGCAAAATGCCTTTCCATCAGGAAAAATCACTCACATCCCCAAGGGGGTTTATCGCTTTGCGTCACATGAAGAGGCAAACCAACAAGATGAGATTTGCCTTGCACAGCATATGGCGAAAATCGAGTTGCGCATGAATAGCAATACATGACTGAAACCAGTGAAAAATTCGTACGCCCCGCGACACTGGCTGATCTGAAAAAATTAGTCGGTTTATTCAATGATGCTCGTATTGACTATCTGCTGATTGGCGGATATGCCTTGTTTGCCCACGGCTACCAGCGAGCCACAACGGATATTGATTTTATTTTCCCGGCTCGAAAAGAAGTGGGGGTGTTGGTCAAGCAGGCACTCATGTCGCTACCGGACAAAGTGGCAGCCGAGATCGACCCAGCATGGTTTGAAGAAGGCGAAAACATTCGTGTGGCAGACCAGTTTTTGGTGGACATTATGTTCAATGCTTGCGGGCAAACTTATGAAACGTTAAGACCTCTGTCACAGACCACCGAAATTGATGGCATCGAAATAAAAACAGTGAGCCTTGAGGGGCTGTTGCTGACCAAACAAACTGTTCGCGAAAAAGATGTTCAGGATAGATTGATACTTGAGCGGGCGTTGATTGAGTTGGGCAAAATCTCGGACACAAAGGCGCTCTCATCACCAAAGAAGTTGAAGGATTAAACCCACGATGAATACTGAACACACAGACCAACCTACCCTGTTCCCCGAAGACGAAACCAATCTCGTCGAGAACGATGCGCCGGAAGTAACCGCAAGCGCTGCGGGCGGTTCCGGCGGCGCAAAACAGTTCGCCCCGCTCGCTGCTTTGCCGGATGGCGACGATGTACCGATTTCGCTGTATGCCGAGCGCGCTTATCTTGAATACGCTATCTCGGTGGTCAAAGGCCGCGCGCTGCCGGATGTGTGCGACGGGCAGAAGCCGGTGCAGCGCCGCATTCTTTACGCCATGCGCCAGATGGGATTGACGCACGGCAACAAGCACGTCAAGTCGGCGCGCGTGGTCGGCGATGTGCTGGGTAAATACCACCCGCACGGCGACTCTTCCGCATATGAGGCGATGGTGCGTTTGGCGCAGGATTTCTCGATGCGCTACCCGCTGGTGGATGGACAAGGCAACTTCGGCACGCGCGACGGCGACAATGCTGCCGCGATGCGTTACACCGAAGCGCGTCTCACGCCGCTGGCAGATCTGCTGTTATCCGAACTGGATATGGGCACGGTGGATTTTGTACCCAACTACGACGGCGCATTCCAGGAACCCGCGATGCTGCCCGCGCGTTTGCCTATGGTGCTGCTCAACGGCGCATCCGGTATCGCGGTGGGGATGGCGACCGAAATTCCGTCGCACAATCTGCGCGAAGTCGCCTCGGCGGCGGTGCAGTTGGTGCGCGATCCGAATCTCGCCGACGATGCCCTGCTCGCCTGCGTGCAAGGCCCGGACTTCCCCGCCGGAGGGCAGATTATTTCCTCGCCGCGCGACCTGCGCGAAGGTTATTTGAGCGGACGCGGCTCGATCAAAATGCGCGCCCGCTGGACGGTGGAAGAACTCGCGCGCGGCCAGTGGCAGATCGTGGTGTACGAATTGCCGCACGGCGTTTCGACCCGCAAGGTTCTGGAAGAAATCGACGAACTGAGCAACCCGAAAGTTAAAGCCAACAAGAAGAGCTTGTCGCCGGAGCAGGTGCAGAACAAGCAACTGCTGCTGTCGGTGCTGGATGCGGTGGCGGACGAGTCCGACAAATCGCAGGCCGTGCGTCTGGTGTTCCAACCAAAATCTTCGCGCCAAACACAAGAAGAGTTGATGAACGTACTGCTGGCTCACACCAGCCTGGAATCTTCCACACCGCTCAACCTGACCATGATCGGGCTGGATGGCCGCCCGCAACAAAAGTCGCTGCCGCAGATCATCCGCGAGTGGGTGGAGTTCCGCCTCGCCACGGTACGCCGCCGCAGCCAGTACCGCTTGGCTCAAGTCAACGACCGCCTGCATATACTCGCCGGACGCATGGTAGTGTTTCTCAATATTGATGAAGTCATCAAGATCATCCGCGAATCGGACGATCCCAAAGCCGCGTTGATCGCGCGCTTTGAACTCTCCGACCGCCAGGCCGAAGACATCCTGGAAATCCGCCTGCGCCAATTGGCGCGCCTGGAAGGTATCCGCATCGAGAAGGAAATCAAGCAGCTCGAAAAAGAAGCCAAAGACCTCACGCGCTTGCTGTCGAAAGACTCCGCACTGCGCGAACAAGTCGCCAGCGAAATCGACGCCGATGCGCAGACTTACGGCGATGAGCGCCGCACATTGATTCAGGAAGCGCAACGCGCAGCGCCGGTGAACAACGTCATTGACGAACCCGTCACTGTGATTATTTCCAAGAAGCATTGGGGACGCACACGGCAAGGGCACGGACTGGACTTGTCCGCCCTGCCCTTCAAGGACGGCGACGGCTTGCTGGCAAAATACGAATGCCGCACCACCGACCATTGCATCGTCATTTGCGACAACGGCCGCGTATGCAGCATCCCCATCAACCAGTTGCCATCGGGACGCGGCGACGGCGTGCCGCTCGCCACACTCATCGAACTCGCCAGCGGCGCCAAAATCGCACATGTACTGTGCGGCAAGGCCGAGCAACATGTGTTGATCGCCACCGCCGCAGGCTACGGCTTCACCGCCACACTTGGCGACATGGTCGGGCGCACCAAAGCGGGCAAGCAATTCATTAGCGTGGATAAAGAAGCTATCCTTCCTCCCGCTCCATTTACCCCGAGCGAACGGTCACTGGTGGCCGCCGCATCCAGCGATGGCAGATTATTGTTGTTTCTGTTAGCCGAGATGAAGCATCTGCAGGGTGGCGGCAAGGGCGTCATTATTATGGGGCTGGCCGAAGGTGAAAAATTGGTCGCGGCAAACGTCGTCGACCAAAGTAAAATTGAGGTAAGCGGCACGACGGGAACTCGCGAACACACAATCAAAATATCCGGCGAAGGATTACAGAGTTATTTCGGCAAACGTGCGCGTGGCGGGAAAGCGTTGCAAGGAAAATTCAAACCCCAAAAAATAGAGTGCGGCATCTCCTGACGTTTGCCGTTCGGATGCCTTGATTTTGAATCCGCGCCCCGGCAGGCGGCTCAGAAATTCGCAAAACTTTTATCTGAAAATAATCCAAGACGGTAGTGCTACTGAATGGCTACCGCGCCTATAGTATCTTCGCTAACAAAGGGACTGCCTTGCCCCGCAAATTAGGGCTCTTTTCACCCTCTTATCACAATATTGCCGTTCTTGGCCAAGGATAGACTTCTACTCACTCATTCAAGGAGTCCATCATGCTCACACTTTATGTCAATGGCATCCCCGCCATCAAACTCGGCAGCACTTCCGAAATACCCGCCCCGCAAGGAGATGAGTCCTGGCTCGTCGTGGATGCCGAAGGCAGAACGGTTGCTGCGTACCTCTGATTCCAAGTTGTATCGGGAAGGCATTGCAAAACAGTCATGCTGGGCAAATGAAACCCCTGAGCATGGCTTAAGCTCAGCCTTCCAGCAATAGCCGCGTCCCCGTTTCACAACGCACTGGATCGCATCAAAAACTGATAGCATCATGTTTGCTCAATCGTGAGCATTTGCGCTGGAAGCTTGTTTTGAAACTGAAAACTCTGTCCCCAATTTTTGTCCTCCTGTTTTTTTGGAGCGCAATGTCTGCCGCATTGGCGCACACGCCCGGCGATCCGAATTTTTTGAGTCCAGATCCCGCCAAACAATGGAGAACGTTGACGACCCCGCACTTTCGTATCAATCACGAAGCCGCCCATAAAGAATATGCGCAACAGATGGGCGCGATTGCCGAGCGCGTGCATAACAAACTCAGCCCTTGGCTGGGCTGGATTCCCGAAGAAAAAACGGAAATCGTCATTCTGGACAGCGTGGATTTTTCCAACGGCGCGGCGACTGCCCTGCCCTACAACCAGTTTTACATTTACATGCCGACGCCCGCCGAGGGCGAGATCATGGATCACAACCCGTGGATGGAATACGTGTTTACCCACGAGTACACCCACATCCTGCATCTCGACATGGCTTACGGTTCGGCGAAATCAATCCGCGACATTTTTGGCCGCCCAATTGAGTTAATGACGGCGGTGACATTCCCGCAGATATTCGCGCCCAGTTGGGTGACCGAGGGTTTGGCGGTATATGCCGAGTCCGATAACGCAGCCGGGTACGGGCGCTTGGATAATGCCTGGTATGAAGCGGAGATGCGCATGGAGGTGCAACGCGGCTTGCGCACCCTGACTGAAATAAGTTACGAGGGGTACAGCGGCAGCCGTTGGCCGCATGGTCAAAACTATCTGTATGGCGCGTATTTTTTCAAATTTATCCACGAGCGTTATGGTCGCAACACGGTGGTCAACTACATCCGCGTCTATAGCGACAATCTGATTCCGTGGCGCATGGACGAACGCTCCATGCTCATTTTCGGCAAACCCGCCGATGTGGTTTGGGGTGAATTTCAGCTTTATTTGCAGCAGCGCTTCCAGCCGCAATTCACTAAACTCAAGCAAGACAACACCAGTCTGACTCTTTATGATGCGCCCTACTTCAACCGCTACCTGACAGCGGCAAACAACGGCGACTTGTATTTCTATCACGATGACTCCTCGTCCCATCCGCAAGTAAGACGCATCCGCAGCGACGGCGCAAATGAGTTGTTATTCGAAGCGGAGAACGTAAGCGGTCTCGACTGGCATGACCGTAATGGATTGCTGTTAAACAAAACTGAAGTCTGCGACAACATCAAACTCTATACCGATCTTTACCGCTGGAAACCTGGCATGCCCTCCCCCGAACGCATGACCCGATGCGGGCGCTATGTGCGTGCGGCATGGAAGTCGGATGGACAACAGATTGCGGCAGTACAACTGGAACAAGGTTTAAGCAGGCTGGTTTTGCTTGATGCAAGCGGGGCGCATCCGGAACAGTTACTGGAACTGCCGCCGGGCGATACGCTGGGGAACATCGCCTGGTCGCCCGACAGCAGGCTAATTGTCGCCTCAATAAAGCGCCAACGCACAGGCTGGAACCTCGAATTATTCGACACAAACACTCGGCAATGGCAACAACTCACCTTGAATAATGACCGTGAAGTAGGCCCGCGTTTTTCCAAAGATGGACAACATGTCTACTTTCTTTCCGACCATGACAAGGTGTGGAATTTACGCCGCATCAGCTTGGCAGACAAAAAAATCGAAACCTTGAGCAGCTCCACTGCAAGCATCCATGAAGCAGTCGAGATGCCGGATGCCAGTTATCGCCTGGTTGAATACACTGTTCAAGGGCAGGCGATTACCTCGTTAACTCCCCTTGTCCAGTCAAACTACGAGGCATATTCCAGCACTGCCCCCATGGTGGATGCTCTGACAAATGCTGCCGATTTTGCGCCCTTGCCCTACGAAAACACCCGTGATTACTCAGCCTTGGACACATTGAAACCGCGCTCGTGGATACCCTTTCTGGTTAGCACAGCCGACCAGAATTCCTATGCCGGCGTCACGCTTTACGGAGCGGATGTATTGGGATTCCACCAATGGAGCGCAGTCCCTTACTACTATCTGGATCAGCATATATTGGGCGGATATGCCGCGTACCATTACCTCAATACGCTGACATTTTCCGCAAGCCGCCTGTCGCTGGTTTACGGCGAGAACAGCGATCCTCTGCAATACCGTTCGGATGAAATCCGTTATCAGGCTATCTTGCACCATTCGTTCAACAGCACGGAGCGCAGCATTTATCTGGCTGCCGGCGTTTCCAATCAACACATCAAAGCGTCGCTCACCCAAGGCAGCGCCATCAATGCAAGCCGCCAGGATAGCATCGTCGGTGTCGTGGCGCGCTACGACAACACCGAGATTTATCGGCGCGGCATCAGCCCGGCAGATGGTCGGCGCGTGCAATTCACCGGCGAAAGTTATGACTGGGTCGGAAAAAATTATTACTCCGGAACAAGCAAGCAAATCGACTGGAAAGAGTATGTCGGACTGGGCGCCAACCAGGTTCTGTATCTCAGAATGTCTTATGCGCGCGGCGATAACGGCATTAGCCCCTATCAACTGGGCGGTGAAATTGAACCCATCCTTGCGCTCGACGGCGTCACTGATTTGGGACGGCGGCGCTTCGCGTTGCGAGGCTATCCTTCCGGGCTAGCCGCCCTGAGCGGCGCCAACTTCGGCTTGGCAACCGCCGAATGGCGTATCCCGCTGGGACTGTACTACGACGGCTGGTTCATTCCCCCGCTAGGATTGGGAAAACATGCACTTTCCGTGTTTGTTGACAGCGGCGCCGCCTGGAACGCAGGCTCATCCTATCAAACCAAGACCGGCGCAGGACTGGCGTGGAATGCGGAAACACTGATAGGTTATGACTTGCTGCATGTATGGATGACGCTGGGCATTGCGCACGGTTTCGATCAAGGCGGCGGTGACCGCTTGTACTTATCGCTGGGTATGCCATTTTGAGCAGGAGTTATATATTAGGGCGCTTCTAAAAATTCAAATTTCTAAGCAAGACAAGGCGCGAACAAAAAATTACGACGCAGCATATGTGCGATATGTAAGGAGTAATTTTTTGTGAGCAACGCAGTATTGCGACGAAATTTGGATTTTTAGAAGTGCCCTATAGCCTTCATGACATCTGAGCTATAAGCCCCCTGCTGGTTGTATTGAACACGCCTATCAACTATCCTTAGCTCTGCTCACAATTCACTCAATATCATGACCATCAGCATCAAAACTCCCGAAGAAATCGCAAAAATGCGCGTTGCAGGCCGCTTGGCGGGCGAAGTACTGGATTACATCACGCCCTTCGTCAAAGTCGGCGTCAGCACCGATGAACTGGACAAGCTGTGCCACGATTACATGGTAAACGTGCAGGGCTGCATCCCCGCTCCGCTAAACTACGCGCCACACGGTCACGCCCCGTATCCGAAATCGATCTGCACTTCGATCAATCACCAAGTCTGCCACGGCGTGCCGGGAGACAAAAAACTGAAAAACGGTGACATCGTAAATCTGGATATCACCACGATCAAACACGGCTATCACGGCGACACCAGTCGTATGTTTTATGTGGGAGAACCTTCGATACAGGCGCGCCGATTGTGCGAAAGCGCTTACGAGTCCATGTGGCGCGGCATACACACGGTAAAGGCCGGGGCAACCCTGGGCGACATCGGCTATGCCATCCAAAGTTTCGTCGAAAAGCTGGGCTACAGCGTGGTGCGCGAATTTTGCGGCCACGGCATAGGCAAAAAATTCCATGAAGAACCGCAAGTCTTGCATTACGGCAAGCCTCATTCCGGCACCCGTTTGGAAGCCGGAATGATTTTTACAATCGAGCCTATGGTGAATGCCGGGAAAGCGGCCATCAAACAGTTGGGAGACGGATGGACGGTGGTCACCAAAGACCATAGCCTGTCAGCACAGTGGGAACACACGATACTGGTGACCGAAACCGGGTTTGAAGTGCTCACCTTATCGGCGGATGCGCCACCGCCGCCTGCGCTTTAAAAAGCAAACACCGCAGTTTCTAGTCATGCAGACCACCGCCCAAATCCGCGAGTCCTTGCGTGCGGCTCGTGTTGAGCTACAACACGATTACGAAGCCAGGCCGCAAGCGCAACGCCTGTTGCGCAACCACGCCAAACTGATCGACCATTACCTGCGGCTTGTCTGGCGCCAATCCGCCATGCCGGACGATGCCGCCTTTGTCGCCGTCGGCGGCTACGGGCGTATGGAGCTGTACCCCAAATCCGACATCGACTTGCTCATCCTGTTGCCGCAACAGCCGGATAGCGCATTGCAGCAGCGTTTGCAGACACTGATCGGCGTGCTCTGGGATATTGGCCTGGAGATCGGTCATAGCATACGCACCGTGGGCGACTGCATCGCCGAATCGGCGGATGTCACGGTGCAAACCAATTTGCTGGAAGCCCGCCACATCATCGGCAATCACGCCCTGTTTGTGGAAATGCGCGACACCCTAAACGAACATTTGAGCCGTCGCGCGTTTTACCAGGCCAAGGCGGAAGAACAGCAGCATCGCCACAAGCGCTTTGTCGATACCGACTTCAATCTGGAGCCCAATCTCAAAGAAAGTCCGGGCGGCCTGCGCGACCTGCAAACCGTGTTGTGGATCAGTCGCGCTTGCGGCCTGGGCGCCACTTGGCGCGAGCTTGCCCTGGCCGAACTGATCACGATAACAGAAGCCCGCGCCATTGCCCGCCACGAGTCTTTGCTGCAAACGCTGCGTATTCGTTTGCACTATCTTGCCAAGCGCCGCGAAGACAGACTCATTTTCGATTATCAGACCGCGCTGGCCGAACAGATGCATTTTTCCACCAGCGGCGCACGCCGCCCCAGCGAACACCTGATGCAGCACTACTACCGCACCAAGCAAGCCGTGCTGCAACTTAACAGCGTGTTGTTGCAAAATATGCGCGCGCGGATTTTTCCCGAAGCCGGAATCATCTCCCCGATTAACGAGTATTTCGTCGCGCGCGATCATTTTCTGGATATACGCAACGAAGCGGTATTCGACCGTCGGCCCTCGGCGATTCTGGAAAGTTTTCTGTTGCTGGAACAACATCCCGAACTCAGCGGATTTTCAGCCGGCGCCATGCGCGCGCTCTGGCGCGGACGCAAGAACATCGATGCTGCTTTCCGCAAAGACCCGCTCAATCGGGCCCTGTTTATGCTCATATTACGGCAGCCGCAAGGCTTGACCCACACTCTGCGCCGGATGAACCAGTTCGGTATTCTGGAACGCTACCTGCCCGCTTTTGGCAAAGTTGTCGGACAAATGCAACATGACTTGTTCCATGTCTACACGGTGGATGAACACATCCTGATGGTAATACGCAATCTGCGTCGCTTTACCCTGCCCGAACGCGCGCATGAGAACCCCTTGTGCAGCCAGTTGATCAGGGATTTCGCGCGCCCTGAAATACTCTATATCGCGGGGCTGTTCCACGACATCGCCAAAGGGCGCGGCGGCGATCATTCCTTGCTGGGGCGTAACGATGCCGCACGCTTTTGCAAACAACATGGGCTGACACGCGAAGATACTCACTTGGTCGTTTGGCTGGTGGAACACCATCTCAGCATGTCTTCCACAGCGCAGAAACAAGATCTGTCTGATCAGGATGTAATCGCAGTCTTTGCCGCTCAGGTCAAAAATGAACGTTACCTCATCGCGCTTTACTTGCTCACGGTGGCGGACATCCGCGGCACCAGCGCCAAAGTATGGAACGCCTGGAAAGGCAAATTGCTGGAAGACCTGTTCACTGCCGCGCGCCGCTATATGGTGGACGGGAAGATCGCCGACCAGATGGGCGAGATACGCCGACGCGCGATAGAGACGCTCAATTTATACGCAATCGCGCCGGAAAAATACGAATTGCTGTGGGCGCAACTCGATGCGGAATATTTCGTGCGCCATGAGCCCCACGAAATCGCTTGGCACGCACGGCAACTGGCCTACCGCGTCAACGTTGAAACACCGGTGGTCAAAGCCCGCCTCAGCCGCATCGGCGAGGGAACGCAGGTCATGGTTTACACCCCGGACCGCCCCTATTTATTCGCCCACATTTGCAGTTTTTTTGCGAGCATGAATTACAACATCATGGAAGCAAAAATCCATACCACGCAACACGGCTATGCGCTGGACAGTTTTCTAGTGATGGACGCCAACGGTGGCAAAACCGAATACCGCGATGTGATGAGCTACATCGAATATGAATTGGCACTGGTGCTCGCCCAAACCGGAATTCCGTCCGCGCCCAAAATCGGGAGGATCAGTCGCCAACTCAAACACTTCCCCATCCAGCCTGAAGTCATCATTCGGCAAGATAGCAAAGGCAATCACGTCATGTCGCTCGTCGCCGGGGACCGTCCGGGGCTGCTGGCGCGCATCGCCTATTTTATGGCGCAACATCACATTGAGCTGCATCGCGCCAAGATCAATACACTGGGCGCGCGCGCTGAAGATACATTCTGGATCAGCTCGGAAAAACTGGACAATTCGCACCATGTCGCCAGCTTATGTGATGCCTTGAAAAATCAATTAACCTGGTAAATTCTCCCCCATTCCGTTTCTTTCCTATTGCAGTATAGAAATACTCAATGCAGAATGTCACGATGAATACACTCCCCCACAATCTCCCGCCAGATGAAATCAGAGACTTGTTCGTTAACAAAGATCCGGTTGCCACATGGGATAAATCAAGCAAAATTATTCTAAGCATCAGCCCGAACTTCGAATTCCAGGGGGTGCGAACGGTTTTCGAGGATGTCTTGCGCCTGTTTGACGGCTCCTATCCCGAATATAGCCCGATCAAAACGCCCTACCACGACTTACAGCACACGCTCGATGTATTTATCTGCGCCGTTCGCCTGCTGCACGGCGTGCATCTTTCCGATACCAGACTCGACGATGAAGAGATTGCATTGATTATGATAGCCGCATTGCTCCATGACAGTGGCTATGCCCAAAAAGCTCACGAAGCGAAAGGTAGCGGTGCTCAACATACCCGGACGCATATCCGCCGCGGCATTGAGTTCATGGCAAAGAATTTAAGCAAATGGCAGCTACCGGCGGCATGGGAAATATCGCTGGGAGCGATCATCCAATGCACCGACATGAACCGCAATTTATCCCAAATCAACTTCCCCAACGAACGTGTCCGTCTGTGTGGACAAATCGTCGGAAGCGCCGACCTGGTTGGCCAAATGGCAGACCGTATCTATCTTGAAAAGCTGCTGCTCTTGTATCTTGAATTCAAGGAAGCCGACTTGGGAATGTACCAAGACATACACGACCTGTTAAAGAAAACGCCGGTTTTTTATGAATATATCCGGCAAATATTAGATGGGGAATTGGGTGGGGTATATCGCCGCTTGAACTACCATTTTCAAAATGGGATAAACATAGACAGGAATTTCTATTTGGAATCGATTAAGCGCAACATCGAATATCTGGACAGAGTGATCGCCTTAAACCAAGAGGAATGGCTAGACATGCTGAAACGCCACGGGATCGTGAAGAATATTCAAAAAAATATAGCGCTAAGCAATCATCCCTGATCCCGCGCAATGAGCGTTATTGCCGTATTCAATCAAAAGGGCGGCGTTGGGAAAACGACAACCGCCCTCAATTTGGCCGCCGCCTTGATACGCAAGGGTCGCAAAGCCTATGGCATAGATCTCGACCCGCAGGCTCACCTCAGTTCAATTACCTCTGTCGTTGCCCGCTCCGGCGACGACACCGCCTTAAGTCTTTTTCAGCGTAACCGCCCATTGCACGAACTGGTGCAAGAAACAAACAGCCGGATAAATATAATCCCGTCCCATGCCGAGCTTTCCAAAGTGGATGCGCTGTACGGCAAGGGTTATAACGTTGTCAACCGTTTGAATGCCAGCTTGCAAGCGGAGACCTTTGGTAAAAGAGAAACGCCTGTCGTCATAGATTGCTGCCCGATGATAGGCGTGCTTTCGCTGAACGCGCTTTTCGCCTGCAGCGGATTGATCGTGCCTATCTCTGCCGACCATCTTTCCACCAAAGGGGCTGTACAGCTTGAAAAAGCCTTGAATGCGCTGGAACAAGTGCTAAAACGGCGTATCCGGCGCCGATATTTATTGACCCGTTTCGACGGGCGCCGACGTATGGCATGGGATGTGCTGCGTCTGGTTGAAGAACGCTTCGGCTCCGAAGTTTGCCGCACGCGCATAGCCGAAAATGTCAGCTTGGCAGAAAGCCCGGCTTTGAATCTGACCATATTCGAACACGCTCCGAACAGCCGTGGCGCGCAGGATTATGATGATCTATTGGAAGAATTGCTGGCAGACGGCTTTATTGAATAACCGCTTTCACTTCGAAATTAAAGTCAGAATATCTTCGATGGAAAAAACTTGGGGCGGTTTGTTGCCGACGTCATCTTCTTTAACGCCACAGCGCACAATAACGCAGTAGCGATACATCTGCCTTAACTTGCGCTCGGCGTCTTCTTGATCTTTGGCGGCAATCATCACGCTTTCAACGCGCTGCCCGTCTTTGGTCAACACCGTAAAATCAAATTTCAACATTTCGCCTCTTGCCCTGCACCGATTCCAGATAAAGCGGCATTCATTTTGCCAACCGCTGAAGGCCGCCCGCACTGTCCAATGAAATGAAAATGGAATTGCGCCAACTAGCCTTCCGCTCTCTGTCTTCTCGCCTCATACAAACAGATACCCGTGCTCACCGATACGTTCAAACTTTCCACGCTACCCGACATCGGTATCCGCACCAATTGATCGCAGGTCTCGCGCGTCAAGCGCCGCAGCCCTTCGCCCTCCGCCCCCAGCACCCACGCTAGCGGGCCGATGTGTTTAAAACCATACAAACCGGTCTCCGCCTCGCCATCCGCGCCAACCACCCAGATGTCGCGTTCTTGCAATTCGCGCAGCGTGCGCGAGATGTTGGTGACGGTGATGTAAGGCACCGTCTCTGCCGCACCGCAAGCCACCTTCTCCACCGTGGCATTGATGCCCACGGCACGATCTTTAGGGGCGATCACCGCGTGTACACCGAAGGCATCGGCACTGCGCAAACAAGCACCCAGATTATGCGGGTCTTGCACCCCATCCAATACCAACAGCAACGCGGGTTCAGTCAAAGTGTCCAGCACATCGTCCAAATGCTGTACACGCTGCGCCGCATCGACCCGCGCCGCCACGCCCTGATGGCGGGTGTTGCCGGCCATACCATCCAGACGCTTGCCATCGACAGGCACAATGCGCACGCCGTTGCTCTCGGCCAGTTTCAACAAATCGCGCGCGCGCGGGTCACGGCGTTGCGCATCGACATAAATTTCCAGAACCCCGTCCGCGTTCTGGCGGATGCGTCCAATGACGGCATGAAAACCGTGAATAATGCGTGTCTCAGCCATGTTTCTTCCCTGCTTTTTCTGTACCGGTTTTCTTGGGCTTCTTCGGCGGAGCCGCCCCCCATGCGCCCACATTAAGCGCAGGTATGGGCTGTTCCTCCTTGACATTTTCCAGCGTGAAATCAATCTTGGTGCTTTCCATATCGACACGCACTACCTTGACCTTGACTCGGTCACCCAAACGGTAACGCTTGCCGGTGCGCTCGCCCAGCATTTGATGTTTGGCCGCGTCAAAATGGAAGTAATCCGTCCCCAGTTCGGAGACGTGAACCAGCCCTTCCACATACAAATCGTCCAGCGCGACGAACAAGCCGAATCCCGTGACCGAAGCAATCGTGCCGTCGAACGTGCTGCCGAGATGATCGCGCATGTAAAAGCACTTCAACCAAGCTTCCACGTCGCGCGTGGCATCATCGGCGCGGCGCTCGGTCATCGAACAATGCACGCCCAACTCTGCCCATTTCAACGCAGGCTTGTATTTTTTGTCTTTCAACACAGCTTTGATCGCGCGATGCACCAGCAGATCAGGATAACGGCGTATCGGCGACGTGAAGTGCGCGTAGGCCTCATAGCCCAAGCCGAAGTGGCCGACATTCTCCGGGTTATATTGGGCTTGACGCAAAGAGCGCAACATCACGGTTTGCAGCAAACCGGCATCGGGCCGCCCTTTGATCTGCTTCAACAGCTTGGAATAATCCGCGGCCTGCGGCTCATCGGCGCCGCCCAATTGCAGGCCGAACTCCTTGAAGAACTCGCGCACCGCCTCCAATTTTTCCGGCGTTGGCCCTTCGTGCACTCGAAACAACACCGGATGCTCGTGCTCGTTCAAAAAGGCCGCCGCACATACGTTCGCCGCCAACATGCATTCTTCGATCAGCTTATGCGCATCATTGCGCACTACCGGCACGATTTTCTCGATCTTGCCTTGATCGTTAAAAATCATCTGCGTTTCGACAGTTTCAAAGTCGATGGCACCGCGTTGCTCGCGCGCCTGCAACAAGGTCTGGAACAGCGTATAGAGATGGTTGATATGCGGCAATATCGCCGCGTACCGCTTTGCGTTTTCCCCCTGTGGATACGCCAGCATATCCGCCACTTGCGTGTAGGTAAGCCGCGCCTTGGACAACATCACCGAAGGATAAAAACGGTACTTCACGATGGTGCCCGCATGGTCGATTTGCATGTCGCACACCATGCATAAACGCTCGACATTGGGATTCAAAGAACACAATCCGTTGGAAAGCTCTTCCGGCAACATCGGAATCACACGCCTTGGAAAATACACCGAATTGCCGCGATTGATGGCTTCGCGGTCGAGCGCATCGCCCGACTGCACATAGGAGCTCACATCGGCAATCGCCACCACCAGACGGAATCCCTGGGCGTTCGGCTCGCAATACACCGCATCGTCGAAGTCGCGCGCCGTCTCGCCGTCTATCGTCACCAGCGGCAAGGAACGCACATCTTCGCGCCCGGCGTAGTCTTCAGGCAACAC
Source organism: uncultured Gallionellaceae bacterium (assembly GCA_964639585.1). GTDB lineage: Bacteria > Pseudomonadota > Gammaproteobacteria > Burkholderiales > Gallionellaceae > PALSA-1006. The sequence goes on along the minus strand of CAZXDK010000034.1, from coordinate 11,351 downwards.
GCTGGGTGAAAATTTTTCCGCCTGATGTTTGGCGTCCGCCGGAAATTCATTGGGCAAATCATGTTTGCGCAAGGCGATTTCGATTTCCATGCCGGGGTCGGCATAGTTGCCCAGCACCTCGATAATACGCCCCACCGGCTGCGCATGTTTGCTGGGCTGCGACAATATTTCCAGCACGACCACCTGCCCGACTTGCGCCTCGCCGTGCTCTCCGGGGGCAACGAGAATATCCTGGCTGATGCGCCGATTTTCAGCCACGACAAAACGAATGCCGTGCTCCTCGTACAAGCGCCCGACCAAACGCGTCGTACCGTGTTCCAACACCTCAACGATACCGGCCTCGCGCCGACCGCGCCTATCCGTGCCGCCGACCCGCGCCATCACCGTATCGCCATGCAACACTTTGTGCATCTCTTTGGCGCTCAACACCAGATCACCGCTGCCGTCATCGGGAATCAAAAAGCCGAAACCGTCGGGATGTCCCTGGACTTTTCCTTTTACCAAATCGAGCTTGTCGACCACGCAAATCGCGCGTTTGCGATTGCGCATAATCTGTCCATCGCGCTCCATCGCACGTAAACGACGGTTGAACAACTCTTCCTCATCTGCCTCGATATGGAAAAAATCGCACAACTCATCCTGCTCGACGGGGACGCCGCGCTCGGCCAACACCTGCAAGATATATTCACGGCTGGGCAAGGGGTTTTCGTACTGTTCTCGCTCACGTTCCAGAAATGGATCGAGCGAACGTATATTTTTTTTCTTCGTTATCATTGACAGTAAATCCTATAACTATTAAAGTGCGCGCCTTCAAGAAATGCCCGGATGGCGGAATTGGTAGACGCGCACGGTTCAGGTCCGTGTGCCGCAAGGTGTGGAGGTTCGAGTCCTCTTCCGGGCACCATCAAGTACACAACGACTGCGTCAAAGCTAATTGCTTGGTTGACGCAGTTTTTTGTTACCTTTAGGCTTACTTTTCTGTATTGTGGCGTATCCAAATTCGGTCGGCATTCTACACTACTACCACCCCAACTCTCGCTAGTAAACGCCTTTTTCATTGGGATTAGTAAACACCTTTTTCATTGAGAAATGCGCCAAACTTACGATCATCATCCAACAGATGGCGCATCAACCATTGCTCCATGAAATTTTGCAGGATCGCCTTTTCGGGTATATCGCCGTTAAGTACACGCTCTTTATATTCGAGAACCTGTCGCATCAACTCATTGTGGCGCTTGGTATGCCCTTCAATACCCGGGTATTCGTACAACGCCATCAATTTTTCCTCGGAGGTGAAATGGTAAAGGGTATATTCCAGCAGCGCCTCTATGGCGTTAATAAGGGTTTGGGGTTCCGAATCATTGTATAGCAGTTGAATAATCGTATTCCCCATCTCGGTTATCCGATTGTGATGGATGTCGAGTTGCGCCACATGGCTGGAATAGGTGTGATGCCAATTGATTCCTTTTTCCTTATCTTCGCTTTGCACAACCCGGGTCATCCACTTTTGATAACTTTCGAGAATTTTCCAGCGCAGCATGGGCACCCCTTCCATAATCTCCCCGGGGATCTGCACTGTTGACGTTTCCTCCAGCGCGCGCAAGCTGAACAGGCTGGGTACCTTGATGAAGGTGCCTTCCTCCCCAAAATAATCACGAGGCCCGAGCTCATCCAGTATTTTGTTTCCCACCGAACACTCGACTCTGCCAGAACGGATAACGTTTATAACCTGAATATCTTTACCCCCAATGATTTCCCCCGCATGAAATTGACGCTCTGTTGCGCCTTCAATAACGCGGCGAAGTATGGCAACAGGAATGCCATCGAAAAGCTTGGTGATTTCAAGAAAAGACAGCAAATTGGCAGTGCCCCGCATTACATCCAGCAAACCGTTGCTGCGTATGACCTCGGCATAAATGGGAATAGGAAGCCGCAACACGCGCACAAATGAGGATGCCCGGTAGGTGTATTTGGAAGGGCGATTGTGCATCATGGAGCCGATACCGATCAATGATCCGGCCGAAAGACTGCCAAATACGTTATCACTGGTGCGTATCTTTTCTATGCGGCCACTGACCAGGAGCAACACCTCTTGCGGCATCTCCCCTTCCTTTAGAATAATTGCACCGGGGTTGATTTCTAAAATAGGATGATTGACCAGCATCAGCAGATCATGCAACGTCACTCCCGGAAGATTTGCTTCCAGATAGCCAAAAGCATGGGAGCGCAACCCATCCGACAGCCCTTTTATCAGCACATCCACCGTACCGAATGCCGCACTGGAGCCAATTTCCTTTTCTTCGGGAGTGAGTTCACCCGCACGGTGAGCCAGCAGGATGCGCTTGGAGCGGTCCCCCTTGAAGTCCCGCGCATCACCGTGTATCACCCCCCCGCCCACATCAATCTTTTTCAGATCATAGGGAACAAGAAAAATCCCGCGGGTGCGATCATAAATTTCGTGGTCGAGTTCCGTCATCTTATCCTGTTCGCGCAGCATCGCCTCGAGGTTGCTCAGGGAGACGATATCGGCGAAATGGGCATATGTGCTATAGCCATCGCCCCACATGGTGCGAAAAGCAAAAAGGTTGGTTTCCACCGGATGCGGCGAGAATATCGGCATCACCTCCAGCCCTTCGATATCGTTCCATGTATCGAAATCAAGATCATGCACATCAAAAAAATCCGAGAAATTTTCCTCTTCCATGCCAAGTAGCGCGGCCAATTTTTTCTCGACCGAAGCCCGCACCAGGCGCGTCGAAAAATAACGAATCCGCCGGTCTGAGCGCATCAGCGCGGTCAGTCCGGCAAAATGGTCGTCGTGCGCATGGGTATGGAAGACACCATCCACCTGGTCGATACCAATCCCCAATGCGGTCAAAGTATTGACCAAATGCGGCCCGGCATCGATCAGATATATCCTTCTTTGGTAGGTGATGATGCTCGACATGCAGGGGCGGTTGGCATCCCAGCCATCCCCCTCACCCGAATGAATGACTGCGAAATATTCCGGTTCAAACTTACGGAATCCCAGCGGATACGCGCATTCGTAGCTGATACCGGGAGGCAAATTGAGATTGACCACCACCGATTCTTCGCGATATGAAAATTCAAATACATTCGAACTCAGCCGACGCAAGGTGACTCCGTCCGTAATTTCTACTGCGCCATCACTAACGACACGAGTATCCAGAAAATCGCTAGTCGGGCGTATACGTCCGAAAGCAAATTTCAGCTTCAAACGCATCATTTCAGTCGCCTGCTCTTCCGAAATACCGGTTTGCATAATTTCTTCGCGCGTCACCAAGCCGTAGTTGCCACGGTAGATATAACGCATCTGAGATTCAACCTGCTCCGCCGAACCGATCAACATCGGCTTGCGTCCGGTATTGTTGGGATGATTGGGCAGGATCAAGCCCTGTCTGTACAACATTTGCAAAACCGGAAACTCGGCCAAGTTGGCAAACTCGCCGTCCTGCAATAAAACATCCGACAGCAGGATCGCATTGGGCCCCGTCTCGCAGGCAACTCCCTTCACTTCTTGCGGCAAAATCAGCCCGCGCTTGATCAGATGCTTGACTGCATCTGCCGGACATCCACACAGCACACGCAGATTAACTTCAGGTATCTCTACCCACTGAATCCCATGCGCAACGTCAATTTTGTGTATGCCCATCTCTCGCTCCTAGTGCAAAACTCCAAATTATTTCTGGAGCGCCATGCCTGAAATTATATCCGAGGAATGTTCATGCCGTTTTTTCTTTATTTGCCGCATGGTTATAAAACGGGCCACAGGCGATAAGAGCTAGCAATAGCTTTTCGCCACACTGGCCAAAAGTCGACTGGGGGCCAAACGGGCGCCGAGCAATTCCCCTACGCCGACAAATCTCCCGGAGGAATATAAACGTATCTTTCCATCCGGCAAGCCCAAGTGTTTAGCCAAGCGCTGACCTTGCGCCATACGCTGCAATTCGGTGGCATCCAGCTCCAGGCTGGGGAGGTCTCGCAGCATACAGTCCAGAGGCAACAAACAGGCTTCCCGCTGTTTTTCGTCCATCGCCTCAAGTTGCGGCAAAGCATACGCTTGGGCCAGATCAAAGTGCGCGATAGCGGTGCGCCGCAATACGGTAAGATGCCCTCCACAGCCCAATGCTTGACCGATATTTTCACCCAAAGTACGCACATAAGTTCCTTTGCTGCAACGCACTGTGATTTCAAGTTCACTGTCACTCAGGCGTTCCATGCGCAAGTCATGAATGAAAACATCACGCAAAGCACGGGCTATGGTTTCGCCCTTGCGGATATATTCATACAGCGGTTTGCCTTGATGCTTGAGAGCGCTATGCATGGGGGGGAGCTGTTGAATCGCACCGCGAAAGCGCTGGAGTACTTCATGCACCTGGGTTTCATTTACGCAGACGGGCCGAGTTTCGAGGATCTCGCCTTCAGCATCGCCCGTGCTGGTAGTTTGCCCCAAGCGTATTGTCGCGCGGTAGGTTTTGTCGGCGTCCAGCAAACCCATAGCAAACTTGGTCGCCTCACCGAAACAAACAGGGAGCAAGCCGCTGGCAAGCGGATCGAGTGTGCCCGTGTGCCCGGCTTTTTCTGCCTGGAATAAGCGGCGCACTTTTTGCAGCGCGCTGTTGGAGCTTAATTCGAGGGGTTTATCGAACAGAAGAACGCCATCAAGCGGACGCCAAGTGCGCACCATAGCCCTACTCTTTCAGCAGTTTTGTGTCGCTGGCAACAGCCTGATCGATGAGTTGGGAAAGATGGGAGCCGCGCTCGATGGAAACATCATAGACGAAATGCAACTGCGGAATGATGCGCAGCTTCATGGCGTGCGCCAATTGGCTACGCAAAAAACCGGAGGCGCGATCCAGACCTTCCTGCAGTTGCTGACTGCTTCCGTCCAGCGTGGTGTAAAACACTTTGGCGTGGGAATAGTCTTTGGTGACCTCCACGCCGGTAAGTGTTACTTTGTTGACGCGCGGATCTTTGACTTCCAGCCGGATCAGGTCGGCCAACTCGCGCTGAATCTGCTCGGCGATGCGGTCTGTTCTGGCGTAATCTTTAGCCATTACAGCGCGCGTGCGACCTCAACGATTTCGAACACTTCCAGTTGATCGCCCACGACCAGATCATTGAAGCCGCGCAAGGATAAGCCGCATTCGAAGTTTGATTTCACTTCTTTCACATCATCCTTGAAGCGTTTGAGCGAATCCAACTCGCCGGTGTGGATGACCACGTTGTTGCGCAACACGCGTACTTGCGAGCCGCGCTTGACCATCCCTTCGGTGACATAACATCCGGCAATCGTCCCCACCTTGGAAATGGTGAACACTTGACGAATATCAACCATGCCGATGATGTTTTCTTTCTTGTCCGGCGCAAGCATCCCCGACAACGCAGCCTTTATCTCATCGACCATCGCGTAAATAATGTTGTAATAACGCACATCGACGCCAGAGGATTCCGCCAAACGTCGCGCCGCAGCATCGGCTCTGGAGTTAAAGCCGATGACGATCGCCTTGGAAGCCAATGCCAGATTGATGTCGGACTCGGTAATGCCGCCTACCGCGCTGTGGATCAGATTAACTTTGACTTCCGCGGTAGAAAGTTTCTGCAATGAGCTGGCGATGGCTTCGCAAGAGCCCTGCACATCGGCCTTGACGATGAGCGACAAGGTGCGCACTTCGCCTTCCCCCATCTGCTCGAACATATTCTCCAGCTTGGCCGCTTGCTGCTTCGCCAATTTGACGTCGCGGAACTTCCCTTGACGGAACAGTGCGATTTCACGAGCTTTCTTTTCGTCCGCCAACACCAGGAAATCCGCACCTGCCACCGGCACTTCTGACAAGCCTTGAATTTCAACCGGGATAGATGGCCCCGCCTGCTGAATAGACTTGCCGTTTTCATCCAGCATGGCGCGCACGCGCCCGAATACGGCGCCGACCAACACCGCATCGCCGCGCTTTAATGTTCCAGACTGCACCAGCATGGTTGCGACCGCGCCTTTGCCCTTATCCAAACGGGCTTCGATAACGATCCCCTTGGCAGTAGTATCTTTGGGCGCTTTCAATTCCAGCACTTCGGCCTGCAGCAGTATGCCTTCCAGCAGAGCATCGATACCCTGCCCGCTTTTGGCGGAAACTTCCACAAACATCGCATCGCCGCCCCAATCTTCGGGCACGACCCCCTCTGCAACCAACTCTTGGCGAACACGCTCGGAATTCGCTTCCGGCTTGTCGATTTTGGTCACCGCCACCACGATAGGCACGCCCGCTGCCTTGGCATGGTGTATCGCTTCCTTGGTTTGCGGCATCACGCCATCATCCGCTGCCACCACCAGAATCACAATGTCGGTAACTTTCGCACCGCGGGCACGCATTGCGGTAAACGCTTCATGCCCCGGTGTATCGAGGAAAGTAATCATGCCGCGCGGCGTGTCAACGTGATACGCGCCGATATGCTGCGTAATTCCCCCCGCTTCACCGGAGGCAACACGGGTGCGGCGGATGTAATCCAGCAAAGAGGTCTTGCCGTGGTCAACGTGCCCCATCACCGTTACCACCGGGGCGCGGGGTTCCGACACGACATCTTTATGATCGGTTGTTTCGGTCAGGTAGGCATCGGGATCATCCGCCTTGGCTGGCTTGGCCACATGCCCCAACTCTTCCACCGCGATCATGGCCGTCTCTTGATCCAGCACCTGATTGATCGTGACCATGCTGCCCATTTTCATCAGCGCCTTGATGATTTCCACCGCCTTGACGGACATCTTTTGCGCCAATTCAGACACGCTGATGGTTTCCGGAATCATCACTTCCTGAACAATGCGCTCCGTAGGCAAAGAAAATGCGTGCTGGCTACTGAGTGCCACATCGTCATGCTTGGGATGTTTGTCGTGACGCGCCGCACGTAGTGGCCCGCCCGCTCGCACCCCTGCCCCGATTCCGGCACGCGCATCCACATTGCGCGATGGGGGACGTTTTTTATGGCCAGCTTGATCCCAAGGACTGTCTTTTTCGGCAACCTTATCCGCCTTCTTGGGTTTGCTTACTTTATCGCCCGGCTTCATTGTCGGTTTGTGCAGCGTGCCATCGGGTTTCGCGGCAACTGCCGCCGGAGCAACCGGGGGAGCTTCGGGCACAGCGGCGATGACCGGTTCTGGCGCAGGTGCAACCGCTGCCGGCGTCGGCGCGACTGGCTGCGGAGCTTTGCGTTTCTGGCGCTCTTGCTTGGCTAGCACCTCAGCCGCTTGTCGCGCTGCCAACTCGGCTTGAACACGCGCTTCTTCGTTACGCGCCATCAATTCATGTTCATCAAGAACCTTGCTGGGAGGTGCGGGGACAGCGACAGGGGCTGCTTCTTTAGGCGTTTCAGCCGCAGGAGATGCCACAGTGCGTTTCTTGCGCACTTCAACTTGAATGGTGCGGTGTTTCCCCGTGCTGTCGGATTTTTTAATTGCCGTCGTTTCGCGTCGTACCAGCGTAATTTTATTGCTGCTACTGCCGTGGGCGCTGCGCAAGTGTTCCAGTAATTGCGACTTATCCTGTTCGGATACGGGATCGGTCTCCTGCTTTTTGGCAACTCCGGCTGCCTGCAGTTGTTCCAGCAACAGCCCGACCGGCAGGCCCAACTCACCGGCGAATTGCGCTACGTTCATTTTTCCCATTACGACCCCTTAACCCTACAAAACCAGACAAACTCGTCTCTATCTAATAACACCGGCATCAGGCAAACCAAGGCGCACGCGCCGTCATGATTAACTGATTAGCCCGCCCTTCATCCATACCGGTCAATTCCTCCAGCTCATCAGCGTCGAGATCGGCCAGTTGCTCTTGTGTACCCACACCCTTGCCAGCCAAAGTACGCGCAGTTTCTTCATCCATACCTTCAATCTTCAACAAGTCTTCGATATTGTGCTCGACCTGCTCCTCGTTGACGATAGCGGCAGTCAGCAAGGAATTGCGCGCGCGACTGCGCAACTCGTTCACGGTTTCCTCATCGAATGATTCGATCGCCAGCATTTCCTCCAGCGGCACATAGGCCACTTCTTCCAGCGTATTAAAACCTTCCTGCACCAGAATATCGGCGACTTCCTCGTCCACATCCAGCTTGGCCACGAACAAATCGCGAATCTTGGAAAACTCCTGCTCGTTCTTTTCTGCCGATTGTTCCACGGTCATCAGGTTGATTTCCCAGCCCGTCAATTCGCTGGCAAGGCGTACATTCTGACCGCCGCGCCCAATGGCTTGCGCCAGATTTTCATCTTCAACCACCACATCCATGCTGTGCCGGTCTTCATCGACCACGATGCTGCTGACTTCGGCTGGCGCCAAGGCGTTGATGACACTGGTCGCGGGATCTTCCGACCACAGAATAATGTCTACGCGCTCCCCCGCCAACTCATTCGTAACAGCTTGAACGCGCGAACCGCGCATCCCGACGCAGGTGCCGATAGGGTCGAGGCGCTGGTCATGGGAGCGCACGGCAATCTTGGCTCGCGAACCGGGGTCGCGCGAAGCGCTGACGATTTCCAGCAAGCCTTCTTCGATTTCCGGCACCTCCAGCTCAAACAGCTTGGTCAGAAATTCAGGCGTGATGCGGGACAGAATAATCTGTGGGCCGCGCACCGTGCGATCTACACGCAACAGATAGGCGCGCACGCGGTCGCCCACACGCAAATTTTCTTTGGGGATCATCTGGTCGCGCGGCAACAACGCTTCGATCTTGCCGAATTCAACGATGGCATTGCCGCGCTCGATACGCTTGATCGTGCCGGACACCAGATGTTCGCTGCGTTCCATAAAATCGGCCAGAATCTGCTCGCGCTCGGCGTCGCGAATTTTCTGGAAGATGACTTGCTTGGCAGCCTGCGCGCCGATGCGACCAAAGTCGATAGACTCAAGAGCCTCTTCAATAAACTCTTCCAGTTGTATGCTCGCATTCAACTTTTTCGCTTCTTCCAGCTTGATATGCAAATCCGGGGTTTCAAAAGTTTCGTCATCGGTGACTTGCCAGCGGCGGAATGACTCGTATTCGCCGGTCTGGCGATTGATGCTGACGCGCACATCCGCTTCTTCGGTAAAACGTTTTTTGGTCGCCGAAGCCAAAGCAGCCTCCACCGCGCCAAACACGATCTCCTTATCCACGTTCTTTTCACGCGCCAAGGCATCCACCAACAACAAAACTTCACGACTCATTACTGTCTCCAACCGTTCGAACCACTTGCACCATGCAGGCAGTTCTGATTAAAAAAACTAAAATACCGGCACCAAGCGCGCCTTATCCAAGTTGGATAGCTCAATTGCATGCACAACACCGTCCACATCCAGCTGCAAAACACCGTCCTGGAGCGAACCCAGAATACCAACAAAATTCTTGCGCCCATTAATCGGCACACGTAATTTGATTTGTGCTTTTTGCCCGCTAAAACGCACGAAGTCGGCTTCTTTTTTAAGCGGGCGATCCAGCCCTGGCGATGACACTTCGAGGCGGCCAAAATCTACGCCTTCCACTGTAAACAGGCGTGTTAACTGATTGCTCACCCGCTCGCAATCCTGCAGAGATATCCCCTCGGGCTTATCGATGAACACGCGCATCAGCCCGCGCCCAGACACCTCGAAGTCAACCAACTCATACTGCAAGCCGGCCAATGTCGTCTCCACAAGCTTCACCACATCCATATCCGCACCCACAAATAAAAAACGGGCTCGAAGCCCATCTACAAAACGGTGGCGATAATAGCAAACTTCTGCACGATTGAAAACAACTATGCGTACTGATTTCAACCTCAGGGGAACGTCATCTTGTTCAAACCCGACTTACAATCAGTCAATTAGGGGACGAAAACCATTTACAGCAGCTCAACGGTACGCGGGCACCATTCTTGAAACAAAACAATACGGAGCAATTCCGCTCAAAAAAAATGGCACCCGGTAAGGGTGCCAAACTCTGGGGGAGAGGTACTACGGAGCGAACAGTAGCAAAACTCAAACTTTCAAAATAGAGGCATGCGTCCGTTTTGGCGGTGCCAGACAAATGGGTTATTTTATCGACAGACGGTATAAATTTCAGAACCAGCGGTCAGGCGCAGCAAATCACTCCCACTCTATCGTTGCGGGCGGCTTGCCTGAAATATCGTAGACCACGCGGTTGATGCCGCGCACTTCGTTGATGATGCGGTTGGAAACTTTGCCCAGCAACTCGTAAGGCAGATGCGCCCAGTGTGCAGTCATGAAGTCCTGTGTCTGCACCGCGCGCAGGCTGACCACCCATTCGTAGGTGCGCCCGTCACCCATCACGCCGACGCTCTTGACCGGCAGAAACACGGTGAAGGCTTGCGAGGTGAGTTCGTACCAGGTTTTGCCGGAAGCATCGCGCGTGTTGCGCAACTCTTCCATAAAGATGGCATCGGCGCGGCGCAGCAACTCGGCGTACTCGCGCTTCACTTCGCCCAGAATGCGCACGCCCAGACCGGGGCCGGGGAATGGATGGCGGTACACCATGTCGGCGGGCAAGCCCAGCGCCACACCGAGTTCGCGCACTTCGTCCTTGAACAATTCGCGCAACGGCTCCAGCAGCTTCAGATGCAAGGTATCCGGCAAACCGCCCACGTTGTGGTGCGACTTGATGGTATGCGCCTTCTTGGTCTTGGCACCGGCGGACTCGATCACATCGGGATAGATCGTGCCCTGTGCCAGCCACTTGGCTTGTTTCAGCTTGGCGGATTCGCGCTGGAATACTTCGACGAATTCGCGACCAATGATTTTGCGTTTCTGCTCGGGATCGGTCACCCCGGCCAGATGCTTCATGAATTCTTTGCTGGCATCGACGTGGATCACTTTCACGCCGAGATTCTGGGCAAAAGTTTCCATCACCTGCTCCGCTTCGTTCAGACGCAACAGACCGTTGTCCACGAATACGCAAGTGAGTTGATCGCCAATGGCACGATGCAGCAAAGCCGCCGCGACGGAGGAATCCACGCCGCCGGACAAGCCCAGAATGACTTCTTCGTCGCCAACTTGCGCACGGATTTTTTCCACCGCTTCGCTGATGTAGTCCGGCATATTCCAGTCTTTGCCGCAGCCGCAAATGTCATGCACGAAGCGTCCCAGCAAGACTTTACCTTGATGGGTGTGGGTCACTTCGGGGTGGAATTGCACCGCGTAGAAACGGCGCGACTCGTCCGCCATCGCCGCGATGGGCGTGGCTTCGTTGGAGGCGATCACCGAGAAACCTTGCGGCAGTTTGGTGACCTTGTCGCCGTGGCTCATCCACACATCGAGCAGGCCGTGGCCTTGCGCGTTGGTTTTATCCTGAATACCATCGAACAATTTGCTGTGGCC
>CAZXDK010000033.1:0-27880 GCA_964639585.1 uncultured Gallionellaceae bacterium | reverse complement strand
GTGGATTTTTTGCACAAGCTGCGCGATGAAATGAAATTCTCCGGTTTGGAAAGTTTAACGCAACAAATTGCGCTCGATGTCGGGCAAGCAAAGGACTGGTTCATCAATCTGAAGAAATAAATTTAGCCACGGATGAACACGGATAGACACGGATTTTTATGAATTAAATTTTCGTCAGAGTTGTCCGATGGGTGGCGTGATTGGCATGTGGTTTTATCAGTGCAAATCCGTGTTCATCTGTGGCTCACTTGGGTTATAAGGAAATATAAATGGCAACTGATTACAAAGACACCCTCAATCTCCCCGATACTCCGTTCCCCATGCGCGGCGATTTGGCCAAGCGCGAGCCGCAGATGCTAATGCTGTGGCAGGCGCAGCAACGCTACCAGCGCATCCGCGCCGCGTCGAAAGGGCGCAAAAAATTCGTGCTGCACGACGGCCCGCCGTATGCCAACGGCGACATTCATCTCGGTCATGCGCTAAATAAAATCCTCAAGGACATCATCGTCAAGAGCAAGACACTGGCAGGTTTCGATGCGCCTTATGTACCGGGCTGGGACTGTCACGGTCTGCCAATCGAATTACAGGTGGAAAAGAAACACGGCAAGGCGATACCTCCCGCGCAGTTCCGCGAGTTGTGCCGCGAATATGCGCAGGCGCAGGTAGAGCGTCAGAAAAAAGATTTCATCCGTTTGGGCATTTTGGCTGATTGGGAGCGTCCCTATCTGACCATGGACTTTCATGTTGAGGCAGACATCGTTCGCACGCTCGGCAAAATTTACGAACGCGGCTATCTGTACCAAGGTCTCAAGCCGGTGAACTGGTGTCTGGATTGCCAGTCCGCCTTGGCCGAAGCCGAAGTCGAATACGAAGATAAAACTTCGCCCGCGATTGATGTGGGGTTCGAGGTGGCGGACAAAGCTGCGGTGGCGAAGGCTTTTGGTATCGGCCATTTGCCCGCAGAGGCCAAAGTCTATGCGGTGATCTGGACGACGACACCGTGGACGTTGCCCGCGAACCAAGCGGTGAGCGTGCACCCGGAATATGAATACCGTTTGCTGAAAACCGAAAAGGGTTATTTGCTGCTGGTGGCAGAGTTGAGCGAGAGCAGCTTGCAGCGCTATCAACTGAGCGGCGAGGCTGTCGGCCAGTGCAAGGGCAGTGCGCTGGAAAATCTGGAATTGCATCACCCGTTCCAGTCGCGCCTCGTGCCCATCATCTGCGGCGAACACGTCACGCTGGAAGCCGGTACCGGCTTGGTGCACACCGCACCCGCGCACGGTCTGGACGACTACTTCGTCGGGCAAAAATACAATCTACCGAACGATAATCCGGTGGGCGATGACGGCAAATTTATTTCCACCACACCGGATATCGGCGGCACGCCGCTGGCGGGCGTGTTCGTGTGGAAGGGTAACGACATCGTGCTACAGGCGTTGGAAGCCAGCGGCCATTTGCTGCATCAGGAAAAACTCAAACACAGCTACCCGCATTGCTGGCGCCACAAGACGCCGATCATTTTCCGTTCCACGCCGCAGTGGTTTATCGGCATGGAGCAGCATGCCGATGTGGGCGGCGAACAGTTGCGCACACTGGCGAACCAAGCCGTGGCGGACACGCAATTCTTCCCGGCCTGGGGGCGCGCGCGTCTCGAAGCGATGATTAAAAACCGTCCCGACTGGTGCGTGTCGCGCCAGCGTAACTGGGGCGTGCCGATGACCTTCTTCGTGCACAAAGAAACCATGGCCTTGCATCCGCGCACGCCGGAGTTGCTGGAGCAGGTCGCCAAGCGCATCGAGCAGCAGGGCATTGAAGCGTGGTTCTCGCTGGATGCCAAAGAATTGCTCGGCGACGATGCCACGCATTACCGCAAGCTTTCCGATACGCTGGACGTGTGGTTCGATTCGGGCGCTACGCATTTTGCCGTGTTGCGCAGGCGCGAGGAGTTGGCCTATCCCGCAGATTTGTATCTGGAAGGCTCCGACCAGCATCGCGGCTGGTTCCAAAGTTCGCTGCTGACAGGTTGCGCGATTGATGGACGGGCTCCGTATCGGCAGTTGCTCACTCACGGATTCACCGTGGATGAGAAGGGCTACAAGATGTCCAAGTCGAAAGGCAATGGCATTGAGCCGCAAGACATCTGTAACAAGCTGGGCGCAGACATGCTGCGTCTGTGGATTGCCTCGACCGAATATTCCGGCGAAATTGCGCTGTCGGAAGAAATTCTCAAGCGAGTTACCGATAGCTATCGCCGTATCCGCAATACCTTGCGCTTCCTGCTGGCGAACATCGCCGACTACGATCACGCCAAGCACGCGTTGCCGGTGGGGCAGTGGCTGGAAATCGACCGCTATGCCTTGGCCTTGGCGCAAAAGCTGCAAGACGAAGTAACAGCCGATTACGACCGTTACGAGTTCCATCTGATCGTGCAGAAGTTGCAGGCCTTCTGCTCGGAAGCGCTGGGCGGTTTCTACCTCGACATTCTGAAAGACCGTCTCTACACCGCCGGAGCGGATTCGCTGGCGCGGCGCTCGGCGCAGAACGCGCTGTACCACATCACCCATGCGCTGGTGCGCCTGATGTCGCCCGTGCTGTCGTTCACCGGCGAAGAAGTGTGGGCGGTGTTGAGCGGCAAGGATGACGTGAGCGTGTTTGAACAGCAATGGTATGAGTTGCCGGAAAGCGGCATGGATGCGACTGCGCTCACCGCTTGGCAGGACATCCGCAACATGCGCGAACTGACGAACAAGAAACTGGAAGAGCAGCGTGCGGCGGGCGCCATCGGCTCCGCGCTGCAAGCCGAGGTCGATGTGTTCGCGGGCAAGGAAACATTTGAGTTGCTGTCCCGCTTGGGCGACGACTTGCGCTTTGTGTTTATCACCTCGCGCGCCAATGTGCATCTGCGCGAAGGCGAGCTGGAAATCAAGGTTGCACCTAGCACCCACGCCAAGTGCGACCGCTGCTGGCACTACCGCGCAGATGTGGGCAGCGATGCCGCGCATCCTTCGTTGTGCGGTCGCTGTGTGAGCAATCTGCACGGCGCTGGCGAGGCGCGTCGCTATGCATAACAGCATGCTGGTGAAATGGCTGGGTTTGGGCGCGCTGGTGATAGCTCTCGATCAAATCACCAAGCTGTGGATCAGCAGCCATTTTGTTTACGGCGAGAGTTATAGCGTGACCGGTTTTTTCAATCTGGTGCTGGCGCATAACGCCGGTGCGTCGTTCAGCATGTTGAGCGATGCGGGCGGTTGGCAGCGCTGGTTGTTCAGTGCTATTGCTATCGCGGCTTCCGCATGGATCATCTGGCTGTTGCGTAAACACCAACAGGAAAAATTATTCTGCATCGCGCTGGCGTTCATCCTCGGCGGTGCGCTGGGTAATCTGATCGACCGGCTGATGTATGGCTACGTGGTGGACTTCCTCGATTTTCACTGGGACGAGCATCACTTCGCTGCATTTAATGTGGCGGATGCATCCATCAATATCGGCGCGGCGTTGTTGCTATGGGATAGTTTCAGTAAAAAACCGGAGAAGGAAAATGGAGCTATTACTCGCTAATCCGCGCGGCTTTTGCGCCGGGGTGGACCGCGCCATCGAGATCGTCGAGCGCGCCTTGGCGCTGCACGGCGCGCCGATCTATGTGCGGCACGAAGTGGTGCACAATAAATTTGTGGTGGAAGGGCTGAAAGCCAAGGGCGCAATTTTCATTGAGGATTTGGCGGATGTGCCGTCCAACAGTATCCTCATTTTCAGCGCGCACGGTGTATCGCAAGCGGTGCGGCGCGAAGCTGAAGTGCGCGGACTTACCGTGTTCGATGCCACTTGCCCATTGGTTACCAAGGTGCACATCGAAGTGTCGCGTATGCGCGAGCAGGATAAAGAGATCGTCATGATCGGGCACGCCGGGCATCCCGAAGTGGAAGGTACGATGGGACAGAGCAGCGGCGGTATGTATCTGGTCGAATCGCCTGACGATGTGTGGAAACTCAAGGTGAACGACGAAAACAATCTCGCCTTTGTGACGCAGACCACTTTGTCGGTGGACGATGCCGGCAGCATCATTGCGGCGCTTAAAACCCGTTTCCCGTTTATTACCGGCCCCAAGAAAGACGATATCTGCTATGCCACACAGAACCGCCAGGATGCGGTTAAATTGCTGGCGCAACGATGCGATCTGGTGATTGTGGTGGGTTCGCCCAATAGCTCCAATTCCAACCGTTTGCGCGAAGTGGCGGACAATCTTAAAGTGTCGGCCTATCTGGTGGATAATGCCAGCGAGCTAGATCCTGTTTGGCTGGAAGGTAAGCAGCATATCGGTATTACTGCGGGCGCCTCTGCTCCTGAGGTATTGGTGCGCGAGGTCATCACACGCTTGCGGGAGATCGGGGCGAGTAGCGTGCGGGAATTGGAGGGAATTTCAGAAAATGTTGTGTTTCCCCTGCCGAAGGCGCTAATAGGTCCAACTCCGTAGCCCGTAGATTTCGCCTGCCGCTCGGCCTTTGGGTGTTGATTTCTTACCGTTTATATCAGATCGTCAGCCATTGATCAGGTGCGTGTGGCTAATTGAAAGTATAAAATTTAGTATCCGTTCAACTTTAAAGGAAGGCGTAGCGATGAAAAGCAAAAAGGGTTTCAGTTTGATTGAATTGATGGCCGTGGTGGCGATTATCGGGCTTTTGTCAGCGATCGCCGTGCCCATGTATCAGGATTATGTTATTCGCGCTAAATTGTCCGAGGCATTTACCGTGCTTGCCGATGCGCGGGTGAGAATGGAGCAATATTTTCAGGACAGTCGCACCTATTTGAACGGTGGGAATTGTGGTGCAGCTTTCATGACCTCTAGATATTTTGCGGTTGCTTGCAACGCCACTGCCAACACTTACACGGCAACGGCAACAGGTGTCGCATCTCAGGGTACGGGCGGTTTTGTCTATTCCATCAACGAGTCCAACGGAAAAGCGACATCGAGTGTTCCGGCTGGCTGGACCGCCAACGCAACATGCTGGGTCACTAAAAAGGATGGTTCGTGCTAATCGGAAGCCGACAATTCGGATTTTCCCTGGTCGAGTTGATGATAGGGATAGTCATTGTAGGGATATTGATTGCCTCGGGGGTGCCGGTGTACAACACCTGGTTGGAAAATACGCAGATCAGAACCGCCGCCGAATCGGTGCAAAGTGGCTTGCAGGTGGCAAGAGCCGAAGCGGCGCGGCGTAATACGAGTGTGAGTTTTACCCTGACGGGGAATAACTGGAGCGTCGATGTGTTGGCCGTAGGAGCCGCGAGCGGAGTGTTTTATACTCCAGCGACTACTGTGCAGCAACGGAAAGGACACGAGGGCACCAAGCACGCGGTTATTGCCACGACGCAAAACCCGGTCACATTTAATGGCGTGGGGCGGGTGACTCCTACGCCTGCCAATAGTATTACCTATTCGATCACCAACCCTGCTCCTGCGGGCGGCGCATGTGCGACTCCGGCAAATCCAAATGGAATGCGTTGTCTGAACGTGGTGGTTGATCCGGGTGGCAAGATCAGGATGTGTGACCCGGCGCTGAATGGCGGCGGCAACCCGCAGGCATGTGCACCATGAAAATGACGCCACTCCATCAACAACAAGGCGCAATGCTGCTGGAGGCATTGGTCGGAATGCTGATTTTTTCCGTCGGCATACTCGGTATGGTGGGCATGCAAGCCGCCTCGATTCAGAACACGGCTTCAGCCGGTTACCGCACCGAAGCCAGCTATCTGGCGAACCAAATCATCAGCGTCATGTGGGCGGATAAAAACAACTTGGCGACTTACGCATTGAATGCGGGAAATGCCGGTTGTGTAAAAGGGAGCAGCAATGCGGGCAACGCCAATTTGGTTGATTGGCTACAGAGCGATGTGGTGAGGCTGCCGGGCGCTGCGGCGGCTTCCGGGGTGATAGGCTGGCAGCAGCAGATCGTGGTCGCATCAGGCAATGTTGTCACCGTAACGATGTGCTGGCAAAACCCGGAAGACGCGCGCACCAATAACACCCATAACTTTGTCGCGAGAGCGCAGATCAATTGAGGCTACCGTGATAACTCGCGTACAAAACAAGCTAATAAACACCCGGCCACTCAATTGGGTGTCTGCCGGATTTAGTTTGGTGGAAATCATGGTGGGCATGGTGGTCGGCTTGATTACCATAGTCGTGATCATGCAGTCCTACGCCTCTTTTGAAGGGCAAAAAAGAACGACGACTTCCAGTTCGGATACGCTGGAAAATGGCCTGATTGCGCTGCAAGCGATTGAGTCCGATGCGCGCACTGCCGGTTACGGTTTGGTTTCGCCCAAAGGATTGGCTTGTACTTCCATGATCTATTATGAGAACGGCCTCGTCCCGTTGGCGTCTTCTGCCGTAGCTAGAATTGCGCCGGTGGTCATCGCTCCCAGCGGTGTTTCCGATACGATAGTTTTCACAGCCGCAACATCGCCTATCGCCGGTACGCCAATTAAATTGAATTCCGATCTGCTTAATGCCGGGATGGATCCGAGCATAGATAATTCGGTCGGATTTACCATATCGCAGGACTTATTTATAGTGGCGGCGCCGGTTCCATCTCCCGGAGTGGGCGTAGCGCCAGTGCCCTGTGCGCGCATAGCCTATGTCAGTGCAGTGACCGATGCCAACGCGATTTATAACTCATCAGACCCGAATTTTTTCCCCACTGGTGGTTACCCGATGAACACCGGTTTTGTCATCAATATAGGTAGTGGACTGAACGGCGCGGCGGGCTTTTTACGCACCCAATATAGGGTGAATGCCAACAACGATTTGATCATGGAAGATGTCTCGCATTTTTTCGCACAAAGCGCCGTGGTGCTGGCCAGCAATATCGTTAATTTGAAGGCTCAGTATGGCGTAGCGCCACTCAACACCCAGCCGGGTATTGCCTCGCCGGGGGTAAATTGTTGGACCGATCCTGCAGGCAATGCCTGCAATTCAGAAAGCGGGAACTGGGCTACGCCGAGTGCGGCGGACATCATGCGCATCAAGGCGATCCGACTGGCCGTGGTGGCACGCAGCCCGTTGCAGGAGAAGCCTGCGGTTGCTGGAGGCGCATGTGATGCGACAGCGGCATCCAATGTCATGTCGACGGCCTCCGGGGTGGTGGCTTGGCAGGGCACTACCGTTGATTTGACGACGAACCCTAACTGGCGCTGCCATCGTTATCGCGTGTATCAAACCATTATTCCCTTAAGGAACGTGATATGGGCCAACATTTAAAATCTACGGCGCAATTGGCCAAACGCCAACGCGGGGTGGTGCTGTTTATCGCGCTTATTGCGCTGGTCGCCATGACTATGGCCGGCATAGCCTTGATGCGTTCGGTGGATACCGCTAACGTGATTGCGGGAAATTTTGCCTTCAAAGAGTCGGCATTGCATGCGACCGATGTGGGCGCGGAAATTGGTATGACGGCCTTGCCTGCGCTGATTTCTACCACGGGCGCCAATGCGACCGCCAATAAATATTTCCCTACCAGACAATCTACTGACGCACAGGGGGTGCCCACCACGGCAGACTGGTCAGCTATACCCAGCACGAACATTTCCAATGGGGAGTCGGCGCAGTATATCGTTGAACGCATGTGCGATATGGTTCCTGCTTCCGGGGTAACGCCAGCGCATGCGCCGGATCTCAATAATCGAGGCGAAGTAACCGATTATTGCATTACCGCACCGCAATGCAGTCCCGGAGTTTCCATCAACATGCCGCCGTTTTGTGTGGCGGGGGACATCTATTACCGTATCACCACACGTGTGACCGGCGCGCGCGGCACGGTCAGTGTGGTTCAGTCTGTCGTAGCACGCTAGGCCGGAGGCAATCATGAAGACAAATAATTTGATAATGCAAAAAATTGGCGTCAGAGGCGCATGGCTAGGATTAACGCAATGCGCCAGCTTCATGTTATTGGGTTGCGCGCTTTATGTTGTGAATGTACATGCCGCCTCGGTTGCCATTTCCGATATGCCGATGGCGGTTAAAAATACGGTCAAGTCCAACATCATGTTCACGGTGGACAATTCCGCCGGTACGGACGTGGATGTGCTGCTGACGACATTTAACTCCATGTATTATGAATGGGGGGGCGCCACTGCCGCATCGCCCGTTGTTGCGCCATCCAACGATCCGACTAGCCTCAATGGTAACTTTTATCTTTTGCCATCTTGGTATCGTGAAAATAACGGCTTGGGCACGTCTTTGGAAAAGCAGATGCTGGAGGGCGATCTCGGCAGTCCCGACGCTAATCACTGGCGGGTGCGTAATTCAAACTACAATGCGCAGTATTACAATCCCTTCAAGGTGTATCAACCTTGGCCGGGGACGAATACAAGCGGGGCGGTGTTTGCCGATGCCAATCCGGCCAGAGCCTATATCAGCCCGCCTTACTGGGGGCCGGCAAGCAATAGCGTCACCTTCGACTTGACCAAGGAATTGACCAGCGGCGCGACTTCAAACAATAGCGTGTACAAGGGCGGCGTTGCGCAGTCATGGAGCATACCGCAGGCGCGTACTTTTTTGAGTACGGCGACGCCACCCACGGATATAAGCTCGACGGGCGGGCGTTACTACAACAGTACTTGGTATCCGGCGGCCTATTACCTGTGGGTGGAAAAGCTCAACTTTGTTTCTGCCATTACGGTGACCGCCGGTGGGAGCGGCTATCCGGCCTCGTTCAACTTCAACGTCCCGGCGGGCGGCGGAGGCAGCGGAGCGACGGCGACCGGGACTGCGGTGGGGGGCGTGCTCAACTCGGTTACTTTGACTGCGCCAGGCACGGGATACACCACACCTTTTAGCATTACTATCCCCGGGGGGAATGGTAATGCAACCGCAGATGTGTCTGTGGGCGGTAATGGTGTGATGGACGTGGGCGAAGGCGTGCGTTATGAGATCAAAGATCCTGCGGTGACATGCACCCCGACCGATAAAAGTTTAGATGCCAGCGGAAAATATCTGACTAAAATTCCCGGCTGTGGTTCGGATGGCAGTTCCGCGGGGGTGCCCGCTTGCACGGCTGGAACGTTATCGCCCTATACGGGGTGCAATCCGCTCACCTATCCCAATGGCAACACCTATGCATTGGAGATACAAAATTTTGCCAATTGGTTCCAGTATTACCGCACGCCATTATTGACGCTGCAAGGGGCGCTGGGTAAGCAACTGGAAACGCTGGGGGGCGTCAATGTAGGGTTGATCGACCTGCAATCGAAAATTAATTCGACGTACACCACGCCCAGTGCCGCCACCTGGTCAGGCGACACACCGCACCCCTTGACCGATTTTTTCGGCACGGTGCAGGATATGTCCGTGGCGAGCAATATGACGCTCTTGCGCAGCAATCTGTATGCGATCGAAGCCAACCTGGATGATTGGCGCCAGCCTATACATGAGCGCTTGCGCCTCGTCTATGATTATTTCCGCGAAACGACGCCGGTAAATGGCCACAATACACCGTGGCCGGATGGAACATCGGGTGCGCCGATTCACTATGCCTGCCAGCAGAATTTTAATGTGCTCTCAACACCGGGCTATTTGAATGAAAATGGAGGAGATGCGTCCGGCTTTAAAAACCGTTACACCAACGTAACGCCGACGGGAATTTCGCCGTCAAATTACGATAATACAACCATATTTTCCGGTTGCGGCGCGGCGCCTTGTGTGCCTTATGCGGACAGTTTCAGCAACACGCTCGCAGATTGGGCGGCTTATTTCTACAATACGAATTTGCGCCCCGATTTAACCGCGGGACAGGTGGCGTTGACGCCTGCCGCCCACGAGGATAACCCGAATCTGCATATCACCCAGTATGTGATGGCGCCGGGTTCGCAGCCGACCTTGCAGAGCGATGGACGCACCAATGCGGTGACGGGCGTATTCGAAAAGTTGAATCCGATGACCGTGGACCCGTGGTCTATCAATCCGTCTATCACCTGGCCGAAACCGGCGTTTGTGGAGCAATCCACGGTGGATGATCTGTGGCACGCGGCGGTGAATGGCAGGGGCAAGTTTGTGAATGACACCGACATCTACGGCGGACTAAAGGCGGTGCTGAACGACATTTTCGGTCGTGTCGGCGCGTCGGCTGCGGTGGCGGTGAGCAACGCGAACATCACTCCGGGAGATAACTTCTCTTACGCATCGAGCTACAACTCCGGCAACTGGACGGGGGACTTGCAGTCCTATCCGATTGATCTGGCCACAGGGCAGGCGAGCACCGCAATGCGTTGGGTGCCATCCGCGCAAGGGCAATTGGATAATTTGGTGAATACCGCAACCCGCGTTATTGCGACTTACTCCGGTTCGGCGGGCATTCCGTTTCAATGGGCAAGCCTGGATGCGGCCCATCAACTATTGTTGAATTCTCCCATGACCCCGCCGGGATTGACGGATGGCGCGAATGTGCTGGCATTCCTGCGCGGTGAACGTAAAAATGAAGGAATACTGTACCGCACGCGCGGCCATATTTTGGGCGACATCGTGAATGCGGAGCCGGTGATTTTGCGTGAACCGCAATTCGGCTATGCCGATGCGGGATATGCGGCCTATAAAGCCGCCTATACAACAACCAATCCGCGCACGAAAGTGGTGTTCCAGGCGGCGAACGACGGTATGTTGCACACGTTTGATGCCACTAGCGGCGCGGAGTTGTGGGCTTACGTTCCGGGATTGTTATTTAATTCGACCTTGGCGCCCACGTATCCCAGCACCAGCACGTTGGCGAATTTGAGTTTCCGCACCGGCTTCAAACATCTGTACATGGTGGACGGCACGCCGTCGGCAGGCGATGTGGATTTTGGCTATGTCTGCAGCGCTTCCTGCGCAACGCCCCCTGCATTTCCGTCCGCGTCGCCAGACTGGCATGCGATGCTGGTGGGCGGCTTGAATAATGGCGGTTACGGCTACTATGCGCTGGATGTGACCGTGCCGGATAAGGCAACCGCAACGACCACGACGGCGCTGACCGAGGCGGAACTGGCGGCCAAGGTGAAGTGGGAGTTTCCCAATAACAGCACCAATGCAATCGTTAAGGGAAATATCGGCCACAGTTACGGCAAACCCTATATCACCAAAACCAAGGCGGCTGGCTGGGTGGTGTTAGTGACTTCCGGTTATAACAACGGCACCAATACGGGGGATAGCCAAGGTGATGGTAAAGGCCATTTGTTTGTACTGAACGCCAAGACGGGCGCCTTGATCAAGGACATCCCGACGACAGCCGGCGACACGGGCACCCCCAGTGGGCTGGGACAAATTGTGGGCTATTCGGATAGCGCATATCAGGATAATACGAGCAAGTTTGTTTATGGTGGCGACTTGTTGGGCAATGTGTGGCGTTTTGACCTGACTGGAGCAACCGTTGCCAGTTGGAAGGTTGACTTGTTGGCAACGCTGGTGGACGGAAGCGGGACGGCGCAACCGATCACTACAACACCGGCATTGGCGTTATCCAACGGCAAACGTATGGTATTTGTGGGAACAGGGCAATATTTATCCGATGCCGATGTGAGCAACACGCAAACACAAAGCATGTACGGATTGATAGACGAATACGATGAAAATAATCCTAGCGCGCCTAAAACCATCACCCCGTTGCGCACCAGCCTCGATCAGCAAAAAATTGTAGCCTTGAGCGGAACATCGCGCGCTGTTGCGATGCAGCAGGCTGTCGCCAGTCCCGCCAACCGCAAAGGATGGTACGTGGACTTTAATTTGAGCAATGGCGAGCGCGTGATAACCGATCCGGCGATCGTGATCAATAACTTGACCTTTACCACCAATATTCCGAGCAGTGCAGATCCTTGCAAACCGGGCGGATCGAGTTGGTTTTATACGCTGAGTTTCGCTACGGGCGGACTGGCCGTAGGCCAGACCTCGGCGGCAAATTTTCTGGGGAACTCGTTGGCAAGCCGACCGATCCTGGTCAAACTACCCAACGGTACTATTGTGGCTTTGGTACGCCAATCCGATGCCACTACAACCTCGCAAGGCGTGCCTTCGGGCATGAGCTCCGGTATTACTAAGCGGGTTTCATGGCGGGAAATACGCCAACAACAATAATGGCATAGTAATTGCGGCAATTGGGGGAAGGAAGCCGGTTGTGCGGAAGTTTGGTTTATACGTATTGCCGGTGCAGGGGTTTGTGATGGTTTGCGCGACTGACGTGACGTGGTTGAGCAAGGCGTGACAAAATTGGTCAGCTAAGCTGACCTGAATAACAGGTGCTTGCGGCGAGTGGGGCCTGTTGCTGTAAGCATAAGGCATCTCGCCTGATTGCAGTAGTTATTAACTTTTAATATATGGAGATGAATCATGTTTAATAAAAAGCCTATCGTAGTAGCAATGACAACAGCCATGTTGCTTTTGGGCACGAGTGCAGCCTTCGCCGCAACCAGCAAATTGACTGGCGAAAATGATAGACCCGGTGGTTCTCCGACTTCCCCCGTTAGCCCAACTAGTCCCGGCGCACTGGACAATAAGAAGGCGATCAAGGCCAGTTCGGCGGCCTGCAAGGAAGCGACCAAAAAAGTAGAAAATGAAAAGAAGGAAGACGATGACAAGAAGCATGAGGATGATGACAAGGCTGCCAAGCATAAAACCTTGAGTCACCCCAGTCATGATGGACACAGTCAAAAGGACACCAAAGAAGACGATGATCGCAAGGTAAAACACGCCAAGCACGAAGAAGAGCGCAAGTCGGCTTGTGGCGAGAAAGAAGTAAATGACGGCAAGTCGGAAGACAAGAAAGACGACGACAAGAAGACCAAAGAGAAAGAGTCCAGCAAGAAGGAATCTCACGATTAAGTCTTAGGGATGTAAAATCAAGCCCCCGGTTCGCTGGGGGCTTTTTATTGTCGCAATGATATATACGAGCCAATCTATGCCTAGCAAACTTCTCTTTACTTTCATTCTGCTGCTATCCGGGTTAAGCGGTATTTCTTACGAGATTCTGTATGGTCGTATTCTCGGCAGCCTGCTGGGTGACCAGTTCGCGGTATCGGCGGCGGTGCTGATTACTTTTTTGCTGGGGATAGGCATAGGCTCGCGTTATGCCTATCTTTTTTGGCGGCGTCTGTGGTTGATCGAAGGCGCGATAGGTGTTTACGGAATTTTATTTTCCCTTAATGTGGAACACATCGACCGCTTGATTTACGGCGGATCGGGCATTTTTCCGGGATTGGCCGGTTCGATTTTGATGGGAACATTGCTGCTGTTATTGCCGGCATTGTTGATCGGATGCAGCGTCCCCCTGTTTGCCGGTTATTTGAGCCGCATAGACAGTGAGGGCGTGTTCTCGCGGGTTTATGCGCTTTACAACATGGGGGCGGCGATTACGGCATTGCTGATCGAGTTCTGGTTGGTTCGTCAATTTGGCATTACCGGCACGGTAATGGTGTTCGGTGCGGTGAATTTGGTGGCGGCAGCCATGTTACTGCGTATGACGGGGGATTTGGCCGACCTAGCCCCGGAGAAAATGGCGACCAAGATTACATTGCCGCGCCGTCAGCTGATTTCTCTCGTGCTGGTCAGCATCGCTTCTGCGGTATTTCAGTTGTTCATGGTAAAGATCGTCGAGATGATGTTCGGCCCCTTCCGTGAATCGTTTGCGCTGGTGTTAGCCATCGTGCTTTTTGGCATCGCCTTCGGCTCCATGCTGGTGCGACGCCTGCGCATTTCTTATACCACCCTGCTGGTGGCAAACGGAGTGGGGCTGCTGCTCGTGCTGCTGCTTTTTGAGCCGCTCATGGTGTTGTATGCCGAGCTGTATGCCGTGGCAGCGGCGAACGGGGCGGCAATTCTGATTTTTAAGGGCGCTATTCTGTTGGTGCTGATGGGGATACCGGCGCTCACTTTCGGCGCAACCATACCGGCTTTGCTCAACTCCAAATTTTCGCCCGCGCTGTGGCGCGAACTGGGAGACCGGGAAACGGATTTGCACGCTAATGCAAGCGAACAAAATGTGGCCGAAGAATCCGGATTGCTGCTGTTTGTGGCTTCAATGGCGAATGTGGCGGGATTTCTATTGATGGCGTTGGTCTTGCACCAGTACCTGGATTACGGTGTGCAACTGCTGGTGATTGCCGGCCTGGTTGTGCTGGCGTTGCTGGTTTACCAGCGGGGGCAGCGCTTGTTAAGCGGATTTGTCGTGGCGGTGCTGCTACTGACGGTTGCGGTGCATCATTGGCGCTGGGACGAGAACCTGCTGTATTTGAGTTATACCTCGTTTCAATCGTCCAAGGAAATGAAAGAAGACCGCGAGAAATTCGATTTTCCGGACAAATTCAAAGGTTATCAGGATGTCTTTTCCATCAATTGGATCGATGGCGCGCCTTACTTTTTTATCAATGGCTACGTCAGCTTTCCGATGAATAATCCCTCCGAAAAAATCGTGGGCGCGGTCGGTTCGATGTTCGCGCCGCGTGCTCAGGACGGCTTGGTGCTGGGTTTGGGGGCGGGCACGACCGCTTCGGTGGTGGGGTTGCTGTTCGACCATACCGATGTGATCGAGATCAATCCGGTCGTGCGTGCAAACCAGTCGCGCATGGTGAAATGGAATTTTGACATTGAGCACAATCCCAAGGTGAACATCATCGTGGATGACGCGATTCATTACGCCAAATCCAGCAGCAAACAATACGACATGATTCTGAATACGGTGACTTCGCCGTTGTATTTCAGTTCGGCCAAGTTGTATACGCGGGATTTCTTTGGCGTCATTAAGCAAAGGCTGAAACCGGACGGAATTTATGTGACCTGGATGGATAGCCGCATAGGCAGTCACGGTACCGAAATCGTGATCAATTCGCTCAAGCAGAAGTTTAAGCACTGCGCCATTTTGTTCATCAAGTCAGGCTATTTTTTGCTGATCGCTTCCGACGATCCGGTGCGTTTGCAACAAGCCAACCTTGCCGACCGCAGCGAGGAGTTGAAGAAAAACCTGACCGGCGAGCATGAACGTATACCGCGTTTGCTGGCGTACAACCTGATGTCGCCGGATGTGTTTCCTATGGTCGCGAATGACGCCGCACCGGTCAATACGATAGATCGCCCGGAACTGGAATTCGAGATTGCACACCTCAAAAAAGAAGGGCTAAAAGAGTTCAGGGAAAAACTGGTCTCGGAATTCGATTTCGACGACATTCGCGCCGCTCTGGAACCTGCGATGCAGTATGACCCCGCGCTACATGTTGCTCATGTGCGCAAACTGCTCAAAGAGTCATCCATCACCGAGGGCTGGGATCAGATGGGGGCAGTGTATATCCGCAATTTTGAGCAGCGCGTGAAAGAGGCGGAATTGCAAATGGCGCGCGAAATAGCGGCTACCATGAATGACGCGAAAGGGTATCACGGCTTGGGATACGCCTTGATGAAACAGAAACGTTACGCCGAGGCTCTGGTTGAGTACAACAAGGCATTGCAATTTGAGCCAGCGCACAAAAACACCCAGTTCAATATCGGCAGTTGTCTGGAGCGTCTGGGCAAACATGAGGAAGCGATTGCAGCCTTTAAAATCGCTGGTGTGCAGAATAGCGAAGACGCCGAAGTGCCCTATCGTTTGGCGGGCATTTATTTGAAGTTGAAAAAATACGAGCCAGCCTTGGTTGAAATCGGCAAAGCATTGGGCATGCAACAGGACGATTACAACTACCTGCGCCTAGGCAATATTCTCGAAGCCATGGGGCGCCGAGATGAAGCGGTGGCGGCCTATACCAATGCATTCAATAAAAATCAGAAAAATGAAGATGTACAAGAGGCGCTTAATCGGTATATGGCCAAATGGTGACTAAAGACAGTCTGATCATAGGCGCGGGGGTGAACGGATTGGCCACCGCCGAAGCCTTGTTGTTGCGAGGCGCTGCCGTTACGCTCCTGGAGTGCGGCGCTGTCGGGCAAGAGTCTTCTTGGGCCGGGGGCGGCATCTTGTCGCCGCTATGTCCATGGGATTATCCCGCTGCGGTGACGCAACTTAGCTCGCGTGGCGCCGCGTTGTTTGGCGCATGGGCAAACGGTCTGTTTGAAGCAACCGGCATCGATCCAGAATACGAACCGAGCGGGATGCTGGTTTTGCCTCCTTTCGACAGGGAAATTGCCGGTCAGTGGTGTGTTGCGCATGGCGTTTCCTGTCATCCCTCGCCCGCGTGGGGGGGGAGGGATGAGGGAGCGGGGCTGCTGCTGCCTGATGTTGCGCAAGTGCGTAACCCGCGTGTGCTGCAAGCCTTGCGCGCCCGTGTCGAACAACTTGGCGGTCGTATCGTCGAGCAATGCGCGGTGCGCGAATTCATTGCAGGGCAAGACGGTGTGAGCAAGTTGCTGACCAGTTGCGGGGAATTCAGCGCGGAAAACTATATTGTCACCGCCGGTGCATGGAGCAAGGTGCTGTTGGGTGAGCATGCTTTGCAGGTGGACATCAAGCCGATACGAGGGCAGATGCTGTTGTTCAAATTTGACGCTCCGCCATTGCCGCATATCGTGTTGCAAGCTGGCGTGTATTTGATTCCGCGCCGTGATGGTCACCTGCTGGTGGGCAGCACGCTGGAAAATGTCGGCTTCGATAAAAGCACCACCGAGGTTGCGCGCGAGATGTTGTTGCAACGCGCTTTCGGTTTGTTGCCTGCTTTGCGCGATATGCCGCTGGTTAAACATTGGGCAGGCTTGCGTCCCGGTTCTCCCGACAATATTCCCACCATCGGACGGCATCCGCATCTGGCAAATCTGTATATCAATAGCGGGCATTTTCGTTACGGCGTGACGATGGCGCCTGCCAGCGTGGAAGTTTTGCTGAACGAGATCGACGGTGAGTCGCTACGCCCGTTAAGAAGCCCCCCGGAACCGGCCTCATTGCAAGTGGCAGCCGGGTTCGATGCAACGCCCTATCGTTGGAGATAAGCGCGGCAGACAGTGGCTTTGCTAGGGGAATTCCTATCCTCGTCTGCATTTATTCCGATAGCCAATCAGTATCTTCTGATTGTGCCGCTATGGCTGTCTGGACAGAATGGCAGCCTTGGGCGTATCGTTAAACCATTGCTAAAATATAGTTGCGATGGATAAATTATTGACCACCTTGGGGCTGCGGGTGGTATTGTGAAAGCCGATAATTCAGTGTCCATACAGTCGGAAATGGGGGCGTTGCGATGAAACACCATAAAGGTTTGAGTTTGATCGAATTGATGGTGGGTATTGTCATCGTCAGTTTGTTGTTTGGACTTGCGGCCACCAGCTATAGCGGATGGATACAAAATCAGCAGATACGCACTGCCGCCGAGTCAATATTGAACGGCATTCAGGTGGCGCGCAGCGAGGCGGTAAAGAATAACGCGCGGGTGCGTTTCGTTTTATGCGGGCAGCCTTCTTCATCATGGGAAGTGTTGGCGGCATCGGCTGCCGCCGGCGCTCCGGCTGTGTCACTGGCATGCGGGGCCGGATCCAATGCGGGCGCCGGCGAAATTCGGGTGCAGGAACGCTCCGCTCAAGAAGGCACGCGGCTGGCGCAGGTTGCGGTTACCCCCAATGGCGCCACCACGGTTACCTTCAGTAGCTTGGGGCGAGTCGGGCCCAATGCCGATGGCAGCCAACCTATTACGCAGATAGATGTTTCCACCCCGACCGCAGATCATCCTTTACGCGTCACGTTGGGGGCGGCCGGCAATACGCGGATGTGCGATCCGTCGCCGCAGTTGTCCGCCACTGATCCGCGCCATTGTTAACGGAGTGAATATGAAGCGCATCAAGACACAACAGTCAGGCTCCGTGTTGTTGGAGGCGCTGATCGCTATCCTGATTTTTTCGATTGGCATTCTGGCGCTGGTCGGAATGCAGGTGGTGGCGATCAATGATGTGTCGGATACGAAATATCGCAGCACGGCTGGATTTCTGGCGAATCAGATTGTGGGCACGCTGTGGGCGAACCGTTTGGGCGCTGTCAACGCGAACGCGTCGAATGTGATGGCGGCGTCTCCCGATCCGAGTTTTGCGTGCAATCCATGCGACGCTGCGAATGGCAACGCCTATACTCAAGCTTGGGTGGCGAGCGGGGTGGCAGCCGAGCTGCCGCGCGGAACAGCCAGCATTGCGATAAACGGTGCGGTAGTGACCGTTACGATCAGTTGGCAAGCGCCCAAGGATATCACCGTTCACCGGCATGTCGTCTCGACTTTTATCGACTGACTTGATACTTAACAGGCTAGCGCGCCATGAAAAAAATTAAAAATAATTTTCAGATCCAAGCCGGTGCCGGCTTCAGCCTTGTCGATGTCATGGTGGGCATGGTCATCGCGCTGTTGGGCATGATCATTATTTTTCAGGTTTTTTCCGTATCCGAGGGGATCAAACGCACCACCACCAGCGGCAGCGATGCCCTGCAAAATGGTGCGTCGGCGCTGTTCACCCTGGAGCGCTCGTTGAAGGAGGCCGGCTATGGAATATTTTCCAGCGCCAATTTGCCGCCATTTCCGGCTGACCCGGCTGGCACAGCTCCCGTGGTGATTACGCCGGGTGCGGCGGCGAATGCTTCGGATAGCATCGTAATGAGGTACAGACAGAACTGGGATTTCGGCTCATTCCCTCCCGCCGCGAATGTGTTTCCCGCAGCGATTCCCCCGGCGCTGACAATAGAAACGATCAGCGTCAATAATCAGGCGCAGTTGGTATCCGATGTGAATGGCGTGATTTCCGATAACATTGCCTTGATGAAGGCGGAATATGGAACCGATACCAATGGCAACGGCGTGATAGATACCAATGAATGGAGTCAGGCGGTTCCGGCAAATGTGATGAGAGTATTGGCGGTGCGTCTCGCTGTAGTGACACGCAGCGTGCAGCCGGAAAAGCCCGGTGTCGCGGGCGGAGCGTGCGACACCACGACGGTGTTTCCGGCATGGATCGATAGCGCGACGCTGCCATTGAATCTCTCCGGCAATGTCGGATTGGCGGCAAACGATGATTGGAAGTGTTACCGCTACAAAACGTTTGAAAATACCGTACCGCTGCGCAATGTGGTTTGGAGGCCGTGATGAAAGCGGGCAACGCTAGTAAACATAGAGTAGTCTCACCGCTTAAACAACAGGGGGTCGTATTGCTTATCGCTCTCATTATTTTGGTGGCGATGACGCTGGCCGGTATCGGCATGATGCGGTCGGTGGATACCGGAAACATGATCGCGGGGAATCTGGCTTTTCGGCAAGCTGCGTTAAATGCAAGTGATGCGGGCACGAGTGCGGGCTTTAACGCACTGGTGGCGGTGTCCAACAGCGGTAATGGGGCAGACAAAGTCATACTGGATTTTAATAATGGTCAGCCATGTCCCGGCGGAGTTACTCCCGCGCTGTGCACGGGAGGAAATATTAATGTGCCGGGCTACTCTTCCACGCCGATATTGGCTTGCGAGGTCACGCGCACTTGCCCGCTGGCAACGGATTACACCTGGTGGACGGTCGATGCGAACTGGAATAATGCGCCCACTGTGGTGGTGGCCGATCCGAATGGCGGCACCATTGCGACGGTCAGTTATTTGATACACCGCATGTGTCAAGCGCCGGGCTTGGGGCCGAGTGCGGCGGGGCAACTTTGTCAGACCTACACGCAGCCGGAAACGGGATGTAGCAAAGCGCAGCTTTTGCCTTGTACCAGCACTTCCGTTTTTTATCGTATCACCACGCGCTCGGTGGGCGCGCGCAACACTGTCGCATATGCGCAAACCATGGCATTGATCGCACAATAATCTGTTGTTTTATTTTTGCTGTTCGCAAAAATTAATGAATCGACGTACTCGGGAGGTCATCATGGCATATGAAAATCAAATGCGCTGTAAATTTCAATTCGCCGCAAGGGTAATCGGATTGCTCATGGCCGCGAATTCACTCGGCTACGCCGCGACGACCGATCTTGCCTCAGCACCCTTGTCGAGCACATCGGCTTCTGTGGTGCGTCCCAATATCCTATTTACGCTGGACGACTCTGGCAGTATGGATTGGAGTTATTTGCCGGACTATGCCGGGGGGACGACCTATAGCGGCGGGAGTTCAAGTCACTGCAAGGTGTCCAATTCCTGCGGCACCGGAGAGACGCCATACCAGACCAACGAATATAACGGCATGGCCTACAACCCGCGCATTACCTACCAGTTGCCGGTCAATGCGGACGGCACATTCAAGGCATCCCAGGTCTCTCCGTGGACTGCGGTCAAGGTGGACGGCTATGGTGTGCAAAGCACCAGCACCATTAACCTGACCAATGGATATAAAGAAGTATGGTATTGCGATAGCAGTGGCACTACTTGCAAGAAGAACGGGGTGGATACCAATAATCCGTTTTTTTTGCGCCCGTCGGTGTCCGCCGATAATCCCCCGGTGTATGCCTTCCCGGGTACGCTGACATCGGGAACCACGATGCTGTCTACCGTGCACGATGGTTCGATGAATCAGGCAACATCGACATCGGCTACGGTGTATAACGGCACGCTGAATACTTCCACGGCTGCCATTACCACCACCTTGACCGGGGTGTCAGTCAGCCACTCCAGCAGCACTGTCACCGTTGCCTACAATGCCATATCCCCCGCGCTGGCAACGGGAGATACCGTGGTGGTGTCGGGCAGTACCTGTTCGAGTGGTTATAAAAGCGGAGGGAATAGCCGCTCCATCACCGTGGTGAATGCGACGCATTTCACCTATACCAGCAACTCCGGTTCGAGTTGGAGCAATACATCCTGCACTATTGTTGCCACGAAAGCCGCAGTTGTTGCAGTGCCGCCGAGCATCAGCAAGTCCGGCAATACGGTCACAGTCTCGCTGACCTCTGCACCCACGCCCGCATTGGCAACGGGCAACCCGGTGACGGTAACTAACGGTGCGGGTGTTTGCGATGCCGGTTACAGGGCGACTTCGGTAGCCATGACGCGCATCAGTTCAACCAGCTTTAGTTATCCTGTGGCGACAGCCTTGGCTACGCCAAGCAACAGCAGTTGCAACATCACACAGGTTGGAACAGCGCTGCCCAGCTCCCCGGGCATCAATCTTTCCGGTACAACAGTGACGGTTTATAAAACCTCGCACGGCTTGGCGACGGGGGATTTGATACAAGTCTCCAACGGGACTACGGGGGTTTGCGACGATGGTTACCTGACCAGCGGTACAGTCAGTGTCACACGGGTGGATGCCAACACATTTACCTATTCCTCTTCGGTCGGTTCATCCACAACGAATTCAAATTGCAGAATCGACAAGATGCTGCCGGGCGCCACGGTTTCATATACGTCGGCGTCAACGGTAAATAGCAGTCCATATTATTTTGTGATTATCCCGACCGAGTATTGCGACAGCCTTTACCTGACGAACTGTGTTGCGGCCACCGCACCGGTGACAGTGTCAGGCGTTGCTTATACCTATCCGGCGCCTGTGCGATTCTGTAAAGACACTTCGACAGCGGCGTTAGCGCCCGGAGATGCGGGAGCGCAAATTTCGGCCAGTGGGACTATCAATTGCCAGGCGAAGTACAGCGTCGGCACCGGTATCAACTTTCAGGCGGTGCGCTACGGATTATTTTGGCGCGGCAATATCGTCCCGGCGCGAACGACTTATGGCAACGAAAGTTATAGCGGAACTGTTAGCACGGGCGGCGTGAGCCTGACTTATAGCGGAACCCTAGTGATAGACCGCAGCAAACGTAGCGATTGCGCCTTGCCGCCCAACTGCACCTATGCCGAAGAGATGACCAACTTCGCCAATTGGTACGCCTACTACCATACGCGTATGCAGATGATGAAGTCATCGGCGGGACGCGCGTTTTTGGCGCTGGATAACCGCTATCGCGTCGGTTTTGTCACCATCAACGAAAGTTCGGGCAGATACCTGCCGATAGCCATGTTCGATGCGACCCAGAAGAGCAACTGGTACGCAAAGTTCTACGCGGTTAATCCGAACAGCAGCACGCCGCTACGCGAGGCAATGGCGGATGCGGGGCGTTATTTCGCGGGCAAGAAGCCCGGTATATTTACCGACGATCCGATGGAGTATGCCTGCCAGCAGAATTTTGAATTGATCACCACAGACGGTTATTGGAACGGTACGAATGACAATGTGAAAGAGCTGGATGGCACGACCACCATGCGCAACTACGACAATGTCGACGCGGGCGCGTCGAAGCGGGGCGATGGGGCTTACGACGGCGGCGCATCAGGCGCATCGAATACGCTGGCGGATGTGGCGATGTATTACTACACGACCGATTTGCGCAACAGCGCGCTAAATAACTGTACCGGTGCTTTGGGGGGCGATGTGTGTCAGGATATTGTGCCGATGACATCGAAAGATACGCAGGCCGGGCTGGCGGGGACGCAGCATATGACGACCTTTTCGCTGGGGTTGGCGGATGGCTTGATGACTTACCAGGCGGATTACGAGTCGGCGGTCACGGGTGATGTATCGAAAATAAAAACAGGCGCCATCGGGTGCGCATTTTCAGGTGGCGGAACCTGCAACTGGCCATTGCCCGTGCATGATTCGCAGACTGCGCTGGATGACTTGTGGCATGCCGCTGTTAATGGCCGGGGCACGTATTACAACGCGCGCGACCCGGCTTCCCTGGCGGCAGGCTTGTCCAACGCACTGTCGGGTATCAATGTGCGGCTGGCCGCGGCTGCCGCATCGGCTACCAGCAGCCCGAATATTACTCAGACGGATCGTTCCATATTTAGCTCAACTTACCGCACCACGAAGTGGGATGGCGAAGTGACTGCGCAGTTGATCAATGCGACGACCGGTGAAGTGGAGCCGACCATTGTGTGGTCAGCGCAAACCCAATTGGATGCCTTGATCCATGCGGATACGACGGCATCCATATCGTCGCGACACATTTATACCTTTGATGATGCCAATGCGCTGGGAAACAATCTCAAGGATTTCTTTTATGGCAGTTTGACCGCCACCGAGAAAGCTTATTTCGATAATAAATGCAGCTTTACTTTATTGTCGCAGTGCACGACAGCGACGCTGACGGCGGCGCAGATTGCCAGCGGCAATAGCGGGCTGAATCTGGTGCATTATTTGCGCGGCGACCAGTCCCTGGAATCCTCCGGCGTGTTTCGCGCACGCGAACACTTCTTGGGGGATACGGTCAATGCCAAGCCGGCTTATGTGAAGGTGCCGCAATACAGTTTTACGGATGCGGTGTCGCCCAGCTATAGCGAATTCAGAACGGCGCAAGCGGCGCGTCAGGGGGTGCTGTACATGGGATCGAACGATGGCATGTTGCATGCCTTCAATTCCGATACCGGGGCTGAAATGTGGGCATATGTGCCTAAAATCGTAATGCCTACGCTTTATAAATTGGCCGAGGCAAGTTACTCCACGCTACATCAATATTATGTGGACGGATCGCCAGAGACGATGGATATATTTGTGGATGCGGCAGGGGCTGCTTCTTCCGGCTTGTCGCTCGGTTGGCATACGATATTGGTGGGCGGCCTGGGGCTGGGCGGACGCGGCTTTTATGCTTTGGATGTGACCGATCCCGCCAATCCTCGTGCAATGTGGGAGATATGTTCCGATAGCACGCTATGCGCTATTTCCGATCCTGACATCGGCTATAGCTATGGCAATCCGGTGATTACCAAACGCAGTACTGACGGGGCATGGGTGGTGTTGCTCACGTCGGGTTACAACAACGTTTCGCCCGGCTCGGGAGCCGGCACTCTGTTTATGCTGGATGTATTAACTGGGGCTGAGCTGAATAAAACCACTACAGGCGCGGCAACGAATCCGCCCAGTGGCCTGGCGAAACTCAGTCCGTTGATTGACAGTCTGCTCACCAATTTTCAGACGCGCTTCATTTACGGCGGCGATTTGAACGGTGATGTATGGCGTTTCGATTTGGGGGCGGTCGGTGCAGCCGGAGCGCCCACTGCAACGAAGATCGCCACGTTGAAAGATAGTGCTAACGTGCTTCAGTCGGTAACCACGCGCTTGGAGTTGGGGGATCCGTTAGGCAATGTAAGCAATTCCTTGAGCGGAACAGGCAATCCCGCCCTGTATGCCACTACAGGGCGCTATCTGGGGGCGACGGATTTGTCGAATTTGCAAATCCAGTCGGTCTATGGCATCAAAGATGACTTGAGTAAAACGGGCGCTGCGGCTTACATCGGCAATCCGCGTGCTCCGCAAGCCGGGTTCGGAAGCTTTGTGAAGCAATACATTTACCAGCCTACGGCGACAACGCGCACGACCAGTAAATACGCGGTCGATTGGACAACCCGCTCCGGTTGGTATGCGGATTTTGTCGTGAACGATCCCTTAACAAACTTGCCAGTCTCACCCTCTGTTTCGCCGGGAGAGCGCGTGAATATCGACCCCCAATTGGTATCGGGCACGCTGATCGTGGTAACTAATGTGCCGGAAACTAGCGCCTGCACCATCGGTGGAACAAGCTGGCTGTATAGCTTCGATTTCTTGACCGGACAAAATGTCTCGACGGCGGTTGATCAAGTGGTGGGGCAAAAGGTAGGGAATGCTTTGACCGTGGGTATCGTCGTCGGCAGATTGCCTAGCGGGCAACTCAAGGCGTGGGTGACTACTGCCGGAGGGGAGAAGACGACATTCAGTCCGGCAACGAAAGGTTCAGGATCCACACGGCGAACTTCATGGCGCGAGTTAAAGCAATAAATTTTGTTGACCGATGCGAACACAGGCCTGAACGGGGAGTAGGGTGAGGCGCCGCACCCTTGCAAGGCTTTTCGTTGCGTTCAAATCATACAAAATGGGGGCAATGGTTCGTGCATTGCCTTAGTGCTGATATAATTATTCCCATCAGTTTTTAGCCGAAATAGTTCTAGTGGTAAAACAGGGCACTCGTAACGCTCAGTCCTGAGTTCGATTCTCAGTTTCGGCACCATCCATACGCTGTTTCGTAGGAGATTTGATGTCTTCGTTGCAATCCAGCAAGCGCGCTTTTCCATTCAAACGCATCTTGATTATTCTGATCGCCGCAGCTTCATTGGCGTCGCTGGTTTGGTATGCCACCCGCAGTAAACCTATCTCCGTCGTGTTGAAAAAAGTGGACAGGGGCAGTGTCGAAGCTGCGGTGAGCAACACGCGCGCGGGCACGGTTAAACCTTGCCGTCGTGCCAAACTGGCGCCTCCTGCGGGCGGGCAGATTGCAAAAATGCTGGTGAAAAAAGGCCAACGCGTGGTCGCCGGGCAGATACTGCTGGAGCTGTGGGATCAGGACATGCACGCGCAGGAAAGGTTGTCGCGCGACCAGTTGAAGACTTCGGAAATGCGCGTGCGCGAAGTTTGCACCATGGCCGAAGCGGCACAGCGCGATGCCGACCGTTCCAAGGAGTTAATGCAGAAGGGCTTTATTTCACAGCAGCAACTCGACCGCGCATTGACCGATGCACAATCAAGACTGGCTTCATGCGATGGCGCGCGCAACGACATCAAACAATCCCAGTCGCGTATCGAAGTGGTGCAGACGGGGCTGGAGCGTATGGTGCTGCGCGCACCGTTTGCGGGCATCGTCGCCGACATCAGCGGTGAGTTGGGCGAATATGCCACGCCTTCGCCGCCCGGTATCCCGACCTTGCCCGCTGTCGATTTGATCGATGATAGCTGCCAGTTTGTGAGTGCGCCGATAGATGAAGTGGACGCGGCCAAAGTAAAAGTGGGGCAACGCAGCCGCATCACGCTGGATGCGATCAAAGGGCGCACTTTTTCCGGCAAAGTGAAACGCATTGCACCTTACGTGCTGGAGCTGGAAAAACAGGCGCGCACGGTGGAAGTCGAAGTGGAATTCATCGAGTTGCCGAAAACTGAAAACCTGCTGGTGGGCTATAGCGCCGACGTGGAGATCGTGCATGACATGCACGAGAAAGCCGTGCGCATCCCAACCCAGACGCTGCTGGAGGGCAAACGCGTGCTGCGCTACAAGAGCGATGGCAAGCTGGAAGAGCGCGCCGTAACAACCGGACTGGCGAATTGGGAATACACCGAGATTATTTCGGGTTTGAATGAAGGCGACCAGATCGTTTCTTCTTTGGACAGGCCGGGAATTAAGGCGGGCGCGGTAGTCCAACCCGAAGCGACGCCCGCCGCGAAATGATCGAGCTGCAAAACGTCAGCCGCACCTTCACGGTCGGTGACCAGCAAGTCGCCGCGCTGCGCGACATCAACATGCAATTGGGCGACGGCGAATATCTCTCCATCATGGGGCCGTCCGGCTCCGGTAAATCCACCTTACTCAATCTGCTCGGTTTGCTCGACAGGGCTAATGCCGGAACCTATCTGCTGGACGGCGGTAACGTCACCGATTTGAGCGATGAGCAGCAGGCGCATGTGCGCAGCCAGAAAATCGGTTTCGTATTCCAGTCCTTCCATCTCGTGCCGCGCCTTACCGCCGCGCAAAATATCGAGCTGCCGATGATGTTGGCAGGCATCGCGGTTGAGGAACGCAAGCAGCGCGTCGCCGAGTTGATCGCTAGTTACGGCCTTAGCGAACGCGCCGACCATAGACCCGACCAACTCTCCGGCGGACAACGCCAGCGCGTGGCCATCGCGCGCGCGACCGTGATGAGCCCCGCCGTGTTGCTGGCCGATGAGCCGACCGGTAATCTGGATCGCGCCACCGGATGGGAAGTATTGAAGCTGCTGGAGCAGTTGACCGAACGCGGTATCACGTTGGTGATCGTGACCCACGATGCCGAGATCGGTGCGCGCGCCAAGCGCCAGATACACATGCTGGACGGGCGCATTCTCTCCGATGAACTCCGTGCATCATGAAACTCGCCGACACCCTGCACTTCGCTTCCGGCAGCCTGCGCGGTAGCCCGACGCGCACGCTGCTGATGATGCTGGCGATGTCTATCGGCGTCGCTGCGGTGGTGGTGCTCACTGCACTGGGCGAGGGCGCGCGCCGCTACGTTATCAACCAGTTTTCCTCGCTCGGCACCAATCTCGTGATCGTGTTACCGGGACGAACCGAAACCGCGGGTATCGGCCCCGGCATGATGACCGGGCAGACACCGCGCGATATTACGTTGGACGATGCCGACGCGCTTTTGCGCAGCACGGCAGTCAAACGCATCGCTCCGCTGACGGTCGGTTCGGCGACGTTGTCGCTCGATGCGCTGAACCGCGAAGTGGTGGTGCTGGGTTCCACCGCCAGCTTGCTGGCAGTGCGCCACATGGATATCGGGATAGGGCGTTTTCTTCCGGCAGGCGACATCCACGAAAGCGCTTCGGTATGTGTGCTGGGCCATAAAATAAAACAGGAATTATTCGGCAATGCGCAGGGGGTGGGGCAGTGGGTACGCTTGGGCGACAGGCGTTTTCGCGTCATCGGCGTGATGGCATCGCAGGGCGAATCGATGGGGCTCAATACCGATGAAGTCGTCATTGTGCCAGTGGCGTCGGCACACCAGTTGTTCAACACCGCCGGGCTGTTTCGCGTCCTCATCGAAGCGAAGAGCCGCGATTATATCGAGCAGGCCAAACGCGATGCCGAAGAGATCATGCTGCAGCGCCACAACAATGAAAAAGATGTCACCGTCATCACTCAGGATGCGGTATTGCAGACCTTTGACCGCATACTCACCGCACTGACTATGGCCGTGGGCGGCATCGCCGCAATCAGTCTGGCCGTGGCGGGCGTACTCATCATGAACGTGATGCTGATCGCCGTGGCGCAGCGTGTTAAAGAGATCGGCTTGCTCAAGGCGCTGGGTGCGCCGGGCAGGCAGATACGCAACCTGTTCTTCGCTGAAGCGGTGCTGCTCTCCGGTATTGGCAGTCTGGCGGGGCTGGTGCTGGGCTACGCGGGCAGCATGATCATCGGCCAAATCTATCCGAGCCTGCC
>CAZXDK010000032.1:0-28047 GCA_964639585.1 uncultured Gallionellaceae bacterium | reverse complement strand
TTTAACCAAAGTAACACCTCGCTGAATAGCCTGGGGTTGTTGGGTCGATTACATTTAAACGTTTGATGGATGATGTCAAAGCGTGACAAGAATTTCTAAGGCTGCGGTTTTGTAGGAGCGTGCCCAGCAAGCTAACAAGCTTTGTCGCGTGCGGGATACGCTCCTACATCTACCTCGTCCGGCTTAAGTTGCTACGGTCGGCGCCAAGTTGTTGTGTTCTGGTAGATAGTCGATCAGGCATTTCCCCATCATGTCCGGTTGTTTGAAAACGCTGCAACGAGTATTCAACATACAGGCAAAGTAGCTGAATGCACTTTGGCTAATTGCGACAGCATCCGCATTCATGATCGCATGAAAGTCGTGCAACCATTCCAGCCCAGCAACTCGTCCGGGTAAGTCGTTGACACAGCGCGGGGAGAATTCCGCGAAGTCTCCGAGCACAGCGTCCAGATCGTCGCTGGCGATATACAGCACCGGGTCGGAAAGCTTAGGCCAGGTTTGCCGTAACCAGTCCAGATACCAACGATTGTCAGGTAACTGAAAACGGCCAGACTGGTCGGTGCGGCGCAAATGGAGGACGACTAGCGTTTGATGGCTGCCGCGCAGTGCGGCGAGTGGAGGCTCAAGCATCTTTAACCAGCAGGGGCGGAGCTTGAAAATTTTGCGCGCCAGCTCGACATGAGCCGGTTGCCATTGGCTGAATGTGCCTGGCGAGAAGAAATCGAAACCCGCCAGTGCCTGAGCGCCGCGTTTAGCAACCTCTTCCTCAATCCAGGCGCTTGAACGTTTTACTTGGCGGCGCGGCCCTGTGGGATACGGGTCGTCCAGTTCGAAAACCAACTGCCCAACCCAGTCCGGTGTTTCCAGCACTGCGCCGGTTGCGTCGGCTTGCCAGCGCATGAAAAGGTATTCCTGCAGTTGATGAGCGAAGCGGCCGAAGCTCTCCAGTGAGGTCATTGTGACGCCAGTTGAGCTATTGGGAAAAGGATGAGGGCGGCGTTTTGCATCAATGCCAAATTTGTCGAGCATCAAGCTCAATTGAGCCAGCGATGCGCTGACGAAAGTTCGGCTCCAATTCGAGTGCATGACTGGTCTTATCGTTTCAAATGCGCGAGCGGGATTTCCCTCGGCCAGGTCGGCATCGGCAAGCACGGTAGGAGCCACGTCGACTAGCTCGGGACGACTGGTTGCGAGGTCGGCAAAATACTGCCGCGTTTCATTGCTGCGACCTTGATCTATGAGTAACTTGCCGAGTGCCATTGCCAGCCAGCGGTCGCATTGCCGTCCCGGATGTACGAGTTGCCGGAGCATGATTTCCGCACCCTGTTTGTCGCCAGAATTCAGTAACGCTAGCGCGAGGGGGGCGTCAACATCCGCACCAGCTTGTTTTGCTTTCAGCAGGGCAATCACGGCGGCGCCATGGTCGCCAGCATCGGTGTACAACTGGCTTAGCAGAAGCTGTGCCGTCGGATTATTGGCGAGTCCGTGGAAGTGTCTGATCGCCATATCTTCCTCACCCAAGCTGAAATAACTTAAGCCGAGCCGAAAGGCGACATCCTGGTTATCCGGCTGAATTTCGAGCGCCCGACGCAACAGATCACGGGCACTTTCGTTGCGCCCGAATTGCAGATCGATTGCGCCAGCCATTGCAAGCAAAGAGGCATTGCCGGGATAGCTCTCGATCAGCTTGAGGTATATTTTCTGCGCTTCATCCAGCTTGCCGGAGGCTTGCAGTGCCAATGCCTCGGAGAGTATTTGGTTTGGGTCGTCTGTGGTTTGCTGCTCACTGCCGGGTTTCGGTGAATAGGTGTAAATGGCATCGCATTGAAAAATCTGCGCGCCCTCGGCGGGATAAATGTCGTAAATACAGCGCAGCGTATAGCCGTGGGCTTGCAAGCATTGCTCGATTTCGAAGAACGAAGACGACGATTTGTAGAAATCGCGAAAGACAATTTCTGTCTGAATCGCGCCGATAGCGTGACGCGCCAGCATACCTGTCGCGCCTTCAAGCACTTTACGCTCAAAACCTTGCACGTCGAGTTTCAGGAAATCGATATGGCCG
The DNA here is from genome assembly GCA_964639585.1 of uncultured Gallionellaceae bacterium. GTDB lineage: Bacteria > Pseudomonadota > Gammaproteobacteria > Burkholderiales > Gallionellaceae > PALSA-1006. Next base: position 25,985 of record CAZXDK010000032.1, on the reverse strand, counting down.
ATACCGTGTGACTGGCAATAGCTGTCGATCGTAGTGACCTCAACCTCCTTGGCGCCGACCATGCTGAGTCCTATCCCGCGAATGTAGGGAGAGGTGGGGCTGATTTCCAGAAAGCTGCTGGAGCCGATGTCGCTCGACATGTTGAAGCGCAACTGCCCCGGGCGGTCACCGACGCCGCAGTTGTTGACAAAGACATTGCTGTCATTGGAAAACGCCTGCCGCAATTGAGCGAAGGCTTGCGGATGCGGCTCGAAGGCGTGGATGGTTGCGCCGGGAAACATCTGCCGGTACTTCACAGACGCACTGCCTACGTTTGCTCCGACATCGAAAATCATGGTGTTGCTGGTGTGAGCTAATTCAGTACGCAATAAATCCTGGGCGCGTATCTGGCCTGCCAAGCGAGCTAATTCTATAGCCGTGCTGATGGCGGCCTCCGTGTTGCTCTCGGCGCAGTGGATGCTGAGATTATGAAGCAGGCCTTTCAACGACTCGGACGATGTATTCATTGTGTTCTCCGAATAAAATCTGTATTGATTGGTGGGGCAGGCTTTAGCCTGACTGTTCAGCAATCCCCTCTCCCACAGTGAGCGGGGGGCAAAACGGCAACGCTACAACCGGCTGAGTATCTTAGCTAATCAGGTGCTCCTATGACTTGCGGCGGAAAACGGCATGGCCGCAACCGGTCTGATAATTGAGTTCAATGACTTGGTAGTTGGGGTCAGCGAGTAGTCGCAGCATATTAGAAAAATTTTTAATGCTACGCACATGATTCAGCGCGAGGAAGCGCGCACCGTATACCGCATTTAAGTCAGCTTGCCCGGTGAATAGTGAACCATCGAGTATCGCCATATCGAAAAACTCGATGCCGCGGGCATGGCGAATTTCTTCGATACATGAATTGGAAAAATTCTTCTCGGTCAATGCGGCGCGTTCATCGCGATACCACTGGATGATTGTGTCGAGCGGGTAGTAATTGAGGATGCTAGGTTGACTACTGTAGAACGAAGTCAGCGCTGCTTCAGTTATGTACTGATCAAGTGCCACCGACGAACCGCAGTAGACTGTTACTCTATCGGAATAGAGTCGGCGAATTTGCTCGCACTTGGCAGTATCAGGTTCGATGCAGAATATTTTACGTTGGCGACCATCTAGGGTTTCAACCGCTGCCCGAGTGCTGCCAGTGCCGTCACCAGCACCGATGTCGAGTATGGTCTCGATGTTTTCTTGGTAGAGCAGGCGCTGGATGGCATAGAAAAGTTCTTGCGGGATATTGGCAGGAAACAGGATGTCGCGAGGCTCCTTCATCGTAAGCCATGAAGGCAGGCGTAATTCGGAACGCGATGCATAAAAAGATTTATTTGGCGCGGTTATTTGAGACTGAATCATGCTTTTGAGAGGCTGGATGTCCTGAGTATCACCTCTAGCCGCTTGGCAAGAAGCAAGTGCCGCCTCTGCCTCGGCGATACAGCCAAGCTCAAACAGCGCTGAAGCTTTCAGGTAATCAACCTCCGCAGCCCGAAATGAGGCAAGCGATAGACTATCGGCCAGGTCGGTTATTTCTTCGTGGTTGGCGTGCGTACAACTATAAGCGAGTTTAGTTAGCAAGTCTTCGACCGCTGACAATTCGGTCTTAAGGTAACTGCCGAGCTTGGAAGATTTAATACCATCGCTGCTGTCGCGATAAGAGGATTCCATTTGTGCATAAATAGCATCGCTGTGACTATTAAAAATATTCACCAGATGTCCGGCTACTGCAAGTGCACGTTCGTGCGCGGCGGCGAACTTCTGTTCGTCGTTACCGTGCAATGTTCTCAATATCGTGAGTGCATCTTGATAACGATCTTCAAGTGTCAGATTGAAGTAGCGAGCCCAAAATGGCAGCCTGCGCATTCTCGGTGTTTTGCCTCTGCCAACCGGATTTTCTAATCGTATGGGAATCATTACCTTGCGTCCGACCATTTGCCCAATTTCGTCTATCCATTGGTCGTCGAACCAAAAATAAAACCGATTGGTTAGGAAGTAACCGAGCAGATTGAGCCAGCGCGAACTGGGAATGGCAAAGGTGACTTGGTGCGGACGAACTGTATTGTCAGGAAGGAATCCAAGCATGACACCATCTTCAAATTGGCTAAATGCCCGTCGAAGCAGACTATCCCAGTGTGGCGTCGATATTGTGTAGTCATCCGAGAAGGGGAAATAAAGTCCGGGGTTGGTGGTGCAGGCTTGCCAGAGTTGGTTGAGCATATCACCCATCGAACCGGCGCTCTTTGCGATATGCCAGTTGACCACTATGCCATAAATGTTCCACTTTCCCGATTCGATGTAATCAAGCGTGAGGGTGTCATCGTCGTCCACATAGATCCAGATGTCGAGCAGGTCTTTGCGTTCGACTGTCTTCTGGAAACTTTCGAATACCTTGGTCAAACCATCAGGGCGACCTCGTGTTGGCATCAGGACGCTGATGTGATCGGGTCTATCAATCGGCTTTGCCGGGTAGCGGTAGTTGGCGCGCATTATATTTAGGTCAGGTCAGGGTTTTACTGTGTTGTTTCCAATCAACGAGCCGAAAACTATTGAGAGCAGCGCGATGTCTGGCAACAGGCAGATGCTGCCATCATGTACCGCTTCGGCAAGCGCTGTGCGGTCGAGATGTATCAATTCAAGTTCTTCCATGTCGTTGTAATGCGGGGTAGATATTTGCTCTAATTGGGTTGCAAGATAAAGGTGGGCGCGACAGATTCCGCGCGTACCATCAACAGTATAAGCGCCGAGCGCTTGCCAATTTTTCGCGCGGTAGCCTGTTTCCTCAAGTAATTCGCGTTGTGCAGCCCCCAGTGGTTGCTCGTCTTGCTCAACGCCGCCCGCCGGAGAGGTGAGGATAAATTTACCCAAGCATTGCTTGTAGTGCCGTTCCATGAGCACGCGCCCCTCATCATCAAGTGCGCAAACCAGGGCATAGTCTGGGGTGGTGATGCGGTAGTAATCGGGTACGACCCGACCGGAGGGAAGTTCGATTTCGTCACGGAGAACGGCTAACCATGGTGGTATATCGACTACGCTGGTTGTTTTCAAGGTGCGCCATGGCGAGAGTTGTGCGGGTTTGGCAGCCATGGTGGATATTCTAATCAGGTTAATTATTGCCGGTTAATATATCAAATAATAACGGTACAATCTAGAAGTTCGAAGAATCCTGCTAAGTGCCGCATTTGCTGCCTGTTAGCACAGATAATATCCACGGAGAATCATGAAAGCTATTGTACTTGCCGGCGGTCTTGGGACTCGTTTGAAAGCCAGAGTGCCCGATTTGCCCAAGCCTATGGCGCCGGTTGCGGGGCGTCCGTTTCTTGAATATGTCCTTGATCGTCTTGTTGCGGGAGGGGTGACAGAAGTCATTCTTTCGGTGGGCTATCGGGCTGAGTCGATAGAGGCGCATTTCGGATATGTTTATCGCGGCTTAGTGCTGCGCTACGCAATTGAAACAGAGCCTTTGGGAACCGGTGGTGCGATTGTTCAAGCGTTGCGCGGAGAGGATAACGCGCCGGTGTTGGTGCTGAATGGCGACACTTTCTTGCAGGTCGATATTGCCGAGCTGATTCGTTGGTATGCGGATGCGCCGTCGCTGGTGGCGATGGTGCTGAAGGAAACGCCGGATGTCTCGCGTTATGGTGCGGTTGTGCTAAATGACGGTCGAGTTGAAGGTTTTGCCGAGAAGGGGCGGGCAGGGCCGGGGCTGATCAATGCCGGGATTTATGTGGTGATGCCGGAAGTATTTGATCGACTGGGGGGCGCAGGAAAATTTTCCTTCGAGGCGGATGTGTTGCAGCGTTATTGCAGCGAACTTAAACCAAGAGCTTTCGTGACAAACGGTTATTTTATCGATATCGGCATTCCTGAGGATTTTGACCGCGCGCAACGAGAATTGCCCAATCTATAGGGTGAAGTAGATGAGGCTCACTGCAACACCTCGCAGGCATGTGGTCAAATAAGTTTTTCGCACTTATCGAGTACAGTGACCACGGCGACACCAAGGTCAAGCGATTCCATGTCGAATTTGTTTGCGCTGACACTGGCTGCAAACTCCTCAACAACCTGAGTTAAGGGCATCTTCGATGGTATGGTCAACGTCTGACCTGCGCCGAGAGGGTGCGCCCAGTTGTCCTGAATTTCATGCCGGGTGAGTTTGTGTTCGGCCAGATCGTCGTAAACCATGATGCACGAATCGGTGAGGACGGCCAGACGCCGGCACTTGGGCATCAAGTTGCCGATCCGAATTTCCGCTTCGACACCGGTGGGAAAGGATAAGCTTAGCTCAAGATTTTCTCCGTCCGCATTATCGACTTGACGGTATTCAAGGCGCTTCGCTTCTATCTTGGCGGGTGGGATGCCAAGCAGATCCAGGCACAATGCGACATCGTGCGCGCCCCAGTCCCAAAGCACTGGGGCATCGCGCCGGAAAGGGCCGGTGTTGCCGGCTTCCGAAGACAAGGCGCGCAACGTGCCACAGTTGCGTAGTAGCTCTTTCATGCGGCGGTATGCGGGATTGAACAAGTGGGTGTGGTCGATCATGACGAAACCCTGGCGCCGGGCAGCCAGATCGCGCAGTGACAGTGCTTCATCCAGGTTCAGGGTCAAGGGTTTTTCCACCAAGACCGGCAGACCGGCTTCGATGGCTGCACTGGTCATTGTTGCATGCAGAGCTGCCGGTGTAGCGATGATCACGGCGTCGATCAGGCGAGGGTCAAGAATAGCTTTCCAGTCGCGATGAATCGCGCAGTCTTGTGGCACCCATTGTGTACTTTCAGGATTGCTGCTTGCCAAGGCGGCAAGACGCACCGTGTCGAGACTGGCGATGGTTTTGATGTAATTGCGGCCCCAGCGTCCGGCGCCGATCAAGCCTAGGCGTAACGGCGCCATTCCTCAGACGATTTTCAGATGGGGCAAGGGAACGATGAAGCGGCTGCCCGCAGCGTGCAGCGCTTCATGCCTGCGCATGAGGGACTCGGCAAAATTCCAGGCGAGAATCAGGACGTAATCGGGTTGATCCTGATATAGCCGCTCTGCGGCATAGACCGGCAAATGCAGGCCGGGTGTAAACAAGCCCTGTTTGATCGGGTTATCGTCCACAACATAGTCGAGCACTTGCCCATCGAGACCGTAGTGATACATCAGCGTCGTTGCCTTGGCCGGAGCGCCATATCCGGCGATGGATTTTCCTTGCTCTTTGAGTTCGCGCAACAGTCGCATGAGTTCATCGCCGCGTTGCCGGATGGCGGTTCCCCACAGCTGGAATGTTTCTGCCTGGTCGAGACCGGCTTCGTGTTCAAGCGCAATCATTGCGCTGACCGAGGGTTGTTCGGTTGCATCGGGCCAGCCTACATAAGCGACGAGTGCGCCGCCCTGAATGTCGGAGCGCTCGGTATGCAATAGCCGCAGGCTCTGTTCGGCAAAAAAACGCCTAAGCGGCTCCACACGATGGAAGTCGACATGCTCGTGGTAAACCGTATCGAACAGTGTTTTGCGGTAAACGTCGAGCAGATAGCCCACCTCGAAGACGAAATGTCCGGTTGGGTCGAGCAGGGCGCGCACTCCGGCGATGACGCTACGCAAGTTGTCGATATGGGCGCAGACGTTGTAGGCGCAGATTAACTTTGCCGCGCCATAATCACGACGGATTCGTTCGCCCACGGTCTCGTTAAAGAAATCCCGGATCGTTTCTATCTCGCCCGGATCGGGGGCTATGTTGGCGGCGGGATCGACGCCAAGTACGCGCATTCCGGCGGCCTTGAAAAAACGCAACAGCGTGCCGTCGTTGGAGCCAATTTCGACCACAAGATCACCGGGTTGCAGGCCGAGCCGGCTAATCATGGTGCGGCATTGCCCCTCAAGATAGCTGACCATGACCGGCGAGGTGCTGGAGACATACAGGTAATGTGAAAAAAGCACTTGCGGGTCGATGATGTCGAGCAATTGCAAGTGGGTGCAATTTTCGCAGCGGTAAACGTCCAGAGGATAAACTTGCTGCGGTATATCCTTTTCGGCAAAAGTGACCATCGCATTCGCCGGAGGAGTGGGGGTCAGTTCAAGTACGCGTTGCAGCGCGTCCGAACCGCACAGTCGGCAATTTGTACGCTTGTGATGATGAGGGATCATCAATTATTCAGCCGACTTGGGTTTAAGCAGTTCCACGCGAACCAAGTCGTCTTCGTATGAGGCCTGATCTCGTGGCTTGCCCGTGATATTGAGAAACACCGTGTCTTCAACGAATTCGACCGCATGTTCAACCATGGGCGGAGAGTAAACCAGCTGCCCCGCAGTAACCAGCAGCCAGGTAGGCGCCGATTTATCGTTGACCGGACGGTGATAATATTTCATCGCTCCACTGACAATATACATGTAGTGTGAATCAGTGCGGTGATAGTGATTGGCGCGGATGCTGTTCGCCTTGGATGTGATGATCTGGACGCTATGTACACCGCCTTCGGCCAGGGTTTGTATGACTCCGCGCGCATCCTCGAACGGAGCCGGGAGTGAAACGATGGGGCCGCTAGTCGGCCAGGATTTAAGTGTTTGTTCGTTGTTGCTCATGGCTGAAATTTCCTGAAATGAAGTAATTTTAAGTTAAGGCGGCTTGCACAAGCCGCGCTAGAGGAAGCGCTTGAAATCATCACCTTCGGCAATTTTGAGCAGTTCTTCATCAAAATTCCGGGTGGGATGCCAGCCCAGCGCGCGCAGGCGCGTATCGTCGAGGTTGTAGCGTACGTCCTGACCGACCCTGTTGGGAACCTGGATAAAGGCTTCGCTTTCAGGCAAGTCGAAGATGGCCGCCAATTTACGCAATACGGTGATATTGGAGAGTTCGTTGTCGCCATGTACGTTATAGGTAAGGTTGGGTTCGCCCTTTGCCATAATCGTCAGGATGGCTTCAACCGCATCTTCGACGTGTAGCCATGAGCGGATGTAACTGCCATCGCCGTGCATAAAAGCAGGCTGACCGCGGCGCATACGCCACGCAGATTTTGGTATGAGTTTTTCGGGATACTGGTTGGGGCCGTAGTTGTTGGTCATGCGTACAATGTTGTAGCGCAGGTCATAGGTGCGAGCCCAGCCAATCACCAACATGTCGGCGGCGGCCTTGGTCGCAGAGTAGGGGTTCGAGGGTCTGAGCGGAGCCGATTCAGTATGCCGCCCTTCGGTGATGTCACCGTAAACTTCGTCGGTGCTGATCTGGATGAAATGCGGAGCGCCCGCCGCTTTGGCCCGGGTCAGCTCCAGTAACCGTTGTACGCCGAGAATATTGGTGTGGCAAAACTGTCTGCTATCGGCGATGGAATTATCCACATGCGATTCGGCGGCAAAATTGACCACGAAATCGCTTTCCGGCAAATGCCCGAGAGTGGCGATGTCTTGTTTGAGGTGGCGGTAATTGTTGTGCGCCTTGAGTTCTTCATTCGCGAATCGGTCGGCTGCATAGTTCACTACATCGACATTGGTCACAAAATGACCGAGTTCCAGGCAGCGTTTAACAAAGTGCTTGCCTATGAAGCCCAGGCCGCCAGTGGTCAGGATAAGCTTTGATCTCATATTTTCATGCCTTGCACCTTCGGTAGAGAGAGCTGTTTCACACGCAGGTTTATTCTGACTCTGTGTGCGGCAAACCGCAACTTAACTGCGATATGCTAGCATGAAATTTCGTGAAATATCCCGGTACTTTAATTTGTTCCCCTGTGTCGCCGGTCAAAATGAGTGCTTTAATTAGTATGGTAAAATTAACCACAGTGTTGGATGGTGTGAGCCAGTTTCTTTGAGGGGGCGTGTTGAATAGTATTTCCGCGTTATTTTATGGCAAGGACAACCCAGGGTTGCCGGCACGCCAGATGAGCGAGTGTATCGCTTATGCTCAGGACGATATTTTTTTTCACCTGTCGATCAAGAAAAATGACCGTGTTGTGGCGTTGAAGCAGCATTTTGCCAACAACTGGCGAGGGAAAATATTGCTGAGCGATAGTCTGGGATGTTGTGATGCGCAAGTGCCGGGCGCAACCATCGAATTGCTTCCCAATGGGTTCTTTAAGGCGGAAACGCAAAGCATCGCCGAGAAAAAAGCCTTGCTTGATGATGCCATTGTTATAACTCTCAACAATGATGACAGTCTGCCCGCGAACCGGCCGCATTTCGCCGATCTCTATGGGCAGTGCGATAAGACTATTTTCGTGGTTTGGGACTGGGATAATCATCACTGGCTTGACTACAGCACATTTCTTGCGGCGCACTCCGATCTGTACGTGCCGGCGCACCACGAAAACCTTTATTTGCTCAGTCGTTACAATCATCTTATCAGCGGGCCGGTTTATGCGACCACGTTTCAATGGACGCGCAAATTTCTGGCCGATAGCCTCCCGGAAATAATTGCCGCACCGCGTTCAAATGACCCGCTGGGCATGCATATCCCCTATGCTACTTTTCCGTTGCGCATGCGCACGGTGGTTACGCTCAATAGTCACTATCCCTCGATAGGATTTGCCGAGCGCAGTTTTTTTGACCGCTCACCGCAGGAAAGGCTGGGTGATTGGATGGCGCACAAGAGCCATTGGATCATACCCGTACTGAACGACGTGCCGATTCGCATATTCGATGCGCTGGCAAGCGGGGGCATTCCTATTGTGCCGGAGTCGATGCGCTTCCTTTCCCCGGTCTCCGCAATTGACCGGAAGCACATTGCATTCTATGGGGCTAAGGACATTGTCGCGCCGCAAGCACTGGTGGCGCGAGTCAATGAAATGTTTGACGAGGGGGGGCGCGACGGTTTGGTCGCGCGGCATCGTTATGCGCTTGATCACCACCACTGCAACGCAGGCATCAGTCGATTGCTGGCCTATGCTGCCGAAGCTTTCGAACTGGCGCCTCGCCTTGGCTAGGCGCGCCATGGCTTTTTCCGTGTACATGGCGATTGAGAGTGAGAGGAGAGGGGCATGAAGGCCGTCATTCTTGCGGGGGGGCTGGGAACGCGCATCAGCGAAGAAACCTCCATTCGTCCCAAGCCCATGGTGGAAATCGGGGGTAAACCCATCCTGTGGCACATCATGAAGATATATTCCGCGCACGGTGTAAACGAGTTTATCGTTTGTTGCGGATACAAGGGTTACATCATCAAGGAATACTTCGCCAACTATTTTCTGCATATGTCCGATGTCACTTTCGACATGGAAAATAACAAAATGGAAGTGCATCAGCATCACGCCGAACCGTGGAAAGTGACTTTGGTGGATACCGGCGAAGAAACGATGACCGGCGGTCGTTTGAAGCGAGTGGCAAGCTACGTCAAGGATGAAGAAGCGTTCTGCTTGACTTACGGAGACGGTTTAAGCGACGTTAACATCACCGAGTTGATTGCGTTTCATCAGGCGCGGAACGTCAAAGCCACATTGACGGCGTGTACGCCTCCGGGACGTTTTGGCGCCTTGGTAATGAGCGGCGACAAGGTCAGTGTGTTTTGCGAAAAACCGCAGGGCGATGGTGCGATGATTAACGGAGGATTCTTTGTGCTCTCTCCGCAAGTCATCGACTATATCGCGGACGACAAGACTTTATGGGAACGTGAGCCATTGGAGCGGTTGGCGGATGAGGGGCAGCTTGCCGCTTTCCGGCATGGCGGTTTCTGGCAGCCGATGGATACCTTGCGTGACAAACTTCATCTTGAAGATCTATGGCAATCCGGCAAGGCGCCGTGGAAAGTCTGGAAATGAATGCGGGATTCTGGCGGGGCAAGCGCGTTTTACTGACGGGTCATACCGGTTTCAAGGGGAGTTGGTTGTCGCTCTGGTTGCAGTCACTGAATGCGCAAGTAGTCGGGTATGCGCTGCCCCCGCCGACCAACCCGAGCTTGTTTGAAGTTGCCGAGGTCGGCAAAGGCATGACCAGCATCCTGGGCGATATACGCGATCTGGAGCATTTGCTTACAGTATTTGCCGAATACAAACCCGAGATCGTCATTCATATGGCGGCACAGCCGCTGGTGCGATATTCCTACTTGGAGCCGGTAGAAACTTATTCCACCAACGTCATGGGGGTGGTGAATTTATTCGAGGCGGTTCGTGGCGCGAGCAGTGTCAAAGCCGTGGTCAATGTCACTACCGACAAGTGTTATGAAAATCGCGAATGGGTATGGGGCTACCGCGAGAACGAAGCGATGGGCGGCTTCGATCCTTATTCCAGCAGCAAAGGCTGTGCGGAACTGGTGACAGCGGCTTATCGCAACTCTTATTTTCACGCCGACAAATATTCAACCCATGGTGTTGCCATCGCGACAGCCAGAGCGGGCAATGTCATCGGCGGGGGGGATTGGGCGGACGATAGGCTGATCCCGGATATCATGCGCGCCATCGCTCAGGGCAGATCAGTCAATATTCGCAACCTTCATGCCGTCCGGCCTTGGCAACATGTGTTAGAGCCGCTATCCGGTTATCTCGTGCTTGCGCAAAAGCTTTTCGAGGAAGGTGCAACTTACGCTGAAGGCTGGAACTTCGGGCCGAATGATGATGCCAAGCCGGTACAATGGATCGTTGAAAAAATTACCCGGGCTTGGGGCGAAGAAGCAAGTTGGGCGCTGGATGGCAGCGACCACCATCCACATGAGGCACACTACCTGAAGCTGGATTGCTCCAAGGCCAAAGCGCGTTTGGGTTGGCAACCGAAATGGAATCTGGATGAAACGCTGGGAAAAATAGTCTCGTGGCACAAGTCGTTTGAACAGAAGAATGATATGCGGGAAATTTCGATGAAACAAATAATTGAGTATCAGACGCCCTAAGCCGGACGAGGTGGAGTGTAGGAGCGAGCTTGCTGGCGAAGTATTTTCGCGAGCAAGCTCGCTCCTACGAAACCATTGTCGTTATGCGAAACTCCTACCATAGTTTTGACACTATATGAATGATAAGAGAGTAAAGGAGGTTGATCATGCAAGCAGTAAAGGCAATTTATAAAGAGGGCAATATACAATTGCTAACCCCTTTGCATGGGGTCAAAGAAGCTGAATTGTTTGTTATCGTTCTGGATAAAGATGATCAATCAATCGGTGTAGCCAATGCTTTTCGTAGCAACGAATTGAGTTCTGAAGAGGAATTCAAAGCAATCGGGCTAAAAAATTTTTTCGAGACGGAAGAAGATAACAACGTTGATTGGGAGGACTTGTTCGATGTCAAATCTCGGTGACATTGTCCTCTTGGAGTTTCCTTATTCAAATCGAGCAGGCAGTAAAGTCCGCCCCGGTTTGGTGATTGGCATCAATCAGCACAACAGCTTTGACGATGTCAACGTGGCGTATATAACGACTGAAATTGATTCGTACATCTACGATCCCTCTGCGGTTCAAATTATCGCTACAGATTTGGCTGAGGGCTCATTGAAGCATGAGAGCGTTGTTCGTGTTGACAAGGTGATTTCAGTTCAAAGCAAATTGTGCCGAAAAGTCGCCCGCATCAATGCGAAGAAGCTGGATGAAGTTCTGCGCAAGGCGACCATATTCAGTGTTGACAACTTTGCCGCACACAAATTTAATTTCCCCCCTGTTTTCAAATCCGGTTCCAGCACCGTGCCACCTTCCGGCAAAGTGCTGGGCGCGACCGAACTGAAGAACATGGTCGAAGCCTCATTGGATGGATGGCTGACTACCGGGCGCTTCAATGAGGCGTTTGAAAAACGCTTTGCCGAATTTGTCGGAGTTCCCTATGCGCTGACCACCACATCCGGTTCTTCAGCCAACCTGCTGGCTTTCACCGCACTGACTTCACCCAAACTGGGAGCGCGGGCATTGCAACCGGGCGATGAAGTCATCACCGTGGCAGCGGGCTTCCCAACCACCGTTAATCCTATCCTGCAAAACGGTATGGCGCCGGTGTTTGTGGATGTGGATATTCCCACTTACAACATCGACCCGCACAAGCTCGAAGCTGCGGTCAGCCCCAAGACCAAAGCCATCATGGTGGCGCATACCTTGGGCAATCCGTTCGATTTGGATGCGGTTATGGCGCTGGCGCAGAAGCACGATCTTTGGGTGATTGAAGACTGCTGCGATGCACTGGGTTCGCGCTACAAAGGTCGGCATGTTGGCACATTCGGTCATGTCGCCACTTGCAGCTTCTACCCCGCGCACCACATCACCATGGGCGAAGGCGGCATGATTTTCACCAAAGACGGCGATCTGCGCACTATCATCGAGTCCTTCCGCGACTGGGGGCGCGACTGCTATTGCGCACCAGGTTGCGACAACACCTGCGGCAAACGCTTCGGCTGGAAGCTCGGCTCGCTCCCCGAAGGGTATGACCACAAATACACCTATTCGCACCTGGGCTACAACCTCAAGATCACCGATATGCAGGCCGCTTGCGCACTGGCGCAGATGGATCGTCTGCCGGAATTCATCGCGGCGCGTAAACACAACTTCACTTTCCTCAAGGAGCGGCTGAAGTCATGCGAAGAATTTTTGATTCTGCCGGAAGCCACCGCAGGTAGCGAGCCGTCATGGTTCGGTTTTCCCGTCACGCTAAAAGAGGCGGCAGGAGTCAATCGTGTGGAGTTATTGAAATATCTGGATCAATACAAGATCGGTACGCGCCTCTTGTTTGCGGGCAACCTCACTCGTCAGCCCTACTTCGAAGGCCGCGCCTACCGCATCAGCGGCGAGCTCACCAATACCGACAAGGTTATGAACGACACTTTGTGGATCGGCGTGTATCCCGGACTGAATGAAGAGATGCTCGGTTTCGTCGTCGAAAAGATCGAAACTTTTTTTGGCGTAAATTTCTAAGTGTTCGAGCTAAAGTCTGGCAAGCTGGCGGGGTGCTACGAATTGCAGCCCAAGGTATTTGATGATGAACGCGGAAGGTTCGTCAAAGTCTTTCACGAAAATGTTTTTGCCGAGCACGGTTTGGCAACCAATTTTGTGGAAGAGTATTACTCTGTTTCGCATAAAAACGTTGTGCGCGGCATGCACTTTCAATTGCCGCCAATGGATCACATCAAGATGGTCTATTGCGTGCAGGGTGAGGTCATGGATGCCGTGGTTGACTTAAGGATGGGTTCTCCTACTTACGGGCAATATGCCCTGTTTGAATTGAGTGCGGAAAAGGCCAACAGCATTTATATTCCCAAAGGAATGGCTCACGGGTTCTGTGCGATGAGCGAGCAGGCTATCATGATATACAAGGTCAGCACCGTATATTCGCCTCCGCATGATGCCGGAATTCTCTGGAACTCGGTGGGAATTCCCTGGCCGATTGCGGAAGCAATCTTGTCCGGGCGCGACCAGGTCTTTCCGGCGCTAGAGCATTTCCAGAGCCCCTTCAGATATGAATAAGATCAACGCGGGAACGGAAAATCCGCATGTGGCTCTGGTCACTGGAGCAAGCGGTTTTGTGGGCAGCCATCTAGTGCAAAGGCTGGTGCGAGAGGGCTGGCAAGTTCACCTTTTGCACCGCGCAGGGGCAATCTTGCCGGTCGTGCCGGAGTTTGCTCACGTGGTCAGCCATATCTACGATGGCAGCACCCAGGTCGTTGTGGAATGCATGAGCCAAGTCAAACCGGACATGGTTTTTCATTTGGCGTCGTTGTTTCTCTCCCAGCATGAAGCCAAGGACATTGAGGAGCTGATTCAAAGTAATGTGTTGCTCGGAACTCAGTTGCTGGAGGCGATGAGAGTCAATCGAGTTATAAATTTCATCAATACGGGCACATCATGGCAGCATTACAACAACGAAGAATACAATCCCGTTTGCTTGTATGCCGCGACCAAACAGTCGTTTGAAGCGTTGCTGGAATACTATGTTCAAGCTTGTGCCATCAAGACAATTACGTTGAAGTTGTACGATACATACGGCGCGGACGATAGGCGTCCCAAATTGTTTCATTTGTTGAAAACTGCCGCAGCCAGTGGCCAGCCGCTGGATATGTCCGCAGGGGAGCAACTGATCGACATGGTGCATATTGATGATGTGGTCGCGGCATACCTGATTGCGGCACAGCGCCTGTTTGACGGTAAAGTGTCTCGACATGAGCGCTACGCAATTTCTTCAAACAGTCCAATACCTTTGCGCAAGCTGGTAGAAATTTATGTCGCGGTAACTAAACAGGCTGTGCTGGTGAATTGGGGGGCGAGACCGTATCGGCAACGAGAGGTAATGATCCCTTACAATTGCGGAGTTCAGTTGGAAGGATGGGCGCCTAAAATTACCCTGGAAGAGGGGCTGGGCAGTTTGTTTAATTAATACCCTTGGAAGATAGAAGTCAAAATCTATCCTAACCGGTTTTGTTGATGACTGATTAACTATGCGATTACCTATTACTATCGTTGCTATAGACACTGACCCCGACTCGCATGTGCTGACACGATTTGCGGTCAAGCAGACGTTGCTTGGAATAGACGTTCAGGATGTCATATTTTTTGGCGGGAAGCCGCTTGGCTTGGGGGAGCGTTTTGTCGAAACGCAGCGTTTTGACTCCATGGATACTTACAGTGAATTTGTGTTGAAATGCTTGTGGCCCTTTATCAGCACAGATTACATTTTAATTGTGCACTGGGATGGCTTTATAGCGAGTCCTGCGCATTGGCGTGATGATTTTCTCAAACATGACTACATCGGAGCTCCTTGGGCATGGGCTAACGATGCGTATCGCGTCGGGAATGGCGGCTTCTGCATCCGTAGCCGAAAGTTGCTTATGGCATGCAAGGATGTCAAAGTGCGGCGAATGCCCGAGATACCTTTTGGCGGAATCGAAGATATTGTCATTTGCCGTTTGTATCGGGACTATCTGGAGCAACAGGGGATCAGTTTTGCGCCTGTAGCACTGGCCGAAATGTTTTCATACGAAACCGGGCCGTTGACCTGTCAGCCTTTTGGTTTCCATGGCCCGGCGAATATGCCTATCTTCGTTGCCGAAAAATATCTGATCGAATTATCCCCGGCGCTAAAACAAAAAATCAAACCGGGCCCGGTTCTTGATTTGTTCAAGGAGCATTGTGAATTGCGCGGATATAAAGATTTGCTCATGCTGATGGACTATTAAATGCCATGGATGAATGACCAGTACTGAGCAACTGGGCCAACTCTGTCTCTCCCAAGGGGCAGGGTTTTACTGAGTACATTGATTGCAGTGCACTCAGTAAAACTTATTCGGAGAAAAACGATATGCCCAACATTCAAGTCATCAGTCACAGTAACTATGCAACAAAGCGTTGGATGCGTTACACCAACTATAACTTTGCTGCCGCAGATGCGCTCTCCCCTCTGGTGGTGCAGGAGTTGCCCAAAGCCATGTTGTCCATGCCCATAGGTTTCATTTTGGCAGAAGATGGCACATATAAGCCCGTATCAATTCAGGGGCTGGAGCCGGGCAAGAATCTTTTTGTGGCGCTTGATGGGCGCTGGGTGGGGGGGTACATTCCTGTGGCTTACCGGTGCTATCCGTTTGTCATCGCCAACACCGAGGATGGTCAACAGGTATTGTGCTACAACGAAGACAGCGGCTTGCTCTCCGACACCGAGGGTGAGCTATTCTTTGGTGAGGATGAGCAGCCGAGCAAAGCTACAATCGAGGTATTGAATGTACTCAGCCAAGTTGTCGTCAATCGCGTCGTTACCGAGAAAGCCTGCGCCGTGTTGCAGAAACACAATCTCATTCAACCTTGGTTGATCAAATTGCAAACCCCGAATGGGGAAAAAACGGTTGAAGGCTTGTTTCGCATGGACGAGGCCGCGATGAATAAATTGTCGGCGGAAGCGTTTCTGGAGTTGCGCGATACGGGGGCGCTCACACTCGCCTATTGCCAACTTTTATCCATGCAGCATTTGCCGCTACTCGGTCAACTCGCTGATGCCCACGCCAAAGCCGCCGCGCCCTTGCCCACCAAAGGCAAAGATATCGATCTGTCCTTTTTGTCCGATGGGGATATTTTCAAATTCTGAGGGGATTAAGGTTAATAGGAAGTTCTGCTCCTTCAACCTTATCCCGCAAAGCAGTGAATGGAAATCAATCGCCGAAAGTCGGATTCAGATTAGGTGAAAAATTGACTCAGCCCATTCTTCAGTCGCCTGTCACTTTGTCGGTTGCACGGGAACTCGCCCTGCACGGTCGCTTCACCGAGATGCTGGATGTTTGCCGGCAGATTATCGAGTCCCCAGGTGAAAGCCCGACTATGGTGTTGGAAGTGGGGCAGTTGCTGCATAGCTTCGGTTATTTGACTCTGGCAAAAAAGTGTTTTGAGCAGGCATATGCACAAGCACCGGGTGATATGGGGGCGCTGGTCAATCTTGCCAATCTGGCCAACGATGCGGGTGACCATGCTGAATCCAGGCGCTGGTATGGCATATTGCTGGAGCGCTTGCCTGATGATCCGATTATTCGACGGAACGTATTGACCGTTATGGAATACGATCCGTCCGCAACGGGCGCAGAGCGTTTGGCTCATGCAAAAGCCTGGGGACGTTGGGCGATAGCCAGAGCGGGAGGGGAGAGGCCACGCCCTTTGCTTGATCCCGTGGGTAATCGTCCTTTGCGTGTAGGATATGTTTCCGCCGACTTCTGTCAACATACGGTTGGTTTGTTTGTCAAAGATGTGCTGAAAGCCCACGATCCCGCGCGAGTACGGGTTTTTGCCTATAGTGCCGGGCGGGTAAGGGATTGGGTGACGGATTTTATTCAGGGGGTGTGTCACTTTCGCGATGTTGCCTCGGTCAGTGATCATGATCTTGCCGCAATGATCCGAACGGATGGCATTGACGTGCTGATTGATTTGTCTGGCCATACCGCCGGTTCCAGATTGACCGTATTTGCTCATCGACCTGCGCCAGTCCAGGTTAGCTGGTTGGGATATTTTTCCACTACCGGGTTGCCGTGCATGGATGCCGTGTTGCAGGACGAGTGGCATGCGCCCTCGGGTGCTGAAGAATGGTTTTCGGAGCCACTTATTCGCTTGTCCGGTGGGCGTCTTGTATATACCCCTGTGCCCTGGGCGCCAGTTGAATCTGCCAGACCAAGCCTTAGGCGAGGTTATATCACTTTCGGCTGTTGCAATAATTCCGCGAAGCTCAACGAGCAAGTCTTGCAATTATGGTCATCTATCCTGAAGCAGGTGCCGGAAAGTCGCATTGTGTTGAAATGGCGAACTTTTAATGATCCCGAGCTGCGCCGAAAAATAACATCGCTGTTTACTGCTCATGGTGTCGAGCCAGCGCGCGTTGACCTGCGCGGCCCGTCCTTCCATGTGGATTTGCTGAAAGAGTACGCCGACATTGATATTGCCCTCGATCCATTTCCCTTTACCGGAGGGCTGACCAGTTGCGAGGCTTTGTGGATGGGAGTGCCGGTGGTGACCTGGCCTCAGAGCAGAGCGGTCAGCCGTCAGACCTATGCCTACCTTTCAGCCATCGGGTTGCCTGAGTTGGCGGCAAGAGATGCTGACGACTATGTTAGGGTGGCAGTAGAGTTGGCAAATGATAGTGAACGCTTGAGCGCACTGAGCATAGGACTGCGCCAACGCATGCAAGCTTCATCCCTGATGGATGTGACCGGGTTTACCCGGCAACTTGAACACGGCCTCGTCAATCTCTACCAACGCATTTATCAACAGCAGGAAGGCAAGCCCATGGGCAATCAGAAAATATTACTTAATGTCGGCGCTGGCCACCCCAAGAGTGGTGCATTAATTCCGCCTGTGTTTCGATCCGCAGCCTGGAAAGAGGTGCGGTTAGATGTTGATCCAGTCAATCAACCCGACATCTTGGGCACCATGCTGGATATGTCCGCAGTGGGGAGCAATAGTGTTGATGTGATCTATTCTTCGCATAACATTGAACACCTGTATCCAAACGAAATACCAGCTGCGCTGCAAGAGTTTCTGCGTGTACTCAAGCCGGAAGGCTATGTGGTTATTACTTGTCCCGATCTGCAGGCTGCCGCCCAAATGATTGCCGAAGACAAGCTGATGGATGTTGCTTATAACTCACCGGCAGGGGCGGTTACGCCATTTGACATGGTCTACTCACACCGGATGTTTACCGGACGCGACAAGCCTTTTATGGCGCATCATTGTGGCTTTACCTTGAAGGTGTTGGCAGCTACGCTTCAGTCGAACGGATTTATAACGGTCGCCGGTAAACGCCGACCTGCCGCGTTTGATTTGTGGGTAGTGGCAAGCAAGTCAACGATGTCTGAAGAGTCAATTCGAGAGCTAGCCGACAGAATACTGCCGGACTAAGCAAAGCCACATCGCGACCATCCACGCGAATGCAGCAGTGGGCGGGGCATGGCGACGGTCGGCAATGCATTTTCCCGTCAGGCTGCATGCTTAAAGAAATTTCATCTCTTCCCCTTGTTATTTCCCTGACTGTCTGCATATAGTTTCCTGTCGATTCATTGCTTCGTTTAGGGTTGGCAGGGGGGCATGGTACAATCCCACACTTTGACTCCGGCTGGGCGCGCTGATTAGATTGGCGTTTCCTTGGGTTGTCCTAGTGTCTGAATGATTGGCCATTATTAGAACTCTTGGTTTTTATACGTTGCTTTGGGACGTTATAACTGACCTAATATTCAATTGAGGTATCACGTATGTTGCAACAACATAAGAAATCAGAATTGCAGTCCGTCCTTAAATCCTTCCGTGGCACATTCGTGTTCGTCGGCATTTTTAGTTTCATCATCAATGCATTGATGCTTGTTCCCTCGATTTACATGCTGCAAATTTACGACAGGGTGTTGGCAAGCAGAAATTCTGAGACGCTGCTGATGTTGACGATCATGATGTTGGCGTTATACCTGTTGATGTCCGGTCTGGAATTTGCCCGCTCCCAAGTTTTGGTGCGGATAGGACTGAAGCTGGACGAGCAGATGAATGGGCGTGTGTTTACCGCCGCGTTCGAAAGCAATTTGCGCAATAGCGGCAGCAATGCCGCCCAAGCGCTGCACGACCTGAATGGGGTTAGGCAGTTTCTGACCGGGAACGGGATTTTTGCCCTGTTTGATGCTCCTTGGGCGCCCATCTATTTGGCGGTGGTGTTTTTGCTGCATCCCCTGCTCGGTTATCTGTCATTGGCCGCGATGGTTATTCTCTTTATCCTTGCGTTAGTTACAGAGAAGGTGACCAAGGGGGTTCTAGAGTCGTCCAATAGGGAGTCGATTGCGGCGAATAATTTTATTGCGACAAATTTGCGCAATGCCGAGGTTATTGAGGCGATGGGGATGCTGCGAGGCGTTCACCGCCGCTGGAGTGCGCATCACCAAAAAAGCTTGATCTTGCAAGCGCAGGCAAGCGATCGCGCCGGTGTGGTTTCAGCCATAACCAAATTTGTGTCGGTGAGCGTTCAGTCCCTGATATTGGGGGCGGGCGCTTTGCTGGCGATTGACGGGGCGATCACTCCGGGTGCGATGATCGCCGGATCGATTTTGATGGGGCGGGCGATGGCGCCGGTTCAAATGGCGATTGGAGTCTGGAAACAATTTCTTTCGGCGCGCAGTTCATATGGCCGTCTTGAGGCGCTGCTGAAAAACTTTCCGCCCCGGCCCGATACGATGTCTTTGCCTAGTCCGACCGGGAAAATTTTGGTTGAAGGGCTGGTCGCTGTTCCTCCGGGATCGAATATCACCGTTTTGAAAGGCGTTAATCTTGCAATCGAGGCGGGTGATGTCGTTGGCGTAATCGGCCCCAGTGCTTCCGGTAAATCGTGTCTCGCCCGTTTGCTGGTTGGGGTTTGGAGACCATACGGCGGTACGGTGCGGCTGGATGGCGCCGAGGTTTCCTTGTGGAATAGAGAGGAACTGGGGCCCAGCATCGGTTATCTTCCCCAGGATGTTGAGTTGTTCGAGGGAACGATCAGCGAGAATATAGCCCGGTTCGGACAGATTGATCCCACGCAGGTGATCGATGCGGCCAAGATGGCCGGTGTGCATGAAATGATCCTGCATCTCCCCAAAGGGTACGACACGATTATTGGCGCCACAACAGGTCTTTCGGGTGGACAGCGGCAACGTATCGGCTTGGCGCGAGCGATTTACGGCGCGCCCTCTCTGGTTGTTCTG
Organism: uncultured Gallionellaceae bacterium; assembly: GCA_964639585.1. Classification (GTDB taxonomy): domain Bacteria; phylum Pseudomonadota; class Gammaproteobacteria; order Burkholderiales; family Gallionellaceae; genus PALSA-1006. Next base: position 5,921 of record CAZXDK010000032.1, on the reverse strand, counting down.
GATGAGCCGAATTCGAATCTGGATGAGGCCGGCGAGGCCGCGCTGGTAGTGGCGATCAATGAGCTCAAGGCCAAGGGGGTGACCGTCATTCTGATTACACATCGAACCTCAATCATTAGTGTGGTGGACAAAATTCTTGTTATGCAACTGGGTGCTTCAGTCGCATTTGGGCCTCGGGATGAGGTGTTGGCTGGGCTTAGGCGTTCTGCGGCTCAATCTCAAATTACACAACAGGTAGCTTGACCATCATGAAAAAATTATTGGGTAAAAAAAGTAAGGCAGTAAATCAGCCGGTGAGCGATTACTTGACTACAGTCGAATACGATGCGCGACCGGGCACGGCAATTTTTTGGGGGCTCTTATTCACAGTGGTGGGTTTTGGCGGCTTTTTATTTTGGGCTACTACGGCGCCTCTGGACCAGGGTGTTGTTTCCATGGGTACGCTTAATGTGGATAGTAAAAGAAAGACGATCCAGCATTTGCGTGGAGGCATCGTAGAGCAGATATTGGTTAATGATGGCGATAAAGTAAAGAAGGATCAGGCGCTCATTAAGTTAAATGTCACCCAATTGGAAAAAACCAAGCTGTCAATGCTGGAGCAAATGAAGGGTTTGGAGCAACAAGTCGCCGGAAAATCGGAACAGATAAGATTGCTGAACGATGAGCATGCATCGCTAAAAAAATTGTTTGATGAAGGATATCTTCCGCGTAACCGGCTGTTTGATTTGGAAAGGGGTTTGGCTGAATTGACGGGTTCAAGAGGGGAGAATATGTCCAATATTGCCGCGATCAAGGAACGGTTAGCCGCCACCGATGATGATATTCAACGGAGCATTATCCGTTCGCCTACTGAAGGCATCGTAATGGGCTTGAATGTTCATACGATAGGGGGGGTAGTGAACCCAAGCGAGAAGTTGATGGATATTGTTCCCGAGAACGAAGATCTCGTTGTCGATACGCAAGTGCCGACGCATGTGATTGACAAGGTGCGCGTGGGTTTGTTGGTGGATCTCCGTTTTACCGCACTAAACCAGACGATTACGCCCATTGTTTCCGGCGAGGTGATAACTGTATCGGCGGATAGCTTCGCCGACCAGAGAACGGGGGCAACTTTCTATACGGCCAAGGTAAGCGTGCCGCAAGCCAGCCTGAAAAAACTGGGCAATCAAAAACTTCAACCGGGTATGCCAGTTGATGTGATTATAAAAACAGGTGAAAGAACGATGATGGAATATCTGCTTAAGCCGCTGACAGATCGTATGGCGCGATCTTTGAAAGAGGAGTAAGCAATGAAGATGCTGGCGATAAAGCAAGCGGCACCAATAGTGTTGGGCGTTTTTACGCTGATGTTTAGCGCCTCTTCTTTTTGCGCGGACGGACTGCTTGAACTCTATCGGGAGGCTCAACTGCATGATACGGCGCTTGCCGCTGCCAAAGCAGACGTGGAAGCGAGCAAGGAATCAAAGGAGCAGAGCCAGGCTATGTTCCTGCCATCAATCGGATTGAGCGCCTCGGTTTCTCATGTGGACATGAATGTTCCAGTGCCCGGCAAGAGTTCTTATGTCTACACCTCCGATAATGTCTCGGTAACGCTCAGGCAGCAAATCTACCGAAAATTAAATAAGGTGGCGAACAAGCAATCCGAGTTTCGGATTAAAGCGGTAGAGACTATGTATGCCCAGGCGCAGCAGGACCTGATAGTGAGGGTGTCCGTCGCCTATTTTGATCTGCTGCGCGCCCAAGACACACAGCGTTTGCTGGAGTCCCAGCAAGCTGCTATTGCCGAGCAACTGAACCAGTCGAAAAAACTTTTTGCGGCTAAAGTCGGCACGCTGACAGACCTGAATGATGCCCAGGCTCAGGCGGATATGATACTTTCCAAAGTGATCGAGGCGAAAAGTGCTGTCGAACTGAGGTCGCGCGCGTTACAGCGTATCATCGGGCGTCGCCCGTCCAATATTAAATCGTTGGGCGATATTCCATTGCAGATGCCATCTCCCGAGGATGTGGAAAAATGGATCAAACTTTCGGAAGAAAACAATCCTCAAATCGAAGTGAAGCGAGTCAACCTGGATTATATCGAGCAGGAAGTTGAAAAAGGTCGGTCTGGTCATTACCCAACTTTGGATGCGGTGTTAAGCGTTAGCCGCGCAGATAATCCTTCATATTTTTTGACTGGCAGACAAGACAGCAAGTCGGGCGGACTGGAATTTAACATGCCTTTATTTGATGGCGGATACGTGAGTTCCAGAGTCAGGGAATTGATGGCAAATAAAGAAAAGGCATACAGTGATTTGGAAGATACGATTAGAGGCGTGGCGCTGCAAACGAGCGAGAGTTTCTTCCTGGTAACCAGTGCAATTGCCAGAGTTAAAGCTTTGGAGCAGGCCGTCATTTCCAATCAAAGTTCCGTGCAATCGACCACCAAAGGGAAAGAGGTGGGGATGCGCACGGTCGTCGATGTATTGAGCGCCCAGCAACAATTATTTTCATCCATGCGTGATCTGGTGCAAGCCAGGTATGATTACGTGGTCAACAAATTAAAGCTGGATTCGGCTGTTGGCGACTTGAGCGAAGAAAAGCTGCTTGCAGTTAACCGGTGGTTGAAATGATGCGCTAGCGGGGAGAGGCAGAGAAATGATCGCCAGTGGAGGCGCAATGCAAGTTGCTATCTTTCGGGCATCAAGGATGGATGGGGCGTAGCGCGGTTTCGTGTTGCGCCCTTTTTTTGAAAGCGGATTATGAGCATTCTCAAACAAACGCCCTTAAATGCAACGCACCGCGCGATGGGCGCCAAGATGGTGGATTTCGGCGGCTGGGATATGCCGGTGAACTACGGTTCGCAGATCGACGAGCACCATCAGGTGCGCAACGATTGCGGCATGTTCGATGTGTGCCACATGCGCGTGGTGGATGCCAAAGGCGACGGCGTGCGCGCCTTCCTGCGCTACCTGCTGGCGAACAATGCCGACAAAATCACCATCCCCGGCAAAGCGCTCTACTCCGCCATGCTGCGCCCCGACGGGCATGTGATCGACGACCTCATCATTTACTTCATGACCGAGCAGTGGTTCCGCATCGTGGTCAACGCGGGCACGGCGGATAAGGATATTGCGTGGATGAAACAGCAGGCCGCAGCGTTTGAAAGCAAAAATCAAAACCCTGAACCCTCCCCAACCCTCCCTTATCAGGGAGGGAGCAGAGTGGCGGCTGCGGATGCTCCTCCCCTGAGAAGGGGAGGTTGGGAGGGGTTTGAGCTTCTCAGCATCACTTCGCGCGACGATCTGGCGATGGTCGCCATCCAAGGCCCCAATGCCCGCGCCAAGGTGTGGCAAGTGTTGCCGCAAACCAAGGCGGCCACCGAAGGGCTGGTCAATTTTCAGGCGGCGGACTGCGGCGAATATTTTGTGGCGCGCACGGGCTACACCGGCGAAGACGGTTTCGAAGTGATGCTGCCGAAAGAAAAAGCGGAAGCATTCTGGTACGACTTGAGCAAGGCAGGCGTTAAACCCATCGGCCTCGGCGCGCGCGACACCTTGCGTCTGGAAGCGGGCATGAATCTATACGGGCAGGATATGGACGAGAGCGTTGGCCCGCTGGAATCCGGCTTGGCGTGGACGGTCGATCTCAAGAGCGAACGCGACTTCATCGGTAAGGCAGCATTGCTGGCCAACCCGCCCAGCAGCAAGCTGGTCGGGTTGCTGTTGCTGGATCGCGGCGTGTTGCGCGGCCATCAAAAAGTGCAAACCGCGCACGGCGCGGGCGAGATCACCAGCGGCACTTTCTCGCCCACGCTGGAAAAATCCATCGCGCTGGCGCGCGTGCCGAACGGCGTGCAAATCGGCGATACCGTGCAGGTCGCCATCCGCGATAAGATGCTGTCCGCGCAAATAGTGAAGTATCCGTTCGCCCGAAATGGTAAAGCAGTCGTTAGTATCTAGTCGTTAGCGGTTAGTTAAAAACCGCGTAGCGACAACATCAACTACCGACTAAAGACTAACGACTAGAAGGAGATTTAAATGAGTAATCCATCCAACCTGAAATACACCGCCTCCCACGAGTGGGTCAAAACCGAAGCTGACGGCACCATCACTGTCGGCATCACGCAGCACGCGCAAGAACTGCTGGGCGACATGGTGTTCGTCGAAGCGCCCGCAGTCGGACGCAAGCTGACTGCCAAAGAAGAATGCGCCGTGGTGGAATCGGTGAAGGCCGCCGCCGACGTGTACGCGCCCGTATCCGGCACAGTGACCGCATCAAACAGCGAACTGGATGCCGCTCCCGAAAACATCAACAGCGATCCTTACGGCGCATGGATTTTCAAGATGAAGCCGGACAACGCGGCGGATGTGGCGGCATTGCTGGATGCAGCCGCGTATCAGGCAGTTGTTGATAGCGAAGCACACTAGGGGCAGGATTGAGGACTTGGGAGCTGGGATTGAGGAAAACCGTTTCTTCGATCACAGCTTTGTGAGTCCTCCCCACTCTGCTTAATCCTATGTCAGACCACTTCGTCTCTCGCCACAACGGCCTCAGCGCAACCGACGTGCAGGCCATGCTGAACAAAATCAACGCGCCCTCGCTCGATGCGCTGATAGACCAAACTGTCCCCTCCGCTATCCGTTTGCAGAAACCGCTGAACCTGCCCGCAGGCATGAGCGAGCACGCTTTGCTGCAACATCTGCGCGGCGTTGCGGCGAAGAACCGGCTTTACAAATCCTATATCGGCCTGGGCTATTACGACACCGTTTTGCCCCCCGTGATCCAGCGCAATATTCTGGAAAATCCGGGTTGGTACACCGCTTACACGCCTTATCAGGCGGAGATTGCGCAAGGACGTTTGGAAGCGCTGCTGAATTTCCAAACCATGATCGTCGATCTGACCGGCATGGAAATCGCCAACGCTTCGCTGCTGGACGAAGCGACTGCGGCGGCGGAAGCGATGACCATGCTGCACGGCTTGCGTTCGCGCGAGGACGCGGCGGCGGGCAAGAACACGTTCTTCGTGTCGCACGAATGTTTCCCGCAAACCATTGAGCTGTTGAAGACGCGCGCCGCGCCCTTGGGCATTGAGCTCATGATCGGCGATTTCAAAACGGCCGCCTTGAACGCCAATATCTACGGCGCATTGCTGCAATATCCGACTGCCGACGGCACGGTGCATGACTATGCCGATTTCGTGGCGCGCGCCAAAGCCCGTGGCATGAGCATCGCGGTGGCCACCGATATTTTGAGCCTAGTGCTGCTCACGCCGCCGGGCGAGTGGGGCGCGGATGTGGTGTTCGGCTCCGCGCAACGCTTCGGTGTGCCGCTGGGCTACGGCGGTCCGCATGCCGCCTTCTTCGCCTGCCGCGACGCGCACAAGCGGGCTATGCCGGGGCGCATCATCGGCGTGTCGCTCGATGCCGACGGCAATCCGGCGTTGCGCATGGTGCTGCAAACGCGCGAGCAACATATCCGCCGCGAGAAGGCCACTTCCAACATCTGCACCGCGCAGGCGTTGCTGGCGATCATGGCAAGCATGTACGCGGTGTATCACGGCGCGGAAGGCTTGCGCGGCATCGCCGCACAGGTGCATCGCTCCGCCGCGCTGCTGGCGAGCGAGCTGAAAAAATTGGGCTACACCGTAGCCGGAGGCGTGTTCTTCGACACGCTGAAATTGCAAAATACCGACAACGCGAAAATACTGGCGCTGGCCGATGCGGCGCAGATCAACTTCCGTTACAGCGCCGATGGTTTGGGCATCTCGCCCGACCAAACCACTGCGGTCGATGACCTCAACGCGATTCTGTCCGTGCTGGCCCAAGCTGCCGGGAAAGCCACCGTCACTTTGACGCAAGCGCAAGTCGATGCGCAGGCGCTGCTGCTATTGATCCGGCACCAATAAAGTATCAAGCAGCATAAGCGACGCGCGGGTCGCG
>CAZXDK010000031.1:0-30464 GCA_964639585.1 uncultured Gallionellaceae bacterium | reverse complement strand
TGAGCCCAGTAAAACAAGCACTGCACCCAGTAAGACCGGGTGTGAGGTGAAATAGAGGGGTGTACGGTGTCGATGTCTCTAACGCCTGCGCTACGATCAGCCGAGTTTCCTGATTATCGATTTAGCCAGGGTTTCGTTGATTTCGCTGTGACGTGGCACGGGTTGGGATTGCTTGGTTCGTTCGTTGGTGTACCAGTCGTGCCGACCACCGTGACGGACAAGCACGCACCCCATTTCTTCGAGGATTTTGAGCAGATCGCGCCTTTTCATGCGACCGTTAATTCTTCAACCTTGCGGATGTATGGCACCTCGCCCGATTCCAGATCATTGAGTAAATCCTTGAGATTTTCGGCAAGCTCCTCTTTACGCTCGGCTTGGGTTTGGTACTCTGGATATTCGTTCAGGAATCCGATAAAAAAACCGCCGTCCTGCCAATAGGTGTATTTGAGCGTTCTCATAATTTGGACTCTTTGATGATAACCGCGGACGATTTTACACTCACGATTGCTCCAACCCAAATTAAACTACCCCACATATTTCACGAGCCCCGTCCCAAGTCAGCCACCGAGGTCAACTGAGCGATAAAGCAAGCTGAGGTGGCCGGAAACAGGTCGGTTATTGCGGTACAATTTGGCATCAGCGGAACCCTGTTAATTTCTGTCTGAACACCAGTATTAACGTGCCTTACGGCTGTTCCGCTGACCTTGTCTTATGAAATTCCGGGCTAGCACGACGCAGTGCCGTTTTACCGAGAGGGAAGCGTGAGCGCTCCAGACGAAAATAAAGTATTGCACCTGATTGGCCTGAGCTACGATGCCGCGCTGGACGAGACAAAATGGCCGTTTTTTCTTGAAGCCTTTGTGGCGGCAGTGGGCGGCTCGTCGGCTCTTCTGCGTTCCAATGAAATATTGAATGAATCGGCATCTTTTATTGCGAGTGTGGGCTACGACCCCGCATGGCAGGCGGCCTATTGCGAGCACTTCGTCAAAGGGGACTACTACAACCACCTGATGAATCAATTTGCGCCGGGCAAAATCTTTTTATCTAACCAGCTTGATCAGACCGAATTGCGCAAGAGTGAGTATTACAACGATTACCTCGTGCCACAGGATAAGGTGAATGCGTTAGGGACTTTTCTGCTCAGGGAGGGCAACCACACGTTGGTATTGGGAATTCAGCGCGGCAAACGTGCGGGAGCATTTGGCGAAGAAGAGTCTTGGTTAATGACCGCCATTATTCCGCACCTCACTCGCGCGGTTCAAGTGCATCGTAAGATTCATACCGTGACTGCCGAGAAAGAGCGCGCACAAGGTGCGCTTGATCTGATGCGCATGGGCGTGATTCTGACAAACCGATTCGGCACACCACTCTATATGAACCGTGCGGCGGAGCTGATGATGTCGCAAGATGTCGGGTTGGGTGTCTTCCATAACAAGCTGGCAGCACACAGCGCGTCCGAAACTGCTCTGCTACTCAGGATGATTTTTGATGCCGCACCCAGTGCGAAAGGCGCGGCTGTGGGGAGTGACATGCGGATTACGATGCGCGACAAGGGTGATTGTTTGCATTGCGTCGTCATGCCAGTTTCGCCGGAGTTTTCGGCTATGCTCAACACCCCCATCGGGGCAGATTGTGTTGCGGTTTTTTTATCAAGACCTGGAGGCTTACAGCTTTCTCCCAAGCGCTTGGTCACCCTGTACAAGATCACCCCGGCCGAGGCGCGTCTTGCGGCAAGATTAGCCGCGCTCAGGACGGTAGAAGAAGCCGCCGATGATCTGGGGATAACCGTATCGACGGTGCGCTCCCAGCTCAAATCGGTGTTTGGCAAGACCGGAACACGCAGCCAGTCCGAGTTGCTCATGCTGCTGGCCACGGGTACGCACGCTCAACTTAACGGAGCGTAAAGCCGGGCTTACGTCACACTCTTCAATATTTCTTCCCAGTGTAGGTACAGCGCGAAATGTCCCTCATTTTGCAGATGGTGGACGTGGCTGTTAGGAAGTTGAGAAGCCAGATAATGCGTCATGGCGGGAGGCGTGTTTTGATCCAGGGTGCCTGACCATAAATGAACTTCAGCTTTAACCTCTGTGAGCGGGAGTCCCCAGTTTCCAGAAGCCAATATGAAATCTGATGCCAAACCTTCACTGCCACTCCGCAGCGTTTGCGTGTAATCCAGCTCAAACTCGGCAGCACGCTCTTGCAGTATTGTTTTATCCCATGCACCGGCAGAGGCGGACATGGCACTTAGCAACGCACTTGGGGAAGGCGCGACTGCGGCAAATGTGGTTCGCAACTCATCCGGGTTAGTCTGGGCTAATGAATATAATCCAATAGCCATCGGCGACATGCCCTCCGTCACATCTGGAACATCTACTGGTGCAAGCGCCCCAACCAACGCAATTTTATTGATCCGATTCGGAAAATACAAAGCGCAGGCAAGCGGATACGGCGTTCCGGCAGAAAATCCGATGATGGAAAACCGGGTAACCCCGAGCGCATCCGTGAGCGCCGCAACATCATTAGCCCAACTCTGAAACGTGCGAGCCGCATGAGGATCGGATAAACCATATCCCGGCCTATCCACCGCGATCAACCTGACGCCACATTGCTTCGCGCTCTCGGCCATGTCCGCAGGAAGATAACTAGACCCCGGCGCGCTATGAAAAAACAATACTGGTCGGCCATTCGGCAGGCCATATTCAGCGTAGCCAAGTTGCCGCCCATCGGGCAATGCAAACGATAAATATTGCGGTTGCGTCAAATCTGCTTTTGTATCGAGCCCAAATACGGCGCGCCCCATAAATAAATCCCCCGAAATGATCGTTGAAAAAACTCCCGTTTGATCGATAGCCCTGCATGCAGGCGATTGAACTGGAATTAGAAGCCTTCGTCTGCACGCAGGTAGCGCCACTGCCCAAGCGGCAAGTCGCCGAGCCGGATTTTGCCGATGCGCACGCGCTTGAGTCCGGTGACTTTGAGCCCGACCAGTTCGCACATACGGCGTATCTGGCGCTTTTTTCCCTCGTGCAAAACGAAGCGTAACTGGTCTTCATTCTGCCAGGAAACCTGGGCGGGCTTAAGTTTCTTGCCGTCGAGATAAAGCCCGTGGTTGAGCAAATGCAGGCCGTTGCCGGATAACTTTCCGGTGACGCGCACGAGGTATTCTTTCTCGATGGGGGAGTCTTCGCCGATAAGTTGTTTGGCGATGCGGCCATCCTGGGTGAGCACCAGTAAACCTTGCGAGTCAATGTCCAAGCGTCCGGCGGGGGCGAGGCCGCGCAGGTGCAAGGGGGAAAACCGTATTGGCGCGGTGTCGTTTGCCCAGCGCGCGTCCGCTTTGATCAGCACCACGGCTGGTTGATAGCCGTCTTCCGCTTGCCCGGATACGTAGCTGATGGGCTTGTTCAGCAAGAAGGTCATGCGTGTCTGTTGTGCATTTTGTGCGGATTTATTCAGCGTGATTTTCTGGCTGGGGAATATTTTTGTGCCGAGCGCACTCACCGGTTCGCCATCGACCAGCACCCAGCCTTTTTCGATATAACTGTCCGCTTCGCGGCGCGAGCAGATGCCTTGTTCGGACATGAGTTTGGAGAGCCTGATTTTTTCCATTGTTAGATTATCCCAATGCGGGGAACAGGCCGCGTAACCCGCCCGCGATAAATTCTACTGAGATGGCGGCAAGGATGAGTCCCATCAGACGCGAAAAGATGTCGCTGCCGATGCGGCCCAAGCGTTCGGATATCCACGGAGCGACGAGAAAAGTGAGCCATACCAGGACGCCAAGCAAGATGACTTCCAGACTCAATACGGCGTAGTGGCCTGGCCCGCTGCCTTTATGGGCGTCCAGAATGATGGTGCTGATTGCGCCGGGGCCGGCCAACAGCGGAGTGGACAGCGGCACAATAGCGATTGAAGAGGTGTCTTCGCCCTCGGAATTTTCGTCGGGTGCGGGCATATCTTTGTTGCCGAACAACATGGTGATGGACATCAGCAACAGCAAAATACCGCCTGCGACGCGGAAAGAATGAATGCTGATACCGAAAAATTCGAGCATCAATTCGCCGACGAGCAACGCGGCGAGCAGGATGCCGACCACCGAAAGCGAGGCCAGTCGCCCGACGCGGGCGCGTTTTTTCGGCGTCAGGTCGATGGTAAAGGCGATGATGATGGGGATAAGGCCGATCGGATCCAGGATGGCGAACAGGCTGAGGAAAATCTTGGAGTATTCGGTGAAGTCGAGCATGAATAATTATTTTTTCAGCGGCGCGTCAGACTTCGTGAGCGACGAGTTTGCCCCTGATCATGCGCAGGCGGCGCGACAAGCTGATGCCGGCGGAGGGTTGAATAGGCTGCATTTGATTAATATCTGCTTGATTGTATTTTGTAAATCTGTGTTTCTGGGCGTTTAAGGCTATGGCCTGACGAAATAATTGGCGCGCAAGTTACACCGTATAATCCGCGCAATCAACTTTACATTCAATTTTTGTGAGCATCGTGCATCGTTATCGATTTGTTTGGGCCATCCTGGGCGGCATGGTTGCAGTGGCAGGTTTTGCCCCCGGGGAGATTTTTTTACTGACGGTTTTGTCGCTCGCGTTACTGTTCTGGTTGTGGGAGCGCGCCGAATCGCCCCGCATTTCTGCCGGTTTGGGTTTCAGTTTTGGAGTGGGACTGTTCGGCGCGGGAATCGGCTGGATATATGTTGCATTGCACGATTTCGGCAATATGCCTATGCCGCTGTCTTTGTTGGCAACGTTTTTGTTTGTCGCATTCTTTTCCTTATTTCCGGCGCTGGCGGGTTATTTTCAGGCGAAATGCAAAGCGCCGGGATGGGTGAGGCTAGGCTTGTTAATGCCCGCGTTGTGGGTTGCGGTGGAGTTATTCCGGGGCTATTTTTTAACCGGCTTTCCGTGGCTGACATTGGGCTATGCGCAAGTGCCGGGTAGCCCGCTATTGGGATATGCGCCGATCTTGGGTGTGTATGGCGTATCGCTTGTTACGGCGGTGAGCGCGGGCTTGTTTGTTTTGCTGGTACAGCAACGCAAAGCAAAATCAGGCAAGGTCGCCGGGGTGATTTTGCTGCTGATATGGTCGGGGGGGGCGGCGTTGCGCATGATGGTGTGGACTGCACCGGAAGGCGCGCCGGTCAAGGTCAGTTTGCTGCAAGGCAATATTGCACAAGATGAAAAGTTTGCGGAAGGACACTTGCCCGGTACGCTGGCACTCTATCGCCGACTTGTGGAAGGAAGCGATGCGCGCCTGATTGTTTTTCCGGAGACGGCGTTGCCTTTGCTGCGTAGTGAGCTGCCGGAAAGCTATACGGGTGTTTTGCGCGACCATGCGCGCTTGCATGGCGGAGACGTGCTCATCGGGGCTTTTGAAAGCGAAAACGGTTCGTACTACAACAGCATGTTTTCGTTGGGGGCGGCGGCAAGTCAACACTATCGCAAAAACCATCTGGTTCCGTTCGGCGAATTCATTCCGTGGCGTCCTGTGTTCGGCTGGTTGATCAACGACGTTCTCAATATTCCCATGTCCGATCTCGCCGCTGGCGGCGAGCGGCAGCCTTTGCTGCAACTGGCGGGGCAGCGCATCGCGATGAATATTTGTTATGAGGATGTGTTCGGCGAAGAGATCATACGTGCCCTGCCGCAGGCGACCTTGCTGCTGAATATCAGCAACGATGCCTGGTATGGCGATACATCGGCTGCCGTGCAGCATAATCAAATCGCGCAGATGCGGGCGCTGGAAACGGGGCGCATGATGCTGCGCGCCACCAATACCGGGGTGACATCAGTGATCGGCAGCGACGGGCGCATTCAGCAGATGTTGCCGCAGCATCGGGAAGGTGTGCTCACCGCGGAAGTGCAAGGTTATGCGGGAGCAACGCCCTACGTGCGCTGGGGTAATGCGGCGGTGTCGCTGCTTGTGGGCATGATGCTGCTCGCGGTATGGTGGATGCGGCGCAGGGGCAATGCGCCCAATGAGTGACTGGGTCTGCTATCTGTTGCGCTGTGCCGACGGCAGCTTGTATTGCGGAATCAGCAACGATCTCGAAAAACGCCTCTTGGCGCACAATGCCGGAGTAGGGGCGAAGTACACGCGCGGACGTTTACCCGTTGCTTTGTGTTACCGCGAGAATTGTGCGGATAAATCCGCGGCGCTTAAACGCGAGATGCAGATAAAAAAATTGCCGCGCAGGGTGAAATTGGCGCTATGCGGAAAGTGCGATCCGGGCGCGCCGGAAAACCGCGAAATCACACTTTCCGAATGCGCCGACTAAATTTGCTGAAGCGCAACGGCGAGGGAAAGAATGCGGTAAGTTTTATCCTCACGCTTATGACGCCACATGGTTCTGCCGTTGTTGAAGTTGGCCGGGCGGGGCTTTTCTTTACCACCGGATATTTAATGGAAGTCGTTCGCGCAATTGGCTTGAATGGCGGAGTGTTTTGCGCTCTAATGCGCGCCACTAAATTTTGCTGGGGTTAATCATGAAGTATATCGAGTGGCTTTTTGAAGGCGGGTTGTGGAATAGTCGTTTTGTCATTCTTTTTGCCGTGCTAGGGAGTTTGTTTGCCGGCTTTGCCATTTTTTACATGGCGACAGTCGATGTGTGGAATCTGGTGCTGCATGTGGTGCATTACGCCGACTCCGATCTGACGGATGTTGCGCGGAAAGCACTGCATGACGCCACGGTAACGCATATCGTGGAAGTGGTTGATGGCTATCTGTTGGCGGTGGTGCTGCTCATCTTTTCTCTGGGACTGTATGAGCTGTTCATCAGCGATATCGATCAGGCCGAGGGCAGCCGGGCATCCAGCAAGATATTGGTGATCAATAGCTTGGACGATCTGAAATCGCGCTTGGCTAAAGTGATTTTAATGATCATGATCGTTACTTTGTTCGAGCAGGCGCTGAACATGAAAATGCAAACCCCGCTTGATTTGATGTATCTGGGAGGAAGCATAGCGCTGATCGCGTTGGCGCTTTATCTGTCCCATGCGGCGGAAGCAACTGGACACGGCGGCGATGAAGCCAACGAGGAAGAAAGTGCGCCGGAGGATGACGGAAAGTCTGCACACTGATGAAAATCTATCGCGCGTTATTACTGTTGTGGTTGGCGTTATCCCCAGTTTTGGCATCAGCCAAGGACTTTTCTTTTATTGACATACAGGGCAAGGTGCAACGTCTGGCTGATTATCGCGGCAAGTGGGTGCTGGTCAATTTCTGGTCGACCAAATGCCAGCTCTGCGAACAAGAAGCGCCCGAGCTTGTTGAGCTGCACAACGCGCACAGGAATTCGGATCTGGTGGTGATAGGCATAGCGCTGGAATCGAGTTCCAAAACAGCACCGGTCACCGAATATGCCGCCAGAAACAAAATCAGCTATCCCTTGATCCTGGGGACTTTCACCAAGGTGGAGGAGCAGTTGCCCTATGCCCAAGCCCTGCCCGCTTCAATCAAGGAGTTGCCCGCTACGATTATTTTTAATCCGGCGGGCGAGTTTGTGACTTACCAAAAGGGCGTGGTCACAAGTGTGGATATAGAGGCGTTCCTCTTGGCAAGCAGCAAGAAAAAATAATGGAATGCCTATTGTTCGGATGTTGATGATGAAAATCTGTCGCGTGTTGTTTTTGGTGTTTTTCTCGTTGTTGGCCGGCGCGTCGATCGCAAAGGATTTTTCTTTCGCCGACACGCAAGGCAAGATGCAGCGTTTGGCCGATTATCGCGGCAAGTGGGTATTGGTCAATTTCTGGGCGACTTGGTGCCCTCCCTGCGAACTGGAGACGCCAGACTTGATTGCTCTCCACAACGCGCATAAGAACTCGGACTTGGCGGTGATTGGCGTCGCGCTGGATTCCACGCGCCCGGCAGTGCTTGCGTTCGTTGCCAAACACGGCATTAGCTATCCGATAGCCATCGGCAGCTACGACATGGCCGAGAAGCAGATAGGTGCAGTCGAAGCGTTGCCGACTTCGTATTTGTTCGACCCGACGGGGAAGTTGGTGAGCTACCAGGAGGGGATGGTGACGCGCAAGGATGTTGAGGCCTACCTTGTTTCAAAAAGCAAAAAATAGTTAACCGGCTTGCCCGATTTGCGAGCTGACCGTGCGCTGGGGATTTGACCAGCGTTTGTGCCAGGCTGCCTTGACCAGATTGGGATATTCCGGCTTGCCTAAACTGCCGTTGTAACGCCCCAGCGCGCGGTACAAATTGCCTTTTTCAATGTCCAGATAGTAGCGCAGGATGGTGCAGCCGTAACGCAGGTTGGTGCGCAGGTGGAACAGGTTGTGGTCGCGCGAGCCTATCGAACGCGTCCAGAACGGCATAACCTGCATATAACCGCGTGCGCCGACATTCGATACGGCGTATTTTCTGAATCCGCTTTCCACTTCGATCAACCCCAGCACCAAGTGCGGATCAAGCCCGGCGCGGCTTGCTTCGTAATGCACCGTGTTCAGAAAATCTTCGCGATTTTTTTTGTCCGGCATACGTTTCAGCAAGCGTTGCGACATTTCGCTTAGCCAAGCATCAGCCTCACGTTGCGAGGCGAAAGCCAGTTTGGGTGCGGCCTGGTCGGAAACCGCGCGTTGCAACACGGCCTGCACGCTGGCGGAAAGCGCTTCTTCCGTTTGCGCTCCGGCGTAGGCTGAGGGGGCGAAGAGCAGGGCGAGGGCCAGGATTGAGGATTGAGGATTGAGGATTGAGGGAAAGGCGAAGCCGCCGGACTTTTGAGCGCCCGGGCTAAATCCTGATTCCTCAATCCTGTATCCTGTGTTCATAGTTTGGATTGTACGAGCTTGGCTACATCCTGCAAGGGAACCGCTTGCGCGGACGTTTCACGGCGTCCCTGATATTCCACCGTGCCCTCTTTCAAGCCGCGATCACCGATGACGATGCGGTGCGGGATGCCGATCAGTTCCAGGTCGGCAAACATCACGCCGGGGCGCTCGTCGCGGTCATCCAGCAAGACCTCGATACCGGCGGCGGCGAGGTCGGCATAAAGTTGTTCCGCGGCATTGCGCACGGCGGTGCTTTTCTTGATGCCGATGGGGGCAATCGCCACCTGGAAAGGCGCCATGGCGGAGGGCAGTGCGATGCCGCGATCATCGAAATTCTGCTCGATGGCGGCGGCCACGATGCGCGATACGCCGATACCATAACAGCCCATTTCCATCACCTGCGCCTTGCCGTTTTCGTCCAGAAAGGTGGCTTGCAGCGCTTCGGAATATTTGGTGCGCAACTGGAAGATGTGGCCGACTTCGATGCCGCGACACAGTTCCAGCGTGCCTTTGCTGTCGGGCGAAACATCGCCGTTCATCACATTGCGCAGGTCATGCACATTGGCCTCGTCCAGTGGCAGGTCGCGCCCGAAATTGACGCCGCTATAGTGGAAGCCATCGTCGTTCGCGCCGCAGATAAAGTCGCTCATGGCGGCGGCGGCACGGTCGATTAGCACGCGCATCGGGGCATGAACCGGGCCGATGTAGCCGGTGCGGCAGTGCATATTGCGATGCACTTCGTCATCCGAAGCAAAACGGAACTCGCCCAGCACTTTATTGGTTTTGATCTCGTTGAGATGATGGTCGCCGCGCAACAGCAGCAACACGAATTCGTTTTCGTGGGTCATGACGGCGATGGCTTTCAGCACATTTTGCGCGGAGGTCTCGAAGAAAGTCGCCACTTCTTCGATGGTCTTTTGTCCGGGCGTGATGACTTTCTGCATCTCTTGGCTGGCGTGCGCGCGCGGATGGATGGGGGCGAGCGCTTCTGCCAACTCCACATTGGCGGCGTAGTCGGAATCCGGGCAGAACGCCAGCGCGTCCTCGCCGGAATCGGCCAGCACGTGAAACTCATGCGAACCGCTGCCGCCGATGGCGCCGGTGTCCGCCGCTACGGCGCGGAACTGCAAGCCCAGACGCGTGAAGATGCGCGTGTAGGTTTCGTACATCACGCGGTAGGTTTGTTCCAGGCTGTCGAAGCCGTTGTGGAAAGAATAAGCATCCTTCATGACGAACTCGCGCGCGCGCATGACGCCGAAACGGGGGCGCACCTCGTCGCGGAACTTGGTTTGTATCTGGTAGAAATTCAGCGGCAACTGGCGGTAGCTTTTCACCTCGCGGCGCGCGATGTCGGTGATGACTTCCTCATGCGTGGGGCCGAAGCAGAACAGATTGTCATGGCGATCCTTGATCTTCAGCATCTGCGGGCCGAACACTTCCCAGCGACCGGTTTCCTGCCACAGTTCGGCGGGTTGTACAGCGGGCATCAGCAGTTCGATAGCGCCGCTTTTGTTCATCTCTTCGCGCACGATGTTTTCGACCTTGCGCAGTACGCGCAATCCCAATGGCATCCAGGTATACAGGCCGCTGGAAAGTTTGCGGATGTAACCCGCGCGCAGCATCAGACGATGGCTGGGCAATTCGGCTTCGGAGGGGGCTTCTTTTAGAGTGGAAAGGAAAAATTGTGAGACACGCATGATTGCTTCCGTAAGTGGGTGTTAACGAGCGCGCCATTCTACCGTTAAACTTGCACCGGGCGTGAGAGTGGCGTTGGGAAGATGTGCGCTGCCGGATAGAAATGTGTCAATATTCTTTCCAGTATGCGAGAAATATGGAACAATCCACACTATCGATATAACAGTTTGGTGGGGCGAAATTATGATAGACCGTGACGGTTATCGCCCGAATGTAGGCATCATATTGACCAACGCAAAGAATCAGGTGTTTTGGGGTAAACGTATCCGCCAGGACGCTTGGCAGTTTCCCCAAGGCGGGATACAGCATGGCGAAACACCCGAGCAGGCCATGTATCGGGAGTTGCATGAAGAAGTCGGCTTGCAAAATTGCCATGTCGAGATCCTTGGGCGTACCCGCGATTGGATGCGTTATGAGGTGCCGCAAAGTTGGGTAAGGCGCGAATCGCGCGGCAGCTACAAGGGACAAAAGCAGATTTGGTTTTTGCTGCGTTTGGTCGGGCGGGATAGCGATGTGTCGTTGCGCGCATCCACGCATCCCGAATTCGACGCTTGGCGCTGGAACGATTATTGGGTGGAAATGGACAGCGTGATCGAGTTCAAGCGCGGAGTTTATAGCATGGCCTTGAATGAGCTGGTGCGTTTTTTGCCGTCGTTAAAAAATCCTTCCATGCATATAAATAAATTTCGGCGCTCCGACGAAATCTTGCAGTCGGCAGGAAGATAATCCGGCGGGTTTTCCTGCCGGAGCATTAATTGAGGTTAATCCCGATGAAACAGTGTGCTTTGCGCTTTTTAGCGTCAATCCCCCTTGCCGCCTTGTTGTTTTTCAGCCCCGATCTTTATGCGGGCTGGTTTGACTCCGATGACACTATCCACGTCGAGTTGGGCAAGAAACCTAACTCCAGCGCCAGCACGGCGAAATATGCCGCCACTATACGTATTGCGGGGTATGTCGATGCCCGGAATGGTATGGCGCCCCAGAAAATCGGTATTTCAACGCAACGGGTGATAGGCATTTCAGGTAAAGAACTGGTGTTGGATCGGGCGGTGACTGATGTTGTTTCTACCTCGATAAAAAAACGTTTTGACGATGCCGGTTTTCCAGTGGTCGAGAGCGCCAGCGGCAACGCCTTGTATGAGCTAAGCGGCGTGGTTAAGGAGTTGACTTACAACGTCAAAGAACAGGATGAAATTTCCATTGTGCTGGAGACGACCTTGAAAGAAGTGGCAACGGGAAACACAGTCTGGTCCGGTGCGGTGATCGAAAAACCCAAAGGACGTTTTGCGGGAATATCGGGCAACAGCAAGGGCGACATTGCCCATTATATGATGCAGGAACTGGGTATCGTCACCCAAAAGACCTACGATGCGATCAGCACCATTTTGATGGCAACGCGGCCGGATTTATTTAATCTGACGCCGGGAACCAAGCCGATAGCCGGTGTGACAGTGCTGCAAGCTGCGAGCGGCGCACTTGCCGCAACGGCTGCGCAAAACGGCATGTTGATATTGAACACTAAACCGACACGAGCCAAAGTTTATCTGGACGGGATTTATTACGGTTTGACACCGATACGCACCGAGGTTGCGGTCGGGGTTCGCGAAGTGAGCGTCAAACTCGATGGATATACAACGGCAACGGAAAAAGTATCGGTGCGCAAGGGGGAGGCGACCGAACTGGAATTGTCGCTCGAACACTGAGCGTGAAATAGTCGTCTGGATCAATGCCACGCTTTCCGAGCTGTGCATGCCACCCTGCTTGGTGAGCACTGCTTGGTACATTTCCCCGGTATCGCGGACATTCAGCGCAGCAAGATAGGCGCCAAAATAAAAAGTTTATAGGGCAAATTAATATTCAGATTGCTGTATGTTCGAAAACAGATTCGGGTGCAAATTGAGTAGATTATTTTCTCGGCTCAAACTTCATTCATCAGAAATTGCCAGTCTGGTGTAGAATTCCGCAGGACGACGATCAGCAAACCTTGGCCGGATTCTATTCTCAGCCGGATTTATTAAACGGCAATTATTACCACTATGAGCGGAAATCTTTTCATTATCAGTGCAGCTTCCGGTACGGGGAAAACCAGTCTGGTCAACGGCTTGCTGGCGCAAAACAAGCAGATTGACCTTTCTATTTCGTACACGACGCGTGCGCCCCGTCCGGGTGAAGTAAATGGCGTGGATTATCATTTTGTCAGTCACGAACAATTTACTAGCATGGCGCAACATGGTGATTTTCTTGAAAGCGCCGAGGTGTATGGCAATATGTACGGCACGTCGCGCTCCTGGATCACTCAGGAAAACGCCAAGGGACGCGATGTTTTGCTGGAAATAGATTGGCAAGGTGCGGCGCAGGTAAGCATCAAATTTCCCGAATGTATTAAAATTTTCATTTTGCCGCCCTCGATAGACGCACTGGAAATGCGTTTGAAAAACCGCAATCAGGATAGTGCTGAAGTTATTTCCCGGCGTTTGGCCGCAGCGCGCGAAGACATTTCGCACGTTGCGGAATTTGATTACATCATTGTAAATAACAAGCTGGAGGAAGCCTTGTCCCATCTTAATGCGGTGGTTATCGCGGCAGGGCTGCGCCGCTACCGGCAGCTTGCGCGTCAGGCAAGTTTAATTAACCAACTACAAAAATAGGAGAAGTATATGGCCCGTATTACCGTTGAAGATTGCATGAAATACATCCCCAATCGCTTTGAACTGACCCTTGCCGCAGCTTATCGCGCCCGTCAGTTAGCCAATGGCGCCAGCCATCTGCTGAGTGAAAGCAAAGATAAGCCTACAGTTGTCGCCTTGCGTGAAATCAGCGAAGGCAAAGTTGGCATTGAAATATTGAATCGCGGCATGGCATAGCTCCCCGCACGGAATATTTTGGCCGTCCGATGGATGCTGCAAAACGATTAAACTTTCGGGGCGGTGGCAAAATTTGCTTTAAGCCGAACCCGAAGTTCCCTCTCCCCAAACATCAGCTCACTGAATCATCCCAATGACCCAGCTCGATGCTGACGCGCTGATACAAGAGGTCACCACCTACTTAAAACCTGAGGATGTCGAAATGGTCAGGAGTGCGCTTGCGTTCAGCGCCTCCGCTCATCAGGGACAATTGCGCCAATCTGGTGATGCTTACGTTTCACATCCCATTGCGGTTGCGCGCATCCTGACGCCGCTCCATCTTGACACGCAAGCCATTGTTGCCGCGCTGTTGCATGATGTGGTGGAAGATACTCCCGTCCGCATCGAGGATATTTCGGAGAAGTTTGGCACGCCTGTTGCTGAAATGGTTGCCGGTCTAAGCAAGCTGGATAAACTCCAGTTCGAAACACACGAAGACGCCCAGGCCGAGAATTTCCGCAAGATGCTGATGGCGATGGCGCGCGATGTGCGCGTCATTCTTATCAAGCTGGCAGACCGCTTGCATAATATGCGCACTCTGGTCGCAGTTTCAGCCGAAAAGAGTCAACGCGTCGCGCGCGAAACGATGGAGATATATGCGCCTATTGCCAACCGACTTGGTCTCAATACCATTTTTCAGGAGTTGCAAGATCTGTGTTTCATGCACCTGCATCCGAACCGTTACTCGGTGCTTTCCAAAGCGCTGAAAGTGGCACGCGGCAACCGCCGCGAGGTTGTGGGGAAAATTCTTGATGCGATTAAGCAGCGTTTGGAAGAGAGCCATATCAAGGCGGAAGTGAAAGGACGTGAAAAACATATCTATGGCATTTATCAAAAAATGCAGTCCAAATCCTTGGCGTTTTCACAAGTATTGGACATTTATGGTTTTCGCGTATTGGTCGATGATGTGCCTTCCTGTTATCTTGCACTGGGCGCGTTACATGGCTTGTACAAACCTTTTCCCGGCAAGTTCAAGGACTATATAGCCATTCCCAAAGCCAACGGTTACCAGTCGCTGCACACCACTTTGTTCGGTCCGTTTGGCACCCCCATAGAAGTGCAGGTTCGCACTGTCGAGATGAACAAAATCGCTGAAGCCGGTGTGGCGTCCCACTGGCTTTACAAGACCTCAAAAACCCCCATCAATGAGTTGCACAAAAAAACCCACCAATGGCTACAAAGCCTGCTGGAAAGCTTGTCGCAAAGCGGTGACTCGGTGGAATTTCTTGAGCATTTGAAAATCGACCTGTTCCCGGATGAGGTTTATGTATTTTCCCCGAAAGGAAAGATATTCGCGCTACCGCGTGGGGCAACTTCGGTAGATTTTGCCTACAGTGTGCATACCGACATCGGCAATCGTTGCGTTGCCGCCAAAGTAAATTTCGAGTTGGTGCCATTGCGCACAGAATTAAAAAATGGCGACCGTGTTGAAATTATCACAGCCCCGCATGCGCACCCCAATCCGGCCTGGTTAAGTTATGTGGTGACCAGCCGGGCGCGCAGTGAGATTCGCCATGCGCTCAAGACCATGCATCTGGATGAATCCGCGAAACTTGGCGAGCGCCTGCTCGGTCAGGCTATCGCTACACTAGGGCTAAAGCTCCATGATGTACCCGAAGCATCATGGGAAAGGCTGCTTAAAGAAAACAGCGCGAAAACGCGCCAGGAAATTTTTGCCGATATAGGCTTGGGACGGCGCTTGAACATGGTCATTGCGCGCCAACTTGCACGTGTAGGGGAGCTATCCGGTCATGAATCGCACGCCAGCAGCGGGGTCGTCAATATTCTTGGAACAGAAGGAATGGCGATTCAGTTTGCGAAGTGTTGCCGCCCTATCCCCGGCGATCCAATTATCGGCGTTATCAAAGCTGGACAAGGTTTAATTATCCATACGCATGATTGCCCATCCCTGCGCAAAGGACGCGGCAGTTCGGAAGAGTGGCTGGATGTGGCGTGGGACAAAAATATCAGCAAGTTATTCGAGGTGAGCATCAAGCTCATTGTCGCCAATCAACGCGGAGTATTGGCAAAAGTTGCAGCTTCGATTGCCGAAGCCGATTCAAATATTGAAAATGTTCATTTCAGCAGCGAAGGGGAATACACCGCATTGTATTTCACCCTGCAGGTGAACAATCGCCCTCATCTGGCCAATGTGATGCGCAATCTCCGCAAGATCGCGGAAGTGGTACGCATCAACCGGGTGAAGAGCATTCCCGCTTAGCGCGTTCACTTTTTTAACGCTTGCTACCTTGCGCGCTCTTTCAGGAAAGCGAGGGCGTTATTGGCGAGCGGTTCTTCGGCATACTCGGGTTCGTATTCTTCCCAGTCAAAATCGTCGTGTATCGCTAGTTCGCTCAAGTGCAGTTGCGCAAAGTCTTGCGGCTCGACGGAATAGAGCAAGCCGTGGGGTATGGGTTGATGGATTTGCATGGCATTCTCCTTGGCGCTAGCGATACAACATGGTCAGAATGCAGCGCGAAATTTCTGGGCGCTGTCGTCCGTCAAACTCTTATGCCGCAATCGCGTCCATGAGTGCCGCTTTTTTGGTTTTGCCGGCGCGAGAGGGGGGGCGACAGATGCCGCATACATAATTCTTGCTCAATTCGTCGGTATGGGTGACGAAATGTCCGCCGCATTCGGTGCAGGTAGTCAATTCCAGCATGTTGGCATCAAAGAAGCGGGTCAAAAACCAGGCGCGCGTGATGCTGAGTTCGGGTTCACCTTGCGATATTTCGATCTGCTCCAGATACAGGCGATAGCTTTTGATTAACGCTTCAACACCGCTGACGTTGGCATTCCGGATCAGATATTGGTAAATGTCCATGAACAGGGAGGAATGGATGTTCGGTAGCCAGCTCATGAACCAGTCGGTGGAATAAGGCAGCATGCCCTTGGAGGGGGATTCTCCTTTGACTTCTTTATAGAGCTTGAGCAAGCGTTCCCGGCTCAAGGCGGTTTCTTCTTGCAGTACTTGCAAACGCGCTCCCAGGTTGATGAGTTCGACGGCCACCTGGATTTCGCGGGCTTCGGTAACAACGCTTTTATTACGCATGATATTTTCTCCTGTTTTCAGTATGGGGCTTAGGCGGCGAGTGTTTCTACTTGGCGTCCGGCCATCAAAATGGTGGCGTGCGCTTGCGACATCATGCGGTCCTTGTTGTAGTCGGTGACCATGTTGAGCAACAGGCGTTCGTCAAAGCGGAAGGCGCACAACAGCATATTGGAGGCGGCCATTTTGAGCAGTTGGGCGGGGGTGAGCCCGGCCAGCAGGTCGGCCATTTCCGAGCTGATGCCGAGGCGGAAAATGGCGCTGGCCTTGTCGTCGTTGATCATTTGCTTGGCCAACATCATGTAGGACAGGTTGGCTTCCTTGATTTCCTCGTGCAGTTGCTGTGCGTTCATTTCCGTCTCCTTGGGCTCAATGCGTTGCGTGTTTCGATGGCTGCATTGTGCGCGGGGAGCCGTGCAGGGAAAATCGGAGTATGGCTATTTATTGCGTAGGAAGTTGTTACGCGGACTTTGTAGGAAAAAGTCTTATGGGGGGGAGTGGAGCATGGTGCCATTATCCCGATTCCATCCGGTTTCAATATCTGGAATAGCGGGGGATTTACCGGGGTATTTTGATGTATGGGAAACCGGCGCTTGTTTGGGGGGCGTAAGCTCTGGCGTGCCCCTTAGTGGGCAAGGGAAAACAGTAGGCTATCCGGTTTGGCTAAAGCCTGACAATGCCAAACTTGGCAGCGAACGATTCCAGCAAAGAAATAACGACCTGAGCAAATGAGCTATGCGCAGACTGGGGCTCATGCTCATCCCAATAGAGATCGCCCACATCCGATTCATCGTGCAAATGAAGTTCGGAAAAATTTTCCGGGGAAACGGAATAAAGCAGTCCGTGTGAAAATGATTGTTGCAGTTCCATGGCTATTCCTTTTATCGATCCGCAATGTAAATTGCCGCACAAACAGTATATACAGTAATATCTTTAATGTGCAATGGAAATTTTTTGGGGGGCTCGGGGCGTTAAAAATCAAAGCGGCGCGGTTTGCGATTTGCCACTGCAATTTCAAACTCTTGGGGATAGATAGCGCGCCGCAACTTCATCAGATGGCGCAACTGCAATTGTCCGGAAGTTCGTTTAACTTAATAAACTCCCGATGGGAATTGCGAATCGGCGGGCAAACTACTCGAATTGAAGCAGAATGTTAAAAAGCCGCATGGTTAGCGGCTTACATTGGAGTGTAGAGTAGGGGCTAAAACACTATTCCAGATTTTGTATCTGTTCACGCATTTGTTCGATCAAAATCTTTATTTCCATCGCAGTGCGGGAGACTTCGGCGTCGACGGATTTTGAGCCCAGTGTATTGGCTTCACGATTCAATTCTTGCATTAAAAAATCCAGCCGTTTGCCGACGACCCCGCCGTGGGCGAGAATGCGCCTTACCTCGGTGAGGTGGCTATGCAGGCGTGAAAGTTCTTCATCAACATCAATTTTGCTGGCATACAGCGTGATTTCCTGGCGCACGCGTTCGTCGTCTTCGCTGCCCAAAGCTTCGCGCAGGCGGGCGCGCATTTTGGCTTCCTGATTGGCGATGGCGGCGGGTATATGAGGGGAAACCGCGATGCGCAACGCTTCGATTTGCGCGACGCGCTGCAACAGAAAGTCTTGGGTTTTGTCTCCCTCGCGCGCACGTGCGGCGGAGAAATCAAGCAAAACTTGCTGCAATAGTTCCTGTAGCGATATTTGCAGGTCATCAGCCGCGAGGCTTGTGTTTTCCAACATGCCACTCCAGCGCAGCACGTCATTCACGCTGAGTGTTTGCGCATCGGGGATGGCATGCTGAACTTCGCTGTTCCATTTTGCCAGTTGCAGCAGCAGGGTTTGGTTGAGTCCGGCTGCATTGAGATTGCCGGAGCGCGCGCTAAAACTGATACGGCACTCGGTTTTGCCGCGGGTCATTTTTGCGGCGATCGCTTCGCGCAGCATCGGTTCGCAAGCGCGCAATTCGTCCGGCATGCGTATTTGCAAGTCGAGATAACGGTGGTTGACCGAGCGCAATTCAATGGTGAGGGAGCCGGAGGCAAGCTCGGAGGAAGCGGTGGCGAATCCGGTCATGCTGTAAATCATTGAATTCCCAGGATAGAATATGGTGGAGAGAAAAGTGTAGCTTGAATGCCGCACATTATATTACGATTGCACCTCGCTACTCATTTCAACTTAAGCTGCTGCCGATCAAAAAATACTGAGAAGATGAAATTCGCTGTTTACCAAACTAGCCAAATCGGTGGTCGCAAATACAATCAGGATCGTGTGGGATATGCCTATACCGATGAGGCGTTGCTATTGGTATTGGCAGACGGCATGGGCGGGCATCTGCATGGCGAGATTGCGGCGCAAATCGCTATCCACACGTTCATGCAGTCGTTTGCCCAAGTTGCCCAGCCGCGTATCGCCAAGCCGGAAGAGTTCCTGCGTGATGTCACCAGGCTAGGCCACGAGGCCATTATCCGCTATGCGCACGATAACCAGCTGGGAGGCAATCCCGGCACGACATGTGTCGCCGCGCTGGTGCAAGACGGTCAAGTGAATTGGGCGCATTCGGGGGATTCCCGTTTTTATTTGTTGCGCGATAAGGCGGTTGCCGCGGTGACGCACGACCATTCGGCGGTGCAGCAATGGGTGGATTGGGGCATTATTACCAAGGATGAAATGAAGACACATCCAGACCGCAACAAGATCACCAATTGCCTCGGCGGCGTGGATGACATGTTTTACGTAGAGTCATCTGCGCGTATGTCCGTGCAGTCCGGCGATGTGCTGTTGTTATGCAGTGACGGCTTGTGGAGCCCGTTGCTGGATAGCGAAATGGCGGAAATCCTGGCGGTGGAGTCCTTGCCCAGCGCGGTGGGCAAGTTGGTTGACGTTGCTTTGTACCGGGAAAAAGTGCGCGCCGACAATACTACTGCGGTGGTGGTGCGCTTGGGGGACGGCGAAGAGGAGCACTCGGCGGACATGCCGATGTGTATGGTGCTCGACTACCGTTAACGCCTTATAATGCGCGCCGTTTTCAACTCTCCTGGATGTTCCCATCATGCGCCCAAGCCAACGTCAGCCGAATCAACTCCGCAACATCCGCATTACCCGTAACTACACCAAACACGCCGAAGGCTCCGTGCTCATCGAGTGCGGCGACACCAAAGTGATTTGCACCGCCAGCGTCGAAGAGCGCGTGCCGCCGCATAAGAAAGGCAGCGGCGAAGGCTGGGTGACGGCGGAATACGGCATGCTGCCGCGCTCCACCGGCGAACGCATGAGCCGCGAAGCGGCCAAAGGCAAACAGTCCGGCCGCACGCAGGAAATTCAGCGTCTGATCGGCCGCAGTCTGCGCGCCGTGGTGGATTTAAAGAAACTCGGCGAACGCACCATCCAGCTCGACTGCGACGTGATTCAGGCCGACGGCGGCACGCGCACCGCCAGCATCACGGGCGCATTCGTCGCGCTGCACGACGCCGTGACCGGCCTGATGGGCAAAGGTCTCATCAAAGAAACCCCGCTCAAGGATTTTATCGCCGCCATCTCGGTCGGCATCTATGCAGGCACGCCCGTGCTCGACCTCGACTACATGGAAGATTCCGCCTGCGACACCGACATGAACGTGGTGATGCTGAGCAACGGCAAGTTCGTCGAAGTGCAGGGCACCGCGGAAGGCCACGCCTTCTCGCGCGAAGAAATGGATGCGCTGATGGAACTGGCAAAGTCGGGTATCGGGCAATTGATTGAGATGCAACGCGCTGCATTGAAATAATGAACAAGCTGGTCATTGCTTCCAACAACCAAGGCAAGCTGCGCGAATTTCAGCACATGCTGGCGCCGCTCGGCATCGAAGTGCTGACGCAGTCGCAATTGGGTATTTCCGAAGCCGAAGAGCCGCATTGCACCTTCGTCGAGAACGCCTTGGCGAAAGCGCGCCATGTCAGTCGCGAGAGTGGCCTGCCTGCGTTGGCGGATGACTCCGGCATCTGCGTTGATGCCTTGGACGGTGCGCCCGGCGTGCTGTCCGCGCGCTATGCGGGCGAGCCGAAGTCCGACCACCGCAACAACGACAAATTGCTGCAAGCCTTGCAAGGCATCACCGACCGCCGTGCGCACTACTACTGCGTGTTGGTGCTGGTGCGCCACGCTGACGATCCGCAACCCATCATTGCGGAAGGTGAGTGGCACGGTGAGATTGCGCAGGAGGAGCGCGGCGACGGCGGCTTTGGCTACGACCCGATGTTCTGGCTGCCCGAACTGGGCAAGATGAGCGCGGAGTTGTCGCACGACGAAAAGGCGCAGCTCAGCCATCGTGCGAAGGCGCTGAAAATATTGTTGCAGCGGCTGCGCGCCGCATGAGCATTCATAGTCTGCACCCCGTCGGGATTAAATCCCAAGCGGCCAATTTTCAGATTATGCCGCCGCTGTCTCTGTATATCCATATTCCCTGGTGCGTGCGCAAATGCCCGTATTGCGATTTCAATTCGCATGAAGCGCGTGGAGCGTTTCCCGAACAGGAATATATCGCTACGCTGGTGCGCGATCTGGAGATGGCGCTGCCATTAATCTGGGGGCGCAAGGTTTACACGGTGTTTTTCGGCGGCGGCACGCCGAGTCTGTTGAGCGGCGCAGGTGTGGCGGAGATTTTGCGGCAGGTGCGGTTGTTGTTGCCGCTCGATCACAATGCGGAAATCACGCTGGAGGCGAATCCGGGGACGGTGGAGGCGGATAAATTCGCGGCGTTCCGCGACGCAGGCGTGAACCGTTTGTCGATGGGCATCCAGAGTTTTAATGATGCGCATTTGCGGGCGTTGGGGCGCATCCATACCGCGGACGAGGCAAAGCGGGCGATAGCCATTGCGCAGCAGCATTTCGACAATTTCAATCTCGATTTGATGTATGCGCTGCCGAACCAAACGCTGGGGCAGGCGTTGCTGGATGTGCAGACTGCATTGCAGTTCAAGCCGCAGCATCTGTCCTGCTATCACCTGACGCTGGAGCCGAATACCTTGTTCGCGCATCAGCCGCCGTCGTTGCCGGATGACGATGCGAGCAGCGATATGCAGCTGCGCATCGAGGAGTTGCTGGCGGCGCATGGCTATCAGCACTACGAGACTTCCGCCTTTGCGCAGCTGCAACGGCGCGCGAAACACAATCTCAATTACTGGCAGTTTGGCGATTATCTCGGCATCGGCGCGGGCGCGCACAGCAAGCTGAGTTTTCACGATAAGGTGTTGCGTCAGGCGCGTTACAAACAGCCGCAGGCGTACATGGATGCGGTGGCGCGCGGCGAGCCGTTGCAGGAAGAGCATGAAGTGTCGCACCGCGATATTGCCTTCGAGTTCATGATGAACGCGTTGCGATTGAACGAGGGTTTCGAAGCGGCGCTATTCACCGAGCGCACCAGCTTGCCGTTATTGCTTATACACCGCGAGCTGGAGTTGGCCGAGAAACGGGGGTTGCTGATCCGGGATGTCCAACGTATTTCCCCCTCTCTCGCAGGGCGGCGCTATCTCAATGATCTATTGGAGGTGTTTTTGCCATAGAAATTGGTTTTAAGCCGATTTTCAGTAAGGCGGCATAAGTATTGACAGCGCCAAGCATTCAGGCAGAATCCGGCACTGCTTTGCCGAGGCGGATTGGGGGCGTTTTCGGCATTTCTCCTAAGCTCTCTGATCTGTGAAGGTTCGGTCTTGCTCGGTATGGTCTCCCGCGAAGTTCATTTAAGGCATCGTACATCGGATTTATGAGTGAAAAATTCAAAATAGCAATAGTTGGCGCCGGGCCGGGAGGAGTATCCGCCGCCGCTCGGGCTGCTGAACTGGGTATTTCGCACATTCTGCTTGAATCCGCGCCACGCATCGCCAACACGATCCACCGTTTCCAGAAGGGCAAACTGGTTATGGACGAGCCTAAACAGTTGCCTTTGCGCAGCAAGATAAGTTTCGATGCGGGGGTTCGTGAAAGCGTTCTGGAAACCTGGCAGAAAGAGCTGGCCAAGGTTGCTGTGAATTTGCATCTGAACTCAAGTGTCACGGCCATTTCCGGGCAATGCGGAGATTTTCAAATCCAGTTGGCGACGGGCGCAACGTTAGCGGCCGAATTTGTCGTGCTAGCCATGGGCGTGCAGGGAAATATCCGCAAATTGGGCGTTCAGGGTGAAAACTTGGCAAGAGTTCAATATCAACTGGATGATCCCGATGAGTTCAATAATGAAACCATCGTGGTGGTCGGCGGCGGTGATGCCGGCGTAGAAAATGCCCTTGCACTGTCCAGGCACAACCGTGTGATTTTGATTAATCGCCAGGAAGAATTCAGTAATTGCAAAGAAGCCAATTTTGACTTGCTGATGAAGGCGGTTACCGAAGGAAAGATTGAGACACGCGTGAGTACTTGGGCCGAGCGCATTGAGGTGCTGGAGCAGGGCGATTTTCCGGTGGATTTTGTAGCGCAGACACCGCAAGGTTTGGAGCAGATTAAGTGCCATCGCGTGATTGCGCGGCTGGGGGCGAATCCTCCGCGCAAATTGCTGGAAAGTTTTGGGGTGTGCTTTCCCAACAGCGATGCGGCATCTGTGCCGCAATTGTCGGAGCAATACGAGTCTAATGTGCCGGGTTTATACATCGTGGGCGCGCTGGCCGGGTATCACCTCATCAAACAGGCAATGAACCAGGGCTACGAGGTCGTTGAATATATTCTGGGCAATCCGGTTGAACCGGCAGACGAAGAATTGTTGCGCGAGAAATTTGCCAACGTTCCTGATATTCGCGCGGTTAACGACGGTATTGAACTGATCAGGCGCACCCAGTCAATATTTGCATCACTTACTACGCTGCAATTGCGCGAGTTTATGTTGGAAAGTACGGTTTGGGTGCCGCAAAGCGGCGAAGTGATTTTCAAGCGCAACGATTACAGCAACAGTTTTTTCTCGATCCTTAGCGGTAAGGTCAATATTGAGGTTGAGGGTCGGGATGGCGGCACCTCTGTTTTTGAGATGGAGGAAGGGAATTTCTTCGGCGAGATGGGGTTGCTGTCGGGGCGCCGCCGCTCAGGTACGGCAATAGCCGGAGAAAATTGTGTGCTTGTCGAAACGCCGCGCCGCTCAATGTTGAAATTGCTCCATTTGACGAAAGGCGTGCAGCGCAAGCTGGATGAGGTGTCCCTCAAGCGCATTGTGCGAAACTACCTTGACACAGCCCTGCCGGAAAGCGAACTCGATCATCTTGTGCAGGAAGCCAAGTTTAAGCAGTACGCCGTCGGGGACGTGCTGTTTCACGAGGGGGATGAAGCCGACGGACTTTATATGATACGGCGCGGTTCTGTTACCGTGTCGCAGTTGATTGCGGGTAAAGATGTCGTGCTGGCCTATGTTTCAGCGGGGAATTATGTCGGGGAGATGGCGTTGCTATCCAACCAGCCGCGCACCGCGACAGTGCGCGCAGCCTCCCCCACCGAAGTGGTGATGCTGGAAGGCGAGCGTTTTAATGCCGTGATGCAGAGAAATTCTTCGATACGCAGCAAGATAGATGGTCGCTATTTGGAGCGCGTCCGGTCAAGCGAGTCGGCCTTAATGGGAGGGGCTAGCGGACTCGTTAAATTCCTGATGGATCAAGGCGTGGGCGAGGCAACGGATGTGCTGCTGATAGATTATTCAAAGTGTATTCGGTGCGATAACTGTGAAAGGGCGTGTGCAGATGTGCATGATGGCACTTCGCGCCTGGATCGGAGGGCCGGATCAACCTATGAACAGATACATGTGCCTACTTCCTGCCGGCATTGTGAGCACCCGCATTGCATGAAAGATTGCCCGCCGGATGCGATACACCGCTCGGTGCACGGTGAGGTGTTTATCAGCGACAGCTGCATTGGATGTGGCAATTGTCAGAATAATTGCCCTTACGGTGTTATTCAGATGACTAGCCAGACCGGATACAAGCAACCCAGCATTTGGCGGGTAATTTTAGGATTACAGGCGCCTTTAAATAAACAAGACAAGGCGACCGACTCAGCCGCGAAAAAAGCGGTGAAATGCGATATGTGCAAAGGCATTATTGCCGGGTCCGCTTGCGTCAGGGCATGCCCAACTGGCGCCGCGCTTCGTGTTAGTCCGGAAGTTTTCCTGAGTCAGGTCTTGTAGGATAAGTGTAGCAATTAGGGATCGGAGTTTGAATGAATATGATGTATCGCCCCACGGTGCTGAATTACGACAATTACTGGTATTTCAAAGTGTTCAGCCTGATGGTGGCGGTTGCTGTTGCGGCTTACATATTGTTTGAGCCAGCCAGTGGAGTGGCGTACGGAGGAACATGGTTAGGCTATGTGTTGGGCGTTATTTCCTTGCTGATAGTATTATTGTTGTTGTGGTACGGCATTACTAGGCAGTGTACGCCCAGAGTGCCGGACAGGCGTTTGGATCAAAAAGGCGCAAGACGCAAGCAAGAGCTTAATGGCGATCAGGGGGATGTTCCCGCTCAACAACGCAGGAAGTTTGACCGCAGGAAACGCAGCGCCCAAGAAAGTTGGCGTTATGGGGGGACGCTGCAGGGATGGCTTTCTTCGCACATCTATATGGGGGCGGCGCTAGTCGTTTTGGCTACGTTGCACACCGGTTTTCACTTTGGCTGGAACATTCATACTTTCTCGTATGTGTTGATGTTGCTGGTTATCGCCAGCGGATTTTATGGTGTGTATGCCTACCTCAATTTCCCTCGGTTGATCACCGAAAATATGGGTAACGATACGCTGGATGACATGTTGCTTAAGGTGGACGAACTCGACGAATTGGCTAGAATTCGGGCACTGGGGCTGCCGGATGAAGTGAATCATCTGGTGTTGAATGCCCGCGAAAAAACCCGCTTGGGAGGCAATTTTTTTCAACAAATTATCGGTAGCCAGCGTGATTGTCCTACTGCTCTGGCCGCACAGAAAGTCTTGCGGCTTGGCCAAACGTACATCAAGGATGAGCAACCGAAACTGATCCGTGATTTGTATTCCGTTCTTTTGCATAAAGAAAAACTGGTGCTGCGGGTGCGCAGGGAAATTATGCTGAAAGCCCGGCTGGAATGCTGGCTATATCTGCATGTGCCTTTGTCAATCGCGTTATTGGCTGCGCTCATTGCCCACATTGTGGCTATATTTTTTTACTGGTAGCCCAAAATGATTTCATGTCTTTTGATTCAGGTCTTGCACAACCCGCAGGGGGTGCCGGTGCGCAAAGAAAGCGTGGTCAGCGGTGAATCGATCACAATCGGCAGAGGTGCGGCTTGTAAAATTCACCTGCTGGATCATCGGGTCAATTTGCTGCACGCAAGTTTGCGCCGTTCGGAAGACGGGACGCTATATATCGAGGCGGAAAAAGATGAGGCCATCGGAATCAATGGCTTTATTGAGCAAAACACCGCGCTTACGCCCGGGATGCGTGTGGAAATGGGGCCATATCTATTCCTGGTTGAGGCGATGTCGAATGCTCACGATATCACGCTGTCGGTAGAGCTGACCGAACCGCTGCCGAAGGCATTGATAGCCAGTCGCTCGGAGCCGCTCACATTGGCGGCGTTAGGTGTGAGCAAGCGCAAATGGAGTTTGATGCTTGCCGCATTTATTCTTGTTATCGGCTTGTTTCTACCGCTGTTGCCGGGAGTGTCGTCATCGTTCGACAAGTGGCAGGCTAATCTTCCGGTGACGTTGAACGGCATGTGGAGTCCGGGGCAATTATCGGACGGGCATCGCGTGTTTGGCGCGCAGTGTTCAATTTGCCATCTAAAGGCTTTTCGGGCGGTCGCGGATGATGTTTGTACTGGATGCCATAAAGCGGTTGCCAAACATATTAAAGACGATACGCATGCGAATGTTTTTGTGAAATCGCGCTGTACGGATTGCCATTTTGATCATAGGGGTAAGGCGCGCCCGGGCGCCCATAGTTCGAAAGAATGCATCACTTGCCATGGGAACATCAAGGGGAAAAGCGCGGATACAACCCTTGCCAATGTAACTGACTTTGCCGAGGAGCATCCGCAGTTCAGTATCACTTTGCGAAATGGCAAGGATGCCGTTCGAGTACGCTTGGATGAAAAAAATAAGCTGGTCGAAAAGTCCGGGCTCAAATATTCCCATCAGGTTCACTTGGATAAAAGGGGGGTGTCTAGCCCGATGGGAGATATGGTTATGGTGTGCCGCGATTGTCATAAAATAGATGCGTCCGGTGAGCACTTCATGCCACTGACGATGCAAAAAAGTTGCCAGCAATCGCGTTGTCATGCGCTGGATTTTACCGATCCGGTTCAGGGTGTTGCACCTCATGGATCCGAACGCGAGGTAATGAGCCGATTGCGGGAGTTCTACACCCAATGGCTGATTGATCCGCAAATAAAGGATAAGGCCGCTTGTGAGAATGTGGGCGGCAATGAAGTGCAGCGTGTTCTGGATTGCGCGAATGACCTTGCCCGGAAAAATGCCGGTGCGACCTTGTTCAGAGAAAAACTTGAGTGTGGCGAGTGCCATGAAATTCAGCCCACCGGGAAGCGCGATGTTCCATGGAAAGTGGCGCCTTTGCATATCAATCGCGATTGGATGCCGGATATCATATTTTCACATGCAAAGCATGCAACGATGAACTGCGCGGATTGCCACGACAAGGCGAACTCAAAAACGAGCGCCGATATTTCCATGCCGGGAATTGAGAAGTGTCACGAGTGTCATGTGGGAGAGCGCTCGCATTTGCCTTCCAATAAAATCAGGAGTCCTTGTGAAAGTTGCCATCGTTTCCATAAAGGCGCGAAAAAGAGCAACTAATTTGAAGAAGGCTTTCGGTTGAATAATAAAATAACCCCCCAAATAAAAGGTGTTGCTGGCGTGTTGCTTGCGGCAATGGTCATTTCTGCGTGCGGAGACAAGCGGTCTTATGACGCGGCGGCAGCTTCGCCGCCCAAGACGGCAACCTTTGAAGCAATTATCGCCAAATCGCATTGTTTATCCTGCCACGAGTCGGGAAATCAGATGGGCTCGCCGGTCTGGCAGCAAGTCGCGGCGAGATACAAAAAGGATAACAACGCCGGTATTTTTTTGGCGCGTAAAATTGCTCATGGGGGATCGGGTTCTTGGGGGAAAATGGATATGCCGCCTTATCCCGAGTTGACGGAGTCCGAGTTGCAAGTGATTGTGCAGGGAATATTGACTTGCGAAGGAAAGAATGAAACCAAGTAAGTTGCGGCGGAATTTCTATGACAAAAACAAAAGACCCGCAAACGCGGGTCTTTTGTTTTGTTTGAAGGCAGTGAATTACTTGACAGTCAGCAAATAAGTGATGAAATCGCCCTTGTCTTGGGCGGAGCAATCTTTGCCGTACAAATCATTGCAGTGTTTGGTAAAGTTCTTTTCTGCTTTTTGGCGATCTGAAAAGCGATCTGGATTGGCGGATGGCGCAAGTGGCTTGATCGCATTGCCAGTTTCATTGTGTTTGCCTGGATTAGCCGGATTGTCGGTATGGCAGGCGGAGCACGAAAGATCCTTGCCAGCCACTACGACTTTTTTAACAAAGAACGCGCGCCCGGCTTCTGCGGTCAATGTGGATTTTGGATTTTGCTGTTTGGCAAGTAAGCCATAGTTATTGGCAATCTGGTGCGCGAAGCTAACGTCTGCCTGAGCAGAAAAGCTAACGAGTCCAAAAAGCGCCAGCAGCATGTAAGAAAATTTTTGCATCAGTGAATCCCTCCCTTGGGTTTAAGTTTGTACAGCAGACGCTATTCTCTGTGTCTAACCGCAAGCTGTCAATAGCGAAACGCGCAAGGATATTGAGTGCTTTAATTGCGCTTAAACACCAAATCCCACACCCCGTGTCCGAGGTTCAGGCCGCGTTGCTCGAATTTGGTGAGCGGGCGGTAGGCGGGTTTTTCGGCATAGCTGTCGGCGGTGTTTTGCAGCAGCGGTTCGGCGCTGAGTACCGCCAATACTTGTTCCGCATAATCCTGCCAGTCGGTGGCGACATGGATGTAGCCGCCGGGCTTGATTTTCTGCACCAGCGCGGCGATGAACGGCGACTGGATCAGGCGGCGTTTGTTGTGGCGCGCTTTGTGCCACGGGTCGGGGAAAAAGATATGCACGCCGTCCAGCGTGTTGTCTTGCACCATGTCGCGCAACACTTCCACCGCATCGTGCTGGATGATGCGGATGTTCTGGATGCCCTGCGCGTCTATCTGTTTGAGCAGGCTGCCCACGCCGGGCGGATGCACTTCCAGCGCGAGGTAGTCATTTTGCGGATGCGCCAACGCGATCTTGGCGGTTGGCTCGCCCATGCCGAAACCGATCTCCAGAATTTTGGGGGCAACGCGGCCAAAGGCGTTATCCAGATTGAGCGTTTGATTTGAATAGGGGATGCCGTAGCGCGGCATCAGGGTATCCAAACTGCGTTGCTGTGCGGGAGATACGCGTCCTTGGCGCAGCACGAAGCTGCGGATGTGGCGGTGTTCCATCACGCTTTACCGATCATGCCGCTGGTGGGCGAGCTGGGTGAGGCGCTGTATAGCTTGCGCGGCATGCGTCCGGCCAAAAATGCAGAGCGGCCAGCTTCGACAGCCTGTTTCATGGCGGAGGCCATCAATACGGGCTTTTGCGCGGCGGCGATGGCGGTGTTCATCAATACGCCTTGGCAGCCGAGTTCCATCGCGATGGCGGCATCGGAGGCTGTGCCCACGCCCGCATCCACGATCACCGGTACTTGTACGCGATCCATGATGAGTTGCAGGTTCCACGGGTTGAGGATGCCCATGCCGGAGCCGATCAGTGAGGCCAGCGGCATGATGGCGACGCAGCCGATGTCTTCCAGTTGTTTGGCGATGATGGGGTCGTCCGAGGTGTAGACCATGACCTGAAAACCTTCTGCGACCAGCGTTTTGGCGGCGGCGATGGTTTCGATCACGTTGGGATATAAAGATTGCGGGTCGCCCAGCACTTCCAGTTTAACCAGGCTATGTCCGTCGAGTAACTCACGTGCCAGTCGTAAAGTGCGCACCGCATCGTCGGCGCTGTAGCAGCCAGCGGTGTTGGGCAGCAGGGTGTATTTCGACGGCGGCAGGATGTCGAGCAGGTTAGGCTCATTCGGATTCTGGCCGATGTTGCTGCGGCGGATGGCGATGGTGATGATTTCCGCGCCGCTGGCTTCAATGGAGGCTTGGGTTTCGGCGAAGTCTTTGTATTTGCCGGTGCCCACCAGTAGGCGTGAATCGTATGATTTGCCCGCGATTATTAATTTGTCGTTCATGGTGTGATTCCTGATTTGATGAGAGGGAGGGCGATGCGGGGCGCGGGATTAGCCGCCGCCGACCGCTACAACGACTTCCAGTTTGTCGCCATCAAGCAATGGCTGCGTGGCAAATGTACTGCGCGGTACGATCTCTCCGTTGCGCTCCAGTGCAATACGCTTACCGGTATAACCCAACGCTTCGATGAGTTCGGCAACCTTGATTGCAGTAGGGAATTGGCGAGGGGTGCCGTTAATGCTTAGGGTAATCACTTCTTATGGATGTCCGTGTTAGAATGCGCTCCGCATTTTACACGCGGGTGTAGTTCAATGGTAGAACGGCAGCTTCCCAAGCTGCATACGACGGTTCGATCCCGTTCACCCGCTCCATTCCTGATGCCATCCTAATAAACACAATTGCAACAACCTATTATAAAAGTAAGCGCTAGGCAGATGCGCAACCTGCTCATGCGTTTAAGTTGACCAAAGTGATTGGGTATTGACTGTTGGAACTAAACTAGCGCTTTACTTGTCGTTGCGACCCATGCGATTATTGCGCCCGCTTTAAGCTGTGCATTACAAAGGTGGAATGCGTTTGTTATTTTGCTGATTCATTAGGTAAAGCAACTTTCGTATTGGTTTATTAACTTGCTCTAGGGAGGAGATACTGTGGAAGCGACTCAAGCGACACCAGTAAAGTATGATATGGACGTGGTTCGATGGTTCACCATTGCAGCCGTGATCTATGCAGTTGTGGGTACCTTGATCGGTGTGTATGTGGCATCGGAATTGGCGTGGCCGTTTTTAAACTTTGACAT